>CAZZKW010000004.1:6093-112705 GCA_964654975.1 uncultured Woeseiaceae bacterium
GGCATGTAGAATTGCCCCGGCCGCTCCGGGTCGGACAAGTTGCCCATTAAATCAGCAAACCCGGCCGACGGAATGTGGCCCTCGGCGTAGTTCGCTGCGCCACTCAGGATTCGCATGCCTCCGCTCTCGTCCTGCTCAACGATGACGGTCGTGTCCAGAACGACCAGGTCAGGATCATCCAGATGTTCGCTCAACCACTGCGTTGTTACAAGCGGTTGCATTTGCGGCGCCGAAATTGACGCGCTGGCGTCGGTCTCATTGGCCATATTAGATTTCGTACATGCAGCCGCGAAACTCAACATTGCGATGCAAACGATGAAGATTCTCAGAAAGTATTTTGAACGCATGACCTTCCGCCTTGAGTATCGAGAGGGAAGCAAGTGTATCATCACTCATCTAAGTATCGGGCTTGAACAGGACCTGCGTTTTTCCGGTTTGCACTTGTGTGTAAGGGTTCGAGACAAGCACTTCGCTGATACAATATCCTGGAGTATCAATGGTCACTTTGAATCGCCTGGCAGTTTTCGCGCCTTTTTTATTACTCGCCGCTTGCGTGAGCCACGACGGTGTTTTCGCGCCAGCCTGCATGGCGCTGGAGGGCGATAAAATCGTATTGCACGATGGCACTTTCAGTTGGCAACGGTTTACAGATCAGATCAACATCAGCGATGATGGCGAACGCATCGACCCGTTTCCGGACTTCCCTAAAACCGGTCCTTACACTGTGAAGCAGGGGCGTGTCATTTTGTACGACGACAACGGAGACACACTGACTGAGCGCAAGCTACTAGAATACGACAGCCAACAGTACCTGCTGACAATCGAGCAACATCACGCCTTTGAGTCGGGTACCGCCATTCCAGAGTGTGCGTTGCGACGAACCTCGACAGATCGCTAGGCGGTAACGTCAGCAGAAAACCACGAAATTGAGACGTGCAGCACAAAAAGTGACGTTCTGTCGCTGATAAGTGACGAATAAGCACTTGTCGTCGGACAGGTATCTTTGATTAGCTATCACACTGTCTGATTTTTACGCCGGTGCTCGCATGAAAGTCCATTTCAAATATCTGTTGATGCTGCTTGTTACAGTGACCTTCTCACCGCTCGCCACCGCCAAAGACGACATTCGTATTACTTACAGTGAGACCTTGCAGGACTTCAGCCTCGGGGTCACGGACCTGACGGGCTCACAGAAGCCTAGCGGTGAGTTATTCAGAACGCTGCAGTTCGAAGCCTTCAGCAAACGCTTCGACATTCAACTGCAATCGAATCGTGCGCTGCTAAGCCCCGCACAGCAATCTGTGCTCGATGTGGGTATTGGAATTTATCGCGGTACTGTTTCCGGCGCGCCGGGTTCCTGGGTGCGACTTGTCGTGGTCGACGCCATACCGCGCGGGTTGGTTTGGGACGGACAGGAAATGTATGCTATCGATGCCGTCGCGAATACAGGCGACCCTGTTATCTATCGTCTACAGGACGTGCATATACCAGCCGGCGCTCTGTCGTGTTCGCATCTGGAGGCGGTTGACAACGGCGTTAGCCTGTTTAAGGCGATTGTCGACGAAGTAAGCACCGCGATTTCGAACGGACCGGGCGCTACATCGCAACTCGACATGGCGATTATTGGTGATTTCGAATTCACCAGCGACAAAGGTGCCAATGTCGATGCCGACCTGATCGCACGCATTAATAATGTCGACGGAATTTTCAGTGCTCAGCTTGGCGTGCAGTTAAACGTCAATAGAATCGATACGTTTCAAGACGCCAACGACCCATTCACTGACGAAACCATTGCGAGTGACCTCATCGACGAGCTCGCGGACTTTCGCAACGCTACGCCAAGTCAAAATGCCAATGGCTTGTCACACCTTTTTACGGGTCGCGATCTGGACGGATCGACGGTCGGTATCGCATTCGGCGGCGCAATCTGCAGCAATCGCTTCGGAGCCGGTCTTACCCAGGGCACTCACAGTCTGAATATTGACAGCCTTATCGCTGCGCACGAGATAGGCCACAACTTTGGCGCGCCGCATGACGGTACGTCCGGTTCTGTTTGCGAAGCGGAAGCACAAACCTTTCTGATGGCGCCGAGCATCAACGGCAGCGACCAATTCTCGTCTTGCAGCATTACTCAAATGCAGGCTGAAGTGGCAACGGCGAGTTGTATCTCTGCATTGCCCAGTACCGACATAGCCCTGGTGCCGGGAACTCAGCCACCGGCAACGTTGCTCGGAAATTCGGCCACGGTGATCTTTGCGGTAAATAGCGTTGGCACCAACGACGCAGACAACGTCAACATCGACATAAGCATCCCCGCGACGGTAAGTCTGAGTAGTATTTCGGCTGACGCCGGAAACTGCACCAGTGGTGCCGCGAGCGCTAGCTGTTCCATCGGCACCGTCGTTGCCGGTTCCGGGGTAGACGTGTCGTTGGTTGTCACTACCATCGCAACAGCTAACGCCGATTTCTCGGCGTTAGTATCTGCCACGGTGGATGTCAATGGAAATAACAATCAGGCAAGCGTTCAACTGGCGATCAATCCCGCCATCGATCTCATTCTCGCTGCCGCCGCAACAACACAGATAACCCTGAATCAGAGTACGACGATCAACACTGGTGTGGAGAATCGATCAACGATCACAGCCACGGGTGTGACGGTAACGATCACTCCCGCTGCTGGACTGCGCATTGACAGTGCGAGTTGGGCACCCGGAACGTGCAGTATCGATGCAGGTACCGCGACCTGCCAGGCAGCATCGCTGGCCGCGCAGTCGACCAACAGCCTGGCTGTGCAGGTCACCGGCACTAGTGAGGGTGACCAGTCCTACACAATGGTAGCGACTGCGAACGAAGCGGATCGTGACACAACAAACAACAGTGCCAGCGGTCAGGTCATAGTGGGTGTCATCACGACCGCCGCACCCAGCGCCGACGGTGGCGGCGGAGCGTTTGGTGTGACGTTCATCGTCGTGCTGTTGCTAAGTACAGGCGTAATTGCAAGGCGAAGACGCTGGGGCGAGTAGTCGCTCATCATCGCCTCCTGATCCGAGTGTTTCCGGTCAACTGATTGCGCCGCCCGCGCCGCGCCGTTCGCAGTAACTGATGTGTTATCGTCGTCCGCCATCGGTCTGGCGCTGACTATTTCTTCGGAGGAAACCATGGTCGAACAGTATTTTCCCCGTGCGCGGCATCTTATCCGGGTCACTTTCATCGGCTCCGTACTTTCCGTTGCCAGTAATGCAGCGGCCGATACGCTCAATGCAATCGGCAACAGCGGCGGTGGGCAGCTGGGGCAGCTTCTCGCGCTTACCGATGATCGACAACGCATGCCGGACTACCACGGGAGTATATTGCCACCTCAGGTGAAACTCGCGCGCATCTATTTGCACCACTACCCCGAGTCGCTCGAGGATGACGGGTTTGTAGAAGCCTACGCGCGACATTTCTTTCCTGAAGAACTCGCAAGTGCTCAGCGTTCTACAGACTACAAAACAAGTCCCTTCAAACGACGCAGCGTCATCAACGGCGGGCGTACGCGATTGTCCAATCTCGACAGCAGTGAGACGCTGACCCTCAACATTTTCATGCCGGCGATGCTGAATACCAACCAATACGATTTCGATGCACAGGCGTTCATGGCGCAAAACCGCAATTCCCGGCTTCCGGGCCGCGGCGCTTCGATCTTCGTCGGAGTACAGCTCAAGATTACCGGCAAACCCAGGGCCGAAGGCGCCCACCCGCCACGTTGCCAGTTGGCCGCCGAAGTTCTGTCGATCGATGCATTGGAATACCTCAGCACGGACGACGCCATAGCACGGTTACTACCGGCGAACGTGGAGTTCTGGATAAATGCGGAGGCCGCAGCCTGGGAGTTGCGACTCGCATTTTCAGGGATCTGATGAATATCTCGGAGTTCAAAACGCATTGAGATCTGCCAATTACTATATGTTGATTTCCGTACAGACATAGTTGGGCGGTTTATGTAGTATAGACCCGTTATTGGTTGCGCTCGACTATAAGCAGCCAAGAGTCAGCAACGAGAGAGAGTTGGACGGTTTGGAAACTGAGCTAACCATAGGGCAAGTAGGGTTGTCCGAGGTCGACTGTAACCGGCTGAAGCAAATCATGTCGACGGCGGTGACGAAAAACGCGTTCAGGCACCGCTGGGTTCTGGCCCAAGCGGGCAGTGCTGATTTCCTGGTCGTTGCGGCAGACTCGGTGGAGGGTGTGCGGGTGGATGCGCCGGGCATGGCGGTGATGGCCGGTGCCGCAGAGACTGTGCCGGATGGTTGTAAGAGAATTTCGTGGCCACTTCGATACGAAGAACTGATTCCGATGTTGCACACTGTTGAGAACAGCGTTGCCGTTAAGCGTACGCCGGGTTCCGGCGTCGTATCGGCCGTGACTCCCAGGCCAGCAGCGTCGGTAAGGGACGCGGACCCGGCCAGCCAACTTACCAGGCTGGCGATGATGATAAGAGAGGGTGCTGGCGTTGGCATGGGTAATCGTGCGTGGAAGGTCAATGGCATGACCGCGACACCGGTGTATTTCGTACCCGGCGAGCGTTACTTCTACCTCAGCGGCTCTATCGCCGCTTTGCGAAACCTCACCGCGGACAGTGATCTGCGCTTCCAGCCGGTGGCAACGGGTGAGGTTGACACGACAATCGGCAAGATGCCGTTGGTCATGTTGCAATGGATCGTCGGAATAAAATACGGGCACCTGGGACTGCTTCCCTGGTTGCGTGACAAGAAGGCGTACAAACTGAAGCGTTACCCGGCGTTCGAGACTCTGCGCCATACACCGGAACACCGACGAATCGCCGCGGCGCTGATGCGCCCGCGCAAAAGCGTGCGGCATATTTCGAAACTGATCCAGGTCGACGAAAATGTGGTCGCGGGTTTTGTCAACGCATCCAGCATATGCGGCTATCTCGTGACGGCCGACCCGCGAATTGTAAACGCGATCAGCAAGACCGTTGAGGCCCCGCGGCGAGCGTTGCTGCAAAGCTTCAGAAAGGCTCTTGGTATTCTTTCCACGAATGACTGAAGAACACAAAATAGTTTTTACGGGCACGATGGGCGCTGGAAAGACGACGGCGATATCCTCGATCAGCGCGGTGAAGATGGTTAATACCGAGGCGGCGAATCGCGATCAGACGCTGTTCGCAAAAGCCACGACGACGGTTGGATTCGATTACGGCGAAGTGCAACTCGACGATGGTTCCGTTTTGCGTCTCTACGGCACGCCAGGGCAGCGGCGATTCGAATTCATGTGGAAGATTCTCGCCCGCGGAGCGCTGGGCCTTGTCATCCTGGTCGATAACAGCCGGCCGGATCCGATCGAGGATATGAATATTTACCTCGAGAACTTCAAGAGTTTTGTCGATGCCGGCACTGCCGTCGTCGGTGTCGGTCGCATCGAAGAACATCCCTACCCGAGCGTCGACGACTACTATCAGTATCTTGCCAAGCGCGACCTGTTGCTGCCGGTTTTGCAGTCTGACGTTCGTAAGGGAGAAGATGTTTTGATGATTCTCGATGTGCTTTTCGGGCTGCTCGAAGTTTCGGAAGCGTAGCGACAATGGAGGCGTGAATGACCGAGCTTTTAACCTCTAAAGAAGTCAAAAAAATATACGGGAAGCAACTGCGCGCGATACTCGCCGAACTTGCGGAGGGCGGCTCCGATATATTGGCCGCGCAGGTGTGCACTTCGGATGGTTTCGAGGTTGCGTCGGTACATCGGGACGAAGAATCGCACCGTCGCGTTGCGGCGATGGTCAGCTCGCTGCACGCACTAGGTTCGGCATTGGTTGAGGAAACCGAACTGGGTAATTATGTGAATCTCATTATTGAGGCCACGAAAGGCAAGTGCCTGATGATGTCGATCCCCGGTAGCGCCGATTCGCTACTCCTGGTAGCGGTGGCTTCCCCGTCGCTCTTGTTTGGCGTATTTCACCAGGCGTGTATCAGAGCGTGCAAAGATCTTGGCGATTGTCTTGCCGATTAGCAGCCTGAGATAACAGCGTATTGCGGCATCGACAGGTCAGGACGAGCTGTAGAATATTCGGTTAGCCCGTTCCACCCGCCGCGTCCGACGAACATAGCGTTCATCCCTGCGTATTCGTCGAAGAAACTTCGGACGAAAAAGAATCTGCAGCGGTCGCCAGCCTTATTCGATAGAGTTTGGTGCCCAACATTGGCGCCGCTAAGGTTACCCGTATGCCACAAGAAGGTAGCGTCTCCATTCGCGCCAAGCGGCCATTGCGGTTTTTCGACAATCGTCAAAAATATCTGGCGTTCGTTAATACCTGCAATGAAAAGTGGAAAGTCGGCGAGCGCGCGGCGCGGGAGTTGGTCCACCTGCGCCCGGAACCGCCGGCGCTACGTATTTTCGATGCGGGTATGGGGGACGGCACAGTCCTCACGCACGTGATGCGTGCAATGCACCAGCGCTACGCGACACTGCCGTTCTACATTGTTGGTAAAGAAATCAGCCTCGAAGATGTTCGCCTGAGTCTGGAGAAGCTGTCTGATCGTCTGGTCGAGCACCCGGCCTCCGTGATAGTTCTGACCAACCTCAACTACTCGGAGGCGCCGTGGCTTATGCCGCGTGACATCAACAAAGCGGCGGCCCTCAACTGGAAAACGGTGGAACTCGACGGCGACTCTTCTTACGGGTTCGGGCAGCAACTGCGATGTCTTGACGAGTTTCTTGTCGATGCCTGGCAGGTGACGGCGAGCCCGACCACCGGTAACCCGTTGTATGTGCGCCCGACCGTACTTACGATCTATCGAAAGGACCACAAGTTCTTGCTTGACTCTGTCATTCCACAGCGCGGCCAGGCTGGCGCAGACTACGATCTGGTTCTCGCCTCGCAACCCTGGCGCGCACGCATGGATGCCGAGTTTAAAGTCAAGTACGTGCTTAAGCCACTGGCCCACGCGCTGCGCCCCGGTGGGCGACTGCTTGCCGTGCAGTCATGCGGCGGCGATGTTGGTCTGGAACTGATCAGGGAAATCTGGCCGGACGAAAACCCCTTTAAGGCCAACCGCCACGAACTCCTGAAAACGCTGAAGGAACAACTCGGTCACGAAGCGACCAGCTACAACTTCAATTCGCTGCCTGACGACAAGGCGATCTTCCAATATCGCATGCATACCTTGCCGGATGAGATCGCCGAAAGCATCGGGACCTCAACGTTGTTTGCCGCGTGGAATGCCGCTACCTACGTTGCGCAAATCGAAGACCGACGATTGGAGGAGGTACTCGCTTCGCATGAGTACCTGGAAGCTACGGCAAGAACCTTGCAAAAGCACGACGGCCTCCGGTTTAACGACGAAAGTTTCGTGGTGTCCAGGCGAGGCAGCTAGAGCATTGCCTATGGACGTGACCCGTCGCACTTATGTGACCAACGGATTTTCTTTGTATACGTCAAAATTCCGGTTGTCGATTCGATAAGCCTGAAAGCCAATAACCGCCAGTACCTGCACGTACACGCTGAGGAATATCGGGAGCAGGTAACGTACGTCAAAAGCAGAGAGGGCAATGGAAACGGCGATAAATAGGGTCACTGCAATACTTGTGAACGCTATTATTCTGGCCATCGTACGTATTCGAGTTCCACGGTCTTCGCTCGTTTCGTGTGGATTCAGCTTCTTGCCGACCATATGCCAGTAGACGAATCCTGCACAAAAAGCGTTCATTACCGTTATACCGAGAACGTTCCAGTAACCGCCGAACCACTCAAATCCAAATTGCTGGACATAGAAGATTAGAGAAACGAAAGCGATATATGTGATGACTGCAATTCCGAAAAGCGCGGGTGATACAAAGTCAAACAAGCGCCGCGGACGCAATTCTGCGTGACGAGTAGTACGCGGATTGGCGATTCTCATCAGCTTCAGTTCCTTGAGTGCCGACAGATCCATCAGAAAAACAGGAAACATCTGTGCAGGAAAATATCCCATCACGATGGCATTGTGGACATCACCGTCGTGTGGGTTACTCAGAAATGCTCCGAGTATCAACAGACCAACGATCAGTATGAACACATTTACGTATTGGTAGTTGCGGCGTGCTATCTCGTAACACTCGATCGGTTTCGTATACAGCTTCGGGTGAGTTGCCGGCGGATAGGTGTCGAGTATGTACCGCGACTGACGGTATATTTTCCGTGGAAAATAGTATGAAATAATGAATATCTGACTCAAAAATACGACATAAAAAAGTATGTGCTCTGGCATATCCTTATCCCTTCTTGTTGTGATTGTTCATCACTTTTCCGAACGCGATTCGAATTTCGGAATCCGTTACGCCTGATTCCCGGAACTCCGCAATCGTTTCGTCCAGTTTTTCCATTACCCACGCATCCAGATCGATTGTGCTGTTTGCTTTCGCATCCGGGTGAACGAAGGTGCCTCGATAACCTCTGGCCTGGATTACGGAATCGCGCTCCAGCAGGCGATAGGCTTTTGCCACCGTCTTGCTATTAAGCTCCAGGTCGTTCGCGAGCTGTCGAATCGAAGGCAATGTATCTCCGGCATGTATTTGCTCTGCGAGAACGGCCTTCTTGATCTGGCCGATCAGCTGCGCGAACAAAGGGACCGGGTCGTTAATGTCTATGACTATTTCCATGCTACCGCTCGTCCCATGTGTACCCTGTGTACGAATGGTACATATGGCATAAGGATATTGCAAGCCAAGTATTGGCCAGATGTGCTGTTGACATGTCACCGTTGGTATTACGTTGGAGTTTGTTGTGCTTAGGAAACTAATTACCGGTGCCCTCGCAAGCCTGTTTGCGGCCGGAGTTCTTGGAACCGCGTCGGAGGAGTCGGTGCTGGAGGAGGGCGAACTGATATCGGCCCGAACGGTGGGTCGCGAACGCATTAATCACCTGGAGCCCGACTCGATCAAGGCGGTTTCAGACTGGCTCGGCTTCTTCGACCGGTATTGGGATAAACGCCTGACGACGGGACTGAGGTCAAGAAATGCCGGGGATCGGTAATCGAAGAGAAACGGCCAGAAAAACTGGTCTACACATTCACGTTCGAGCCGCTGGGCGGAGTGACAATCAGCGCGGATCAAACGTAATGTCGCCGATGCTAATCGACTTGAAACGCGGGTCGACAAGCTGGATCTCTCCGCTTTCGACCTGCTGCTCAATATCGTCGCTCCAGATCTGAGGCGCCTGCTGCAGATAACCGAATTGCCAGCCGTCGTCTGTCCGATAGAAGTAGTACGATGTTGCGAGATACCTGTCGCGTGTTGCCACAAGCAAATACTCATACTGACCATCGCCGCTTAGATCAACACGAAAGAGCGTGGCCTTATCGCCGTACTGCGCGCCGACGTAGGTGTCGATGGCTGTTCTCAGATTCTCAGGCACTGAAAATGCCTCCGGTCGGTATCGCATGTCTGCCCATACTTCCTCGTTGCTTCGCGGATTCGGTCCATAGTGGTTGTTGCTCGGTGACTCGATGAGCGCCAATAATTCCGGATCGCTGTCGCCGAGATTCTGTTTCATTTCTTCCATCGCGAGGTAACCGGGTCGCGCGAGATGTCTGTCGGTGTACCAGAAGTCGAACTCCCGCAGCTCGATCTCGCCGGATTCCACTCGATTTAACTGGCTGCTCAGCGAGATCTTGCGAAAATCCAGAACAGGGCTGTTGGCCAGCAGCATGATCGCGAGAACGACAACGCCCATCACCGTGTTAACCCGCGCGAGTTCGTTGGTCCATTGGTCGCGGCGGCGAACGATTCCCACAACGTAACCAATCGCGAACAGCGACAAAATAAGCCATACGACAAACGCCCAGCACCGCTCGACCGTCCAGCCGTACTGCAGCAGTCGCTGTATCAGGCCGTAGAAGCTGAGCGCGGAAATAATCGGCATGACACCGAGGCCGGTGAAGATCAGGCGATGGATGATCGCCGGATACGGTCGGGCTTCGCGGCCGTCCTGATAGACGGCATTCGTGAAGAACAACGTTATCGCGAGCAGCCAAAGTAACAAGGACGTGCCACGTCCGGTGGACCACAAGGCGTCCAGTCCGACAAACGGCAACGCGGCGATGAAGAGAGCGGCAACCACCACCACCATCGGCAGCAGCAACTTGAACAGCCAATGCAACAGTCGAGCGATATTGTCGATGACGTTGGTAAGACCGCGAAATATGATGACACCGACACCGAATGAAAAGCTCAGCGCCGGGAAAATGAACCAGCTATTGCCGAACAATTCTGAAAAGAATCGGATATCGATGATCTTGAACAGCTGACCCCACAGCATCAGGATCAGCCAAAACGCCAGCACAAACAGCGCCGCGAGTGCCGTGACCAGAAAATTCCGCCACGAGTTGGTGAACAGCACCTGATAGCTTAGCGGGACCTGATCTGCTCGTTGTTGCAAATACATCAGTGCCTTGAAGCAGGCCAGCGTGATGCTGAAGCCGAACGCCAGTGACAGGCTACTGAGTCGGAACTCGCCAAAGGGTTCGGCCTGGAATCCGGTGTAGATTGCGAGTAGCGTCAAAATACAAGCAAGAACAGCGACGTGTTTGACGACTCGCTTGTAGTTGCCGCGATCTACGGAAAGCAACAGCATGAGCGGCACAGCGAAGGCTACGGTCCACAAGGGATACGACCATATTGGCGATTCGCTCGGCCAGGAACCGGTAGCAGTCGCGTAGTACAAAGTGTACAAAAACAAACCCTGAACGATTGCGATGGCTAACATGGGTTTTCTGGGCAATTCGTGCATGGGGTACTCCAGGTCGGGTACGGTCAGGCCGTCAGTGTTCGATAATAGCGCACTGGTTCCAGGTTTATCCGTGGCAGCGCGAATCGGAATGCCGGAAAAATTCGGGGATTTCTGGTACGTTGCACGCTGCCTCAACGAGGTATCATGAGGTTCATAGGGAGGCGTGGGACAAACGAGTCCCTGGCCATGCATCAAATAGTGTCGATAGGGAGAACGCTATGCGTATAGCGGCAGGGGTACTTTTAATTATCGCGGCAGTGATCAATTTGTTCGCATCGCTCGGATATCTGGGTGGCGGTGCAGTGACGACCGGTCTTGGCGACGTTGGGGAATCGGCGATCGAAGCCGCAATGTTGGCGGACGGTGATATGACCGCCGAAGAGCGCGCCACCGCGGCGGAATTCGCGGATGATATGGTGGGATCTGGCGGGTTGCTGATGGCAATGGGTATATTTTTGCTGGTTTCTGTCGGAATACTCATCGCCGGTGCGGTCTTTTTGTTCCAAAGCAAACAAGCACAGTTTGCGTTGGTCGCCGGCATTGTTGCACTCGTGGCGGAGGGGCTCGGTATGGCACTTACGTCCTTTGGCATCATGAATCTAATCGGCTTGGTCGCTGGTGTGCTCACAATTATCGCGGCCCGGTCGTATATGTCGCAGGCACCTGAACCCACCGAAGCTTAAGAAAGCCGCGTTGCGTGCGCCTAAAGTCAAGGTACCGATGGCCCGAAACCGGCCATCGGTACCGGTCTTCATGAAATGAACTTACAACATGTACTCGTATTGGCGCGCTACGAACTGGTGAAAGCGGTTGCCAGTGCCAGGGGTGTATTGTTCCTCGTCCTGTACGGAATAATCTGGTTCTGGATTCTGTGGAAACTGAGCAGTGGCAGTGCCGCCTGGCTTGCCGAACCCGAAGGTAATGCGCTTGCATCCTGGTTACTGGATCCGGATGTTGCTCGGCATCTGTTCGTCGATAATCCGCCGACGCTGTCGGCATTTCTGTTGCTCGCACTCTCGTTGCTGCCGCTGTTCGTACTGTGGGGTTCTGGTGACCAGACCGCTTCCGATATTGGTAACAAACATCTTCGATTCCTTATTCCGCGATGCGGCAGGCTCGAAATTTACGTCGGTCGGTTCGTGGGTGCGGTAGTGTTCATCACCGCTTTTCATTTATTGCTGGTGGCTGTAGCTACTATCATCTCGTCGTATGCCGATCCGAACAGTGCCGGCGAGTCGTTTGCTTTCGGTGTTCGTGTTGCGTTCGTCGTCGTGCTTTATGCATTGCCGTACATCGCGCTGATGGCGTTTTTTGGCGCGCTTACAGGATCTGCTCCGGTCGCGGTACTTACGGCTATTTCCGCCTATGTGGTCGTCGCAGTATTTGCGAACTTGTTGTCCATGAGCTGGCCTGCGGCACAGTGGATGGGTTATCTGCTGCCGTCGCCCCTGAAGCCGCAGTTGCTGACGGGCGATACGACGAGTTTGCTGACAGCCGCAGCCGGACTGCTCGTCTATACCGCGGTTTACTACACCGCGGGTTGGTGGATATTTCGGCGCAGGGACATTTGATGTGATCAACGTACAAGGCTTGCACAAGCACTTTGGGCCGATCAGGGCGTTGAACGGTATCGACCTGAATATCCAGACCGGCAAGCCGACGGGGCTGGTCGGCCCGAACGGCGCCGGAAAGACAACCCTGTTCTCCGTACTCTGTGGGTTTCTCAATCCGACTTCGGGGCAGGTGAAAATTGCCGGCCATCCGCCGCTCGCCAAGGCGTTGCACGGAAAAATCGCGATTCTACCGCAGGACGCGGCACTTGCGACCGCCATTCCCGTCGACAGACAGCTTGCGTTCATGGCGGAACTGCAGGGATTCAGTCGCCGCGGTGCCAGCGCAGAGGCCACACGAGTCCTCGAACTCGTCAACCTGTCCGATGCGGCAAACCGCCCGCCTGAAGCACTTAGCCACGGTATGAGGAAACGTGCGGCGATCGCACAGGCGTTTATCGGTGAACCCGATCTGGTGTTGCTGGACGAGCCTACTGCGGGGCTGGATCCGAACACGGCGGCTCCTATCCGCGAGCTTATTCGAACAACAGCTCACGAGCGTAAGTTCGTAATCTCCTCACACAACTTGTCTGACATCGAGGATCTTTGCGCCGACGTCGTTATCCTGAAGCAAGGAAAAGTTACCCGGCACGAGCGCATAGCTGAACTCGTCGCGCGGACGTCCGCACTAACCATCACTCTGGAAAACACGGCACCGGATAACGCAGAGGAATTACTTACTGCGATAGCGGGTGTGAGTAGTGCAGAGGTGCTGGGCGAAGACCGGTCGCAACTGCGTGTTCAGTTTGATGCGACACAGGAAACAGAAGTGCAGGTCGGCGTTTTGCAGGCACTGAAGAACGCCGGCATAGGTTTCAAAGACATGAGCCGAGGCGAGTCACTGGAATCCCGGGTTCGCGAAATTACGCGTTGATGCTGCGAAAGTCGTGCGTATCTCGCTGAAACCCTGATGTGGGATAGGCACCCACATCAGGGTTTGTTAGCTACTCCGCTTCGCTCGCCGTCGATGACTGCGGGTTCGACACATCCCACTCCGAGACAATTAACGGTGCCTCACCGCCGCTACCGAGCAACGCTCTGCGGCGTTGAACTTCAAGTTCCAGCAATTCTGCTTCCAGGCAGGCGCGGCGAGCCTTGATTCGTTGTTTCTCAAGATCGACCTTTTGCATGGCTTCGAGAACAGGTTCGCAGGACGAACAGTGTGCCAATTCTGCTTCATACACGGTGCCGTCCGTTGGCAGGGTGATTTGACGCGGGTCGACTGTGAGGTCGCCCTTTTTCGGCAAGACCTTGCCAAGTTTCTCGAAGAACGACCTCAGTTTGTCCGACAGGCCGTCAAGGTCGTCAAAGGACCGCCACTCGCCGTTGTTTCCAACGCGCCATTCCACGGACTCGATTCGAGTTGATGTTTCGTAGAGTTCGTTCACTCGTCTGACGAAGTAGCTCACGGCGTGACATACGTTTCGGTTCCTGAGCGTACGCGCAGTGGTTGTTCGATGTTCTTCGTCTTCGAAGCTGCTCACGGTCAAAGAACGCTCAGCCTCTATGGCCTGGGATGCCGTAATCGCCAGCTGCGTAAATTGCTCAGAGGCTATGCTCACGGATGCTCCGCTCGCAATCGTCGTTTCCGTTTCTACCTCGAAGCTGCCGGAAACTTTCGGCGCACCGAAGAACCCGGCCAGACCGCCGCCGGCCGATACCGACGTGTCCGTAGCAGTACGTATTTCGTTTAGAACGTTCGCGTAAGCGCTCGCAGATTGAGCGCGCCGGGTTTGCGATAAAGAACTCAAGGTCTGCCGGAACGAGGTGTTCACCGATACTCGTTCGTTGGCGGAGCGAATGCGTCGGTAACGATCAAACTCGAAGATTCGAACTTTTTCGCTCGGCAGTAGCGTCGTTGTGTAGAGTAACGGACCTTGCTGGCGGCCGATCAGCTTCAGGCAATGCTGGTAGGTTACCCGGATCTGAAGGCGGAGATCCTGAATAGGGAGCGTAAAGACGCGTCCCTCGTAGAAATATTGACAACGATCATGTGGCTGCCAAGGGACGGGTCGTGGTCCGACACACGCCGGATCGCTGGGTTCGACACAACAGCCGCCACAGCCGTCGCAACCGGAGCAATCTTTGCCTGGAGTTTTGGCGAGGCTACAGGCTTCAAGCAAGGCGCGCTCCGCGTTCACACGTCCATAACCCACTTCTTCGCTCCAGGTGCCGCTCGGTTTTGTCGGCACATTGCCGTAGGCGTACAACGCTGGCGACACTTTGTCACAGGTTTGTTCGATGATCGCGCGAGCTTCCACATGCGTGAGTGTCGGTGCGAGGCTAAAGAGCAGGGCACCGATGCCGGCAACGTGCGGTGTCGCCGATGACGTACCGTTGAAGCGGGCAAAGTAGTCACCAGGATCATAACCGGCGGCGCCAAGCCGATCCGTCGTCGGAATTTCGACGCAGGGAGCCGCAACATCCAGGTCTGGCCCGAAACTTGCGCCCCACCAGTTTTCGCTGGACGAATCGCCGATGCGCTTACGCTCGTCGCTTCGGTTCGTGCCGCCGACACACAAGGTGCGCGCGTCGCTGCCCGGAAAACGGGCGATATTGCCGTTCTCGTTACCCGACGCCGCGACCAGGAGCAATCCCTTGTCGTGCGCGTACTGCAATGCGTCGCGGATGAGATCGAAGTCCCAAACGCCCCAGGATTCGTACACTCCAAAACTCATGCTAACAACGCGCGCGCCCTGGTCGGCGGCAAAGTACAGTCCTTCGGCGATGTCAACATCTGCCCACGTTGCCGTTGCGATTGCCATTATTCGACTACCGCCCGCGACCCCGGCGACGCCAGCACCATTGTCCATGCGTGCGGCCGCGATGCCGGCGCAAGCTGTGCCGTGATTACCGGTCGGGCTGCCGTCAGGCGTATCCGTCGTCGCGTTCCACGATTGCGGATGCAACAGAAGGTCAGGGTGGTTGAGTTGTACGCCTTCATCGATGATTGCGATAGTCACGTTCTCAGCGGCGCGCGCGATTTGCCAGGCACGAGGTATGCCGGTGCGCTGCAAGCCCCACTGGTCGGCAAACATCGGATCATTGGGATTGTACTCTGACGTTGGCGGCGAACAGTTTGCAGCGTGACACGTTGGCGACAGAAACGGGATAGTCTCAAATCGTACCTGATCGCCGCTGCCGGACTTCGCGAGGGTTTTATTCATGCGAGCGGCGGCGTCTATCGCATTATCATTCTCGACATTCAGGGCGACCAGGCCATGCAGGTTGGCAGAACGTGACTCGTTTGTTGACAGTGACGCGTCCATGGCCGCCATACCGCCGGCGTCGTCGATTGCCTGGCGGCGCATATACACGCGCGTCGGGTTCACCGTGAAAAAGTTCGTCGGCGTCGTGTCGCCACGATCACCGTGGAAACAGGGCGAGACCCACTCGACGATGTCGCTGTCGGCGATCTTGTCGGCGGTTTCGCGAGTGACACTTTTTGCGCCGCTAACCGTCACCCAGGATAACCGTTCGGTTTGGTTAACGCGCAGCAGTGCAGTCTTCTTGTGATCCCCTACAGTTGCGAGCAGAAGTCCGTGCTTTTTGAGAAGCGCACTGCGAGCAGCAGATTCGGTGTCCGGTTGCCAGTGAACGGCGAGGTACTCTTGTACCTCCGTACACGTACCGGCCGACGGATGTTTGAATTTCCTTTTATCGCTGCTCTTGGTCTTTGCGTTTCGTTTTTGCTGTGCCATTTTCTTGCTCCGGAGCCAGTAACGCCTGTTTAAGATTGACCGCAGTCAAAGCGGTCACCGTGTACAGGGTTACTGCTGCGTGAGCGTAGAAAGTCCCACTTGCTACCCGGATATGTCTTTTGCCAAGGTCAGGAATCCCTTGTACAGACGTTGTGCAAGTTCGAGATCGTCCAGGGTTTGTTGGTCGCTGAGATAGAATTGCTCAAACGCTATGCGTTCGGCCTGGGAGAGTTTATCCATCAGATATCTCTCAATGATCTGGTTATCTGCGATGTACTGGCGGTTCATGGAGTTTGACCAAAACGAGTCGCTGTCGTAACGAACATCTGTCAGTTGGGTGCCAAAAGTCCCAGCGACAGCGGTTCAGAGGCGACTTTTTCAACAGGTTGCTGGGCCGGAGCAGGATCCACAATTCCGGCTTTCGAGTCAATCCCTTAGGAACGTGATGTGCGCAAAGCGCGCAAGGCCTGGCGGGCAAGGCCCGCCAGGCCATGAGTTCATTGCAGGGATTAATACCAAATGGCAGTGAACTCTTCGAGGCTCAGTTGGCCGTCACGGTCCGTATCCGCCTCCTGAAACCGGTCAGCGACGCGCGTGTCAGCCTCTGCCTCCTGCTTGCTGATACGCCCATCCTCATTGGTGTCCAACTGCATGAAACTTGGTGCATTGGAGTCAGATTGGGCGAAAGCCGTTGCAGCGGCGAGCACTAATATCAACGTCGTTGTACTTCGTAAGGTCTTCATGTTGTTCCTCCTGTTTGTAAATCAGATTGCCACCGCGTGCTTTGGCGACGGTCAGGGAGGAAACTGCAATTGTTGTGCCAACCCTTGATTTAGTTAACTGCGATCGGTTTCGTTGCTGTTGACAGCATGAATTTCGCTGTTTGAGTGTCGCCTCTGAACGACACGAGACTGGACTATGGAATCCAAATGTCCGATTAGTGGCATCGCGGTCGTCGCGAAATTGCGACAGGATTCGAAGGAACTATATTCAGAGGCGGTTACCGCCACAGTGACAGTTGCGGCTTGATGAGGTTACGGGTGAGACGTTGTTATCGCACCACGGTGCCCTGATTCGGCGACACCGAAGCAATGGTGTTTGCGGGATAGAACATTAGTCGTGGTCGTGCAGCAACCGGGCGTGCGTGGACTCCTCAAACTGTTCGACTAAAGTGGCGAATCGCTTGCGCGCACGGTACAAGACACGCTTGAAGTGACTTTCGTCAATGCATAACGCACGGCATATGTCCGGTTTCTCCTGGTCACGTAAATAGAAACGTTCGAGGATCTGTCTATCACGCTCGCAGCTCATTTCGCGCAGGAGCTGCTGTACGATCACCGCTTCCTGGTCGCGCATCGCTACGTATGTCTGATCTTGCAGATTGCTGGCGGTTCTTTCGATTTGCAACGAATCCGGTTCGGTTCGCCGCCTCGCTGATTTTCGAATTTGACCGATCATGATGTTTCTCGCTGTCTGCAAAACAAAAGGTGACAGTTTTTCGGGCTGCTCAATGCTTTTTGTACGCAGTCGTTGCAGAACAACCAGGAGCGTTTCTTGCGCTACTTCCTTCGCGAACTCTTCATCGCCGGTGCGATACTTAACCAGAAAACGCAGCCCGCGCTGGTATCGTTTGACGAGTTCCGTTTCCGCTTGATGGGAACCGTGTTTGATGCGCGCAACGATATTGATCGCCGCAGCGGTCTCAAAAGAATGCTGCAGTTCTTCATCTGCACTGTCGGCAGGCATAACTTGTCTCATCAGCCTCTCGTCTCACCGTTAGGTGAATGAGCCTGTACCCCTCGTCTTATTCTTGTTATGTGGTTCTGGCGGTGTATTTTCGGTTATTACCCCATAAAGCGCATTCGGTTGATGGATCGCCTCATCGCTGTTCGAAAAAACAGGATTGGACCGGGTATCATCGTGGTGATGCTACCCGGCCTCTTTCGCATCCGCGCTGTCATATAAACATCCACCCCATGCCACCAACATATCGGGAGGGGCTATGAGAGACAGCGATGTTCTGGAAAATAACCCGCACGTATCTCGATCGGCATTACAAGCCATCCACGACCAGGTATTCGGTTGGGCCCTTTCTCGCTGTGACTATGATCGCGCGGTAGCGGAGGATCTTGTGCAACAAACGTACGTTGAATTATTGACTGGCAAAGCGAAATTCGAGGGTCGGTCTTCGTTGAAGACTTTCGTTTTCGCGGTCGTCCAGAATCTGGTCAAGGGGCGTTATCGTCGCCGGGCGTCACGATTGCGCTTGCTTGACGAAGTTGCAAGAGAGACCGTCGGCGAGCCCGCAGTAGCGGCGGTGGCAGTTGAGAATCCGGTTCTTTGGCGGGCTGTGCAAGCGTTACCGCAGCGGCAAAGAGACGTTATCGAGTTGATCTTCTGTCGTGATATGAGCATAGAAGCAGCGTCGCAAGTCATGGGCGTTACCACGGGGACCGGTCGCGTTCACTATGATCGTGCGAAAAAAGCACTGCGTAAACGGCTTGATGGCGGTGGGGAGTTGTTATGAGTGTCGATGACGTCATGCTCCGCGAATCACTGCAGCAGGCCCAGCAACGTGCCGACGGCAAGCCCCCTGATTTTGGCAGCAGTTTCGCTGCTGCTGAGACGCAGGTGCGACTGAGGCGCCGAACATGGCGTGCCGGATTAGCGGCAGCGATAGCATTGTTCGCAATCACTTTTGCACTGCTGCCCACAAAAGAAAACGAACTCATTTACGTTGATATAAACGAACTACAGGCGACCACCTACTGGTTAGCACCCAGCGACTCTCTGCTCCCGGAGCGCCGATTTGACATATATCGGGAACTACCGCGGCTCTTTGAGTCAACCGAACCCGATGAAGGAACGTTATTATGAAGAAGTTAATACTGATCGCTCTTGCAAGCGCCGTTTTCGGAGTAGGCGCGGCATCTGCCGAAATCAAGAAAGAAGATGTGTTCAAGGGTAAGCTGTTTGCACCGGAAATCATCCTTGAGCAACGAGAAGCGCTGGATCTGACAAAGCAGCAATTTGCGGAAATTCGCGCTGCAGTTGTCGAGGTACAATCCGGAATTGCAGAGCATGAATGGGATATGCGTGAGGCGTATCAGGCACTTATGGTCGAGCTGGATCGATCGCCGATCGACGAGGCCGCGGTGCTGAAGCATGCAGATAAGGCACTGCTGGCTGAAAATCAGGTCAAGAAGAAGCAAATTACGATGCTTATCAGGCTTAAGAACCTGTTGAGTACAAAGCAAATTGATCACCTGGAGTCGCTGGTCGCGGAATAATTAAGGCTACCTGGTTCCTCGTTTGCGACGGCTTTAAGGGTAAGAATATGGCTATGAACAGACAGATTTCGATTTTGGCGTCACTAATGCTTGGCCTCGCCGGTTGTGGCGGGTCTGGTGGTGGTACAGAACCACCACCACCACCGCCGCCTACTCCGATCAGCAAGGCAGAAGCATTTCAGTTTCTAAACCAGAGCACGTTTGGTGCGCTTGAGTCTGAGGCCGACCGCGTCATTGCGATACGTCACGAGGTGTGGATTGATGATCAATTGCTGCAATCAGCATCCTTGCAACTGCCGCATGTGCAATCGATCCCACCGCCGCAGTTTCCGTTCCAGCTGCAGCCCGATCGTGTCGATATCTGGTTTAGAAACGTCTTGTCGGGTAACGACCAGTTGCGCCAACGTGTTGCATTCGCGTTATCTGAGATCATGGTTGTATCGCAACTCGGTGCACTGGGTAATGCACCGTTCGCGCTCGCGGATTACTACGACGTATTGGCCCAAAATGCGTTCGGAAATTATCGTGACCTTATCGAACAGATAACGCTGCATCCTGCCATGGGCGTGTACCTCAGCATGCTTGGCAACCAAAAGCCCAATCCCGCGCTGAATATTCGACCTGACGAAAACTACGCGCGCGAACTGATGCAGCTGTTCTCGATAGGACTCGTTGAGCTCAATCTGGATGGCACCGTTAGGCTCGACGGGCTGGGCCAGCCGATTCCGACGTACAACCAGAGCGTCATCGAAGGTTTTGCCCACGTATACACCGGCTGGACCTGGGCCGGTTCGCCGAGCTTTGAGCAGGCACGCGGTACTCCACAAACCCAGGTCGTGCCGATGGAGTTATGGCCGGACTTTCACGACACAGGAGCAAAAACCCTGTTGAACGGGACGGTTTTGCCTGCCGGTCAAAGCGGTGAGCAGGATCTGTCCGATGCTCTGGATAACGTCTTCAATCACCCGAACGTCGGCCCGTTCATCGCCATTCGCCTGATTCAACGTCTCGTCACCAGCAACCCGTCACCCGCGTACGTGCAAAGGGTTGCGACGGCCTTCAACAACAATGGCTCGGGTATTCGCGGTGACTTGGGCGCTGTGGTCAGGGCGATATTGCTGGACCCGGAAGCGCGCCCGACCGTAGCGACGGAGAATAACGGCAAACTTAAAGAACCGTTGTTGCGACTGACGCAATTGTGGCGCGCCTACAACGCGACGTCGGCAAGCGGTCGCTACCCGTTCAATTTTACGTATATTGTGTTCGGGCAGGGGCCGTTGCAGGCGCCGCACGTGTTTAATTTCTTCAGTCCGTTCTACGCACCGCCCGGAGAAATTCGAGACAGCGGACTGGTGGCACCAGAGTTGGAGATTGCGACAGAATATCTGAATACGTTCGTCACCAATTTCATGTTCTTGCAAACCTTCGCCTACAACTCCACGAATCAGGACCTCAACGACGACGACGTGTACATCGATTTCGAGTCTGAGATGTTGATAGCCGCGGACGTCGATCAACTCATTGATTCTGTTGCCGGAAAATTATTGGGCGGAGAAATTTCAGAGACGCTGCGCAACGAGATTGCGGGAATGCTGGCGTTGATACCGGAAACGGATACCGCTCTGCGGGCCGCAGAGGTCATCTATTTCATCGTTACATCACCGGAGTACGCCTACCAGCGTTAATACGGCGGTCGGCCGGGAGAAAGATCATGAAAAACTTTAATAGACGTGAATTTCTAATCAAGAGCAGTGCCGCTGCCACCGCCGCTGCATTTGCCAGTGCGCCGGGGATGGCGTACTCGCAAGTCGTGGGCGGCAGCGGAGCATTCACAGACTATCGCGCGCTGGTCTGTGTGTTCCTGCACGGCGGTAACGATTCTTACAACATGCTCGTGCCAAACACGACCGCGGAGTACAACGCGTATTCGGCGTCGCGGCAAAATCTGGCAGTTGCGCAAAGCGATCTTCTGCCGATCAACCCGGTATCGATGACGCCGGGTTCGGCGCCGTTCGGTCTGCATCCATCGATGCCAGGCTTACAGGGGTTGTTCGAGGCAGGTAACGCCGCTTTTGTCGCCAACCTCGGACCGCTGGTCGAGCCGACAAGTAAAACTCAGTTCCAAAACCAGTCTGTTGTGTTGCCACCGCAATTATTTTCCCACAGCGACCAACAGATGCAATGGAATTCCTTGCGCGGAGCGTCTACCAGCAAGACCGGTTGGGGCGGGCGCGCTGCGGACCTGATTGCCGACGACGTGTCGGGCCAGTTGATGGCCACCAATGCGTCGTTGTCGGGCACCAGCTTGTTCCAGTCGGCAGACAGCACCATTGCCTACGTCATGGGGCCGACGGGACCTTTGCAATTCGAAGGTTTCTCCGACGATCCGACGAGTATTCTCTTCGATCAGAAATTGGCTTTTCAGGGCATTCTGGAAGCGCAATACGAATCCATATACGAGCGCGGTTTTGCCGATATTCAAAAACGTGCGGTCGACGCGGCGGATGCGGTTACCACGGCGATCACCAACGCCGAGAGCACGGGAATCATTACGACCCAGTTCCCGGATACTCCACTGGGCCGGCAACTGTCGACGGTCGCGAAGCTGATCGTGTCGCGCGATGAGCTCAACATGCAGCGACAGATATTCTTCGTCGGCATTGGTGGATTTGATTCGCATGACAATCAGAATGAGGATCAGCCCGTTTTGTTGGGTGGAATCAGCGAGTCTTTGGCTGCCTTCTACAGCGCGACAGTTGAAATAGGCCTGCCGGAAAGCGTTACTACATTCACGCAGTCCGATTTTGGACGGACGCTAACCTCAAACGGCGATGGCACGGATCACGCCTGGGGTGGCAATCAGATCGTTCTCGGCGGCGCTGTGCTTGGCCGGGATATTTACGGCAGTTTCCCGGTACTCGAAATCGGTGCCTCCGAAGATGTCGGAGGCGGGCGCATTATTCCGTCCACGTCGGCGGATCAATACGCGGCGACATTGGCGAAATGGCTCGGTATTGCCGACGCAGAGCTTGATATCGTAGCACCTAACCTTTTGAACTTTGCACAGCGCGACCTTGGGTTTATGATCTCCTGATTCCGATTTAGGAGGTTCCCAATGAAAAATCCTGTTGCAGCGTTGCTCGCTGCCGTATTTCTTGTCGTTGCTTGCAGTGAATCGCAAACCGGACCCGCTGCCGATGCTGTAGTGGTCGATTCAGGCGCGGCATTGCACGCGCTGTTCGATGAGCAGTTCGAGCGCGATCTCGAGATGAACCCGGTCAGCGCAACGTTTATCGGCGACTATCGTTACAACGACAGGATGGCCAACTCAAACAGCCCCGAGTACATCGCGATGGCCACGGCGATGGACGACGAGTTTCTCGCCAGGCTGCTGGAGATTGATCGTGCGCAGCTCGGCTACCAGGATCAACTGAGTTACGACCTGTTCAAGATCAACCGGGAACAGTCGTTGGAAGGTAATCAGTTTCCGTCTGAACTGCAGCCGATCAACCAGTTTTACTCGATCGCGAATTTCTTTGCGCAGCTTGGTAGCGGAACCAGCGCGCACCCGTTCAAGACGGTCAAGGACTATGAGGATTTTCTGAGTCGTGCTGATGATTACTCGATCATAGTCGATCAACTCATCGCCAACATGAAGCAAGGCATGCAGCAAGGCGTTACGCAGCCACGCATTCTGATGCAGAAGTTGCTGCCGCAAGTCAACGCACACATCGTCGACGATCCAAAAGACAGCAACTTCTATACTCCGGTTACCAACATGCCCGAGGACTTTAGCGACGAAGATCGCTTACGCCTGACGGCCGCCTATGAAGACAAGATCAGCAATACGATCATTCCTTCCTATCAGCGCATCAGCAATTTTCTCGGCGACGAATACATCGACAACGCGCGCGATACCGTGGGGTTGTACGCGCAGCCGAATGGCGAGAACTGGTACGCGTATTTGGTGCGCTTGTATACGACTACCGATATGACGCCCGATGAAATTCATCAAATCGGGCTCGACGAAGTCAGTCGTATTCACGAAGAGATGCTTGGCGTGATGGAGGAGGTCGGCTTTGACGGTGACCTGAAGGAGTTCTTTGAGTTCGTCAATACCGACGATCAGTTTTTCTTTGACGAGGCTGAGGAACTGATCCAGGGCTATCGCGACATGTCGGACCACATTACGGAATTGTCGAAGGATCTTTTCGACGTGATGCCGAAGACAGCCTTCGAAGTTCGCCGTACCGAGCCGTACCGTGAGGCATCTGCGGCTAAGGGCTCGTATCAGTCTGGTACACCGGACGGCTCGCGCCCGGGAATTTTTTACGCCAATGCCTACAACATCAAGGCTCGTGGAAAGTGGGCGATGGAGTCACTGTTCCTGCACGAAGCGATTCCCGGACATCATTTCCAGATCATGATTCAGCGCGAAAATGAAGACCTTCCCGGGTTTCGTCGCTTCGGCGGTTTCACGGCGTATTCTGAGGGCTGGGGCCTGTATGCCGAGTCCCTGGGTAAGGAGCTCGGTGTGTATACGGATCCGTACCAGTACTTCGGCGGGCTGAACGCGGAATTGTGGCGTTCCGTCCGTCTGGTCGTCGACACCGGACTGCATGCGAAACAGTGGTCGCGCCAGGAAGTGCTTGACTACATGTTCGCGAACTCTGCCGTTGCTGAAGTGCGTGCGGTGGCCGAAGCAGAGCGTTTCATGGCGATACCTGGCCAGGCACTCGCGTACAAAGTGGGGCAACTGAAGATTCGCGAAATTCGGGACAAAGCAGAAGCTGCTCTGGGCGATAAATTCAACGTCAAAGACTTCCACACAGAAGTGCTAAAGGACGGCGCGATGCCGTTGTCAATGTTGGAAGCGAAAATCGATCGCTGGGTAACGTCCCAATAAAATTCGATGACAGTGACCCGAATAGCTAATTAGGGTCACTGTCACCGCAATTGCGGTATTGTTGCTGACCTATGAAACTTGACCGCTTCATTCGCGTATCGATTGCTGTTGTCGTTGCTCTGGTCTTTGTGGTTGCGATAGCCGCGTTGCTTCTAATCAGCGAATCGGCGCTCAACGTCTGGGACCGTCTGCGGGAGGGTCCCGCAGCTATCCTGTACGCATACGTCGCGATCATATTATTGCTCGTGCTGGTTGCCGGCTGGCTGATTCGGCGCCTGGTCTTCAAGAAGAAGCTCGCGCCGGAGGCGCCGCCCAAGCCCTTATCGAAAGGCGACATCAAGAAGCGACTGCGGCAAGCCGAGGCGGCCGGTGTGGACACGCGCGAAGCCCAGTCGGAACTTCAGAGCCTCGCTGCGCGCCAGGTAACGGGCGCGATTCACTTGTGTTTTTTTGGCGAGATCAGCAGCGGCAAGAGTTCCCTTATCAAGGCGATGGTCCCGCAGGCCGATGTCGTGATCGACGCTGTTGGTGGCTCGACTGGCGACGTACGCCACTATCGCTGGCGCAACGAAGCAGGTCACGAGATTTTGCTGACAGATGTGCCTGGCACGGGCGGTCATGAAGATGGCTTCGACCAGCTGGCGACGGAGGAGGCGAGGCGTGCACATCTGGTGCTGTTCGTTTGTGACAGTGACCTTACGCGCGCTGAACTGAACGCCGTAAAGGCGCTTTCGGCATTTGATAAGCCCATTGTCATGGTGTTGAACAAGGCGGATCGCTACAACGACGATGAGCGTGCGATGTTGTTGCAGAAACTATTGCAGCGAGTCGACGAGTCTGGCGGGGATACCCGGCGCGGCCACGTTGTGGCAGTAAGTGCCGGAGGCGATGTCGAAGCCGTAGCACGGCGCTCTGACGGCAGCGAGGGAGCTGTTCGTCTTCAAAGAACCGCTGACATTGGCGTGTTGGTAGTCGCGATCAATCGATTACTCAGTGACGATTCCATACCGTTGGACGCGCGTCGCGAACGCGCCGTATTTCAGATTGCCGCCGAAAAACTCGCTGCGGCCGAAGGCGAATATCGATTACAGCGCTCGGAGCAAATTATTCGTAGCGCAACTCGCAAGGCGGTCATCGGTGCGATGGCGGCGGTCAGCCCGGGAACCGATATTCTGGTGCAGGGTTACATCGGTACTACAATGACGCAGGAGCTTTGCAGTCTCTACGGAGCGACACCACGCGATCTGGATATCGAGCAGTTTCTGTCGCTGGGCCAGAGTCGGGTCGGGCGCGCGCTGCCGCTGTCCATGGCGGTCGCAGGCAATGGGCTGAAGGCGTTTCCGGGTCTTGGCACCATCGCCGGAGGGTTGGCACACGCGGTTGCGTACGGTTTGATATTCGACGCGCTGGGACGCAGTCTCGTGCTGACGTTATCGCGCCATGGAGAACTGGCAGCCGAGACGGCGGCCAAAGAGTTCGAGGAAAGCATCAGTGAGCATCTGGAAGCGGGCGTTCGCCGCATTGCCAAAATGGCGCTGGACGAAAAGCGCGCCTGAACAGGCCAGCGACGAGGGTGCGGGGCACCTGGATCTTGCCAGAGAGAGTCTGCGCGAGCTGGTCAACGACGCACGCCTTCCGGACGGCATTCGAGAGTCGCTGGCACACGACTACGACGCCGTGCAATCGATGCTCGACAAGCTCGAGCACGGTCACTTGCACATCTCAGTATTCGGTCGAGTCAGTACCGGCAAGTCCTCGTTGTTAAACGCACTGATCGGCGAGCAACGATTTTCCGTCAGTCCCTTGCACGGCGAGACCAAACATTCATCGATGGAGTCGTGGAACGAGGTGGACGCCGGCGGCGTTTTCCTCATTGACACGCCGGGACTGGATGAGGCCGGCGGCGAGGATCGTGAGTCACTGGCGAAGGAGGTCGCTGGTCGTTCGGACCTGGTGATTTTCGTGCTTGATGGCGACATAACAGACACTGAACTCGCAGCGCTAAAGGCCGCGATTTCGCAAGGTCGGCCGATTTTAGTCGCACTGAACAAGGCGGACCTCTATACGAGCGCAGAATGTGACGCACTGCTGCTGTCATTGCGGGAAAAGACCCACGGCGTCATAGCGCCGGAGAACATCCTATCGGTTGCTGCACAGCCGCGGGATCAGATTCTTCTCGAAATAGGCGACGACGGCCAGCAGCGAGAGACTCGACGATCTCGCGAACCGGATATTGCTGCGCTGCGACTGAGGCTTTGGGATATTCTGGAGACCGAGGGGAAAACACTCGCTGCCTTGAACGCGAGTTTGTTTGCATCCGATCTTTCGGATCAGGTAGGCAGGCGCATACTGCTTGCACGTCGCGAGGTTGGCGAAAAACTGGTTCGTACCTATTGTGTTGCCAAGGGGGTTGCTGTCGCATTCAACCCGGTTCCGGTGGCCGACTTGTTTGCCGCAGCGTTCATCGATGTTGGCATGGTTGTGCATCTCTCGAAGGTTTACGATTTGCCGCTGAACAAACAGGAGGCGGGCTCGATTGTAAAAGTCATAATGGTCGAATCCGCCGCGTTGATGGGTACGGTCTGGGCGTTGCACTTCGTATCCAGTGCGCTCAAGGTTGGTACCATTGGTTTGTCAACAATCCTGACGGCCGGAGCCCAGGGCTCGATCGCGTACTACAGCACTTACCTCGTCGGTCAGGCGGCTGCCCGATATCTCGCGGAAGGAAAATCCTGGGGCGAGGGCGGTCCGAAGCTGGTCGTCAAGCAAATACTGGACTCGCTGGATCGCGATACGGTGCTTCGCGATGCCAAGCGCGAGATTCAATCGCGCCTCGGGACGGGACGCTAACAGCATGGACCGCGAAACCCGCATGCGACGAATTTGGGAAACGATTCAGGACATTCCGTCAGGTGCGGTCGCAAACTACGGTCAGATTGCGGAGATATCCGGTATACCACGCGGTGCGCGGCAGGTGGGCTATGCGCTGCGGCATACGCCGAAGGAGCTGGTACTGCCATGGCATCGGGTGCTTACATCCACCGGCAAGAGTGCGTTTGATCCGAACAGCCGGCATTTTAAAATGCAGCGTGAGCGCCTCGCGGAAGAAGGTGTGCCGCTGACGAACGGCAAAGTCGACATGCGCAAGTATCGGTGGGAACCGGGATTGGATGAGTTACTCTGGAAGCCGAGTGCCGTGTGGGACGAGGAATGAATGTTGAGCGCAAATTTCGATCGTTGGCGTTGCGCCTGATATTCAGCTCGAGGTCCATGAATTTCCGTTGTTGGCTGCGAGAGAAGCGACGACAGCTAAGCGGCGGCAACCACGTTATCTCTGTTTTTCTGCAGCTCGACGACCCGTACTCGTACATTCTTTCACACTACCTGCCCAGCCTGGCGACTCACTACGACGTAGAGTTGCGGCTGTATCTTTCTGAATCCGCGGGCGGTGAATTTCAACCTGCCCCGAAAATGCTGGCTGAGTACGCCATTGCCGATTGCGCACTGTTGGCGCTTGAATTGGGTATCCCTTTTCTGGACAAAGGCCGGTTGCCGCCGACAGAGCATCGTGTCGCGTTATCAGACTCCGTTGCCGCAAGCGCGGGTGGCGATCGCTTTGCCAGCGAACTGCTTCAGGCGTTGGCTGTATTCTGGCGCGGCGATGTCGTAGCGGCGGCACAAATCACCAGTGCGGCCCATCCGCAGGGTACGGCGCGGAAGATTGTAGAGGAGTCGCAGATATTGCAGCAGAAGTTGGGTCACTACAGCAGCGCGATGTTGCACTACGGCGGTGAGTGGTTCTGGGGGGTGGATCGGTTGCACTATCTGACGGCAAGGCTGGAAGGTCTGGGCGCCACGAAAAGTAACACGCCGAGCCGAGCGCTTGCTTCGATCAAACAGGCAAGACAGGTTTCACTGCCCGTCAAACCACCGATGGCCGCAAAAGAATTGCCGCCGATCGAGTTTTTTTTCTCGTTTCGGAGCCCCTATTCGTATCTGGCGTTGCAACGAAGCGCCGAGATTGCGGATGCTTTCGGTATCGAATTGAAGTTGCGTCCGGTGTTACCGATGGCGATGCGCGGAATGACAGTGCCCAGACCCAAGTTGATGTACATTATCGAGGACGTATTTCGCGAAGCGCGAAGCAAAGGTTTGCCGTTTGGCAAGATTGCTGACCCGCTTGGCACGGGTGCAGGGCGCTGTCTGGCCGTATTTTGCTACGCCGAGTCGCAACGGCGCGAACGCGAATTCTCGCTCAACGCCGGATACGCGATCTGGGCAGAAGCTGTTGACGTGGCGACGGACAAAGGTATGCGCAAGATCACCGGTCGTACCGGTCTTTTTTGGCCCGACGTCGAAAAAGCGATGCGCAGCGAGGGCTGGCGAGCAACGGCTGAGGCGAATCGTGAATCGATGATGGGCTCGGGTTCGTGGGGCGTGCCCACCGTTCGAATGGGTGATCTGGTGTTGTGGGGGCAGGACAGGGACTGGCTGCTGGTGCGACATATTGAACAGTTGTGCGACTCAGGGGACGGGATACTGGTATGACGACGGTAATTTTCTCCCACGGGCAGGAGAGCGGCCCGTGGGGCACCAAGATAAGAGCCATGGCTGAAAGGGCCAGGGCATTGGGTTGCAGCGCAGACAGCATCGATTATCAAGGCATCGCCGACCCTACGGCGCGCGTTGAGAAGCTGCTACGCGAATGTTCTGACATAAGTGACGCGTTGATTCTGGTAGGGTCAAGCATGGGCGGCCATGTTGCGACGGCTGCGGCTGGGTCCTTGCAGGTTGCGGGGTTGTTTGTGCTGGCGCCGGCTTACTACATGAAGGGCTTTGAAGACATAACCCCGGCTCCGCCATCGGCGCCGATTTGCATAGTGCACGGTTGGCATGATGATATTGTTCCCGTTGAGAACAGTATTCGCTATGCTCGGGTCTGCTCCGCGACTCTGATCCTGGTCGACGGGGATCACCGCTTGACGGGGAAGATTGATGAGATCAACGGGTACTTAGAGAAATTTATAACAACTACAACTGACAGATAGATAGAGGGAGGGAAATAATGAGGAATTTATTAGTCCTACTGGCGAGCCTGGGCTTGTTCGCGTGCGGTGGCAGCGACTCGGGTGACGTGACTGATGCGGCTGATGCGGCAATGGATGCAGCGGGAGAAGCGGCCGAGACAGCTGTGGAAACGGTTGAGGAAGTTGCGGATGAGGCTGTAGGTGCGGTTGAAGAGGGCGCAGAAGGTGCCATGAACGCTGCAGGCGATGCTATGGAAGGTGCAATGGACAAGGCCGAAGGTGTCGGCGACATGCTGCAGGAAAAGGCTGCGGAAGTTGAGGACGCGATAGAAGAGGCGACCGACTAAGCAATTGCGGTGACAGTGACCTTATTTTCGAACTGCGGTCACTGTCACCGTATTTTTCTTACAGAAGTCTGAAAGGCGAACGGCCTGTCGCGCCGACCTTTTGGGCAAACTTCTCCGCCATGAACATCGCAGGCTTCATTCTTCGACCGCTGTATTGGTCGGCTGGAAAGGTGTTCTCGATCTGGGCGCGTCCTGCGATCCAGCCTGAGTCCCCGGCCGAGTACATTGCGGATTCCGACGCCGTTGTTTGCTACGTCCTTGAAACGGGCGGTTTCGCCGATGTACTCGCTCTGGAGAAAGCGTGTGCGGCACACGGTATGCCATCGCCGACAGATTCGTTCGTCTTCTGCGGAGTTCAAGAGTCCAACCGCTTCGTTGTCATGCGACGACTTAGTGGATTCTGGTCTCGTCATCCGAGTGTAACCGGCTCACAACGCCTTAAACGCCTGGTGGAAGGTGCGGCTGAATGTGATCGGGAACTGTTACTGATTCCGGTAGCGATCTACTGGGGGCGCTCGCCGGACAAGGAGCGCTCGGTTTTCAAGTTATTGTTTTCCGAAAACTGGGACGTCATCGGGCGTACTCGAAAATTCTTTACGACGGTGTTGCACGGCCGCAATACGTTGCTCCGGTTCAGTAAACCATTACCCATACGATCCGTATACACGGGCGGCATTGAAGCTCCGGTGGCAATTCGAAAAGTGTCTCGTATCCTGCGAGTTCACTTTCGGCAGCGGCGAACCGCGACGGTAGGGCCCGATCTGTCGCATCGTCGTACGCTCGTCAATCAGGTGCTGCGCACAGCAGCGGTTCGTCGGGTCATCGACGCCGAGGCCGGTGAGGACTACCGAAAGCAGGAAGTCGTGCGCCGCAGAGCGGAAAAATACGCGCTGGAAATTGCCGCGGATATTTCCTACCCGACAATTCGCGTTTTGGTTCGCATCTTGCGCTGGCTGTGGAACCGTATCTACGACGGCGTCGAGTTGAATCACATGGAGCGCCTGCACGATGTCGCCAGGGACAACGAGGTTATCTACGTACCTTGCCACCGAAGCCATATCGACTACCTGTTGTTGGGTTACGTTACCTACGAATCCGGGCTGCATCTTCCGCACGTCGCTGCGGGCATTAATCTCAATATGCCGGTTGTCGGCGGAATTCTGCGGCGTGGTGGTGCTTTTTTTCTGCGGCGTAGTTTCAAGGGCAATCGTCTGTACGCGGCGGTGTTCGACGCGTACATCCATGAGATTCTCGTAAAAGGTTACTCAATGGAGTACTTCATTGAAGGTGGGCGCAGTCGAACCGGGCGCTTGCTGGCGCCGAAGGGAGGCATGCTGGCGATGACCGTTAACTCTTACGTCAAGAATCCGCAACGTCCGATCGTTTTTGTGCCGGTGTATTTCGGTTATGAGAAACTTATCGAGGGCGATGCGTTCATCGGTGAGCTGGGTGGGGTCAAAAAGAAAAAGGAATCTATCGGTGGACTGATCAGTTCGATAAAGTCGCTGCGGGACCATTTTGGAAAAGTGTACGTCAACATTGCGGAACCGATCGAGCTTGAACCGATCCTGGATCGCCTGAATCCGGATTGGCGCAGTTATGAATCCAGCAATGGTGAACGGCCGCCATGGCTGGCAGATATCGTCGGCGAGCTCGGAACGGACATCATGCAGAGGATTAACTCAGCTGCGGCCGTTACTCCGATCAGTTTGTTGGCCTACGTTCTTCTCGCGACGCCGAAGCAGACTATCGGAGTGGACGAGTTGCGCCGGCAATTGCAGCTGAGCCTCAAAGTCCTGAAGCGCTTCAAGTATTCGGATTCGGTGACAATGCCGGACTGGAGTGCGGATAAAATTATCGAACACGGCGAAAAACTGCAGGTGATCAGTCGTTCGACGCACCCGATGGGCGAAGTGATTCGCATGAGCGAAAAAACCTCGGTGCTAATGACCTACTTTCGCAATAATATCCTGCATTTACTGGCGGTACCGGCGTCCGTCGCGTGTTGCTTTATCCAGGGCAGACAGCTGGAGCACTCCGAGTTGCAGCGTCTGATGCGCCTGATATACCCGTTCATGAAGAAGGAGCTTTCCCTGAAGTGGGATCAGAGTGACATCGATAACGTTACAAGCGAGGCCATCAGGTCGCTGATTGACATGGATATCCTAACCTACGGTTCGCGTAAGAAAGTGCTGGTTCGCCCGCCGGCCGGGTCCGAGAAGGCGTTTCAGTTGCTGATGCTCGGGCAGTCCATGGTGCCGATGTTGCAGCGTTTCTATCTGGCAATCGCAATTCTGGTTCGTAACGGCTCCGGAAAGCTTACGAGACGCCGACTCGAAACGATGTGTCAGCAAAGTGCCGAGCGCCTGTCGATGATTTATGGACTGCATTCGCCGGATTTTTTCAACAAGACCTTGTTTCACGATTTTATCGGCACGCTTCGGGATCTCGATGTGCTCAGGCGAAACGCTGATGGCTTTATCGAGTTTGACGACGACCTGACAAACATTGGCGTAGACGCGCGTTTGGTTTTAGGTGAGGAAATTCGTCACAGCATCTTGTCTCTGACCGTAGCAGATCAATGAAGGTCGTATCCTTTTACCGATTTCTGAATCTAGAGGCTCCCGAGTCGTTTCGGCGTGATCTGCAAGCCGTTTGCGATTCAGAGGGTCTGTTGGGCACGATGTTGGTAGCTACCGAGGGTTTCAACGGTACGCTCGCCGGCGACGAGCGGGCTGTACGTGCCGTTATGGACTGGATTCGAGAGCGCCTTTGTATCGACGAGCAACTCGATTCGCGCTGGAATGATGCGGACGTTGCACCGTTCCGAAAAATGCGGGTAAAAGTAAAGCCGGAAATCGTCACGCTTGGTCGGCCCGACATCCTGCCACACGAAGGTACGGGCAAGCATGTTGACGCTGATCGCTGGAACGAGCTGATTGCCGATCCGGACGTCATTGTTATCGATACTCGAAACCACTACGAGATCGAAGTCGGAACATTTCCAGGAGCCATCGATCCGGGCAATGACAATTTCCGTCAGTTTCCCGAATTCGCCGAGGAGCTTGCGGCGCAGTCAACGGATCGTTCGCTGGCAATGTTCTGCACCGGCGGTATCCGCTGTGAGAAGGCAACGGCCTTGATGCTAGAGCTCGGATTTGATGAGGTGTATCACCTGCAAGGCGGCATATTGAACTACCTGGCCGAGGTCGATGAAAGCAATAACCAGTGGCAGGGTGAGTGCTTCGTTTTCGACACCCGGGTTGCTGTTGACCGCGATCTTGCTGAAGGCGGCTACGTACAGTGCCATGCCTGCCGTCGCCCGCTCGGTGCGAACGATGTAGCGTCGCCCGACTACCGCGAGGGTGTGTCCTGTCCGCAGTGCATTAATGAATCCAGCGATGACCGCCGCGTGCGTCTTGAGGAGCGCCGCAGGCAGATAGTGCTTGCCGCCGAGCGTGGTGAAATGCACATCGGGCCGAAGGGTTAGCCCGGGCTGCAACGGAAACCGGCGTTGGCTGCCGCGATGTTTTACGCGTCGAGATCCGGAATTAGTTCACTCTCAAGTGTCGTGATCATGTCTTTCAACAGCAGTTTGCGTTTCTTCAGTCGCCGGATGCGCAGCTGGTCGACCAGGGGATCGCCCTGCAGTCGATCAATCAGAAGCTTGAGATCTCTGTGACTAACCCGCAATTCTCTCAACCGGTCGAGCTCCTTAAACGATTCGGTATCGACTTTATCGGTCATGCGACCATGCTACTCGCTGTCAGGCAGTAGCGCCAACCAGTCCCTGTCGGTTGCTCCGATAACGAAGAAGTAGGGGTTCAAAATGTCAGACTTCGCGTTATATTTCATGGCCTTACCGTCCAGCGTAACAACCCTTCCACCGGCTTGCTCGACGACTGCCTGAGCGGCGGCTGTGTCCCATTCGGATGTCAGACCCAGCCGCGGATAGAGATCCGCCCCGCCTTCGGCAATCACGCAGAATTTCAGTGAGCTGCCCATCGATATCATCTCGTGGTCCCCGAGATTTTCGAGGTATGCATCAAGACTGGCGCCACGGTGTGATCGACTGCCGACGACCCGAACCGGGCTGGCACTGGCCGCGGCTACCTGGATTGGCCTAACAGTGCCGTCGTCGTCCCGGCGTTCAGCGCCGTAGCCCTCGCAACCGACGTAAGTCCGTCGTTGTACTGGCACGTGTACGACTCCAAACACAGGTTCATGATTGTCGATCAACGCGATGTTCACCGTGAACTCACCGTTGCGATTGACAAACTCTTTGGTGCCATCCAACGGATCGATGAGCCAGTAGCGATCCCAGCAGCTGCGTTCCTCAAATTCCGGGAGTCCGGACTCTTCGGAAATGATCGGCATTCCCGGAGTCAGTGCTTCAAGACCGGCGACGATGCACAAATGCGCCGCGAGGTCCGCCTGCGTTAACGGCGAATCATCCTCTTTGCTCTGCACCTCAAAGTCAGACGAGTAAACTTCGAGAATTTCCTGACCAGCACTTTCTGCGAGTGTGACGACGGGGTCGATGAGAGACTTCATTCCGGCTCCAACAAGTCATTCGGGGCGCGCAGTATAACAATGAATACCGATCCGCAAACTGTCCTGCACTGCGCATCGAACACCTGTTGTTCGAGAAATATTCTACCTTCTTTGCGGTCGGCGCCCTCCCGACCGGTTGCCGCCGCCGCGGCCGTGCTGTGGCTTGCGTTTTCGGGGTTTGGGTTTAATGAGTTCCGGCAAGTTGTCTGGATCGTAACTGGCAACGGGTATTTTGTGGCCGATGTACTTTTCGATTTCCGGCAGGGTGATTACGTAGGTTTCACAACCCAGGCTCAAGGCATTACCGGTAGCGCCGGCGCGCGCGGTTCGGCCGATGCGATGCACATAGTCCTCCGCATCGTGCGGCAAATCGTAGTTGATGACGTATTCAACATCGGGGATATGCAGGCCGCGCGATGCAACGTCGGTGCCGATGAGGACAGGCAGCTCTCCTTTCTGGAATTCCATGAGCATGCGCAGACGCTTTTTCTGGGGCACATCACCGGAAATCGCTGCGGCGTGAATGCCGTTGGCTTGCATATAGTCCTGAACGCGCTCAGCTTCTCGTTTCATGTTGACGAATATCATGATCCGGACTTCGCCGATCTCGCGAACCAGCCCGATCAGCAGTGGCATCTTGTCTTCGTTGGACGGGTAGTAGATCGCTTGGCGAACGCCGTCCGCAGTGACTTTGTCCGGCTCGATGCGAATTAGCTCCGGCTCGTTCATGTGCTCGTAGGCAAGTTCCATGACGCGCTGCGACAAGGTAGCCGAGAACAGCATGTTCAGGCGCTTTTCCGGACTTGGCAGCCGCCGCAGCAAATAGCGGATATCCTTGATGAAGCCGAGGTCGAACATGCGGTCTGCCTCGTCGAGAATCGCCACCTGGACCTGGTCGAGTTTAAACACGCCTTGTTTGAAATAGTCGATAATCCGTCCGGGTGTGCCGATCAACAGATCGACACCGTCGGCGAGCGTGTTGCGTTGCTTTTCGTAGTCGGTGCCGCCGAAAGCGAGGCCAATTTTCAGGCCCGTGTGCTTGCCCAGCACCTCGGCATCATTCGCGATCTGGACCGCGAGTTCGCGCGTCGGTGCCAGCGCAAAAACCCGCGGTTGCCTTTTGCCGTCATTCTCGGGCTGATTGCTCAGCAAGCGCTGGAATGCGGCGATCAAGAAGGCGGCCGTCTTGCCGGTGCCGGTCTGAGCCTGGCCGGCGACATCGGCAGGTAGTAGGGCAATGGGCAACGTGCTCGCCTGAATGGGCGTGCAATATTCGAAGCCAGCATCACGGATGCCGGCCTGTATGCTCTCGTCGAGCTGCAAAGAGTCGAATCTGAGGTCGCTCAGATGGTCTTCAGACATATAATAAGAACCAGAAAATATGCGGTAAAAGCTTGCAAATTGGCTCGCGAAGCGGTCAAATTGGCTTAATTCGACGCGACACCCGTCGCACCCGCCAGTTTGGCTTTCCTTACGATCCAGAAAGAAGCCGGGAATAGTCGGCAACAAAGCTGCGACATAGTGCCTGATAGTTAAGGCAGCGTCATCCGTTTTATCAATGTTCGTTTGTCAGAGGGGCTGACTGCGGGCGAAACCACTTTTACTAAATCACTTCATTTGGAGGACGTAGCCGGTGAACGACAAGATTGTGCACACCACGGACGGTAGTTTTGATGCCGACGTTACGAATAACGACAAACCCGTACTGATCGACTTTTGGGCCGAATGGTGTGCGCCGTGTAAGGCGATTGCACCGCTGCTCGACGAAGCGGCGGACGAATACGCGGACCGACTCGCGATCGTCAAGCTCAATGTCGAAGATAACCCGAACACCGCGCAGAAGTTCGGTGTCCGCAATATTCCAACTTTGATTCTGTTCAAAGACGGTGCCGTCCAGGCACAAAAAGTCGGCCTGAAGTCCAAGTCGGACTTAACCGAGTTCATCGACACCAATATCTGAGAGAAAATACTTGTCTAACACAAATGCACCGCAGAAAAGCCGATCCAATCGATCAAATAACAAGGGCAAAGGCAATCCGAATCGCCGTCGCCGTCGTCGTCCACAACAGAGTGAGTACCCCGACGACGAGGGTTCCTTAGAGGTAATTCCGCCAGAGCAGCTTGAGGCGAGCAAAAACGTCATGAACCTGACTGAGCTCAAGACTCGCCCGCCAGCGGCATTGGTTGAGCTCTGCGAATCGCTCGGTGTTGAAAACCTGGCGCGTGCTCGCAAACAGGACATCATCTTCGCAATTCTCAAAGAACACGCCAAGAACGGTGAAGATATTTACGGCGATGGAGTGCTCGAAATCTTGCAGGATGGCTTCGGCTTTCTGCGTTCATCGGACAGTTCCTATCTTGCGGGGCCGGACGATATTTACGTGAGTCCCAGTCAGATCAGACGCTTTAGCCTGCGTACTGGTGATACGGTTTCCGGCCTGATTCGTCCGCCCAAGGAAGGAGAGCGGTACTTCGCGTTGTTGAAGGTTGGTCAGATCAACCACGATGCTCCGGAAAACACGCGCAGTAAGATTCTGTTTGAAAATCTGACGCCGCTGTTCCCGACGGACCGTTTGACCCTTGAACAGGGTAACGGTAGTACCGAGGATCTAACTGCTCGTATCATCGACATGGTTGCGCCTATCGGTAAAGGTCAGCGCGGGCTGATCGTGTCACCGCCGAAGGCGGGTAAGACGATGCTGTTGCAGAATATCGCCTCGGCGATTTGTGCCAATAACCCTGAAGTCGACCTGATTGTGTTGCTCATCGACGAGCGGCCGGAAGAGGTGACGGAAATGGAGCGCACGGTTCGTGGTGAAGTGGTGTCGTCGACTTTCGACGAGCCGGCCAGTCGCCACGTGCAGGTTGCGGACATGGTGATCGAAAAGGCGAAGCGCCTTGTCGAGCACAAACGCGATGTTGTGATTCTTCTGGACTCGATTACTCGTCTGGCGCGTGCTTACAACACTGTCGTGCCGTCATCCGGCAAGGTTCTGACCGGTGGTGTCGATGCCAACGCGCTGCATCGGCCGAAGCGATTCTTTGGTGCCGCGCGAAACATCGAAGAGGGCGGCAGTTTGACAATTCTGGCCACGGCGCTGGTTGATACTGGCTCGAAGATGGACGAAGTAATCTATGAGGAGTTCAAGGGCACCGGCAACATGGAGATCCACCTGGATCGACGCATTGCCGAGAAACGCACATTCCCCGCGATCAACATCAACCGCTCGGGTACGCGTAAGGAAGAGTTGCTGACTCAGCCGGATGAGTTGCAGAAAATGTGGGTGTTGCGGAAAGTATTGCACCCCATGGATGAGCTTGCGGCGATTGAGTTCCTGTTGAATAAGTTGCAGGACACAAAAACGAATGCGCAGTTCTTTGAGGCGATGAAGCGATAGCTGGGTGAACTAACGAGAAATTCGTTGCAGAGAAGGTCTCCGGCAGAGTAGTCAGCTAACCACTACTACTCTTTCGTCTTCGGTGCCCGTTGCTGACCTGCCTGATCCAGTACGACCGCATCAACCCTACCATCTTCGCCGCGCTCGAAGTGCAGGCGCGCGTCCACCGCTTTGTAAAAGAACTTATCCGTTTCGTAAGGGAATACGGGAAACGCCTGTTGGCCAGTCAGTTGAACAAATAGTTGATCGCGTCGGCGTTCGACCGTCACGACAGCGCTTGCGTTAAGGCGATACTTGCCGACGTAGTGCTGAAGTTCTTCTGCATCGGCATCAATGGCAGTCAGCCGGCGCACGCCCAACGTGTGGTCTACTTTTGGCGCGGCCATTTCACGACCGGCTTGCGAGAACGTCATTGCATTCACTACGCATGAACCGTCGCGGTGGAACTGGATTTCGATGCCCGAGGCTTCGAAACTGAAGGCATCGCCGGACTCGTGCTTCAGGGGAAAAGGACCTTGCCCGGTTGCCTGTCCGTACAGATGTTCGTTTTGGGAATAGATGGTAAGGATAAATTCACCGGCCAACTTGTACGCACCTACGTAGCTATCGGCGTTGCTAAGACCTGCCGCGCGTGGTTGCCCTGTAATTTCGGCCATCCCCAGATTGGTCACGTCGTCGTACGCAGTGGACGTCGCCAAGATCACGATGCCGGTTCCGGTGTCCGGGCGAACAGCTAGGAAACTCGTGTAGCCGCCAGTTCCGCCGTTGTGCCACAGCATGGGTTCGCCGTCGTCGACTTCAGTTACGTGCCAGCCCAGGGCAGTGGGGCCCTGATCTTGTCGTTGCTGAATTTCTGCAATGGAGTTCTTGAGGTCGGAGCTATTCACGTTGTGGTGTACAAAGCGCAGTAAATTATCGGCCGTCGACAGCAACGCACCGGCGCCTGCGAGCGCGTCGAATCCACCCCAGTTCGGCATATCGGCGCCGTCGCTAAAGCCGGTGGCGAGTCGATCGCGCTGGTCGTCGCGAAGGCTGGTCTGTGTATCGAGAAGTTTGAGTGGTTGCAGTACTTTGAGTCGCACGGCATCAGCGTAATTTGCCTCTGCGGCGTCTGCTGCGATCGTGCCAAGAAGTCCCGCACCGAGATTCGAGTAGCTGTACTCCTTGGTCAGTGTGTCCGGCTTGAACGACACCAGAAACGCCATCAAGTCCGAGCGCCCGTAGCCGGCGTAGGGGTCTGTCGGGTTCTGCATTTCTATGTTGTCGGGCAGCGACGGTAGGCCGGAGCTGTGAGTAGATAACTCTCGCAAAGTGATCGCTGCCACCGCCGGGCTGCCAAATTTGAGGTCAGGCAGGGAGGAGCCAATGCTCTGGCTCCAATCCAATACTCCGTCATCGACCAATACCTGAACAAGCAAGGACGTAAACACTTTGCTGATCGATCCGATCTCGAATACGGAGTTGGCGTTTGGCTTGTGCTCGTTGGCCCGGCTCAGTTGACCAAAGCCAAAAATTTTCGTTTCGCCACGATCATACAGGCCAACCACAACGGCCCGAGCACTATCGTGCGCGAGCAATCTCTCTATATCGGCGACGGCGTCTTCGGACAGGTCCAGGGGCGATGCGTTGACGGTCGAGGCCATGATGAATATCAGGATTATGGGTAGACTTTTCATCGGACGTATTTTGTGCTCGGGTTGCCAGAGGACGACACGGGACTGTGCCGTATTTGCACTCGCTATCAGCTTAGTTCGGACTGACGACAAGGGCGGCGAGTTCAATCGCTCTTTAGAAACTCAATCGCGCCGGTTGCGATGGAGTATTCGGCACCAATGATCTGCAAATTACCCTCGTCGATGAGGTTTTCTATAATCAACGAACCGTGCAGCAGCCGCTCTACCGACGCACGTACATTCGCACGTACGGCTTCACCGATAAGCCGTTCAGATTCATCCCCATGTTCTTTGAACACCGGTTCGACCGCTGGTCGCACCCGATCGACGATAGCACGCAGGTTGGGCGAACGGTGGTCTTCCTTTTTCGCCAGCTCTCTCAAGGTCGCGATCACCGCTCCGCAATTGCTGTGGCCCAATACAATCACCAGCCGTGTGCCAAACTGGGTTGCTGCGAATTCGATACTGCCGATTTGTGATGGCGCAACGATGTTCCCGGCGACGCGAATAACAAACAGGTCGCCGATACCCTGATCGAAAATCAGCTCTGTCGGTACGCGTGAATCAGAACACGCCAGCACGATGGCAAACGGGTTTTGGCCCGCAGCCATATCGGACTGGTGCAGACGGCTTGCGGTCGCGTCGCTGGTGCTCTCACCGGCGACAAATCGACGGTTGCCGTCGCGCAGGCGTTGTAGGGCATCGGTAGCAGAAATCATCCGTGCAGATTACCCTGTTTTACGATCAGGCGGCAATCCAGCGATGCAGGAGCACCGGTGTTCCGGAAGGAAAATCGGTTCGACCCCTCGGTAGTTCTATGTAGCCGTTGGTTGTCGATAGTGCGGCGAAGTCGCCCGAGGTGTTGGTTTTTATTGGTACGGCGAGGTTTTGCCCGGCGGCGCTGGTGACAAGTTTCACCGGTTGAAAACAGGTGAGAGCTGGTTTGAAGGATATGTCTGAGGCGAGTACCGCGAACTCAGGTGGTTTTGGCGTTTCTGCCGAGGCCTTGTTGAGTGCCGGGATTACGTACTGACGACAGCAAACCAGTGCCGATACCGGGTTGCCGGGCAGGGCGAAGACAATTTGCCCGTCTGGGCCTTCACCAAACCACATTGGCTTGCCGGGGCGCTGGCTGATCTTGTGAAATACCACTTGGACACCCAGGTCGGCGAGAACCTGTGGTACGTAATCGGCTTTGCCCATGGAAACGCCGCCACTCAGTACGAGCACGCTGGCTTCCCGCAAATGTTGCTGCAATCGGTCTCGTAAAGCATCGACATCATCAGCGACATGATCGTGCTTACAGCGCCGATAACCGTAACTTTCCAACAACGACAAGATTGCAGGGCCGTTCGAAGAGCGGATTTGATGTGCTTCGATAGGTTGCCCGGCAGCGACCAATTCGTTGCCGGTGGAAATCACGCGAATGACCGGATCGGCGGCGACTTCAAGCCTTGTTTCTCCGCACGATGCGATAATCGCGATGTCGAGTGGTGAAATTTTCTTACCCGGCACCAGCAGATGCGCGCCCTTCACGTAGTCCGAACCGCGAGGGTGGATAAAGCGACCTTTCGTCACTTCGTAGCTTGCGTCAATTTCAGCCGCATCGCCCGCAATCGTGAGTCGTTCTACTGGAACAATGCAGTCCGCGTTCTTCGGCAGCGAGGCGCCGGTCATAATTTCTATGCTATGGGCGGCGTTCAAGATTAAAGCTTCGTCGCCTGCCGCTTGTATCGCCTGAATCGGAAAGTTGCGTTGGCCTTTTTCGTAGTCGGACTCGGCAAACGCAATGCCGTCCATCATGACACGATCGAACGGTGGCTGGTCACGTTCTGCGATCATGCTTTGCCGTAACACACGTCCGGTCGCTGTTGCCGCAGGAACGGTTTCGGATGCAAATACCGGTGTCGTCGCAAGTACCGCCTCCAGTGCTTCGCTTGTGGTGAGCACTTCAGCGTCGCTCACGCGCAATCGCGCGATGGCCGATGTCACGGCGGGAATAGACATCCGTCCAATGAATCTTGTCGGCAGATGCGTACGCAGAAGCGGCCGCTGCCTCGACCGAGTCGCCCATACCGACGACGCACAAGACGCGTCCGCCGCTCGTTACAATAACGCCGCTGTCAGTTTTGCTGCCGGCATGAAACACTTTCTGCTCATTGCTGTCCGCATCCTCAAGCCCGCTGATGGGTGCTCCACTGGTGTAGTTTCCCGGGTAGCCGCCAGCAGCAAGGACCACGCCAAGGGCCACGCGCGAATCCCACTCGGCGGATTGTTCGCAAAGCGTTCCGGCCAGTGTCGCGGTACAAATGTCGGTCAGGCTGGAGCGCAGGCGCATCAGGATAGGTTGTGTTTCCGGATCACCGAGGCGGCAGTTGAATTCGATCACCTTCGGCGTGCCGTCTGCCATGATCATCAGCCCCGCGTACAAAAAACCGAGATAGGGGTGGCCATCCGCGCGCATGCCCTCGAGGGTGGGAGTAATGACTTCATCCATGATGCGCTGTTCTATATCGAGCGTAACAACCGGGGCTGGAGAATAGGCGCCCATACCGCCCGTATTCGGACCGCGGTCGCCTTCGTCCCGGGCCTTATGATCCTGAGATGTCGCCAGCGGCAAGACCGTCGTGCCGTCCGTGATAACGATGAAGCTGGCTTCTTCGCCGTCGAGGAACTCTTCGATAACGATGCGCGCACCCGCGTCACCGAAGCGGCCCTCATCGAGCATGTCGGTCGCGGCCTGCTCGGCTTCCTGCAGCGTCATCGCGACGATCACACCTTTTCCCGCCGCGAGTCCGTCCGCCTTGATAACGATCGGTGCGCCCTGTTCACGGATGTATTCAAGCGCGGGTTTCAGCTCGGTGAAATTTCGGTACGCCGCTGTTGGAATGTCGTGACGGGCCAGAAAGTCTTTGCTGAACGCCTTCGAACCTTCGAGCTGTGCAGCCCCGGCGGTGGGTCCGAAGCAGGGAAGGTTGAGTTCGGTAAATCGATCAACAATGCCGGCGACCAGTGGTGCCTCCGGGCCTACGATGCTCAGGCGAATGTTTTCATCCTGAGCGAGTTTTGCGAGTGCGTCGATGTCATCGGCCGGGACAGCGACGTTGCGGACTTTTTGTTCGCGCGCGGTGCCGGCGTTTCCAGGTGCTACCAGCACCTCGTCGACATCGGCCGACTGCGCGCATTTCCAGGCGAGGGCGTGCTCGCGACCGCCGCTGCCGATGATCAGGACTTTCATATTCGAATCAATGGCGGAAATGACGCATGCCAGTAAAGACCATCGCGAGGCCATGCTCATTCGCGGCCTCAATCACTTCGTCGTCCCGCATCGAACCTCCGGGCTGAATAATCGCAGAAATACCGGTCCGTGCCGCCGCATCTATGCCGTCGCGGAAGGGAAAGAACGCGTCTGACGCCATCACCGATCCCTTGATTTCCAGGCCCTCATCCGCGGCCTTGATGGCGGCAATCCGGGTGCTGTAGATGCGGCTCATCTGACCGGCACCAACGCCGATTGTCGCGTTGTCTTTGCAAAATATGATCGCATTCGACTTCACATATTTGACCACAGTCCACGCAAACAACAGGTCGCGAATTTGCTCCGGCGTCGGTGCGATGTCGGTAACGACCGTCAGGTCATCCGCAGAAATTGCGCCGAGATCGGCACTTTGCACCAACAGGCCGCCCGACACCTTCTTGAAGTCGTACGCGGCCGGTGCATTATTCGACCATGGCCCGGTTTCGAGCACACGAACGTTCTTCTTTGTGGCAACGATCTTCAGCGCATCGGCATCGATAGCCGGCGCAACGATGACCTCGACGAACTGCCGCGCAACGATTGTCGCAGCCGTCTTCGCATCGAGCGCACGGTTGAACGCAATAATGCCACCAAAGGCCGAGGTAGGATCGGTTGCGAACGCTTTGTCGTAGGCATCGTGGATGCTGTCAGATACCGCGACACCGCAGGGATTGGCATGTTTGACGATCACGCAGGCGGGACGGTCGAATTGTTTGACGCATTCCAGTGCCGCGTCGCTGTCGGCGATGTTGTTGTACGACAAGGCTTTGCCCTGCAATTGCTTCGCGCTGGCCAATGATCCGGCTGCGGTTTGTTGGTCCACATAAAATGCGGCATTCTGATGTGGATTCTCGCCGTAGCGAAGTTTCTCCGTGAGGCTGCCCGCATACAGGAATCGCTTCCCCAGAACTTCGTCACCGAGCGAGGCGGAAAGGTAGCGCGTAATCGCCGTGTCGTAGTTCGCGGTGTGAGCGTATGCCTTCGCGGCGAGCCTGCGACGACTTTCTATCGATAACCGGTTGTTTTTCAGGTCGTCGAGAACGGTTTCGTAGTCGTCCGGCTCAACAACTACCGCAACGCCGTCGTGATTCTTCGATGCTGCACGAATCATCGCCGGACCGCCGATATCGATATTCTCGATGGCCTCATCGAGGCTCGCACTTTCGCGAGCGATGGTTTGTTCGAACGGATAAAGGTTAACGACCAGCAGATCGATGGGTTCGATACCGTGCTCGGCCATTACCGCGTCGTCCGTGCCGCGACGTCCCAGCAGGCCGCCGTGAATAACCGGGTGCAGTGTTTTCACACGGCCGTCCATGATCTCCGGAAAACCGGTTTTCTCGGACACCTCGATCACATCGAGTCCCGCTGCGCGCAATTGACGGCAGGTACCGCCCGTGGAAAGAACCTCGACTCCGAGTTCGGCGAGGCCGGAAACAAAAGCCGTCAAACCGCGCTTGTCAGAAACGCTGACCAGCGCGCGTCGTACGTTGAACATCAAATCACCTAAGTCCGGGCAAGAAGGAGGAAAGCCGAAGCGGCTGTTAGCGAATAAGGGAGTAAGTTCGGAGTTTCTTGCGCAGAGTGCCGCGATTGATGCCAAGTATGCCAGCGGCCTGACTCTGATTGCCTTGGGTGTAGTCCATTACTGCTTTGAACAGTGGCCGCTCCACCTCGCCAATAACGAGATCGTACAATTCTCCCGGGCGATCTCCGTTCAAGGTCGTGAAGTATTGATCCAATGCGTCTTCGGTGTGTTGGCAGAGCGGTTTTCTGCCCTTTTTCGGCATCAAGGAGTCGCTGTTCTTATTATTGTTTACCACGTCGGCTAAATCCTGAATCGCTGGCCCGGTCGTCGAGCCTTCCTCCCCAAAACCTCAGGTAAATCACGCCGCCAAAGAAACACCTCCGCCCTCTTGATCGAAGTAGGTTTTTGTCAGGCTGACTTGCTCTGAAGCACTTTCAACACGCACCACCCGGTGACGAAATTCGTCCGCGTTGACCAGGCTGTTGCAATACCAGGTCAGGTGTTTGCGAGCCACTCGAACACCGGTTCGTTCCCCGTAGAATCGATGCAGTTCTTGCAAGTGGTCGAGCATAATATCACGCAATTCGTATTTATCCAGTTGCGTCGGTTTCCGCGTGGGCTCCAAAGCTTGTCCGAGTTCACGGAAAATCCACGGTCGCCCCTGTGCGCCTCGGCCGATCATCAAGCCGTCGCAATTCGTTACGCGCAATACTTCAAGCGACTTCTCCAAAGTGGTGATATCGCCGTTGGCGATTACCGGCACGCTGACGGCTTGCTTGACACGCGAAATTGTCTCGAATTCGGCCTCGCCCCGGTAGCGACACGCGCGAGTTCGGCCGTGAATCGCCAGCGACTGTACGCCACAGTCTTCGGCGATTCGGGCAATCACTTCGGCGTTGCGGTGCTCGGGGTCCCAGCCTGTCCTGATTTTCAGCGTAACCGGCACCTCAACCGCCGCAACCACACGCGTCAAGATCGTTGCGACGAGCTTTTCGTCTCTCAGCAACGCCGAACCGGCGAGCTTCCTGCAGACCTTCTTCGCGGGGCAGCCCATATTGATATCGATAATCTGCGCACCTCGTTTCACGCAGGCCCGGGCGGCCAGCGCCAGCTGAGCGGGTTCCGAACCCGCAATTTGCACGGCTATCGGCTCGGCGTCGAGGTCCAGGTTGAGCCGATGCCGGGATTTCGAGGTTTGCCACAGGCTGGTATCTGCCGTCGTCATCTCCGAGGTTGTCATGCCGGCGCCAAATAGCCGACAGATGCGTCGAAACGGCGCATCTGTAATGCCGGCCATAGGGGCCAGGACGAAGGGGCTTGAGAGTGTGTACGGGCCGATCTTTAGCGGTGGCAGGGTCACTTGAAGTCGTCGATGGCGCAGCGTAGCTGCCCATCCGACAAACGGTAACAGACATTCAGTTTGAATCCGGCGGCTTCGGCTGTCGTCGACTTGATCGTTATCAGCGCGTTGAATGTGTTGCCGGGCTCAACCAGCTTGGTCGGGTCGAGGTCCGTCGGAAGATATTCGGCGGGATCGAGCATGCGGCTTCCGATCGTTTCTTCGAACCGGTCGGTCAGCGAGATTCCGATCAGCGGATAGGGAAGCGGTCCGTCGGATTCATTGCCGATACGAGAGTATACGGTGAGTTCTTCCTCGTCACCTTCGGTACTTCCTTTGGTCGCCTCAAAGCGCCAGCCACTGATGTCCCAGGCCGGCTGAAGCGGCTGGCCGATAGCACGGTAAACTTCGCCAACCGTGTCGTTGAAGGCGGGAATCGTCGCCAACGCCTCTCGCGACTGGTGCATCGCCTGAACGGCGAGCAACAAGACCAATGCAACAACGCCGCCGATCATGCCGTAGCGCATGTTTTTCGACGGTCGAGTGTGATCCGAAGCCGAGCTTTCAGCAAGGCCCGCAATACTCGCAGCCGCAATGGTCTCGGTCGCGAGTTCTTCACCATCGATTGCGGAGCGGACAAATTCGCCCTCCATAATGATTTTTTCGATGCCCGATCCGTCACCTGAGGTGTTCGTATCGTCATCGAACTTATCATCGGCGGGGTCAGCATTTGCTTCAGCCACCATTTTTTTCGCGTCTTTCTCCGAGAAGGCGATCGTCGACGCAAAACCGTCCTTATCCTCGACTGCCAGCGCCATCAAATCCTGATCGATCAGCATGTTGACGGTGTGTTCTTCGTCCGTCATTGGCGGTATAGGGTGTTCGTCCGCTTCGTCCGGCTCGTCCGCTTCGTCGGTGTCGGAGAGGTCGTCGGTCGGCTCTCCGTCGTCAAGCAGCGCGAGCTCCTCTTCGATTGTGTGACCTTCGACGATCGGCTCAACCTGTTCCTCAATCAACTCCGGCTGCAAGTTTTCTTCTTCAGGCTCCGGGTCTTCCTGTTCGGGTTCGCCGCTACTCCCAAGCTGTGCTTGCACTTCTTCTTCGAGTGCGATCTCAAGTTCGTTCTGGAACGCACTGCTGATTTCATCTTCAGGTTGTTCCGGCGCCTCTTCGGCGGCTTCCTCCACTTCGACGGGCGCTGCAATTTCCTGAGCCAGTTCATGGAATTCACCGAGAATGTCCTGCCATTCATCGGGTTCACTCAGTGAAATTTCCGGCCGGGGTTCTACGGGCTCCGGCCGCGAGGTTTCGGTGTCGGGTTCGGGCTGTGCCACATAGGAAGACTCGTCGTCGAGATCGAAATCGTCCGGTAACGGTGTGTTGTCGTCGAAACGTAATTCCTCAACCGGCGTTTGTGCGAAACCGTTCGCAGACGTATCGAATAGCTCGGGCGAATCGACGATCTCCGGTGCGCTGGTGAGAAGCTCATCGATGGGTGTCGCGGAATTGTCGAGCGCTTCATCGACTTCGATGATGTCAATCTTGCCAGCGTCGTCGTCCTGGGCAGCGGGTGCTGCGGCTTCCTCTTCGTCGAGCACTCGCCATTCGACACCGGTGTCCTCGATGCGAATGTCGGAGCCTGCAAGTTCGTCCAGCGTCTTCAGAAGAGCGGCACTTTGCGCCGCGGAAATGGTTCTGGGAAGGCTGCCAGTTGTGTTTGCTGTTTCGGGCGTTAGCTCGGATATCGCGGAACGCGGGTTCTGCGCGGCGCTCTCGTCAGGCATCGATTCGGACAAGAATGCCAGTGCGTTAAAGGCGTTTGCGCAGCCGCCACAGCGGACCATGCCGGCGGCCTGCTTCAGGACATCCGCGGTCACTCTAAACGCTATTTCGCACTCAGGGCATTGCGTGTACATAGCCCTCTCTCCGTTTTCCCGTCAATCTTGACCATACCTGGCCGTCCTGCTCTCTGAACACGGGCTCGTCAAAGTCGATCCACGGTTCATAAGCGGCCATAACGTCATCGGCTTGTTCACATAATACGCCGGATAACGTAAGCATACCGCGCCCTGCGAGCGTTAATGTGATGGATTCGGCAAACTGGACAAGTGGTCCGGACAGGATGTTAGCCACGACAATATCGAAGTTGCCGTCAATCGCGTCCGCGCTGCCTAAAACCTCCAGAGAATCCGCCACGGCATTGTCCCTGGCGTTCTGCCGGGTAGCGATGAGGGCCTGTGAATCGATGTCCATACCGGTGGCCGATGCGCAGCCAAGTTTCAGTGCTGCAATCGCCAATATTCCCGAGCCGCAGCCGTAGTCAAGCATGGTTTTACCGTGCAGCGGCAGACCGTCCAGCCAATCGAGGCAAAGTGCGGTCGTGGCGTGCGTTCCGGTTCCGAAAGCGAGCCCGGGGTCCAGGTGAACGATGATTGCGTCGCGTTGTTCGACAGTGCTGCCCGTCGGGCTCACCCACAGCCGACGCCCGAATCTCATCGGACCGAAATCCTTTAGCCACTCACGCTCCCATACGCGGTCTTCCAGATCTTCGATGCGGTGTGCTGGCAGTTTTTCGAGCCGGAGGTCGGCGAGCAAATTTTCACGCAATACTTGCAGGTTCAGATCGGAGGAAAACATTGCGGTGATTGTAGTGCGGGACCAAAGCGGGGTCTCTCCCGGTCGGGGTTCGAGCACCGGGTTGTCGCCGGCGTCGGTTAACGTGATAGCGCTCGCGCCGCAGCGCAGGAGAGCGTCCTCGACCGCGCCGGGGTCCAGCCCGCCAAGGTCCATAACAAACTGGCGCCAGGCCAAAGCAATCGTGCTCGGTGCTACACCAGCCCGAGGCGTTTCTCGAGGTAGTGAATGTCCGTGCCTCCGGTCTGGAAGGCTGCGTGCTGAAATATTTCTTCGTGCAGGGGGACGTTGGTCTTGATGCCCTCGATCACGATTTCACTCAATGCATTTCTCATGCGTGCGAACGCGGCTTCACGAGACTCACCGTGCGCGATAATCTTGCCGATCATGGAGTCGTAGTAGGGTGGCACCCTGTAGCCGCTGTAGATGTGACTCTCGACGCGGATGCCCGGTCCGCCCGGCGGGTGCCAGAGGGTAACGAGTCCCGGCGATGGCATGAAGTTCTTTGGGTCCTCCGCATTGATGCGGCACTCGATCGCATGCCCCTGAAATCGGATGTCCGCTTGCGTAACGTTGAGCGCTTCGCCGCTCGCGATCCTCAGTTGTTCGCGCACGATATCGATACCGGTGATCATTTCGGTCACCGGATGCTCGACCTGAATTCGGGGATTCATCTCGATAAAGTAGAACTCATCGTTCTCGTACAGGAACTCAAAGGTACCAGCGCTTCGATAGCCCATATCCTTGCAAGCCTGAACACAGCGCGCACCGATTCGGTCGCGCTGCTCGTCGGTGATGCCCGGTGCCGGCGCTTCTTCAATCACCTTTTGATGGCGGCGTTGCATCGAGCAATCCCGTTCGCCGAGGTGTATCGCGTTGCCGTGCATGTCTGCCAGTATCTGAAATTCGATATGACGCGGTTGTTCGAGAAATTTCTCCATGTACACAACATCGTTGTTGAATGCGGCTCTGGCTTCAGCTTTGGTCACCGTTATTGCCGCGACCAGCGAAGCTTCGGAGTGCACAACACGCATGCCGCGGCCACCGCCACCGCCCGAGGCTTTGATAATGATCGGGTAGCCGATGTCTTTGGCGATGCGCATGTTCTCGTCCGGGTCTTCGCTCAGCGGGCCATCGGAGCCGGGGACACAGGGCACGCCGGCTTGCTGCATCGCAGCGATGGCCGATACCTTGTCGCCCATCAGACGAATGGCGTCGGATTTCGGCCCGATGAAAGTGAAGCCGCTGGATTCAACGCGTTCGGCGAAATCTGCGTTCTCGGACAGGAAGCCATAACCCGGGTGAATGCCGGTGGCGTCCGTGACCTCCGCCGCGCTAATGATCGCCGGCATATTCAGGTAACTGTCCACCGATTGCGGCGGACCGATACACACAGTTTCGTCGGCCAGCAGAACGTGTTTCAGGTTGTTGTCGGCAGTTGAGTGAACGGCAACTGTCTTGATGCCCATCTCGCGGCAAGCCCGCAGGACACGCAACGCGATTTCTCCGCGATTGGCTATGACGATCTTTTCGAGCATGTCAGTAGGCCCGCTTAGTCGTTTGGTCGCTGATCAATAACGATCAATGTTTGTCCGAACTCGACCGGTTCTCCGTTTTGCATGCGGATCGACTTGATGACACCGGAAACATCCGCTTCGATCTGGTTCATCATTTTCATCGCTTCGATAATGCACAACGTGTCGCCCTCATCGACACGATCACCTACCTGAACGTACGGTGCGGCCCCGGGTGATGAGGCGGCATAGAAGGTGCCGACCATAGGCGCGGCGACCTCGAACCCGTCTTCTTCCGGCTCGGTGGGTGCGGCTACGACCGCAGCAGCAGGGGTCGGTGCTGTCGCTGCCGACACGGGCATTGGCGCCGCCGCGATCGGGGCGGCGACTACCGGCGCGCCTGTTGCGTAGCGACTAATGCGTACCGATTCTTCGCCTTCGATAATCTCAATCTCGGCAATACCGGACTCGTCCAGTAGTTCGATGAGTTTTTTTACTTTTCTTATGTCCATTATTTTTCCTCGCCATTGCCGACGTGTTGACTGGCAGCCTGCAGCGCCAGTTCGTAGCCGTATGCCCCAAACCCAAACAGGCAGCTATTCGCGATATCGCTGAAGTAGCTGTTTTGCCGAAATTCTTCGCGGCCAAAAGTGTTGCTTAGGTGAATTTCGATAAACGGAATCTGTACGGCCAAAAAGGCGTCACGCAATGCAACGCTGGTGTGAGTGAATCCGCCCGGATTGAGGATGATGAAGTCGATGCCATCAACTGCAGCTTGGTGTACGCGATCGATGAGTTCATGTTCGGCGTTGCTTTGAAAGCACTGCAAATCGTGTCCAAACTTGCGAGCGGCCGTAACGCAGCGTTCTTCGATGTCTTCGAGACGCGTCGCGCCGTACACCTCGGGTTCGCGCGATCCGAGTAGGTTCAGGTTCGGACCGTTAATTAGCAAGAAGGAGGACATTTCCAGGGGTTAGCAGCCAGTTAGCCGAAGATGGCTGCATATTCTAACCGCTTTTGGGGGGTTACTACAAATTTGTTGCCGTTACAGGCGGCCCAGAGCGGTGCGCGCCTCGTCACTGCTTATTTCTGCACGATCAAGGCGTGTCATGACGTCAACGACCGTGTCCAGGTGCCGCTGATGCAGCTCGCCAACATATGCGCTGATGAACTCGCCGTCAGAGGCCACGAACATGGTGAAGGGCAGGACGCTGAATTGTATCCCGGAGGACTCAGCAACCGCCATAGCATCCTGTTCGCCGACGAGAATCGGGTAATTAAACTCCGCTTCCTCTGCGTAACGGGTCACCGCCTCCGGAAAGTCGACCGCGATGCCGATAACCTGGAAACCATTGCTCGCCTGTGCATCCTGGAATTCCTTGAGCAAGGGAATTTCGCGGCGGCAAGGCGCACACCAGGTGGCCCAGAAATTCACTATGCGATTTTTCCCCTGCCACTCGGAAAAATCACGGTTGGTGCCGGTCATGTCGGGCAGCGTGAATGTCGGGTGCGTTACTAGCTGCGGCGCTTGCGAGCGCTCGACCGTCGGAGTTTCGGTTGGCACTGCTGACGTTGCGGTTTCCAGAGGCATTCGAGCAGCGTAAAACAGCGCTCCGGCCATGAGTGCTACCAGCGCGGCTGCAAAAAAAAGAAATACTCGTGACACTTTGGTCCCTGCTAATTGCTAACTAGGGCCGCCATGTTATCCGATACCGAGAGCGCCTGCCGAACATGTTCGGCGAACTCCGGGGCTTTCATGTAACCGACGACTTCGTAACCGTGGCGTTGTTGCCCGTCCGTGCCGAAAAAGATGATCGTCGGAGGACCGAAAACGCCAAAGCGGTTCAACAATTCCTGATCCACTTCGTCGTTGGCCGTTACGTCTGCCTGCACCCATACGGTATTCGCGAGAGCGGCCTGCACATCGCTGTCGCTAAACGTATACGCCTCCATTTCCAGGCAGGACACACACCAGTCAGCGTAGAAATCGAGCATTACGGATTTGCCGCTTCTGGCCGCAGCCGCGACTTCGCGATCAAGGTCATCCACCGATTTTATGTGCACGAACGGCAACTCATGCTCCGCTTCGGCAAGCATTGGCGTGCCGGAAGCCATGCTGACGCTCGCAAGCGGCTTCAGCGGATTGCTGCCGCCGGTGAGCGAGCCAAGCAACAGAATGACGCCGTAGATGAGAATGAGAAAACCGAAACCCTTGCCGAGTTTTTGCGTGACGGTTGAGTCGCTGGTCAGTGTCGTCAGGCCGCCCATGAAGACGCCGGACATGAAAACCAGAACCGCCCACAGCATCATCGTGACCGTGCCCGGCAGAATTCGCGACAGCATCCAGATAGCGAGGGCCAGCATCATGAAGCCAAACACGTTCTTGACCACCACCATCCAACCACCGGCTTTGGGCAGGAACTTGCCGTGAGCCGCACCGACGATGAGCAATGGCGCGCCCATGCCAAGGCTCATCGCAAACAACGCGCTGCCGCCGCGGAGCATGTCGCCGGTTTGTGCTATGACGGTTAGTGCAGCGATCAGCGCTGGTGCCACGCACGCGGTGACGATCAGGGAGGACAGCGCACCCATGACGAATGCGCCGATCATCGTGCCACTTTTTTGATTACCGCTGACGCCGGACAGTTTGCTTTGCAGTGAGCTGGGCATTTGCAGGTCGTATGCGCCGAACATGCCAAGTGCAAGGACGACGAACAAGCCTGAGAATAGAATGAGAATCCAGGGCTGGTTGAACGTGGCCTGTAACTGCAAACCGAGGGCGGCTGCGGCGACACCGGCTGCCGTGTACACAATCGCCATACCCAGAACGTAGCTTAATGCGAGCGTAAAACCACGCATTGCGCTGACGTTTTCGCCTTCGCCGGCGATGATCCCGGAAAGAATTGGCACCATGGGCAGGACACACGGGGTAAAGGCAAGAGCGAGTCCGGCGAGGAAGAACAAGCCGGCAGCTACCCAGATACTGGAGCTCGTAATAATTTGGGCGAGGCGCGCCTGTTCCGAGACGGGGGCGCCGGGGGCGTTGGTATTCGAAATCTTCGACAGGTCAGTAATCGTGGACGCTTCGGGAAGGTTGACGAGTAGCGTTCGCGTGACCGGTACGTAACAAATGCCATCGACCTTGCAACCCTGATAGCCGATTTCGATCTCAAGGTCCATCGCCTCGGGTGTTGCGCGTGCGATGGCGACCTTGCCGGACATCTCGTCATAGTAGACTTGCTGTTCGCCAAGCCATTCGTCGGTCTTGTGTTTGCCTTCCGGCAGATCGAGCAGTCCGACCTTAGCTTCATCGCTTAGCGACCGGACAGTGATCGTGCTCTTGTACAGGTAGTAGTCCGGCAGTATCCGAAACCCGAACTCGACGGTGTTGCCATCGATGGCGTATGCATTCAGCACGAAAACCTGATCGACTGGCAATACGTCGTCAAAAGAATTGCCGCTCATGCTGCCGAAGCTCAACTGTGTCTTGGGCGGTGTTGCGGCGGCGAGTTGAACGTTTGCCACCCAGGTCTGCGGCGCGTAGCAAAAACCGAGATCGAGGCAACCACGGTTGTCGATCGTTAGCGCAATAGATTCAGGTTTTGTACCTTGAACTGAATACGGAATGCGAACGAAGAAGTTACCCCGGTAAATGACCTGTTCTCCCAGGAATTCGTCCGTATGTACCTTCCCCTCGGGCAGTTCGACCTCACCGAGTACAATGGCCGCGTCGTCGACAGTGAAGCGGAATTCATCGCGATACATGTAGGCGCCATCGGCAACGGCCCAGTCAATCTCCAGCGTGTCGCCGGTGTCAGAAATGACGTAGCGAAAGACCTCCTGCGGCGGCAGCGGGCGCTCGCCGGCGGCCTGCAGCGTGCTTGCAAGAAGGAGGAAAACGACTGCTGCAGTTATTTTTCGAAACGCTGTCATGGAGCCCAACTCAGGGTTAGTTTGCGCGGCCTTCTAATTGAGGACCGGCGAAGAAAAGGGAATGTTACGCCTTTGAGCGACCCTGTCATCGACGCAGGTCGAACTTTGATACTTGTATTCTGTTGCCCGATGCCTATTATTAGCACTCCTTGCGGCCGAGTGCTAATGAAATTCGGTCGGGAAGACCGCTTAAAGTCGGTTACAAATCAATAGTTTATAGGAGAAATGCACCATGAAGATGCGTCCGCTTCATGATCGGGTCATTGTTAAGCGCATGGAAGAAGAGCGCACATCGCCCGGCGGAATCGTCATTCCTGATGCTGCGACCGAAAAACCCATCAAGGGTGAGGTTGTCGCTGCAGGTAACGGCAAGATCCTCGAGAACGGCGATATTCGCGCTCTCGATGTCAAAGTTGGTGACCAGGTCCTGTTCGGCAAGTACGCCGGAACAGAGGTCAAGGTCGAAGGTGAAGAACTGCTCGTGATGAAGGAAGACGACATCATGGCGGTAATCGAAGCTTAAAGAGGAATTCAAAGATGGCTGCTAAAGAAGTACGTTTTGGCGATGACGCCAGGCAGAAGATGTTTGCCGGTGTCACCGTCCTCGCGAACGCGGTAAAAGTGACCCTGGGTCCGAAAGGCCGCAACGTCGTGCTCGACAAAAGCTTTGGTGCACCGACCGTTACGAAAGACGGTGTATCGGTTGCTAAAGAGATCGAACTCGAAGACAAGTTTGAAAACATGGGCGCGCAGATGGTCAAGGAAGTTGCTTCCCAGACCTCTGATGTCGCTGGTGACGGCACCACGACCGCTACGGTTCTCGCTCAGGCTATTCTGCGCGAAGGTCTGAAGTCGGTTGCTGCCGGCATGAACCCGATGGATCTGAAGCGCGGTATCGATAAAGCGTCGGCTGCAATGGTTGCGCAACTGCACGTTTTGTCTCAGCCTTGCGAAGACGAAAAGGCGATTGCACAGGTTGGCAGTATTTCCGCCAATTCCGACGTCGAGATCGGTGAGATCATCTCCGATGCCATGGATAAGGTCGGCAAAGAGGGCGTCATCACGGTCGAAGAAGGCTCGGGTCTGGCAAACGAACTGGATGTTGTAGAAGGCATGCAGTTTGATCGCGGTTACCTGTCTCCTTATTTCATCAACGATGCGAACAGTCAGCAGGTCGGGCACGACAGCCCGTTGATCCTCTTGTACGACAAGAAGATATCGAATATTCGCGATCTTCTGCCGGTCCTCGAAGGTGTTGCCAAAGCAGGCCGTCCGTTGCTGATCATTGCCGAAGATGTCGAAGGCGAAGCCCTGGCTACGCTGGTTGTTAACAACATTCGAGGCATCGTCAAGGTTGCGGCGGTTAAAGCACCGGGCTTCGGCGATCGCCGTAAGGCCATGCTGCAGGACATCGCTGTGTTAACCGGCGGTCAGGTGATTTCTGAAGAAGTCGGCCTGTCGCTTGAGAAAACGACGATCGAAGATCTTGGTGAAGCCAAGAAGGTTCAGATCACCAAGGAAGCGACGACGATTATCGACGGTGCGGGCAAGGCGGCTGAAATCAAGGGTCGTGTTGAGCAGATCAATGCCGAGATTGAAGAGTCTTCGTCGGACTACGACAAAGAGAAGCTGCAGGAACGTGTCGCCAAGTTGTCCGGCGGTGTTGCGGTCATCAAAGTTGGCGCAGCGACCGAAGTTGAGATGAAGGAAAAGAAAGCACGCGTCGAAGATGCATTGCACTCGACTCGTGCCGCCGTAGAAGAAGGCGTTGTCGCCGGTGGTGGTGTTGCGCTGATTCGTGCGGTTGGCAAGATCGCGAAACTCACGGGCGACAATGATGACCAGAATGTTGGCATCGCGATTCTGAAACGCGCGGTTGAAGAGCCGCTGCGCCAGATCGTTCGTAATGCGGGCGGTGATGCGAGCGTCGTTCTCAACGCTGTTGCTGCTGGCAAGGGCAACTACGGTTACAACGCCGCAACCGACGAGTACTGCGATATGATCGAGTCCGGGATTCTGGATCCGACCAAAGTCACGCGCTACGCATTGCAGAACGCAGCCTCTGTTGCAGGTTTGTTGTTGACGACCGAAGCGATGGTCGCGGATGCGCCGCAGGATGACGCTGGTGGTGCTCCGGCGATGCCGGACATGGGTGGCATGGGCGGTATGGGCGGCATGATGTAGGTTGCCCGCAACCTTGCAGGACAAGAAAACCCGGCTTTTACGCCGGGTTTTTCTTGCGCCATTTCCACCAGATTCTGGTGCCGAGCAGCGCCGCCAGAATCACCGCGTAAATTTGCGGCTCCGTGACATCCTTTTTTACCTGCCACCAATAGTGCCAGACGCCGAGTAGTGCTATGGCGTAGGCTGCGTTGTGCAGTTTCTGCCAGTTCTTTCCCATGCGACGACGAACAGCCGTGAAGGACGTGACGGCAAGCGCGCTGAGCAATACCAGCGCCGTAAATCCAATGGTAACAAACGGGCGTTCCGTCAGATCTTCGAGAACGTCTGCCAGCAACATTTCCCGGTCGAGAACAAACCACGTTAGAAAGTGTAACAACGCGTAGAAAAACGTAAACAGCCCGAGCAAGCGACGAAAACGCGACAACCAATTCCAGCCGGTGATACGTCGCAAGGGCGTAACGGCCAGCGTAATCATGATGAATCGCAGCGTCCAATTGCCGAAGCGGTCGAGCATTTCTTCGATCGGATTGGCGCCCAGGCCAGCGCCGAGCCCAAATGCATCGCTAACGACCAGGATCAACGGCGCCAAACAGGCGAGAAAAACGACCGGTTTCGCGATGAACCGAATTTTCTGCAAGGTGTTCAAAGCGGGTCAGAAATTGCGACGGAGGTTGAGACCTTCGTACAGGTGTGCGACCTGCTCGCCATAGCCGTTGAACATCAGCGTTTCCTGTTTCTTGGCGAAGATGCCGGCGCCAATTCGTCGCTCTCGCGCCTGGCTCCAGCGCGGGTGGCTGACGTCGGGGTTCACGTTGGCGTAGAAGCCGTACTCGCCGGGAATGGCCATGTTCCAACTGGTTTTCGGCCGCGATGATGCGAAGTTGATCTTCACAATGCTCTTGATGCCCTTGAAGCCGTATTTCCACGGCACTACCAGTCGAATGGGCGCACCGTTCTGATTCGGGATCACATTGCCGTAGATACCGACCGCCAATATTGGCAGCGGATTGGTGGCCTCAGCGATCGTCAGTCCTTCGCGATACGGCCAGCTCAGGGACCTGCCGCGCACACCGGGCATCTGTTCGCGGTCATTCAGCGTTTCGAACGCAATGTACTTCGCCTTGGATGTCGGTTGGAAGTGCTTTACGACCTCGGCCAGCGAAATGCCGACCCAGGGAATGACCATCGACCAGGCCTCAACACAACGCATGCGATAAATGCGTTCTTCGAGCTCGAAGGGTTTCATGAAATCGTCGAAATCGTAAGTGCCGGTTTTGTCGGCGTGTCCGGTGACTTCGATGGTCCACGGACGTGTTTCGAACTCCTGAGCGTTTTCGAACGGGTCGTCCTTGTCGAGGCCAAATTCGTAGAAATTGTTGTAGGTGGAGATGTCTTCAAAACTGTTTGGCGCTTCCGTCGTACTAAACGGGCTGGTCGAGACCTTGTCGAGTCTTGCAAGCCGCGTATCCGGTATGACCGCAGCCATCGATGCACCTACTGCCAAAGAGCCTCCGGCTATGGCACCGGCGCGAATGAACTCGCGGCGGTCGCAGTAATTGCGTTCGCTGGTAATTTCCGACGGCCGAATATCAGCGGGTTTTCTGATTAGCACAAGCACTCTCCCAGGGCGTTTCGACAATAGACCAGTCCGGCAGCAGGATTATTGCAACGGAGCAAGATTCGCATAATCCAGCAGCGACGAGCAGGCAGATAATACGGTATTACGGCCCGGCGCCTTGAGGCTGGTTATCAGCCAAACCCAATTCGCCACGAACCTCGTCGACTATTTCGTCATTTAAGCTTTCGCTGGCAGCCCAGGCGTAGACGTCGTTCCAATCAATATCCTGGCGACGTGCGACCATCAGTGCGATGACTTTGTTTCGTTCGACGGTGATAATATCCAAATCCGTGGTCATGTAGTCATTGTCGGTATATTGAGAAACTGCGCCCCCGCCGCCAAGCACAGCGGTAATGCCGGCTGCTTCTAACGCTTGGGATACCAATGCGGCGATTTCCTGCATCGACGTTTCGAACGTTATCCCGTTCACGCCGTTGCACGCTCAAGGCGTTTGCCACTGCGACGAGGTCGTCGGCGTTGTCGAAAGTATTTCTTTGTGATTTCGTCCGGTAGCGCTTTAAGTTCTGCGGCCAGGAATTCTCTTATTCGTTTGGACGTCGGGTTTCGTGGATTGAACTCGAATACACGTGTACGCCCTACCGTTTGACTGATTAGTACGCCGGCTACTTCGAGCTTGGCCAGTTGGTCCTGTACGATGCTGACGGGTCTATCGTATGTTGCAGCAATCTTGCTGGCATAGCCTGACTCATAGTTTTCGAGGTACAGGAGCACACTTGCGGCAGTTCGATTGCCGAATATCGCTTCGAGGGCAGGGATCATAGCTTCAGTTCAAATCAACGGAATATCCGGTAATAATACCGGAAAAACCGGTAGTATCAAGAGCATCAGCGTGCGTTGAGCAGTTTGAGAGTTGTCTGATTCGGGACTTCGACTGCAGGCATTGGCGTTACATGAGTTTCTAATGGCTTGCAGGGTATCTACATACGGTGTCTAGTCGGAATTTTCTCCGTCCGCTCGAAACACAAGTGAGATGATCAATACCGGTCGCGGCTTTGTGAGCGGGGAAGAGAAATTGTCAATTACCTGATTGTCGAGTTTATCGCGTATATATCGCTAATACGGCATATTCAAGCTCTAAAAGTTTCAAAGATCGCTTAACGTCTAATTAGCGGAAAGATCGTGATGGGAGTCGTTGCGGCCGACACAAAATTTCTTTCTTGGACGGTTACCGACAGTTTTGGCGATTTTTATCTGATTTAGCGACTCATAACGTCATTTTTCCGTTCTTTTCGCTCTTGTTAGCAGCTGCAACTCGAGTGACAGTGACCCCTAACAGGCCTGATGAGTACGCAATTATAGAAAAATTCCGCGATTTTGCTTCTAAAATGTCTAAAAACAGTTTAATTTCAGAAAAAATATAGAAAAATACGATACGACCCGTGCCGTAAGGCTATTGCAAGGTCCTTTGAAAATATCGAAATTCGACACTTTTTTAGGTATTTTAAGAGAAATTAAGTAATTTTTCCTGATTTTCGCTGCAACCACGCCAGAATCAATCGATTCACGTCCTCGGGTCGTTCCTGCTGAGTCCAATGACCGCAGGGCTCCAGCATCTCGATGTCGAGGTTTGTGACCAGCGGCTTCATTGCCTCAATATGCTCCGGGGCGATCAGCACGTCATCAGCGGCGCCAATAAACAGTGTCGGTATGTCGATACGCTGCTCGACGGCTTCCAGCGCAAGCCAGTTTCGGGTCCAGTTGCGGTACCAGTTTATTGGATTCGTAAAGCCGGATGTTGTGAACGCGTCGACGAAGTACTGCCGCTCGCTTTCCGTCAGAACAGGGTCGCCACCGGAATCCTCGCGCTGCACCAGATTCAGCAGGCTCAGGTTTTGCATTTGCGGTGGCAGTTGCTCGAACTCGGCCCGCGTTATCTGGTTCTTTTTCATCAGTACGTCGAAAAAGTGGCCCGGGTCCGCCGCGAACGCCTTATCCGCTTCATCCGAGCCCTGAAAATTGACAATGTAAAAGTCCTCGCCGAGCTTCTTCCGCATCAGTGCGATCGGGTCGATGGGCGAGCGGGGGTAGTGAGGGATATTCAATACAATCAGTTTGTCGATCCGTTGCGGTGCTCGCATCGCCATGTGCCAGAGAATCAGCGCTCCCCAATCGTGGCCGACGAACGTCGCGCGCTCGATCTCGAGAGCGTCCAGCAACCCCATCAGATCAGCGATGAGTTCCGTCATGCCGTAGGCCTCGACGCCGACAGGCGCGTCGGTGCGGCCATAACCCCGCATATCCGGCGCGATCGCGCGGAAACCCGCAGCGGCGAGCGCCGGGAGCTGGTGCCGCCAGGAGAAAGCCAGTTCCGGAAAACCATGCACAAAAACGACCGCAGGACCTTCGCCCTGTTCATGGACGGCCATGCGGATGCCGTTGGAGTCGACAAAATGAGGTTGTGGAAACATGGGCATATTTGACAGCAAAGCGTCCAGGATCGCAAAGTATCAATATCAACACCGAAGCGGAGTCTGGCGATGATCCAGCGCCTTATCATATCGCTGATACACGTAATCACGAACACGTTCTTCCGACGCATCGATGTTGTCGGCGACGAGAACATTCCCACCGAGGGGCCGGTTATCTTTGCCGGCAATCACCCCAACGCGCTGATGGATGGCTGGCTTCTCACCGCCCGCTGCGGTCGCTGGCCGCTGCATTTTCTGGCAAACGCCAAGCTGTGGAAGTATTGGGTGCTTGGCCGACTGCTCGACGCGTCGGGTGCTGTGCCGGTTTATCCTCGTGAGGAACACGCGGGCGATGTCGACAATTCCAAGGCATTCGACAAGCTCTACGAAGTTATCGAGTCGGGCCATTGCGTGGGGATTTTTCCCGAGGGCGTTAGTCACACCGAGTCGCAACTGACGAAACTCAAGACGGGTACCGCACGGATTGCATTGTCGGTAGCCGCCAGAGGTAAGGTAAAGGTGAGCATTATTCCCTGCGGCCTGAACTACATGCACCGAGATCGTTTTCGCAGCCAGGTGTTGATCGAATTTGGGGAGCCGATTGCTATTGAGGGGGAATGGCTCGCGAAATTTGACGCCGACGAGCGGGCCACGGTCGTGGAGCTGACCGAGTATCTCGCGGAGTCGTTACAGGCCGTTACGCTGAATGCGCCGGACTGGAGCACTTTGCGATTTGTTCAGGCTGTACGGCGATTGTACAAACCCGCGACGGCAAACCTTTCGCCGGGCATGTACGTCGAGCTTAACCGACGCTTTATCGAGGGGTATTTGCGGCTGGGTGACGAGCCGGAATTACTCGCCTTTCGAGGCGAAGTCGATGACTATCAATCCCGTCTGGACGCGCTGGGTCTCAAGGACTATCAACTGCGCACGAAGGTGTCTATTGGCAAGGCGTTTCGCCGCTTGATTGGCCGGTCCGTGTTGATGATGCTATTGCTGCCCATAGCCATTCCCGGTGTGCTGCTGCATTTGCCAGCCGGCTGGATTGCGGCTGTCGTTGGCGAGAAGTTCAGCTACGAGATGGACGATGTTGCGACCCTGAAAGTCTTCGCATCGATGGCCGTTCTTCCGGCCCTGTACATCGTCGCTGCCTTTCTGATTGGCAATTATTTCGGAACTTTCTGGGCGATTGCAGCGGTGGTCGGCCTATTGATCAGTTTTTCCGCATCGGTTTGGGTCATCGAAGCCCAGGCCACCCTGTTAGCTTCGATGGTGTCCATACTGCGGCGAACTCGCCTGCGCGCGGAGATTGACGACTTGCAGAAGACCCGCGCGCGATTGGTCCAGACCGTCCGATCGCTGGTCGACCGGTTTACAGACACTGACACACCACGATATTTCTCGGACCGGGACTTCGCGAGCACGGACGTTATACAATCCGACAAATGAGTTTTTCCAACTCCCACGACCTCCGGCAATCCAAGGCATAACAAAATGAACTATCTATTGGTATATCCGATGGCAGCGATGGTGTTGCTGACGGCTATTGTTTTTGTGCGCATGTTTCTCAGCCGATTCGCTGCTGTTCGTGCGGGAGAGGTGAGCGCTACCTACTACAAGACCTACCAGGGCGGGGAAGAGCCACGCGCGTCCGCGCAGCTTTCCCGACATTTCATCAACCTGTTCGAGTCGCCGACATTGTTTTATGTCGCCTGTATTGTTGCGATGCTGGTCGGGCAAAACGGAACCGTGATGCTGGTACTGGCGTGGACATACGTCGCGGCACGGGTTGCACATGCGTTGATTCACACCGGCAAAAACAAAATGACACCAAGGATGATCGTCTATCTTGTCAGCTGGATCGTACTGCTGGCGATGTGGACGAATCTCGTGATCGCCGTTGCAACAATGCAATGAGCCGTAATTTTCACCGTAATTGGAGCGCATGTTTTGTCATTTAAGGAAGTCCAGGGCCGATACAACGGACCTGCACTCGAAACTGAGGTCCTGGAATTCTGGCGCGAGCACGACGTGTTTGCGAAGACCCTGGAGCAAACGAAAGGCGGACCGCACTTCAGTTTCAACGAAGGCCCGCCGACGGCGAACGGCAAGCCCGGCATTCACCACGTGCTGGCTCGCAGCTTCAAGGACATTTTCCCGCGTTACAAAACGATGCAGGGCTATCACGTACCGCGCAAAGCCGGTTGGGACACCCACGGTCTGCCGGTCGAGCACGAAGTCGAAAAAGAACTGGGTATCTTCGACAAAAAGGAGATCGAAGAGAAGGTAGGTGTGGCGGAGTTTACCCGACGCTGTCGTGACTCGGTGATGCGTTATATCGGTGACTGGGAAAAGATGACGCAACGTATGGGGTTTTGGGTGAATCTCGACGAGGCGTACTACACGCTCAACAACAATTACATCGAGTCCGTCTGGAATCTGCTGCAGAAAATCTGGGACAAGGACCTGATCTACCGCGGCTACAAAGTCGTACCCTACGATCCACGTATTGGCGCCACGCTGTCGTCGCATGAGTTGGCGCAAGGCTACAAGGAGGTCGAGGACCCGTCGATCACCGTACGCTTCAAGATGCGGGGCGAGGACAACACTTACTTCTTGGTATGGACCACCACGCCGTGGACGCTGCCGTCGAATCTTGCATTGGCAGTGGGCAAGGATATCGACTACAGCTACTGCGAATCCGACGGTCAGACCCTGGTCGTGGCGGAGGCGCTGCGCGAAGCGGTATTTCGCGATATCGAACATTCCGTAACGCGGACGGTCAAGGGTTCAGAATTGCTGGGTACCCGGTACGAGCAACTGTTCGATTATATTGACGTCGATGCACCGAGTGCGTTCCAGCTGTTCGCGGCAGATTTTGTCAGCACTGAGGATGGCACCGGAATTGTCCACGTAGCGCCGGCCTACGGTGTTGACGACCTTGCGCTGGGGCAGGCGAACGACTTACCCGTCGTCCACGGCGTTGATCTTGGCGGACACTTCATCGATGCTGTTGAACCGGTCAAAGGACTTTTTTTCAAGGACGCCGACAAACCGCTCATACGCCTGCTCAAAGAACGCGGCATGATGTTTCGTTCCGAGCGCTACAAACACAACTATCCGTTTGGCTGGCGGACCGGCGACCCGATTCTGTACTACGCAAAAAATGCCTGGTATATCCGCACCTCGAAGTTTCGTGATCGAATGACCGAGTTGAACCAGACCATCAACTGGGTTCCTGAGCACATCAAAGCCGGCCGATTTGGCAACTGGCTCGAAAACAACGTCGACTGGGCTCTTTCGCGAGAACGCTTTTGGGGAACGCCGCTGCCGGTCTGGACGGACGGCGAGGGCGAATATCACTGCATCGGGTCCGTGGGCGAACTTGAAGCGTTGACCGGCCGCGAACTCGGCGAACTCGATCTGCACCGGCCGGCCGTGGATGAAATCACCTTCGAGAAGGACGGCAAGACCTGGCAGCGCGTACCGGAAGTCATCGACTGCTGGTTTGACTCAGGCGCTATGTCCTATGCGCAGTGGCACTATCCGTTCGAGAACGAAGAGCCATTCGAAAAAAGCTTCCCGGCCGACTACATCTGCGAAGCCATCGACCAAACGCGCGGCTGGTTTTACACACTGCATGCGATCTCTACACTCGTATCGGACAGCGTGGCCTATAAGAATTGCATTTGCCTGAATCTGATCGTCGACAAAGACGGCAAGAAAATGTCGAAGTCGGTCGGCAACATCATCAATCCCTACGATGTGTTCGACACCGTCGGCGCCGACGCGCTGCGCTGGTATTTTCTCGCCCGTTTGTCACCCGATGTGGCGAAGCGTGTGTCCGTGGAGATCGTCGCTGACGTCGCGAGTTCCTTCATCAACACGTTCTGGAATACTTACGGTTTCTTCGTGTTATACGCGCGTCTGGACAAGGTCGACCTCAGTTGCAAGATCGCGGCGGAAGACCGCCCGGAAATTGATCGCTGGGCGCTGGCGTTGTTGCACAAGACCATCACGACGGTGACCGAGTCGCTCGACAACTTCGATGCAAAAACGGCCGGTGAATCGCTGGAGTCGTTTGTCGATCAGCTGAGCAACTGGTACGTGCGCCGCAATCGCCGCCGCTTCTGGAAGTCCACCGACGCGGATGACACGCAAGCGGCCTATTTGACGCTTTACGAATGTTTGCACGCGGCGCACAAGCTGATGGCGCCGTTTATCCCGTTCCTGGCCGAAAACGTGTATCAGAATCTGGTGAGGAACGTGGACCCCGACGCCCCGCTGTCGGTGCACATGGCAGACTGGCCGGTGGTCGAGGCCAGTTGGCAAGACGACGGTTTGCTGTTTGATATCGACGTTGTGCAAAAGGTTGTTGGCCTGGCGCGTGCGGCCCGAGGTCGATCCGGCGTTCGCACACGGCAGCCCCTGGCCCGCCTTTTGGTGCGTGCGCCCAGCGAAAAAGCGACCGGCGCGTTGCAGCGACATCAGGAGCAAATTCTCGAAGAACTCAACGTCAAGTCGATCGAGTTTATTGCCCGCGATGCGGGGCTGGTCAGCTACCGCATCAAGCCGAGGTTGCCGCGACTCGGTAAACAATACGGAAAACTGATCCCTGCTATTCGCAAGGCGCTGGAAGACGCAGACGGCGGCGCAATCGCGCGTGCGGCGGAAAGTGGCGAGACCTTTGAGATCGTTGCCGGTGATCAAACGATAAGCCTTGTGGGTGACGACGTACTGATTGAAACCACAGCGGCCGAAGGCTATGCCTGCGCGGAAGATTCCGGCTATCTGACAGCGCTCGACACGACGCTCACCGATGAGCTTGTTAACGAAGGCTTTGCCCGCGAGCTGGTGCGCTCAATCCAGGATGCACGCAAGCAGGCAGGCCTGGAGGTTTCAGACCGCATAACGTTGGGGATTTCGGGCACCGATGCGGTTGAAAAAGCGCTGAGCGTGCATCGCGACTTCGTCATGAGCGAGACTTTAGCGACAGCCTGGCAGGTCGATCAGTCCGACCCGCTGTATTCCGAGGAACGCGACCTTGGCGAGGATCGCTGGACCATTGAGATTGCCCGTCAATAGCTGCGTGGGAGTGCGAGCGACTTCCGGGCGACCTCGGGTGGTCCGCTAAAGACCGACTACTCCGGCTTTCGGAGTCGCAACAGGAAGCGATGCGTGTTGCCACGGCGACCGTCGGCGAATACCGTTTCTGTCAGGTCGTCGCTGTGGACGTGTAACAGACCACTTTGTGCCTCAACGACAAAACCGGCGGCTTCGGATACTCGAATCGCATCGTCAATCGTCATGCGATGCAATGCCGTGTTGTCGTTACCGACAGCGCCGTGATGGTCAATGATTCCGAAAACCGCGCCCGGTTTCAGTATTGCAGAAATCGCTTGTAGCGCGCCGATGGCACCCTCCTCACCGTAGTTGTTATAGATATCGTGCAAGTTCAGGGCGGTCAGCGCAGCGTCGAACGGGCCGTCGGCCGCGGACAGATCGCTGATTTCACGATCGAGTCGTGACACATTCGCCAGGCGGTCACCCGCCAGCCGATTGCTCAGTTCTTTTTCATTGGCGCCGTCCCGCATTTGCAACACGATCGCGGGATTTTGTGCGCTCACGTGACCGTCCGGACCCACCGCGTACGACAGCACCTCGGTGTAATAGCCACCGGCCGCAATGACGTCGATGACATTCATGCCCGGTTCGATACCGAGAAAATCCAGGACCTCAACCGGGTGCCTGCCGGCGTCGCGTGTTTGATCGCTTTCGCTTCTTGTTTCGCTGGCAAGGAGCGTTGAAAGTTCCGCTGTGGTGGGTTCCGGTGCGATGTTGGTGACCACATCCGCAGCGCTACGATCCTCCTTGTCAGCGGAACCGCAAGCGGCAAGGCCAAGGCTCGCAATAAGGGCGAGAGACAGATGCAGGGTATTGGAAGACATATTCACTTCAGGCTCCTGTGAAGTTTCGGTTAATACGGCAAACGTAGACACGCTCGAAGGTTACTTTAGATGACTTGGACGTCGTTGTCGCCCGCAACCGGGCAAACATCACGTCAAAAGCCGCTCTTCGCTTCGAGCAGTATCTGTACCGAATCTATTGAGTCATCGCCATTGAGCGGAAATGCGATATCGAGATGGAGCATCTTGTTCGACGAGCTTCGTGTCGGAGAGAAGCGCAGTCCGATACCGACGTCTGTCAGCCAACCCAGAGCTTCGCCGCCCAGTGGGTTCTGCCCCCATACGCGTCCGGCATCGGCGAAGATTGCACCGCCAACGCGGACCAGGCGGAAAGGATACCAGTCCGTAAAATAGCGTTGTTCAACGCTTACGAGTATTTTCGATTCCCCGTTTTGGTAGCGTAGCGGGTAGCCGCGCAAGCCGCTGTCGCCGCCGAGTTGTACGGGCGTATCCAGGTCAAGCGCGATGCCGATGGTTGCCTGCACCGTTGCGAAGAACAAACGCTTCTCGCTTTGCGTCACGTAGTAGCGTGCGTTTACCGATGCGATCGCATTTCTGGTACGTCCCGATTCAAGCCTGCCGTTGGCAGCGGCGGAAACCAATAGAATGTTCTTATCGAGCGAGCCGAAACTGCGACTGGCGTTTGCCGAATACAGCAGCGCGCTGCGATCGGCGCCGAACGACTCGTTCGCCCAGCCAATCGATCCTGTGAACCGCGTACCGAGGAGAAAATCTTCCGTTCTCCCGATCTGGTCCCGGTTGTGGGTTGTCGCAAATTCGTCCTGCAGAAACTCAAAGCCCAGGAACGGATAGACAAGTTTTCGATCAACAGGGATCGCGTTTGGCAGGGTTGGCACCTGTACCGCGGAAAATTGCGCGCTGTCGTACACGATACCGGAGGTCCAGCGTCGTACCCAGCCGTTTTGCAGCCCTTTCGACCAGCCAGCGAAAATATTCGCGAATTGCTGTTTGCGCTGATACTCGGCCGCTTCGTTGCCAAGCACGTACAGCGCGTTACGTCCGTCGTTGTTGAGTAGCTGGATGCCGGCCGACCAGCGGGTATCCAGGGCATAGAACGGCCGAACGAGGCCGAGTTGCTGCGTTTCGCCGTCAGAATTGTCTGCCAGATACAGAGACGCCGATACCCAACTGTGTCCAAGATGCCGGTCCGAAAATTCAAAGCTGGTTGAGCGGCGATCGACGTTTTCTTCGCGGTTGAAACGCACCAGCTGGCCGCGCCCAAAGAGATTTCGCTCTTCGATTCCGAAGCGACTCTTGTTTTCACCGCCTTTTCTGGATAAGGACACATCGGGTCCCAGCGTCCACACGTCCTTGGTTGTGACTTCAATATCGACGGTGCCGTTTTCTCGTAACGTCGGTCGTACACTGGCATCGTAGAGATAGCGATTTTGCCGCAATATGCGTTCGGACTCTTCAACCAATCGCCGGTCGTATTCCCCGCCTTTCTCAAACAGCAGCTGACCGAGGATTACGCGGTCTTTGGTAACGATATGCAGCCGGTTCGCCAGGCGGTACAGCCACTTGTTTTCTTCCGGTTCGCTAAGGTCAAAGACATCCAGTTTATTAAGTTTGATCTCACCAATGGTGACGTTTTGTCCGCTAGGCGGAGCTTCGGCGTAAGATGCCTGGTCGAAGAGGGTGGCGATAGCTGTCGCTATGGCCATTGGCAGGTGCGGTCCGCGCATATGGGCGCAATGATAACCGAGAATCCCGTGCCATAAACGGGTGAGCGATCGGATTCGGCTTAAATTCTTGCTACTTGCATAACCTTTGGTAAACCTGCTATAAAAAACCTGCGCAAGAACTTGATAGATAGGGAGTACAGCACGGAACCGCGGTTCTGCAGGGAACCGGACTACAGGAGGTGGTCAACTCCGATAATAAGAGCGTACAAGCCGCCGAGAGGGTAGTAGCGGCAAAAACAAGACAACGCTGGAGTGGCCAATGACGAACCACGTCGACCGCTTTCACGCCGCACTCACGGTGCTGGCGGGTCACGGTCATATAAAACAAAGACTTATCAGAGCCTACGAGGACAATCTTGTCGATCTCGACAAAGACGAAATCCCGGTGGCAATGCAGCAATCCTTTGCCGATCTGCACCGACAGATGTACAGCGTAACGCCGCTCAATGGCGAAGGGTCGATTTGCGCGTCTGTGCGAAAAATGTCCGTCAACGAGGCAAGCGAGTGCGCCGCACTGGTGGTCGTTCTTTTTCGCGAAATTTCGCGTTTGCAGGATGACGCTCAAGTGGCGCTGCCCTTGAGCGGTGGCGATGACGTTGAGGTCCGGGTTCCGCCTTTTCTGGTCAAATCCGTTCAGTAGCCAGCGGGCGCGGATCAGTCGGCCTTGATCGGATAGAAGATGTCGGTTTGCAACTCGCGTTCGGGAACCTTGCCCGGATCGCTGACGTAGGACTCCCAGGCAGCACCGTCACGCTCGATGCCTAGTGTCGCCAGGTATGCTGAGATTTTCCGGTGCGCGCCTGTCAGTCCCGCGTAGGACCCGGTGTGCCGAACCCGGATTACCGGCCCGGCGTAGCTTTGAGTGATGCGGACACCGACGGTCTCGCGAGGCGTGCTTGCATTCACGCCGCGTAACGGGATTGCCGCATCGAAGCCGAGTTCCGAGCCCCGGTAGGGTCGGTGTATCGACAGTGGCGCGCCGGCGCTGGATAAACCGTTGTCGGCGATGAAGGTCAGGATCTGAAAATAGGCTTTGCCCAAGGCCTCGGAGATGGCGGCGGGTTCCGGCCGGGAGCTTGAGGGCAAGTACGCAATGTCAGTCGCCTCGACCACGAGGTGCTCGATCTCAAGGTTGCCGAAATCTGCTGCAGGCAAACCCTCGGCAAGCTCTTTTAGCCGGATCAGACCGTCGTAGTACTCTCGCGCAACAACACCGCCCATCAGCGGTGCGAAATATCGACCGACGACGTTCATCCCATAATCGATCTCAAAGTTTCGTGTCACGATAGTGGTGCCGACGCCCGGTGCCAGATCGAACCACGACATTGCCTCGCCCGTCTCGTCAGGGTTCATCGTGATCGCCACGCGTTCGTAGGGCCGGCTTTCGATGATGACCTGTCGGCCGCTACCGATGACCGCCCCGTTCCAGCTCATGATGGCACCTTCGCCCCGTCTGGCCCCGGAGTACGAAATGCTCACATCGGGGTCGGTACTGGACCAGGGCGACCACTGAGAGAACCGCCGGAAGTCATTGATCTGCGCGAAAACGGTCGCCGGATGTGCATCGATTTCTACCGACACCTCGATCCGGTTGGTCTGCGGCAGGAATAGACCGATGACGAGCAACAATACGAGAAACGCACCGATTCCGTAGATCAGTTTTTGCACGTCCTGAACGACCCTGAGTTTGGCTGGGGTTGAATTATTCCACAGAACCGATCTCCGGGGGAGCAGGCCGTTGGAACAAGTCAATCCGTACCCCGTCCGGTTGTGGCGTTGTGCGATAATGTGCAATTGAGGTCGAGTTAGGGAAAGGAACGTGGGTTTCAGAAATCTTGCGCACCAGTATCGTATTGTCGCCGTATCCGTAGTTATCGCATCGTGTGGCAGCGATTCGCCTCCCGAGACCAGTTATCAACCGCTGGAGATCGTTAAACCCCGTCCGGAAATCTACGCGGATTTCACGTTGACTGCGGATCTCAGCGATCTTAGCGATGGTCAACGGGAAATGATCAAGCTGCTGATCGATGCCTCGAAAATCATGGACGACCTGTTTTGGCGGCAGTCGTTCTCAGACGACTACGAATCCTGGCTAGAGACGATCACCGATGTCGACACACGACGTTTCGCGGAGTTGAACTACGGACCCTGGGATCGGCTGGACGATGACAAGCCGTTCATGGAGGGCGTCGGTGCCAAGCCGCCGGGCGCAAATTTCTATCCCGCGGACATGAGTAAGGAAGAATTTGAGGCGGCGTATTTGCCCGGGAAAAATGGACTGTACTCGTTGATTCGCAGACAGCCCGACGGCAGCCTGAAACTGGTTCCGTACCACGTTGCTTTCGCGAGCGAGCTTAAGGCGGCGGCTGATCTGCTGCGCGCTGCTGCAAAATTCGCGGAGAGCGCCGATTTTGCGAATTATCTCAAGCTTCGTGCGGCCGCGCTGATCAGCGACGAGTATCAGATTAGTGATATGTACTGGATGGACGTCAGGGACAACGATATCGACGTCGTTATTGGTGCGATCGAAACTTACGAAGACGCGCTGTTCGGGTATCGCGCGGGCTACGAGTCGTATGTCCTGATAAAGGATTTGGAGTGGAGTGATCGACTCAGTCGATTCGCTGATTTTCTACCAGCGCTGCAGGAAGGTCTGCCGGTCGCCGATGAGTATAAATGGGAAACACCGGGTACGGACTCCGATCTGAACGCATACGACGTGATCTACTACGCCGGTCACAGCAACGCAGCAAGCAAAACCATCGCGATTAACTTGCCCAACGATGAAGCGGTACAACTCGCACGCGGTACGCGTCGACTGCAATTGAAGAACGCGATGCAAGCGAAGTTTGACAAGATACTGGAACCGATTGCCGACATGCTCGTCGAAGAATCGCAACGTGACCACGTTACGTTCGCCGCTTTTTTTGCGAACACCATGTTCCATGAAGTGGCACATGGCCTCGGAATCAAGAACACCATTGATGGTCGTGGCACGGTTCGGGAAATGCTGTTGGACCTGTCGTCCAGTATCGAGGAAGGCAAGGCCGATATCCTCGGGCTTTACATGATTACCGAGCTGCACAAGGCCGGGGAATTGGGCGATGTCGATTTGCACGACTACTACGTTACTTTCATGTCCAGCGTCTTTCGTTCGATTCGCTTTGGTGCATCGAGCGCCCACGGCAAGGCGAACATGGTGCGTTTCAATTTCTTTCTCGACAGCGGCGCATTTGTACGCGACGCTGAGACCGGTCGCTACCGTGTTGATTTTGCGCAGATGGACACAACCATGGCGGACCTGTCCCGTCTGTTACTGACGCTGCAAGGGGACGGCGACTACGAAGGTGCGCAGGAGCTGACCGAGTCGCGCGGCATCATCAAGGCCGATCTGCAAGGCGATCTTGATCGACTGACGGAGGCCAGCATCCCGGTGGACATTACGTTCCGGCAGGGTCTGGCAGAACTCGGCATCGAATAGGAGTTCTCCAAAAGGTAGAAATAATAATGAAGAGCTTGATGACAATGTTAGTTGCGCTTTTGTTTCTCAGCGCGTGCACCGGGGAATCCGAGCCGACTGTCCCGACCGGCGCTGAAAAATTGCCCTGGTCGGAGTTTGCGGCGAATACCATTGCCGCATACTACGCTGCCAATCCGGAAACGGCAGTGTCCGCGGGCCTGCATCGCTACGACGGTCAGATATCCGACAACAGTCCTGCTGCTGCTGAGAAATATGCGCAGTGGATCGACACCGTGCTCAGCGATATCTTGTCCTACGACGAGCTGCGTGGCATCGAGCGGTTCGAGCGCGATTATTTGACCAAAGCACTGCAAGGTGAGCAGTTCTGGATGCGGGAGTCAGGGTTCTTGACGAGCAATCCGGTTGCCTATGCATTTAGCCTCGGCATGAGTACCTACGTTGACCGTGAGTACGCACCGCTGGAAGAGAGAATCGTTGCCTACACGCAATACGTGTCGAAATTGCCCGCGTGGCTGCATATCATGCAGGACAATCTGGCACCGCCCTTACCGTCACCGTATGTAGAAACGGCACTCGGTATTTTTTCCGGCATGGCGGACTATCTCGAAAACACCGTACCGGGCCTGTTTTCTGCAGTCGACGATGAGCAGCTGCAAAGGCAGTTCACTGTGGCAAACAGCGAAGCCGTTGCAGCTGTTAGGCAAACTGTCCGGTGGTTGAACGGGCTGAAGGCGATGGCTACCGAGGACTACGCGCTGGGCGAAGCAAGGTTTCTTGAGATGCTCAGTGCGACACAGGGTGTCGATATATCGCTGGCCGATCTAAAGGTAGCTGGCGAGTCTGATTTGCAGCGAAATCTGGACTCGCTTTTCGAGGCGTGTGCGGACTTCGCGCCAGGGGAAAGCACCCAGGACTGCGTTCTCAAGGTGCACAGCCGCAAGCCGCCGGAAGGTGCCGTCGGCGGTGCGACACGGCAGTTGCCCGAGTTGCGAGCATTTCTTGAGGACAATGAGATTGTCAGCATTCCGGGAACGGAGGAAGCACTGGTCGATGAGGCGCCGCCACATCGCCGGTTCAATGCCGCCTACATCGACATTCCGGGGCCGTTTGAATCCGGGCTGCCTTCGGTTTACTACATCGCACCGCCGGATCCTGCGTGGTCGCAGGAAGATCAGCGTGCCTACATTCCGAGCGAAACGAATCTGCTGGCCATCTCAGTGCACGAGGTCTGGCCGGGCCATTTTCTGCAGTTCTTGCACGCGAATCGCGCCGAGAACAATGTTGGAAAGCATTTCCTTACCTACTCCTTTGTTGAAGGTTGGGCGCATTACACGGAACAGATGATGGTCGACGCGGGATTGGGCAAGGGCGACCCTGAAATCCGTATTGGCCAGCTACTGAATGCCTTGTTGAGAAACGTCCGCTATCTTTCTGCGATTGGCCTGCATGCGGAGGGCATGAGTGTCGAGGAGAGCCGGAAGCTGTTCGAAGAGAAAGCGTTTCAGGATTACGGCAACGCCAGTCAACAGGCATTTCGCGGCACCTACGACCCGGGTTATCTGAATTACACGCTGGGCAAGTTAATGATCAACAAGCTACGCGACGACTGGACGAGGGGCCGGGGTGGTGAAGAGGCGTGGGGCAAATTCCACGATCAGTTTCTTAGCTACGGCTCGCCGCCAGTACCGTTGATTCGTGCGCAAATGCTTGGTGAGGACTACGAAGGCGACGAGTCGTTGCTGCCCGAGTAGCCTACAAGTCGCGCTTGGCAATTCGCGGTAACTGATTGCCGAACAGGGTTGTCAGATACAGCGTGTCACGAGTCTCGACGACACCGGTTAGCGTTGGAAATCTCGCTTTCGGGTCGTGCATGTTCATCAAAACTTCGCCATCGCCGTTGATCGCAATGACATGAGACAGCGGCTCGGCTTTTGGCCGTGCTGAAGCAGGCAGTCGCTGCACGATTTTGCGCAGGAATGGCTTGTCGGATAAACGATCGATCACGGTATTGCGCGGCGACGCGAAACCAATCCAAAAGCGGCCGTTCGCGCCGCTCTTGATGTTGTCGGGGAAGCCCGGCAGGTTGTCGATCAGCACCTCAGTCGTTCCCTGCAACTCGCCGCTTAGCCAGTGTTTCAGGATACGGTAGTGACCGGTCTCGGCGACGACGAGAAAACTCCCGTCCGTGCTGATCGCGACGCCGTTGGCATAGTTGAGATTGTCGAGAATCTTGCTTGTTGTTTGTGTGACGGGGTCGAAAGCGAAGACGGACCCATGGCTGCCGTGCTCAAGAATATCGAGTAACGCCGCCGCGTAGGTGCCGCGGTATTCCTTGGCGCCGAACTTGTCGCTGGACTGGCTAAAGTAAATCGTGCCGTTCGGGCCGATAGCGAGGTTGTTGGCATACACCAATGCCTCGCCATCGATTTGGTCGAGGATCGTGGTAACTGTGCCATCCGGCATTACGCGCTGAATCCCAAGGTAAGCATTGGCGACCAGCAGCGAGCCATCGTGATCCGTTTCGATGCCCAGCGGCCTTCCACCGACATCGGCGAACTCGCTGACGCCACGATTCTGTATTCGGATGATCATGCCGCTCAGTGTCGTAACGTAGATGCGGTTATCACGCCCGACAGTCGCGTCTTCTGGCCCGTCGTAATCGCCGAGTTGAATTCCGGTGGCGGACTTGAGCGTGTCATTGGATGCGTACGGATCAACGTAGCCGCGATCAACGGGCGCATGCCAGGCGACCGGGTCGATCGGTACCGGCCACAGTAAGAAATACGCTGCGACGAGCGCGAGCAGAATTCCGATGGTTGTAAGAATCTTGCGCATTGAGCGGGTTACCGGGTTGCGTCAATCATCCGCAGGAACTCCACGCGAGTGCGGGCGTCTTTACGAAACGTGCCAACCATCTGGCTGGTAACCATCGAAACGTCGGACTTGTGAACGCCGCGGGTTGTCATGCACTGGTGTTTCGCTTCGATCACCACAGCAACGCCCTTGGGCTGCAGCACATCCTGTATGCAGTTAGCGATTTGTGCAGTCATTTTTTCCTGAACCTGGAAGCGGCGCGCGAACGCGTCGACGACACGCGCCAGTTTGCTGATACCAACCACCTTGTTTTTGGGCAGATAGCCCACGTGCGCCTTGCCGATGATGGGTGCCATGTGGTGCTCGCAGTGGGATTCGAAAGCAATGTCGCGCAGCACGATCATTTCGTCGTAACCGTGGACTTCTTCGAAGGTTCGCTGCAGGTATTCCAGCGGATTTTCCCGGTAACCACTGAACCAGTCCTCGTAAGCCCGCGCGACGCGTTTGGGCGTATCGATAAGCCCCTCGCGACGCGTGTCCTCACCAGCCCAAAGCAATAACGTACGTACTGCCTCTTCGGCCTGCTTACGACTCGGTTTGCGTGGTTTGCCCGGTTTCTTTTTCTTTGTGGTCACGGGTGAATACTACAGATCGTCGAGGGTCTTTGGCTAGCACTACTGCTCAGCGACAAGCAACGCCGGTGCCGCCCAGGCCGCAATAGCCGCCCGGATTTTTTGCGAGGTACTGCTGGTGATACTCCTCGGCAAGAAAGAAAGTGCCCAACGGCGCAATCGCAGTCGTAATCTGGCCGAGGCCCGCCGCAGTCAAGTCGACCTGATAGGTTTCGAGTGATCGCAAAGCCATCTCGTTTTGTGCAGCGTTTCCGGTGTAGATCACCGAACGGTATTGCGTACCGATGTCATTTCCCTGCCGATCTCCCTGCGTCGGGTCGTGGCTTTCCCAAAATACGCTGAGAAGTTCCGGATAGCTCAATGTAGCGGGATCGAACACCACCAGGACGACTTCAGCATGACCGGTCTGCCCGGTGCAGACTGACTGATAGTTCGGATCCGGCGTATCGCCGCCCGCGTAGCCGACGGCAGTAGTGAAGACGCCGTCGGTCTGCCAAAAGTGCCGCTCGGCGCCCCAGAAACAGCCGAGACCCAAAACGGCTTGCTGCAGGTGCTTCTCGAACGGACCCCGTAAGGGATTGCCGGTAACAAAATGGCTGTCATCGGGGGTGTTCATTGGAATGGACGTCCTGGCATTGCGGCACAGGCTACTCGTCGTCCTTACTGTCCGCCTCGGCCGTTGCGGCTATCCGGGCATCGAGATCGGACTGTAAGTAGGAAAACTCGTGCACGTAGACAAGGTTTTCGGTCGACACTGGAGCACCGTCGACCAATCTGGGGCGGAATATTCGACGTCGAATTTCTCGGTGCACCATGCGTTGCATATCGTCAAATTCCTGCGGTATCGCTTCGGTTCGCAGTTTTCTGACCCGGCCGCGAACCGTGACGTTGTAGTCGACGACAATCTTGCCCTTCAAGAATTCTTCCGGCGTCGTTTCTGCGCCTTCGTTGCCGCTGGCAAACATCGGCAGTTGTCCGGATCGTATCGGAACGGGGTCAGAAAAAAGCTGGTCCCTGACAGCTATTCGCTCCTCGTCTGAGGACAGGAATTTCCAGGTGTCTTTGTAGATTCGCCGCGACCGGTTTTGCTGATCGACAAACATGTAATAGTCGGCAAGAGCAACGCGACTCTCGGTCGATTCGCGCCAATCGGATTCTTCGGTTTTCTCAGCGATACGCACGGCACGCTTAAAATAAGTTTCACCCGTGGAGATCATGCCCTGTTGGTGTGGCGTCGACATGGTTAGGTCGACAAAGTAAAACGATTCGCCGAGGCGCCGCAGCGGTTCGATCAGCATGGAGTCATTCTTTCCCTCGCTGGATTCGATGATTCGTATCGCACGGCGATAGGTTGCACGTTCGTCGGCGTAGTAGCCTGCACGGTGTTGCCATCGAGCCCGAGTCATCAGCGAGGGCAGCAGTCCCAACGGGTCTTTCTCGAAGTGTCTTACGTTGATAATGTGTATCCGGTCGAGAATGTTACGAGCCGCCTTGGAGTCGCCCATGCGAATGTTGGTTTCCGCAATCGATTCTAGAATCTCGATCTGAGCGACGTTGTGAGGGCCGTCGTTCACCTGGGTAATGTGCGCAGCGCGTGTGAACGTCTTTTTCGCCCGATCCGGACGCCCGTTGCTGAGCTGAGCCGCACCGAGTCCTTTTAGCGGATTGACCAGGGCGCTGTTAAGGCGGTCTTCCGCGACCTCGATGATTTCGACGGAGGAGGAGAAGTTCTGGATCGCTGCGTCGTACTGGCCATTGCGGTGCTGCACGATCCCAAGATTATTGAGCGCGCTGGCGGTTTCTCGCGACTGTGGCCCGTAGACCCGAATCGTCATCTCGACAATTCGCTTGGCCGCGATATCGGCCTCGTCGAGCGTACCTTCGCCGATTAACCTGCGGTAGCGGGCAAACTCATCGGTCAGCTGTTCTTCGGTGACGACGTTGGTTTCGGTGTCGAGGAGTTCTACCGTGTCTTCGTCCGCAACCGGCACCGTCTGCAGCAGATCGCTTTCGAAGTCACCCGCAGCAACGTCCTCATCTTGAGCCAAAGCTACGAAGGGCATTATCAGCAGCGAAAGAAGTGCGGCGTTCGTACTATATTTAGTCATGTTGTACAGCGGTAAATTTTCCAGGTTCGAGGTCCGTTTTCCTCAGATACTTTAAGACCGGTGGCGGCCCGAATAGTTCTTGGATTCAGGCCTCGGTGTGTGACTTCCACTATACCGACGGGAGCGGGGGGAGGGTAGTTCAGAGCCGAACAAATGATCAGGAACCTGACTCCAATTGCTGGTGGTCCTGCCAAATCAAGCCGTCAATATGCGGGTATTGGGGCCGTGGTCGGTAGGCTCAGACGCACGAAGCAGATCGAATGACAATCGTGAATGAAAGCGGTCACTCGCAGTCCGACTGGTCGAATCGTACGGCTGTTATCTCTGCGCCATCCCGACCGCTGTATTCAGGAACGTTCGAAGCTGCTGATGTGAGCAGATCTGGGGGCGTGAAGTTTCGTAAATGAACTGGTGAAAAAAAGCGGCGACTATCAGAGCAAGAAAGTGCGAATTGATGGTTAGCTCTCCAGATTTAACCAGTGGCCAAAGAGTCATTCCCTGCCAGTCGTCATCGTAACATCTCAACGGCGGCTATCCGATCTCAAGGAGTTACACCCGATAGCGATTTAATAAACAGTCGCGTGAGGGCCGCAACGCAGCCCAGGCCAATCGTAAACATCTTCAACAAAAAACCCCGGCATGAAATATCTGTGAGGCCCATCATGAGATTTCGCCCATTCGAAATCGGAAATAATACTGGGCTCAAGGTTCAGGATTATGCTCCTTACTATTGGTTGCTGTTGCAGTTCTCCCAACGTTCGATTCGGACCGAAAATCCGCGCCGAATAAACGAAGAACGGGTTGGTTGCAAGATCTGCCATTCCCTGTGATTCGTCCGCAGGCATGTATTTGACCATCTTGGCGAAACACTTCTGTTCCGAAGTGATCATGAAAGTGAGTCTTTCCTCGAAGGTACCCGTTGTTGCAAGCAGGTCTGCCATGCCGCCGCTGACGGACATGACTACGCCCCGGTCCCCCTGTGGCGCCTTCATTCCTACGTCAATCACTTCGAAGCCGAAGTCATTGCGTAAATCGTGTAACTCCCTGTATGAAAGTCCGGTCTTGAAGAATACCGTTGCCGGTTGTATCTCATCCGGAGATTGAGCTGCGTGGTCAGCGAGTATTTGAATTTGCTTCTCTAGCGCCTTGTCCCGCTTACCGGGATCTCTGGGAACATAGGGGCTTATAGCCTCATCGGCCATTGTTTCATCGCTCGCCGGTTCCGAGAGACATTCAACCGGAAAAAAGGCGATGAGCAAAATCGTAAAAACCAAACACCTAGTCATTGCGGGTTTTCCCTGACCAAGTCATTTTTCGAGTCAATAAACGACTGTGCCCTCAGTCGGCGCCCTGTTTGTACAGGTGTACATCCTGCTGCGGGAACGGAAAGGAAATGCCTTCCTTGTCGAAACGCTTCTTGACCGCTTCGGTCAGCTCGAACATGACATCCCAGTAGTCCTCCGACTTAACCCACGGCCGTACGATGAAGTTGACGCTGCTGTCCGCGAGTTCCGAGACGGCAATTTTTGGTGCAGGATCGTCGAGGATTCGTCCGTCAGCGTCGATGAGTTCCTGAATCGTCCGGCGGACTTTGTCGAGGTCGTCGTCATAGCTCACGCCGATCACCATATCGACCCGACGCGTATCGTTAGCGGAGTAGTTGGTAATGATGCTGTCCATTATCTGGCTGTTCGGAACGATAATCTGTTTGTTGTCACCGGTTTTCAGGATGGTCGTCAATATTTGTACTTCCTCGACGCTGCCCGCGATGCCCGCGGCTTCGACAAAGTCACCGACACGATAGGGCCGAAACAATACGATCAACACGCCGGAGGCGAAGTTCGACAGCGAACCCTGAAGTGCGAGCCCCACGGCCAGGCCGGCGGCACCAAAAATTGCGATAAACGAGGTGGTTTGCACTCCGATAGCGCCGATCGCCGCGATTACCAGGACGACCATCAGCGATACCCTTACGAGATTGCAGATAAACGTCTCGAGTGTCTTGTCGACCGATTGCTTTCGCATCACCCTTACGAGCCCGTTGATCACCAGTCGGATAAGGAACTTGCCGACAAAAAATATCGCCAGGGCCGTCGCGACCTTGATGCCCAGCTCGATAGCGAGATCGATGCCTTTCTCCTGCAGCAGCCCGGGCAGCGTCGTCAGGTCGAATGCTTCGGCTTCAGTGGGAGCGTCTTCGTTCAAAATATTTTCCTCATTCTATTGTCCGGGAATACCCTCGAAGCCTGGCTGAAATCGAAATATGCGATACGGCCCTTGCGCCTTGATATGTTCTGCAGACTTCAGGATAAGTTCCGGCAGTGCACTGTCCGCGACGTAGAGATAGCCGTCCGGTCCGAACGACAAGGCGTCCGGCCAGCGAATTTCGCTCGATTGTATCAGTGTAGAAAGCCTACCCTGCGAGTCGACCTTGAAGATGCCGTGGTGCTCTACGGCTGTGATGTACACATTGCCGGCAGTATCGAGGCTGAAGCCGTCGCTGAGCGGTTTATCGCTGTATCGCTCAAGGCGAGTCGCAAGTTGCGAGGCGGGTAACTCACTATTTCTGAGATCCTTGAGGCGTATGCGGTACAAAGCCGAGCCGCTCAATGCACCCCAGTAAAGCCACTGCGGACCCAGCGCAATGCCATCGACTCCGCCACGCAGAGCGACAATTCCACCGAGGTACGACATCTTTCGATCCTGGCTGCGGATCGTGTAGTTCTCGGCAGATACCGAAAAGTGGCCTTCCAATACGCGACGTACATCACCGGTTTCTACATCGTAGACGATGAGTGCCGGCGATTTGCGCCACAAACTGGTGTCGGCGATAACAATAGTGCGGCCATCGGCGCTGACCTGAAGGTCCTGCAGTATCGACCCGGCTGGCGCTATGGTTTCATCGAACTTCTGATCGCGCAGGATATTGCCGCTGGCAAGATCGATGCCGACGATACGTGGGGAGCGCAGGCCGTGATTCCCATGGTCGATCACCCAGAGTCGATCGAAGCGGTCGATTGAAATGCCCAACGGCGTATCGAACAGTTCCGTTTGCTGCCGCAACGAGGGAAACGGAACGGATGCGCCGTCCACGTACTCCAGCAGTTTGTTGCCTTGCGGGCGTGACTCAGGGTGTACGGTGAAAAAGACGCGACCGTCTCGATTAACGGCAACGTTGCCAATGGGCTGCGAGTAAGCCAGCACTTCCTGCAGCACGTCGCTACTGAGTTCCGGCGTCGTTGCGAGATTTGGATACGGATTTCCGCCGCCATGCCGGACCCAAAGAATCGTCGCAGCTGTGACTACCAAAAAGCCTATGAAGAGCGCGACTGACTTCATATTAGCTGTTGTGGCTCAATAATTTCCCCATATGCAAAATTCTACACGATTGTGGGCAGATATCAGACCGGCAACGCAATTATCCAGCTACCGAGTACAAGCCCGAGGGCGAGCACGCCTGCGCGTAGCTGTGCTCTGGCATCCGTTGGAACGGGCCCGAAGACGATAAGAAGCACGCCGGCCGCGAAGCCACTTAGGAAACCGAGCAAATGCGCGCCGATATCCGTGTTCTCTCCGCCGGTACCGGTATACATTAACAACGCCAGACCGCCGATGATCGGGCCGTAGCGAGTGGACCATCGATCTTGCTGCATCAACTTTCCGCGCCAGACGTAACCGGCGACGATGCCGAGCGCCGCAAATACTGCCGTAGATGCGCCGATGGAGCGGTGCGAAGACTCTAGCAGTAACACGTTTAGTGCGTTGCCGGTGGCGGCCGCCAGGACAATCGCGAGCCAGGCGACTCCGGATCCGAGCAGGCGGCCGGCGAACAGTCCGAAAAACACGCCGAAAACGATATTGCTTAACAAGTGTTTTAAACCGGAGTGCAATGTCAGGGCGGTGAACAAGCGCCACAGCTCGCCGTTGCGTATCAGCTCTCCGTCAACACGGCCCGCGGCGATCCAGTTCGATTGGAAAAACGAGTATCCCGCCATTCCGGCGACGATACAGATCACCAACACGTAGCCTACCAGGCCAGGCACCGGATCCTGGTGCTCGACGCGGGCGACGACTTGCACTGCAACCGGCGGATTTTCTTCGTCGTAGAGCTGCAGCTCGTTCGCCGCATCCGCGGAGAATTGCGCGGGTACGAGCAACGCACAGGAGCCGCCGTCATCGATAAGCTGGTGCGGTATCCGCTGTGCTGCCAGCACCAGCGCCCGGTCACTGCAACTCTGCCGATTGCGACTCTCGAAAACGACGCGAAGGTCTTCGTTCATGCATCCCTGTTTGCGGACAATGTTTGTGGTCCTCAATTTTACGGTAAGCTAGCCTGCCACGATAGGAATTGCCGATGAAAAGTCTGTTTCACGCTATCTTGCTGGCGATCCCACTGCATTTTACGGCAGCAACTGCCGAAGTCACGGACACTGGGGTGGGCGGGTTTGTGACCGTGAACGAAGTGATTATCGATGCGAGTCGGGAGGTGGTCTGGAAATCGGCGATCAACCAGGTTGGTCATTGGTGGAGTTCCGACCACACCGTGGCTGGCGACGCCAGCCGCCTGACTATTCAGCCGGTGACTCAGGGTTGCTTTTGCGAGCGGTTCGACTCGGGTGGTGGCGTGGTTCACATGACGGTCACGATGGTGAATCCGGGCGTGGTTATTCGACTCACCGGCGGGCTTGGTCCACTCGGCCTGATGGGTGTCAGCGGCAACATGACCTGGGAATTCCAAGAGCTGGACGATGGCACCAAAGTGACATTCATCTACGCCGTGGGCGGCTATCTCGCGGGTGGCCTCGACGCAGTCGCCGGGCCGGTCGACGACGTTGTTGGCGAGGCGCTGCATCGATTGCGGGCGCATGTCGAAAACGGCGATGCGGATACTGCCAGCATTGAATGACAACGTCTCGATACGGCCCTCGTCCACGGTAATCGTGGTGCGCGAGGCGGCGGCCAGCCCTGAAGTATTCATGGTTCGTCGCCACGAGCGATCGTCGTTCGGGGCGGCGTACGCGTTTCCGGGCGGTGTCCTCGACGCGGCGGATTCGCGGGTACACGAGTCATGCGGGGCACTCGGCAGCGTTGAGGCGAATGCGCGGTTGGGAATCGAGGACGGCGGCCTTGACTACTACAGCGCCGCTATTCGGGAACTCTTCGAGGAGACGGGCGTGTTGCTCGCCGATGTCTCGGGCCTCGACGAAAGTCTTGTCTCGGTACGAGCCGCACTTAACGAAGGAACACAAGACTGGGCAGAGTTTGTGACTCGCAATGAGCTGCAATTGCGTTGTGAGGAGTTGCATTATTTCAGTCACTGGGTAACGCCGCCGCAACGGGCCAAGCGTTATTCGACGCGCTTCTTTCTGGCAGTATTGCCACACGGGCAAAGCGCAATACATTGCGGTGGCGAGTTAACCGACTCGCGGTGGGCAACGGCAAACGACCTGCTGGCGGCCGGACGACGCGATGAGATAACGCTGCATTTTCCAACGATAAAAACGCTGGAGAGCATTGCCCGTCACAAGACGCTGGAGGATCTTGTCGATTGGGCTCGAGCGTGTGTGGAGTGGGGTATCACCAGCATGGTTCCCCTGCTGATCGAGCGCGACGGCAAACAGGAGATCGTATTGCCCGGCGACAGAGATTACCCGGGCTCGAACTCTTGACAGTTTTCGGGCCAAAACTGCCACCCTACAGCGAGCTTGCGCGCGGAGTTCGTCGTCTGCTCGCTCCGAATTCTTCGATGATGACGGGGCCGGGCACCAATACCTACTTGATCGGTTGCAACGAGGTGGCCGTACTCGACCCGGGCCCGATGATTGAAAGTCATCTGAGAAAAATTCAGGAGATCGCCGGTGCACCGATTCGTTGGGTGCTTGTTACGCATACTCATCCCGATCATTCTCCGGGGGCAGCCGAGTTGGCCAGACAGACGGGTGCGCAACTGCTGGGTCGGTGCGCCCCACCTGGCGAGCACCAGGACACTTCGTTCGTACCCGATCAGATACTCGACGATGGCGATCGACTGACGGTGGACGGCGTAGAGCTTGAGGCGATTCGAACTCCGGGACACGCTTCCAACCATGTCTGCTTCCGGCAGACCGAGCTCAACTGGATATTCACCGGCGACCACGTAATAGATGGTTCCACAGTCGTTATCGATCCGCCGGACGGCAATATGAAAGACTATCTGGCGTCTCTCGCTCGCTTGAAAGAATTCGAGGCAAGCGCACTAGCACCGGGCCACGGTGCGCTGATACAGGACCCGGATCGGGTCATTGACTGGATTATCGCCCACCGCCTCGAACGCGAAGCCAGGGTTTTGGTGGCACTTCGCGCGAACCCTGGACTAACAACAATGCAGTTGGTGCCGCATGTCTACAAAGACGTCGACAAGAAGCTCTACGTTTGGGCGGAGCGCTCGTTGTTGGCACATCTTCTCAAGCTGGAAGCCGACGGCGCGGCGACGCAGGATGGTGATCGGTGGACGGCAGGCGAATCGCGGCTTGAATAGCCGCGCAACTTCGCATAGCGTACGCGCTGCAGAGATCGAGGGCCCCGAATGACATTCGTTGTCACAGAAGCGTGTATCAAGTGCAAACTAACCGACTGTGTCGAGGTTTGCCCGGTGGATTGTTTCCACGAGGGGCCGAACTTTCTGGTCATTGATCCCGACGAATGTATCGACTGCACCTTGTGCGAGCCGGAGTGTCCGGTCGAGGCGATTTATTCCGAAGATGAGCTGCCTGCCGGTCAGGAGCATTTTCTGCAGCTCAACGAAGAACTGTCTCAAAACTGGCCGGTGATCACCGAGATGAAAGATGCGCCCGACGATGCCGACGAGTGGCGCGATGTGAAGGACAAGCTCAAGTATCTGGAACGCTAGTCCGGGCTGGGAGCGTGCGCGGTAGAAATGTTCGGAAAATGCCCCATATTTGATGCGGTTTGTTTGTTCGTTTTGCCGTTACGCTTTTTGGCTCACGGACTATGTGCAGGAGACGATCAGTGGGCCCATTAACAGGATTCCGCATCATCGAATTGGCGAGTATCGGCCCGGGACCCTTCTGCGGAATGATGCTTGCCGATATGGGAGCTGAGGTAATTCGCATTGATCGGCCCGGGCATCACGGCAACGTCGCCCTCGACCCGATGTGCCGTAATCGCAAATCGATAATCTGCGATCTGAAACAACCGGCCGGAGTCGAAGTCGTTCTGAAGCTCGTGGAGCGGGCCGATGGGCTGATCGAAGGCTTTCGCCCTGGCGTTACCGAACGTATGGGCCTCGGGCCGACCGAATGCCTCGAACGAAATCCGCGACTTGTGTACACCCGCGTAACGGGCTGGGGGCAAGACGGTCCACTTTCGCGAGCGGCCGGGCATGATATTAACTACGTAGCGCTCACCGGCGCCTTAAAGGCAATCGGTCGGGCTAAAGAGAAGCCGGTGCCACCGCTGAATCTGGTCGGTGATTTTGGTGCCGGGGGGATGTTTTCAGCCTTCGGTACAGTGTGCGCTGTACTGCACGCCAGGCAGACGGGCGAAGGACAGGTCGTGGATGCAGCGATGCTGGATGGAACTCACACGCTGATGGCTCAGGCTCACTGGCTCAAGGCCATGGGCATGCAAGACGATGACACAGGCAGTGGATTTCTGAGTGGTGCCGCGCACTTCTACGATACCTACGAAACGAGCGATGGCCGGTATATCTGTATTGCGGCGATTGAGCCGCAGTTCTACGAGCTACTGATCGAGGCACTCGGACTTGACCGTGAGCGGTTCGCACCTCACGTTTTCGCGTTTGGCGAGGCCAGCCTTGAAATTCGGTCCCAGTGGAAAACTCTGTCAACAGAGCTCGAAGCCGTATTTAAAACGCGCACTCAGGCAGATTGGTGCGAACTGCTGGAGGGTAGCGATGTTTGCTTCGCACCGGTGCTGGGCTTGTCTGAAGCTCCGGACCATCCGCACAACATGGCACGCAAGTGCTTTGTTGAGGTGGATGGCCAACTGCAGCCGGCGCCGGCACCTCGATTCAGTCACAGTTCGACGGATATGCCCAAGGCCGGCGTAGATCCCGGTACACACTCCCGGGAGGTTCTCGCGCTCGCCGGTTACACGAGTCTGAACAGTGACGAGTTGATACAGCTGGGTGCTGTTGAAGTCAAAAAAAAGTAGTCAGAGTGACGTATGAACGAGTCCCTGCTGGTGAACGTCAAATACTGTGAACCGTCAGACGCACGCTATCCTCAGGCCCGGTCCAGCCAGAGGTAGATGGGCAACGCCAGATAGGCCGCAGCAAAGCCTAAACCCCAGATACAGGTCGATACCCAGAAAAGCCATAGGTTCCAACGATGCGCCCGCTCACACTGAGTGGCTAATTCCGGATCGGCCGGACACGCTCGTCCGGGTCGGTACAACAACCAGGCTGTCAACGTCAATACGCCGCCGCTAGCGGCAAACATCCACACTTTGTATTGTGCCAACGTCACCAAAAACGGTAGATTAGCGAAAAGTGACGCCGAAATTGCACCCAGACCAAGCGTGACAAGTAAAATAGGCAGGGCACAACAGATTAGTGTGGTGGAAGAGGCGAACAGCACAAGCCAGGCCCATCGCCTGGGTGCCGTCGCTTCGTCCGTCGCTTGCACGCTAACTGTCCGTGTGGTGGGCGTGATCGTCGGGCGTGTCGCGCAGCTCGTCCGTATCGTGCTCATGCTCGTCAACAGAACATCCCGACGTCTTCTCAAACGATCGGTAGGTAAAACCCTTGTCGAGGAACAGTTTTTTCAGTTGTGCATCGGTGAAGGCAACCCGACTATCCGCGCACACGAATAGCGTGCCGGTCTTGAGGTTACTGTCGACGGCGTGAACACCCTCGATTTTCTTTAGCGCTCGCTCCGATGTCGCTACGCAGAACGGGCAGGTTATGCCATCGACACGAATGTTGTACTGGATATCGTCAGCGAGAGCCACGTTCGCGAACAAGACCGTTATTAGGAATACGATTGATAATTTCATGTCTGGGGTTCCTTTCAAAAATTGACACGGATGCTGGTAATAACGAAATAGTCCGGTTCTAGTGCCGTGCCTTTGAGGTCATTGATGACGGGGACCTTGACGCCAAGATCGGCGATCCAGCGTTGTGTCGAATACTGGATACCTGGTGTCAGGTACAACTGAAATCCGCCGCTGTTCGGATCGCTGACGCCGCTGACGCGATTGCGTTCGTAACGATTTGCACTCAATTCCAATACGCCGAACACAAATGCCTTGGTGTCGCGGCCGATGCGACCGGGCGCTAATCGATACTGAAATGAGGACTCGACGCTGATCGAATCGCCGCGTTCGAAACCGTCGGCTGCGCGGTTCTGGTCGTACCGCAGTTGAGAATCGAGTACCCATTGTGTATTGCCCACGGTGGCGATGATTCCGCCAAATACATCGAGCGAACCATCACCGGTTTTGCCCTCGCGCCCCGTGGGCAATCGGGCGCCGACAAACGGTGCGATCCGAAGCGTGCGCCCCGGGCGGTCAGAACGATACACTTCATAGCGCGCGAACAATGCCGCATCGCCGAGACCGAATTCCGACGTGCTCATGCCGCCTGACTCACGAGTGATATTAACGAGCGGTAACGCTCCAAACAGCGCGAGCTTCGAGGTGACCCCGTAGCCGAATACTGTTCGGGACTCGAGTCGATCAAATCGCCGTCGAATGCCGGTCAAGTCGTCGGACGAGCGGCCGATGACCAACTGCTCGCGAACAATGATCTCTTCGTTACTCAGTGGCAGCGCGGTGTTGGTAGCAATGGGTGCTGCCCACGCTGAGCCGAAAAGAAAAGCGCCGATGATAAGCAATAACATTGATGCCAAACGATTTGGCAAGGTAAAGAGGTACCCATCTATCGATGTGGGTTCGATGAGAATCGAGGAGCGTATCTTTCGCCGTGAGTGTCGCATCGTGTTCAGTATACAAGGCAATGCACATTGGACCCCATGCACGACATCACGTTCCGTGCCGGTGAAACTGATCTGAGTAACGGACAATTCCTTCTTACGCAGGCCGCCTGGCGTGCGGGGCGGCCATGCTTGAGGTCCCTTAGGTCTTGCCGATAAACCGGATCAACGCGGCAGCAATTTCAGGCCCCTTGTCTTCCTGCAGGAAATGACCCGCATTCAGAATTCTCACGTGATCGCACCCTTGTGCGCCTGGCACGAGCTCTTGCCATAACTTTTCACCGCCGCGAGTAATCGGATCGCGATTGCTGAACGTCGTCAGAAACGGCTTTTTCCACTGTTTGAATATTGCCCACGCTGCACGATTCGCCTCGCTGGCCGGATCGTTTGGCGTCGTCGGCACCAGCAGCGGAAAAACGCGTGCCGCGGCCTTGTATTTTGCCGACGGAAACGGCGCGTCGTAAGCGGCCACTACCGCATCGGAAAGCATCGTTACGGTCGCCTTCTGAATCAGTTTGCCGACAGGGAACCATGGGCTGTAGCGGGCGAAATTCTGCCACGCTTTGAACGCCTTTGGCATGACGTCGTCGCCGGTCGGCAGACCGCCGTTACCGAGCGCAATGCGCGCAAAACGTTGTTCGTTTTCCGCCGCGACTCGCAGGCCGATCAGTGATCCCCAGTCCTGGCAAAACAAATTGATGTTCTCAAGACTGAGCTGCTCAAGAAAGTGCCGCATCCACTCTACGTGGCCTGCGTAGCTGTAGGCGATCTTGATGGTGAATTTGTCGGACTTTCCGAAGCCGATCAGATCGGGAGCGATCACACGAAAGCCCGCGTCGCGTAGCGGCGGAATCATGTGACGATATAAGTAAGACCAGCTGGGTTCGCCGTGCAGTAACAGCACGACGGCACCGTCGCGCGGGCCTTCATCGACGTAGTGCATTCGCAGGCCATCGACCTCGACGTAGTTTGCGTCAAAGTCGTAGCCGGGCAGGTTTTCGAAACGAACATCGGGCGTGCGCAGTATGGGCATTAGTCGTGTACTCTCGGTCAATCGGCTACCATTATAAACCTTCATGAGCAGTATTCGCGCAAAAATCATTCGTTCGCTCAGCGCTGCGTACGTGCAACGCGTTGATGTTGCGCACATGGATATCCCTAAGACACGCCGTTTGTGGGGCCGCCTTGGCAAGTTGATGATTACCGCGATCGGCGTGCGCGTGGAGCCGGATGAAATTAACGGTCTGTACGTCGAGTGGCTCACGCCGAAGAAGCGAACGGACGGCAAGCTGCTGATCTACTTGCACGGCGGCGGGTATGTCGTTGGCGGCTGCGATATGCACAGACAGATGGTCAGTCATATCGCCAGGGCCGGGCGAATCAAAGCGTTGCTTCCGGAGTATCGTTTGTCGCCGGAGCACAAGTTCCCGGCGGCTGTGGACGACGCTGTAGCGATCTATCAAACGGTGCTGAAAACGGGCATTCCCGCGGAAGATATCCTGTTTGCCGGCGATTCTGCCGGCGGTGGACTGGTGGTCGCGACGTTGTTGGCGCTCAGAGATGCCGGTGACCCCTTGCCGGCCGCCGCGGTACTGCTTTCACCGTTTCTGGACGCGACCGGCAGCGGCGACTCGCTGCGTACTCGTGCCGCACAGGATCCGTGGTTTCGTGCACAGGACCTTGGCGTGATTGCCGATTACTACTGTGAGCCTCATCAACGTCGTTTCCCGCTGGTATCGCCGGTGTTCGCTGACGTCGAGGGATTGCCGCCGTTGTTAATTCAAGTTGGCGACGATGAAATCCTGTTGAGCGACTCGGAGCGCATCGCCGACTTGTGCATAGCGGCTGGTATTGACATCGAGTTACAGGTTTGGCCGGAAATGTGGCACGTGTTTCAGATGTTTGTCGGCAAGATGCCGGAGTCGCGGCGCGCGATCAACAGGATCGGCGACTACATTCAGTCGCATTTCGGCTGACTAAAATCCGGTTTGTTTCTTCGAGTCGTCGTACATCTTCGTCATGAATGAACGAATGGCCGGCTCGGCCTCTTCCTTCGTCATGAGTTTCTGGCTCTCGAGCACAGCCGCCATATCCTTGATGGATCGCTTGCCGTCGATCAGCGACATGATGAATGAGTAAATTTGGGTCGTCATCGCTTGCTGACGGAAGGACGGACTTAACGGTACCGGTTCCTTGCCGGTAACGATCCAGTCCGGCGACGCTTTATGCCGCTCAGGTTTATCGGCATCACGTTCCTTGTAGGCGGAGAACGAAAATACGCGTTCCTGTCGCCCGTGGCGGCTGGCCGGCGAACTCATGTACGGGATCGTGGCCTGCGAAACGTAAGGGTCTGAGAAACCGTTTTCGGTGACGATGCTTTTTGTTTCCTCGGGGCTGTAACGAGATGAGCGTTGCTGGCTGGAAAATGCCAGCGAACCGAAGTTTACCCAGCGGCCATTCTCTTTCAGAAGCCTGTTGATGCGCGCGGCGAATACTGGCAGGTCTTCGCTGATGATATCGATCAACCACGGCGTGACAACAGTATCGAAGGTTTGGTCGGGGAAGGGTGCGCGCAGTGCGTCGCCCAAGACCAGGTGGAATTTTTCGTCGGCGACGCCGGGTGCGGTCAATTCCCGAAGAACCGCATCGTCGTCGAGCGCCAGTGGTGCGATCGGAAATTCGTAAAGATTGAGCCGCGAGCCACTGGTGACCGCTCTTGCGACCAACATTAGCAGCGGATTGAAGTCCATGGCTATTGTTGAAGAGCAATTGAGTTCTGTATGTATGTCAAACGCGAGGCGCCCGGCGCCGGCGCCGAGGACCAGTACGTTTCCAAGTTCCGCGTGGTCGTGAAGCACGGCTCGAATCTGTTGCAGCGATGCCCTGTTTTCCTCATCGCCCCATGCCCAGTCGCGGTGAATATTCGGGTAGTAGGTGTTCAGGCCCTGATCGGTGGGCAATCGCGTGCGCAACGCGAGGTAACTCTCGTAGTTGCCTTGCAAGGACTGTACTTCGAGCGGGTGCAGAAGTTTTTGCAGCGAGCGCGTGTGTGATTTCAGCGCTTTCATATAGCGTGCGACGCGGCGTCGCGAAAGGTCCCGCAGGTTCTCGTTCTTGAGCTCTTTCTCAAGTCCCGCGATTTCGTGGCCCAGCTGCTGCAGCGAAAACCGCAAGCGGCCCCGCCATTCCCCGAGCGCTGCCAGTGGCTCAGCGAACATCCACGGCATGCCCTCGACAATTGGAAAGTCGACCTGACAAGCGGTGCAGCGTAGCGTGTTGTCTGCAGATTCGAGCGGCGATTTATCGCAGCGGGGGCAGGCGAGGAGGCAGGTAAGATCGCTCATGGTTGCCGATTATGCACCACAGAACAATACGGTGACAGGGACCCCAATGCGAAGGATTAGGGTCCCTGTCACCGTATGACTACGGCTGTCGTTTAGACTGGGTTTGTAATGATGCCATTCACAATCGGCGTGAACGCAGTCATGCTGTCCTGCAGGGCCGCGTTACCCAGGCCGTGGTTCCAGTTAGAACCGTCCGGATTTTGGTAGAGACTGCCAAAGTTACCTTGTTCGCCGTGCAGCGCCATATAGTTCAGAATCACGGCGTTTACCAGAAGGTTGACGTTGTTCGCTGCGGGCGTCGCAGCGCGTATAACCGATCCGCCGGCATCCATGGCACCCAGTTGTTGGTGCACCGCCTGAATTTCAGGCGTCGCGCCGATCAGGGTTGCTCGCCGTGTCGGGTTGTAGACCAGGAAGAACGATGCTGCGGTGGAGGAGTTGTCACTCGACCATTCGCCTTTGCCGCGACCTTCCGCAGAGTTGTCGATAGTACCGTTCGACGAAAGTGAGCCGTCACTGAAGACGTACATCATTAGGGGTTTGCCCAATCGAGCTGCGTATTCAAGGCAAGCACCCATGCAGCGCCCGGCGCGTTCGTCTTTAACTTCGCCCTCGGCCCGAGCGCCGCCGTGGTAGTCGTATCCGCCCATCTCGATACAACCTGCACCGGCGAAACCGTTCATGACAAGTTTCATCACCGAAGCGGTCTTTCGAAATTCCCGGCCATCGCGGCCATTGTCGTTAAATTCGGCGGTCGTGAAGATGCCGGTGCCGTCGTCTGCGACGATGTCAGGATCCAGTGAAGGATCAATCGGTGTGCCGCCGAATCGTTCGGCAACGTCCGCCGCTTTTAAATAGCCACACCGCACCGCTTGCTTGATGGCGGCATCCGTCGCGATCTGTGTATTGACGTTATTCATCTTCTGATCGCTCAGGCGATAGATAGACTCCATGACTGCGGTGGCGTCGTCTTCGGAAAGAATGCCAACCAGATCACCGGTATCGACCAGATTAACGACGTCACTCGGACGATCAACTTTGGTAGGCCGCAATTCCGGATCGAACAGCGCTGCAGGCACCAATGAGTTACCACCGGAGTCCGTGTTCGACGAACCTGACAACGTCAGAATCGAACCTTTCGCACCAGCGGTTGCAATGCCGTACATCGGATTATGCGGGTTGTTGCCGGTATCGTTGTCGGAGCGTGCGGGTATCACCGCGCCATTGATATTGGCTTCGCGTCCAGGCGTCAGACTTGCCATGATGCCGCGTCGAAATGCGCTGTCTAAGTGAAAGCCGAGGCCCAGATCGAAATTCGCGAACGGATCGCCGTTGGCGTCGTTGAGTCCGGGAACCATGTCGCCCGGCAAACCCATTTTGTCGTAGCCCGCTGTGCCCAGGAAGTCGCTCTGACCACCGGACTGGCCAACGAGAACGTTCGAGTTGGCGATATTCGCGCCGCCTGCAAGGTCGAAGCAGATGAACGGGATCTTGCCGGCGCCGTCCGTAACCTCACACGGGTTTGCCAACAGGCTGTCAAGATCGGGAGACAGAGCCAGCGCATTCCGAGGATCGGCGAACATGCTGAGCACGCCGCCACCAACCGTATAGGCCGCACCCGTCATAAACCCTTGCGATACAAACTGACGTCGCGTGACAGGACGCGGGTGATCTGCGTGAAGCTGCGGCGCATCCCAGTGCCGTGCATTTCGTTTCTTAGCCATTTTAAATATTCCCTTGTTGTCCTGTCTGTTACTACTGAACCAGAGTGGCAGCACTTCCCAGTACGGAGGCACAAACACCCTTGGCAATCGCGCGCGTGTCACTGGGACCTGCGAGCAGTCTGTCGATAAGGTTGTCCGGACGGCCACCCGCTGCGCTAAAGGCGGCGAGTTCGTCATAGACGAGTGCGTAGCTGGGCTGCGATCCCAACGGCGGACCTGCCGATGTCTGACCAACGGCTCGTGCGATCAACGGATCGACGAAATTGCCGCGATTGGCAGCACTAAAGGCTGTACTGGCAACCTGATCGAAGTCGAACGAGGTCCAGACAACGCCTTCTGCATCCGGGTTCGGGTTTGCGTTGCTGCCAATTGCTGCGTCGCAATACTGAATCGCAAGTTGCGCAATAGCGATCTGGTGCGACGACAGGAACGCGACGACATCTTCGACTGCCGGCAGTGATTGTCGTAGCTCCTGGAAGGTCTCATCCACCGGGAAAGAACCGTCCGGGTACTGTATTAGCGGATCGACTCCCAGTATCGCTGCGTAGCTAGCGGCAATCTCATCAAAGGTACGAACACCAATCTGCGAAGCGGGCGGCAGATCGGCCGGAGTGATCACCAGCATGGGCGCATCCGGTCGATTGTATATAGCGCCGTCCAGGTTATCGAAGGTCAGGAAGAACTGATCGTCTTCAGGGCCTTTCTCCAGCGGTACAACCGCACCGAGTTCTGACAGCGGCTGGCCGAGTTCTTCGAACAGTGCTGCGCTGAGTGTCTGATTCATGTTGGCGTACGATTGGCCGACGGTGACTTCCCGACCGTTCATCGCCAGATGCAGTCCTTCCATCGAAATGCCTTCCGGCGTAGAGCCGTCCAGCGTGATGAAGTGCGGCTGGTCGAACAAGTACGCAAAGTTATCGAATTGCTGCGCTTCGAACAAAACAAACGAGGTATCGACCGGTGCGCCGATTCGCGCAGAGATGTCGAACAACATGTAGAACCGCTCACCGACGCCAGCGTCGAAGTTCTGCGTTATCTGTTCTTGCGTAAGAGCCCGACGATGAACAGCAGCCAGACGGAAAGTACCTTCCCAGACTGCGTCGCTGGATGCTTCGTTGCCGAGCACCAGAACAAACGTATCCTGCCAATCAATGAGCGTGCCGCCTGGAATGGGATCAGCGTTGGAGACGAGGTTACCGTTCACAAATATGCTGCGGCCGTTAATCGGGTCGTAGGTCGCAACAACGTGTTGCAGTGTTGCCTGCAGCACCTCATCCGCCGACGGCGTAGAAAGCGCCGGATCACCGTTCAAGCTGGTCTCGTTGGTTCGCAGCAGGAAATCGTAGTCGTAAAGTGTTTGTTGCAGCGTGAAGTTACGGGTCGTCGTTCCAGCGGAATAACTGACGATACGCGACATTTCCTGCGTTACGTTTGCCGGAATTACCCAGGCCTCAATCGAGAACTCACCGGATTCCTGCAAGATATCGTGCAATTTCTTACTGGCCGTTGTCGAGCCCTGAGCCTTGCCCGGGCCCTGCGCCATGTCGCTGCCGATAGTAATGCCCCAGCCGCCAAACCAACTCACGTCGCCTGAGAAGTCCAGATCGATCGCGGGGTCAACGCCGCTGGTGTCGAAGGCCGTCAGGCCGTTGCCCGTCTGGAACTGCCACAGGGCAACCTGCGCGTCCTCGTAGCGGTTGCCGCCCGAAGCCAGTGTGCCGTCTACGATGCGTATCGCCCGACTGGTAATAAGAGCAGGATCAATCACCGTTGCCGTAATACCGTTGGCAAACGCCGTGAGCGCAGCGAGCATTTGTGTCTCCGCCGTCGGGCAGTCGTTGTTCCAGCAGTTGTGCGACTCACCGGAGATCAGCGGGTTCGGACTCACCTTAATCACGAAACGCGAGTCTCCCGGCGAATCGAGACTGATTTTCGACTTCGCAGCTTCATATGCAACGTTAATGTCGATGTCTGCAAAATACGGTTGTTGAGCGGTCGCTGAATCGGAGCTATGACAGCTTGAGCAGTACTGCTCCAGAATCGGTGTGTAGATCAGCGCCTGAAATGAAGCCGGATCGTCCGGGAAGTTCTTACTGTCAGCAGGATCTGCGGATGTTGGCGGCACGAGAACGATCTGGCGACCGCCACCGGCAGTATCGCCAACCCAGTTTTCGATCCAGGTTGTCATGATCGATCCACAAACACCGGGATCTTCCACCCAGCAATTGTGCCCCAAGGGCAGCGTGCTGACCTTGGAGACGAGCGCAGACTGCGCCGGCAGACTACGATCTACCTGGGTCAGCGCCGCGTCGTAGGCAAGGTTGACATCGTCATTGCGCACGAACATGGGTACTTGACCAACCGACTCGTTGTGGCAGCTGCCGCAACGATCCGTTGTCTTGGCGTTAGTCCAGAATTCCTGCTGGAACTTGAGGACATCTGCGTCACGGGCCGCGGGTCCGGAGTAGGCGGAGTTATTGCCATTGTCTGGATTCTGCGCCGTCGGATTGTCGGTTGTCTGAGCACCGCCGCCACACGCGGTGAGAACGACGCCCGCAAGTAGCGCAACAGCGCCGGAACGCAACGACTTCAAGAGTCGGGCCTGGGTAGCAATTCCTATTGCTTTATTCATTATCATGTCTCCCTACTGGCCCATGCAGTAAACGGCCGTATCGGCGAACACCTGCTTCATACGGAAGCCGTTGCCACGGAACGTTGTAATCATCTCATCGACCCTGGTACGGTCGGCCGGGTTTTCCGGCGCTCGCAAACATACGGCGCGGAAAACTTTCTTTACCTGACAGGCGGCGAAAGCCTCGCTGTTGCCCAGCTCTTCACCGAGCGACTTTGCTCCCTGGCCACTACCGCTTAACAACGGGTCGAACCCGAGGTAGGAGTTTTGTCCCGAGCGCCAGTAGTTATCCCAACTGTCATCCGTCGTGCGGTATCCCTGCGGAAAATTCAAATCGTTGTTGAAGTACTTGGCCTGAACCGTACCCGCCGTGTATTGCAGCGTGCCGGCTGCGTCATCGTAGTCGTAATACGCAAAGGCCTGGGTCATCGGATCCATGCCAGTGTGGCAACCGATACAGTTGTTCAGGAATACACGGCTATCGCCACCCGGACTGCGACTCACGTCCTGCCGGATTCGATCCGGTGCCAGGCTCGGGTCGTGCACCTGCTCCAGGTCATTGCAGAGATGGTTGATCAACGTGAAGCGAAACATCGCGCGGTTTGTACCGGCGATGAAAAACGCTTCCGAAGCAGCGCGTGAAGTGATAACACCTGCGGTCGCGGCTGCCGGCAGGCCGTTGATCGAAGACTGCTGCGCAACCACAAGGTCGTCGCGTAGATTGATATTGTTAGCTTCGAGTTGCACGTAGTGATTGTTATTGTTCCCCGAGGGCGCGGCCGACACGACGCCTGCGCGACCTATATAAGTGATATCGCGCGATAACAACTCGTTGAACGGCACATCGTCGCGAATCATTCCGATAACGGTTGCGATGTAGTCGTTTAACGGCACGAAGACAGATTGACTTTCGTTAGTCCAGGGCGCCGCAAAATTCTTTAACGTAACGTTGTAGAAGCTGACGTTGTCCATCGCGATGTTTGCAGCAGAGTTCGCATCGCCGGGAAGCGCGGGATTGATCGCGTCCTCCATCTGCTGCAATACCGCCTCGGTTGGCGGCACGCCAGCAAGGCGATCGTGAATGCGTTTAGCCTGCTCTCTATAGCCCGCGTTTGCCGGTAGTACAATAACCGTACAAAGCAATGCTGTTAGCGCGAAGCGAGACAATATTCCAAAAACGTCGTCCATGTGTTTTTTCCACATCCTGTTATTCATATCGTTTCTGCTCGTTAGTCGTTATTTGTTGAGCTCGGCTGCCGATGCTGCCAGACCTCAGTCTGAATCTCCGTGAAAGCACTCACAGTCCTTCGAATTGGTAACTCGCGATCCGCGTGTGAAATCCGGAGATATATAGTCCTTAAAGCAAGTGCTGTGCCAGCCTTTGATCGATCAGAAAAAAACACTGACGAACGGTTAACAAACAATCACTTACAGGTAAAGTATCAGGGCGTTTCAAATCCGGCATATGTCAAGCTGCTGTCGGTAGTTCCGTACAAGTATTCACGCCGAAACACCTAAGCTACTGATTGTGAAGGCTTGTGCAACTGTCTCTGAAGGGAGACAGGGTGGACAGTCGGTGACACGTCCATGCATCAATAGGAAACGTCGTATAGCTAAAGTAGTTTCTCGTGTGGTAACAAAATGACAGAAATTGTTGCGCATTTTTTTTTGCGGTGGAACCGAATGTGCTCGTGAGACGTGTATTCGATTACAGCGCGATAAATAGCTTGCCAAAGTGCTGAGTGTCGTGCATTTGAGACATTACATCATCGCTATTGCCTCTCTTATAATTGAGCGCAGAGATATTCTTAAAGAGTGGCAGCGGCACGACGTACTTCTGCGGTTTGTGATCGCGTTAACGGTATGTTGTCAGCATTGCGTCGTACCCTGTCACGATGACCCGAGGTGAGAGCTATGAACAGGCTATCGCAACAAGATAAAAATGGATTCGCAGCAAGAGTGACCAGGATGGTCGCGTTGTCGATGGTGAGCATTGTGCTGGTCGCTTGTTCCAAAGGTGATGGCGTACAGATTGGCACCGGGCAAGATGCGGACCCGGTCGTAATAGACTTCCCGATTGCGTACATCAAGTCGCCGATCCCGACCGACGATAATGGCATTTTCGAACAACAGGATCTGCGTGAGCAAATAACGTTTGATTTTGGTGCCGAGCTGCTTTTTCGCGACCGTGCTTCAGTTAGCGCTCTGCCGGTCAATATTACAGAAGAGGTCTCAATGGGCCTCGCTGCGATTCGCGATGTCGAAATAGACTACGACGGAAGCAGGTTGTTGTTCGCGATGCGCGTTCCGTTTGATCCGGACGTTGATGAAGAAGATCAGGTCGCTACCTGGAATATCTGGCAGTACACATTTGAGACCGCGGTGCTGGAGCGCGTGGTTCCGTCGGACCTGACGGCCGAAATCGGTCACGACATCATGCCAAAGTATCTGCCGGATGGTCGCATCATCTTTTCCTCAACACGGCAGACTCAGTCGCAGGCATTGTTGCTGGATGAGGGCAAGGGTGCTTTTCCGGCGATGGATGAAGACGAAACGGAGTTCGCGTTTAACCTTCACGTGATGAACGATGATGGTAGTGGCGTCAAGCAAGTCTCGTTCAATCAAAGCCACGATCTGGATCCCTCGGTTCTGGATAACGGACAAATCGTGTTCAGTCGCTGGGACAACAACACGGGCAACAATGCTATCAACCTGTATCGAATGAATCCGGACGGATCGAACGTCGAAATGTTGTATGGGCAGCAAAGCCATGACACGGGCGCCAGCGGCGAGACCATCCAGTTTATGCAGCCACGACAAGTGGAGGACGGCCGCATCATGGTACTGGCTCGTCCATTCACGAGTACTGAGGGCGGCGGCGAGCTCATCTTTATCGATACACCGCAGTACCTTGAGATTACGCAGCCGACGAGAGACAACATTGGCATCTTGACCGGGCCGGCGCAGGAAGACGCCACCATCAATGAGGTATCCACGGTGCCGGGTACGCCATCGCCAGGTGGCCGGTACTTTTCCGTGTATCCGATCCAGGACGGTACCAGCCGCCTGATGGTCAGTTGGAGTCAGTGCCGGCTGCTGGAAATTCTGCCGGACGACGGCGATCCCGAAACACTCGATCAACAGATCGTTGCCTGCACGCCTGAGAATATGCTGAACGTATTGATTATCGATCCCGATAATCCGGTGATGCCGGTTGTGGGTGATTTTCTTGTAGCACCGCCGCTGTACGGTATATGGATCTACGATCCGCGAGACGATACGCAGCTGCCCATCGTTCCCGGCGAAGAGGGTTTCATGTTTACGGAGATTGTCTCCGCAGACCCACGTCCGACTCCGCCGGTGGTGCTCGACGGTTTGAACAATTCGCCGCTCGACCCGACGATGTTCGATAACGGCGAGGCCATCCTGAACATTCGCAATGTTTACGATTTCGATGGCGCGATTTTGCCCGGGATTGATATTGCGGTGCTCGCCGATCCGCTGCAAACGCTTGCGGCCGATCGCCCGGCGCGATTCCTGCGTATTGAGAAAGCGGTGTCGTTGCCCGATGAAGACTTGCTCGACATCGACAACACTGCGTTCGGTGTATCAACGGCATTCGGAATGAAGGAAATCGTCGGCTACGTAATGATCGAGCCGGACGGTTCGGTGATCACCAAAGTACCGGCGAATGCTGCGCTGATGGTAAGCATTCTGGATGAAAACGGCATGCGTATTACGCAACGCCACCAGAGCTGGATTTCACTTTCCGGCGGGCAGGAATTGACCTGTAACGGCTGTCACGACGCGAACAGCGGCCTGTCACACGGTCGTTTCGACGCTTTTGATAGTGCCTACGCCGGTGCCCTGACCGTAGGCGTCGGGTTTCCGAATACAGACCCTCAATGGTTTGTCGGCGACGTTGGCGAGACGATGGCCGAGGTTCGGGCACGCATCACCTGCGCAGCCGACGACTGCTCGTCGATTGAGCCGTCGATGAACCTTGTCTACCGCGATATCTGGACGGCCGATCCGGTGGTTGCAGCGAACAATGTCGATATCGACTATTTGTACACCGATCTGACAACGGCCTCGCCAACGTCGCTGGCCTGCCAGATCGACTGGCAATGGAATTGCCGCAGCGTTATTAACTACGAAACCGTGATTCATCCGCTTTGGAACGAGCCGCGCCTGGTTACTTTCGACGACGACAACGATCCGCTCACGCCGGAAGTGCCGCTGCTCGATGGCAACGGCGTGCAGGTGAATAACAATTGCCTCAATTGCCATACGCCGATTGATCCGGCAGATAATATGCCCAGAGTCCCTGCCGGGCAGCTGGAATTGCAGGACGGTCTGTCGCTGGATGAGGCGGATCACTTTCATGCCTATCGCGAGCTGTTAGTTACTGATAACCTTCAGGTTGTATTAAACGGCGCGCTGGTGGATGCAACTCAGGTCGTCGGTCAGGATGCGGATGGAAACGATATCCTTGCCGTAATCCCGATTGCCTCATCAGCCTCTATTGGCGGCGCAAGGGCCTCGAGCGATTTCTTTGACCGATTCAACGACCCAAACGACCTTGATCACTTCAATATTCTGTCCCGAGCGGAGCAGCGACTTGTTGCAGAATGGTTGGATGTCGGAGCACAGTATTACAACAACCCCTTCGACGCCCCAGCTAACTGATCGAGTCTGGCTTGGATGCCTGGTCGCCGTCGTATTGCAGGTTTTTCTTGCGGCGCCGGTTCGCGCCGCTGACGATTATCGTTCGGTAACGGTTGCCGATCCGTATCTGGAAATGCGTACCGGGCCTGGACGCGGCTATCCGATATTCAACGTCGTCGATCGTGGCGAAACGGTTGACGTTCTCAAGCAGCGTACCGAGTGGTATCAGGTACGTACGGAAAACGGCAAGGAAGGCTGGGTCGCGCGCGCGCAAATGGAACTCACCCTACAGCCCGACGGTAGTCCGATCAGTTTTGACGAGGCGGGAATCGAAGACTTCACCAATGCAAAATGGGAAGGCGGGCTGCTCGCTGGCGACTTTGGCGGCGCGAATATTATCTCGCTGTACGGTAGCTACTCGCTGAACCCTCATGTTTCTGTGGAACTATGGGGTTCGCAGATTCTAGGCAACTTCTCCAACGGTTGGATGGGAAGTGTGAACGTTGTTCACGAGGCGTTTCCGGAGTGGCGGGTGTCGCCGTATTTTACATTGGGTGCCGGTGTTATTCGCACGATGCCCAAGTCTACTATTGTTCAGGGCCAGGATCGCACCGACCAGATCGGGCATGTCGGCGGTGGGTTCCGGATATATGCGACGCGACGATTTTTGCTGCGCGCCGAATACAAGAGCTACGTGGTTTTCACGAGCCGTGATGACAATGAGGAAGTGGAAGAATGGAAAGTCGGTTTCGCGTTCTTTTTCTGATCGTTGCGATTGTCAGCCTTCCCGGTTGCGCAGCGACAAAAAATCTTTTCGGCTTCGGGCAGAAGGAAGCGCCGCCACCTTCTGCTGAGCCGCCCGGGCAGGTTATTGATCCCCAGGTCGAGCGACGGGAGATCAAGGAACCGGCGATTGATCGCGAAGATTTCGAGATCGGTGCCTACGTCGGGATTATGGGCGTCGAGGATTTCGGCAGCAATGTGTCCTACGGCGTTCGGCTTGCCTATCACATAACCGAAGGATTCTTTGTTGAGGGTACGGTTGGCCAGACCGATGCCGGTCTGACGAGCTTCGAAGTGCTCTCGGGAGGGGCGCGCCTCATAACGGACAGCGAACGCCAGCTCACGTATTACAACCTGAGTCTCGGTTACAACATTCTGCCGGGCGAGGTATTTATCGGTGAGAGCCGCGCTTATAACACCAACTTATATCTGATCGCGGGACTCGGTTCGACGCGGTTCGCCGGCGATGACCGCTTTACGGTGAACGTGGGCGCGGGCTATCGCTTCTTGCTAACCGACTCTATCGCCCTGCACCTGGATTTTCGCGATTATCTGTTCGATATCGATCTGTTGGGAGAAGAGAAGACGGTTCACAATCTTGAGGCTCAACTTGGGGTCACAGTGTTCTTCTGAGGCGAAGATCACAGTTTAGGACGCCCTTGGAGCGCTAAAGTACTGCCGTAAGGCACAGGAAAGCTAACATGATGTATCGCACGATTCGACGTATATTGCCTTTAACACTGTTGCTCGTGGGTTTGTCCGCTTGCGGCGGTGTCGAGCCATGGGTGAAACCGTACGAACGCGACAAGCTCGCAGATCCGATCATGGCGCTCGATTCCGATGCTGTTTCGACCTCCTACATCCAGCACGTCTACGAGGCTCGGGAAGGCGCTCGCGGTGGCGAAGGCGCTGCCGGCGGCGGTTGTGGCTGCAACTGAGTGATTGGGTAATCTGCTAATGATGTTACGACGTACGCTTTTGATCGCAACGCTGCTGGCGGTAGCCGGCAACGCGTTCGCGGGCGTGCTACCCGACGATCGTGCCGACGTTCTGTATCATCTCTATGACGGCGGTGGCGTTCAGATTGACGGCCCGTCGATTTTGGTACGAAAGAAAGTCGGCAGCAGCCTGTCGTTCGTCGGTAACTACTACGTCGATTTGGTCACCTCAGCGTCGATAGACGTTGTCACCACAGCGAGTCCCTATACCGAAGAGCGAAAACAGTGGTCGTTGGGAATGGATTATCTTCGCGGCAACACCACCATGCGCGTCAACTACGTTAGCAGTGTTGAGTCGGATTTTGACGGCGAAACGATCAGTTTTTCGGTGAGCCAGGATATGTTCGGCGACATGACAACCCTGACGCTTGGTTACGCCCTCGGAAACGATTTGGTGCGCAACACGAGTGACCCACTGTTCGAGCGCGACCTCGACCGGCAAATATACGCCGTTGGTCTGACGCAGATCCTTACCAAGAACCTGATTTCGACGCTGAATGTTGAGACGGTCACGGAGGAAGGCTACCTCAATAACCCGTACCGGACTGTGCGCTACCTGGATCCTGGCAGCGCGCTGGGTTACAGCTATGAGCAGGAGCTTTATCCGAACACGCGTACGAGTAATGCAGCCGGCATCCGTTTTCGTTATTTTCTGCCGTATCGAGCGGCACTCGAGGCTGAGTATCGGTATTTTATCGATACCTGGGACGTCGTTGGACATACCGGGGCAGTGAGTTACATTCAACCGTGGCGCGACTTTACGTTTACCGGGAAATTCCGATATCACACCCAAACCGGCGCGCACTTTTACCGGGACATATTCTCAGGTCCGGAAGCGACCAACTTCCGCGGGCGTGATAAAGAGTTGAGTCCGCTGACCAGCTACACGGTCAAGTTGCAAGCCGCGTACGAATTTCTGAACGATGACGGCAATAACTGGGGTTTTTTGAAAAAGGGCTCAGTTACTGTGTCGCTCAACGTGCTACGTGTCGAGTACGACGATTTCTCCGATCTCAGAACGGTCGCGCCGATCGGCAGTGAGCCGCTCTATCAGCTAGACGCAAACATCCTGCAGGTGTTTTTCTCCTTCTGGTACTAGCGGGTCCAAGCCCCAACAGGTGTTAGGATTGCCGGGACTTGATTCGAGGTTCGCGCGCATGGGTACCCTGGTAGTAGTCGTTACGACTCTGATCGTCGTTGGTATATTTCTCTACAATCGACTTATCGGTGCCAGAAACCGGGCCGCTACTGCGTGGAGCGACATCGAGGTGCAGCTGCAGCGCCGTCACGACCTGATCCCAAGGCTCGTTAGTGCGGTTGATCAGTACGCGAAGTACGAGCGCGCGACGATTCTGGCGGTTACGGAGTTGCGCAGTGAGGCGATACAGATCGCAGAAGTTCGGGAGAAAGGGAAAATAGAGGAGAAACTCAGCGCCAGCCTGCAGCGAATAATTGCGTTGGCGGAGAACTATCCGGATCTAAAGGCGAACGAGAACTTTCTCAAGCTGCAAAGCGAGCTCGTCGAAACCGAAAATTACCTGCAGTTTGCTCGCCGTTATTACAATGGTTCGGTGCGCGACTACAATACGATGACTGAAACGGTACCCAGCAACATCGTAGCGACCGGGTTTCGTTTCAAGCAAAAGGAATTTTTCCAGAAATCCTCGGACGAGGCTGCAAACGTGCCACTGGTAAAGCTGGGGTCGGTGGAGTGAAACTGCCGGTTGCGGTTCTGTTACTGCTGATTTCGACGCTGGCGTATTCCGACGAACGTATCCTGAGTTTCCACAGCGATATTCGTGTCTTTACCGACGGCATGATCGAGGTCAGCGAAACGATTGAGGTGCGCGCAGAGGGCCAGCAAATTCGTCGCGGCATCTATCGGGATATCCCGGTTGAGTACCAGGATCGACTGGGAAATACTTACAAGATCACCATCGATTTACTCGCGGTGTTACGCAACGGCATTCCGGAGTCTTTTCATACGGTGAAAAACCGCCGCGATGTGCGTACATATTTCGGAAGTTCGGACCGCGTTATCGACGCCGGAGTTCACACCTACGTTTATCGATACCGCGTCAACAGAATGCTCGGATTTTTCGAGCAGCACGATGAGCTGTACTGGAACGTTACCGGCAACCGCTGGGATTTCCCGATTGATAAGGCGAGTGCCACGGTGACGCTTGAATTCGATGCGCCGCGTGACGCCATAATGGTCGAAGCCTATACAGGCAGACTCGGCTCGAAAGAGCAGCGATACAGCCGTTATCTCGATGCCGCAGGCGCCGTGCATTTTGAGGCCGAGCAATCGCTGCCGGCGGCTCACGGGCTTACGGTTGTCGTCGGCTGGCCCAAGGGTCTGGTCGACGAACCAACACGCATGCAACGTCTTGGGTGGTTGCTTGCTGACAACGGCAATCTACTCGTCATGACCATTGGTTTCATCTTGCTGCTTGCCTACTACATCCCGGTGTGGCGGGCGCACGGCAAGGACCCGGACGAGGGCATTGTCGTCACGCGCTACGAGCCACCGGAGGGTTTCTCACCTGCCTCGTTACGCTATATTAGGCAAATGTACTACGATCACAAGGCAATGACGGCGGCGGTGGTCAGCCTTGCTGTGAAGGGGTATTTGCGGATCACGTATCGGGACGACATACACTTTCTCCACAAGTCAGATGCCGATTCGGCCCGCCCGCTTCTGGCGACGGGCGAGCAAGACCTGCTGCTCGCATTGTTTGCTGACAACGATGTCGTAACGCTCGAGCAGTCCAGTCACGAAGTGCTGGGCAAAGCCCGCACCGCGCATCAGAAATCTCTGCAGCGGGACTACAAGCAAAAATATTTTCGTACCAACGGCGGTTTGAATATTCCGGCGATCATCATAGTGATAGTGTCCACCGGTATTGCGCTAAGTACAGGCAGCGGGCCGACTGTGCCGGTGATTGCACTGCTGATTCTGATGTCTTTGACGATGGTGTTCTTCGCGATTATCTTGAAGCGGCCAACGATCCGGGGCAGAAAGTTGCTCGACGATATGCTGGGCTTCAAGGATTATCTTGAGGTCGCTGAAAAGGAGGAATTGAATTTGCGCAACCCGCCGGAAAAAACGCCGGAACTATTCGAGGCGTATCTGCCGTTTGCCCTGGCGCTTGGGGTCGAGCAGCAGTGGTCCGAGCGTTTCGCGAGTTTGCTCGCCGCTATTCGCAGTCCGAGTGGCGGCGCCTACCAACCGTCCTGGTATGACGGGCGGTGGAATTCGCTAAACCTGTCCAAAACGACAAGCCGTCTCTCAAGCAGTTTGAATTCTGCGATCAGCACATCGGTAACGCCGCCCGGTTCATCGTCGGGCAGCGGCGGCGGTGGATTTTCCGGCGGTGGTGGCGGTGGCGGTGGCGGGGGAGGTTGGTAAAAGATGAATCAACCTGTCTACAGTCGGCAACCGACTAACAACAACGCGATCCCGGACGTTATTTTCATCCTGTTGATCGCGAACGGCCTGGTTTTTGTACTGCAGCAGTTTGCGCCGGAACTCATGGGTCGGCTATTCGCGCTGCAACCGCTGAAGAGTCCGCCGGGCTACCAGTTTCCGCCGTTTCTGCCGTGGCAGCTTATCAGCTACGGGTTCATGCACGATACTCGCTCCTTGATGCACATCATCTTCAATATGTTGATGTTGTGGATGTTCGGTCGAGATATTGAGCGGCTTATGGGCGCTCGCCGATTCCTGACCTACTACCTGGTCTGTGTGGTTGGTGCCGGGCTGGTGCAGTTGCTGGTTGGCGTTGTGCAGGGTTGGGGTGTACCGACTGTCGGTGCGTCGGGCGGTGTTTTCGGGATATTTCTTGCCTACGGTATGGCATTTCCCAATCGGCGCATCATGCTGATGTTTCCTCCCATTCCAATGAAGGCCAAGTATTTCGTGATCATGCTCGGACTGTTCGAGTTGACGCTTGGTTACACCGGAGCCGCCCCGGGTGTCGCCAACTTTGCCCATCTTGGTGGTATGCTCTTTGGCTTCGTATTGATCCGGTATTGGGCTCAGCGACGCCGCCGCTAATGGACTCCCTCATTGCACTTGTCATTGCCACCTCGATCCTGGTGATTATTCCGGGGCCGAATGTGGCCCTGATCGTCGCAAACAGTCTCAAGCACGGCCTTCGCATGGGTGTGATGACGGTTCTCGGTACAACAGCCGGGGTCGCGCTGCAGCTTGTCGTGGTCGTCGGCGGACTGGCTGCCGTCGTTGGACTGGTGGCGGACGCGTTGAACTGGATACGTTGGGCGGGCGCCGCCTACTTGATCTGGCTGGGGGTTCGGACCTGGCGAGAGCCGGTCGCAGATTTGGGGAGAGTTGTTGCGGCGCCGACGATCTTTTTTCGCGCGTGCCTGCTGTCGGCCATTAATCCCAAGACACTGGTTTTCAACGCGGCGTTCATTCCGCAATTCGTCGGTGACGGATCGGCGAGCCAGTTTGCAATGGTCGGCGCAGTGTTTCTTGGCGTTATTTTCGTCGGGGACGTGCTTTGGGCGTACTTTGCCAGCTCGGCCCGCGTTTTCCTCAGCGGGTTCTCGCATTTACGAAACCGCGTCACAGGAGCCTTTCTGCTGGTCGCAGGCATCGGCCTGGCTGTGTCCCGGCGTTCCTGACACTGTGCAACGCTTTAGGCATTAGTCGCATCTAATACAGGTCAACTCAGGGGATAATCATGACCATCAAACGCAGGGATTTTCTCGGAACCGTCGCGGCAGGAAGCGCGATTATTACAATGCCGGGCTTTCTTTCCGGTTGCGGCGTGCAGACTGCCGCCTCCATCGTATCGGCTACGCCCGAAAACCCGTTCATGGAATGGTTTGGTGTCGATCAATCCGTCGTTGCACGAGTGATGTCGGAACTGACCTCGCGCGGTGCCGATGCCGCCGATCTGTACTACCAACACACACGAAATAACTCCCTAACGCTCGAGGACGGCATTGTCAGCAGCGCGTACTCGGGGATTCAGCAGGGTGTGGGCCTGCGTGTCGTTATCGGCGAGCAGACCGGATATGCATTTACCGAGGATATGACCTTGCCGTCAATGCTCGCGGCCGCGCGTACCGCGTCGGCGATAGCATCCGGAAGCCAGGCCGTGGCGCCGCAGTCCTTCAATCCGCTGGAAGCTGGCGATCTGTATACGACGACCGTGCCGTGGTCTGACGTTGGCGTTGATCAAAAGCTGCCGGTCATGAAATTCGTGGAGCAAACGGCAAAAGCCAAAGATCCAGCGATCCAGAAAGTCGCGGTGTACTGGGGTGATGCCGACGAGCGCGTAATGATTGCGACGCTGGACGGCAAGCTCGTTACCGATCATCGTCCGATGGCGCGAGTGACGATTGTGGTCACTGCCAAAAAGGGCGAGGAGACGCAGACCGGTTACGCAAATATTGCAGCACGCGAAGAGTTCTCATGGTTTTCCGAAGAGCGTCTGTCGACGATGATCGACGAGGCGGTTGACCGCACCATGATTCAGTTCGAAGCACGGCGACCTCCGGCTGGCGAAATGCCGGTTATTCTCGCTTCCGGTGCCAGCGGCATCTTGCTGCACGAGGCGATCGGGCACGGCATGGAGGCCGACTTTAACCGCAAGGGAACCAGCATCTACTCGGACATGATCGGCAAGAAGGTCGCGGAACCTTTCGTGACTGTTGTCGATCAGGCGGACATCCCGCGTGAGCGTGGCGCTCTTAATTATGACGATGAAGGCAACAAGGCCGGACGTACTGTGATGGTTGAGAACGGTATTCTGAAATCCTACCTGCATGATCAGATCAGCGCCAGCCAGTACAAGCTCAAGCCGACCGGATCGGGCCGTCGCGAGTCCTACCAGCATGCCCCCATGCCACGCATGACGTGTACTTTCATGGAGGATGGACCGCATACGAAGGACGAAATCATCGCCGCGGTCGATCATGGCATTATTTGCGAGACCTACACCAACGGCCAGGTGCAAATCGGCGCAGGCGACTACACCTTCTACGTCAAGAACGGCTGGCTGGTCGAGAACGGCAAGGT
>CAZZKW010000005.1:0-110754 GCA_964654975.1 uncultured Woeseiaceae bacterium
GGAATCGAACCGGCGTACACGGAGTTGCAGTCCGCTGCATAACCACTCTGCCACCTAGCCTCGGCGGTCGAACGGTGCGGCGGCAGAGGCCGCCCCGCTGAGCAGGCGTCGCAGTATACAGCGACTGCAGGAGCAATCCACCCGAATTGTTTGCATAATGGGCGAATGCGTACTCTCTACTGTTTTCTGATCATCGCCCTGTCACTGGCTGTCGGCGCCTGTACCAGGCAGTCCCTGCCCACGTTCAAAGATCCGATGCCAATCTCTGTGCCCAGCGAACAGCCCGCCATCGGTCCGCGCCTGGCACAATCTGCCGATGGAAGCCTCATCCTGAGCTGGATGGAACGAACCCAGGACGCTGCGACCTTAAGATTCTCCAGCTATAAGTACGGCTCGTGGGAAATGCCGACCGACGTTGTCACGGACCGCAAGATGTTCGTCAACTGGGCGGACCTTCCGGCAGTTACTCCGACCGGATCAGGCACACTCTTGGCCCATTGGCTTAGTTACACAGCGAGTGGCACCTACACCTACCAGATTCTGACGTCTCACAGCACAGACGGCGGCGAGTCCTGGAGCGAACCGATAAGCCCACACACGGATGGCACAGATACCGAGCACGGTTTTGTCTCACTGTATCCGAACGAATCCGGAATGGGGTTGGTCTGGCTGGATGGGCGCAATACTCCGGACTCGGGTATGACCTTACGCACCGCGACTCTCGCCGATGATGGCAGCATCAGCGACGAGTCATTGCTCGACAATTTGATCTGCGATTGCTGCCAGACGGATGTCGCAGTCGCCGCCGACGGCGCTATCGCAGTCTATCGGGATCGCACGGAAGACGAGATCCGAGACATTTACGTCGCCCGCAGGCTCGACGGACAGTGGCAGGCCGGTGTGCCGGTCGCTGAGGACAACTGGAACATCTCCGGCTGCCCGGTTAACGGTCCTGCGATCGTCGCCGACGGAAAACTGGTGGTCATCGCCTGGTTCACCGCCGCGGACAACAATCCCATCGTCAAGACTGTGGTATCAACGAACGCCGGTAAAACGTTCTCCGAACCCGTCATAGTTTCCGCTGAGAATCCAATGGGCCGTGTCGGCGTCGCCCTGATCGACGTAAGCTCGTATGCCGTCAGTTGGCTGCAGGCCGATGGCAAGGGAACCTACGCAATCAACGTTCGCAGTCTGACCATCGACGGTCAGATTGGCCCGATCAATACCGTCGGCCGAACTGAAGTGGCGCGTGCCGTTCCACAAATGGTTCGCGAGAATGACACGTTAATTCTGGCGTGGACCGCCGAAATGAATGAATTGACTAAGATCGTCTCTGTAGAGCTGCCAATAATCGGTTTTTACGACTGATTGCGCCACCACAGCTACTACTCCGCTGCAGCCGTTAAACGACAGTCCCGGCTGCTCTGACCCTTCGTCGATTGTAACGCCAGGCAATTTTCTTTGCCGAGAGACTCCAGTTAAAGGACAAGGACCGCACTGAGGAAACCGGCCCAAACATGTCGATGAGTCTTGATGGGCCAGCTCCCGGAATCGATAACCGCCGCTAGTGTCTGGCGGCGATGTACAGATCGATCATGACATGAAGATCGTAGAACCCGATGAAGCCATCGCCGTCGAAATCCGCATCAGCGTTGTATCGGCGTTGACCGACGTGGCTGAATAGCGAACGGAAGAAAATAAACAGGTCGCGTCGATCAATATCCCCGTCCTTGTCCAGGTCGCCGACGATATCGCTGATCAAATCAAGACCAACAATCACTGGGTCGTGATCCGATCCGCGGAACACCAGGCTGCTGTCGAACAAGGTCGGGTTACGCCCGAAGTCCAGGTTGTAGTCGAACGCATCCGGTTCGTCCACGTTGACATGCCATTCCTGAGTACCGGTTACCTGCGCGCTCAAACTGGGAGATGCCAGCGCATGGTCAAGCGCTCCCGCCTGATCGTCAAATATGAACGAATACGCCAACGATCCAACGAACGTCGTCAACAAATTATCAAAACCGGCGGCTTCGAGCGTGCGCACGGGGTCCTCCGCGAGGTAGGCGTTCAGATCGCCGATAATCATGAAATCGTCGTCGTTGCTGCCGGTCGGGTCTGTTGCTATCCAATCCGCTAACGCCGCCGCGGCCTGTGTACGCGTGCCGTTGCAATTGCCTTGACCATCATTCAGATCCGGATCGCCTATGTCAGCACAACCCGAGCCTTTCGACTTCAGGTGATTCACAGCGACGGTGAAAATACCGCCGCCGGTGCTGTCTGTGAAACTCTGCGCCAATACTGGTCGATTTCGCGTGTCGATAAACCTCGGATCGACGCTCGAATCCAACACCGCAAAATTACCCAACGGCGCGACGGATTGCGAATTGAAAATCAAACCCACTCGAATGGCGTCGGTGCCAATCGTACCGGTGTTAATGAAATCGTAAACGCCGGGGCCGGCTATGTCGTTCAGCCCGTCAACGAGACTCTGCAATGCGGCACTGGGGTTGTTCTCTATTTCCACCAGTCCGATGACGTCGACATCCAGTGAATAAATCGCCGTGATCGTCTTGGCACGTTGCCGATCGAATTCCTCAATGCTGTCTGCACCGCGACATCCAAGCGTACCCGATGGGCCGCAGATCGATCCGTTACCGTCCAGTGTCGTAAAGAAATTTAGAACGTTCAGGCTGGCGACGCGCAACGTTCCACCGACATCGGGTGTCACGAACGGTCGTTGATTGTCCGGCGAGAATATCGGTTCCTGGACCGGCATCAGCCGATAGGTTTCCTTACCCGAGCCACCGCTGCCGCGGCTGAAGCGTATGTTACCGACCATTCCGGAAACGCTGTCGCCGCTACGCACGGAAATACCGCTGTCATTCGGCAATCCCGGTGCGGGGTAGCGAATCGGATCCGGGTTTTGTATCGATAGACCGTCATCCAGCATCAGACTGCGTCGCCCGACGTCCTGCAGATGGCTCACAAGGTTGACCGGATCCGGATCATTGCTGTTAGTGAACGTGAACATACGGCCACCGGACGAAAGCGTCATTTCACCGAATCGATCCAGGTTATTGAGACTGTTCACGGTCATCAGGCCGGTCACGTTCACCAGCATTCCTTCGAACGCTTCGAGATCGGGAATAAACTGACCGTTAACGTTGCTAACGATGTTGACGGTCGGAAACGATATTGGCGTCGCTGCAATACTGCCCGTGCCGATGATCTCGACGCTGCTGGAGGAAATCTGCGTATCGCCAAAGAACTCCGACACCAGACCGCGTACTCGAACCCGATCACCCGCATTGACATCGAGTCCCGGTGTCGAGCCGTCGAATACGAAAATACCCTCGGATGTCAGTGGATCGGCATCGGCGATTTCTTCCTGCACATAAAAACCGCGCAAATTGCTCTGCGTATCGGCGTCCCCGTCCTGAAAATCGCCGGTAACGATGCCCTCGATCAGAACTTGCGCGCCGTTGAGCGGACTTGCGCTACCTGCCCCCTGGATATCGTGGATGGGTACGACGACCGGCTCACTGCAGCCGCTGAACATCGTGCCGTCGATACGTGTACCCGGAGAAAACAACGCTCCGCCGGACCCCGTAGCGCCCGAGTGCTGAACAAATGCTCCGCTAATGTCCGGATCCCGGGTAAGCGATTGATTGTTGCCACCGGCACTGCCGTAGCTCTCAGACACCCGGTCCGCTGTGCCGTCATTCAAGGTTATCGAGTCACCACCGTTATTCAGGCCAAGCGAGCCACTGCTCGCAAGCTGCACCAGTGCAAAGCCGAAGTCACCCGTCGGCGCACCGCCTGAGAACACGACCACGGCGCAGTCCTGATCCAGCACTGTGCCGTTCGCAAAAACGTGACGAACGTTTACGCCGTCCGACAGACTCCAGCCCGATAAATCGAGAGGTCCGTCCGTCGCGTTGACGATCTCAACGAACTCGTCCTGGGAGGTACTCACTGTGCCATCGCCGTTGGCGTCGCCCAGAGTCGCATCCGGGTCGGCATTTATTTCGTTGATGACCAGAGCGATAGGCTCTACCGGAAGCAGGGTCGAAAAGCTGAACGAAAAGTCGGCCGCCATCGGGTCCGGAATCAGATCGAGGTCGCTGACCTGGTCGGCAAACACCGAAACAGTGCAACTCTCACCTTCCAGCAGGTCCGCTGCGGGGTCTAGAGTATAAGAGATGCCGTCCGCGCTGCTCTCTGACGCAAACACCGAGCCGCTGGCGTCGCAGACGATCGAAAACCACGCGCCGTTCACTACCGTGACTGCTTCGCTGAATGTAATCTGCAGGCTTGTATCCGGCGCGACATCGGTCGCACCATTGGCTGGATTCGTTGAGACGACGCGCGGCGCGAAATCCCTGCCGTCGATCGTGTACGAGCCGATGGGAAACGGCGTTGCTGCGGTCGCGTTCGTCGTTTCACCGTCCAATGCGTTCGGTCCGCTAAACGTCCAGCTGCCCAACTGGAAGATCGTGCCATCCGGTCCGGAGTTCGTCGCACGATAAGCCCACCCGTCCAGGTATTCCCACGCTTGACCGCTGCCATCGAGATTGATATCGCCGAAGACGTCAACAACCACGCCACCGCAGAAAAGCTCGATAGCGTCATCGCCATTTATACTCGCCGATCCCGACGTAAAGTCGGGTGCGAGCCCGAAGAAGCTCGTAAATTGCGCCGACTCGGAGGCTACGTAAATGAATGATCCGGCAAAGGCCGGGCCAGCGGGAAACGTGAACTCCTCCGTGCCGCCGCCATTTCCATTGTTCGCCGAACCGATGCCGCAGAGTGACAAGTCCGCAATGTCGTTTGTGACAAACAATTCGATCGCTTTCGGCGTACCCCCGGACAGCGGTCCATCGACAACGCCGCTAATGAGAATATCCTGCGCCATCGCCGGGCGAAACGCACCGGTGAAAGCGAGACCGATTAGTAGCACTGAAATGAGTTTGCGCATTGAAGCTCCCCGACAGTAAGGCAAATTAGTTTCCGACGAAAGATATCAGATATCCGCATAGATATCGTGTCTCAGACGAGGGTGGCGTCAGCACTCGTCAATACTTGTCATTGTGTTAATCCTCATCGTCACTACGTCAATGGTACTTTACATAATTCCACGGATCTGTGCCCTACGATCAAGGACGCGCGGGGTGCGGTTTCGCACGTTCCGAGAATAGATCCATTGGTCCGTTTCTGAATGTTGCATTTTGCCACTCCCGAGATTCAAGAAGAGAGGCCATCGGATCGCGACGAATGGGCGGCGACCCCGCCAGGAGAACTGCCTTTGTTTCGTCGCTGATTTGGCGGGGTGCGGACACAAAAAAAACCCGACGACAGCGATGTCGTCGGGTCTGAATTGGAGCGGGTGATGAGGATTGAACTCACGACCCTCACGTTGGCAACGTGATGCTCTACCGCTGAGCTACACCCGCTAGTTTGCGTCCATCCGGCCCCTAAAAACGGCCGATGGGACTACTAAATTGTTACTTTCCGTTGACTTACCCCGCGGGATGTCAACCTTTCAAAGTTGCGCTCCAGCAACTGAGCAATTCCCGCGAAGGGCCGAGATTCTATCTGCTGGCGTGCTCAAGTCAAGGCGAAATTGCCGCTTTCGCTACTTTGTAGCGCGCTGATCCTCGAGGATAAACGGCCACGCAGCCCGCAGGTAGATGATCATCGACCAGATCGTCATGATCGCCGCGAGAATCAGCAAGACAAACCCGACCGTGTATACCGGAATACCGAACAGCGTGTGCTCGTAAACCATGAAGGCAATTCCGAACATCTGCAGCGTCGTTTTTATCTTGCCTGCCGTGGACACCTTAACATTGGTTCGCTCACCGATTGTCGCCATCCACTCACGCAGTGCCGACACCGTAATCTCGCGGCCAATGATAATCATTGCGATGATGTCTTCGAACCATCCTGACTCGGCTTGTACCAGCATGACCAGAATGATGGAAACCATGAGTTTATCGGCGACCGGATCGAGAAACTCACCGAATCTTGAGGTTTGCCCGTAGCGCCTTGCGACCCAGCCATCGATCAGGTCGGTAACCGCAGCAATGCCAAACAGTATCGCGGCAAGAGGACGCGCGTACGGCAGCGGGCTGTAGAAGCAGACCACCACAACCGGGATTGCCGCGATTCGGAACAGCGTTAACAGGTTCGCAAGATTCAGCTTCAATGGGCGCTCAATGTATCGTCAGTTGTCCAGATGCAGCGCATTGTATATGGTTTCTGCGAGTTTTCGACTTATACCGCGAACTTCCAGAAGATCATCCACGCCGGCGGCAACGACGCTTTGCATCCCGCCAAACTGGCGCAATAACTCGCGGCGCTTCTTCGGACCCAAACCGGGAATCTCCTCAAGTCTTGACGTGCGCCGCGCTTTGGCTCGCCGCTGCCGGTGGCCGGTGATGGCGAAACGATGCGCCTCGTCGCGAATCTGCTGGACCAGAAGCAGTGCGGACGAATCCGACGGCAGCGTCATCGGTGACTTTTCACCCGGTCGGAACAACTGTTCCGCACCCGGCCGTCGCGACCGGCCCTTGGCGACTCCGACGACCGTCAACCAGTCGAGCTGTAACTCCGCAAGCACCCGCATCGCCGCCGCTAGCTGCCCCTTACCGCCGTCAACAAAAAGCACATCTGGCATCGCTACCTCGCCCTTTTTCACGCGGGCATAGCGCCGCCGCAAGGCCTCTGACATCGCATCATAATCGTCGCCGGCTGCCTGCGGACTTAGATTAAAGCGCCGGTAGTCGCTCTTCAGCGCACCGGCCGTATTGAAAACAACGCAGGAAGCGACCGTTGCCTCTCCGGACGTGTGACTGACATCGAAACACTCCAGGCGCTGCGGAGTTTCTTCCAACTGCAGCACCTCGCCAAGCGCTGCGAACTGACGCTTTATCGTCGCATTGCTGGCAACCTTAAGATTCAGGCCCTGCTCGGCGTTAGTGGCAGCCAATTGCCGCCAGCGTAGGCGATCGCCGCGTACCCGGGAGCGAATTTGTACTTTATGCCCTGCTCGCCCGCTCAGTTCCTGCTGTAGTAACTCACCGTCTTCGATAGCGCTTTCGATGATGATTTCGCGCGGCGCATCGCGGCCCAGATAATATTGTGCGACGAACGCGTTGAGAATTTTCCGCTTGCTGGTTTCACCGTGCAGGCGCGGAAAATGGTCTCGACTGCCGATGACCGCCCCGTTCCTGATAAACAGCACCGTTACGCAATGAATCGCACTGTTCGATGCGAACCCGAGAATATCGAGGTCAAGGTCGCTGCTCCGTCTCGCGAGCTGACGCGCCTCGATTTCCTTCAGTTTCGAAATCTGATCGCGATAACGGGCGGCGTGCTCGTAGTCCTGGTCCTCGGATGCCTGTTCCATACGCTTCACCAACGTATTCACAACACTGCGATTCTTGCCGCCGAGAAACAGCAACGCCGCGTTGATGTCCGTTGCGTATTGCTCTTTGGAAATCAGATCAACACACGGCGCAGTGCATCGTTTGATCTGATATTGCAGACACGGTCGTGTGCGATTGCGAAAAAAACTGTCCGCGCAGTTGCGAATCAAAAACAGTTTCTCAAGTTCGGCGAGCGTTTGTCGCACCGCCGAGGTGCTCGGATAGGGACCGAAGTAGCGGCCCTTGCTTCGCCGCGGCCCACGATGAAATTTTAACCGCGGGAAGTCGTGTGCGGTTGACGCGTAGATGTAAGGATAACTCTTGTCGTCGCGAAGCAGGATATTGAAGCGCGGCTTGTGTTGCTTGATGAGGTTGTATTCGAGGATCAGGGCCTCTGCCTCGGTGTTCACAACGGTAACCTCCACCCGCACGACCCGCTCCATCATCACCGCCGTCTTCGGCGCGTCGTGCGTTCGATTGAAGTAACTGGATACGCGTTTTTTCAGGTCGCGCGCTTTACCGACGTAGATGATCTTGTGCTTCACATCCAGCATGCGATACACGCCGGGCCGGTGCGTCAGTGTCCGTAGAAACGGCTCGATCTCAAAAGCTGCGTCGTTACTCACCGCTTGAGTTATCCAACATCTCCCGCGCTTGTGCAAATATCTTGTCGAACATCGCGGCCGTGAGCCGGCGCGTGTTGGTGTTGTAACGACTGCAGTGGTAGGAATCGAGCAGCTTGAAACGGCCAAAGTCGTGCAAGGCCGCGTGCGCGAATTTGTGCGCAACTTGACGTTCGCCGAGGGCCTTGACGATGGCTCGATGTGCAATACCACCGAGGGCCAGAACAACGGACTGTTCCGGCAGACTGTCCAGTTCGTTCGCGAGAAACGTGTTGCAGGCGTTTATCTCGGCGCCGACTGGTTTGTTATCCGGCGGCAGGCACTTGACCGCATTCGTAATACGACAGTCGATCAGCGTCAGGTCGTCGTCGGCCGCGCTGGAGTAATCATGACTGCCAAAACCGTATTTGTGCAGCATCTGATACAGCAGAATGCCCGCGTGATCCCCGGTAAACGGTCGCCCGGTGCGGTTGGCGCCGTGCATGCCGGGAGCCAGTCCGACGATCAGAAAACGGGCGTCGGGCGCACCGAAGGGCGGCACCGGCCGGCAGTAGTAGTCCGGGTACCGTTGCTGCACGCCATCGAGAAATTTCGATAGCCTCGGACACTCGCGGCAATCCTTGTCGAATATCGCTCGCTTCAACCGACCGGGTCGTCCATATGACGAATCACGGCGGCGCCAAACCCGCGGGTCCCCACCAAAGTTGCACCCGGTACCATCTGGTCGAGGGCCTGTTCGACGTCTTTCTTGTCCTGCGGCTTGTCTTTACGCTTCGGCTGGTGAATCGCCTCGCGCAAACGTGCCAGATCGAAGGTCAGCTCGCCGGCGGCGATGGTATTGGCGACACCTTTGAGCACCAGCTCAGTGGCCTCATCCCAGCCAATGTATCGCAGCATCATGGCGGCAGACAGAATGAGCGAACCGGGGTTCACACGGTCCTTGCCGGCGAACCCTGGTGCAGTACCGTGCGTTGCCTCGAATACTCCCACGCCATCAGCGAGATTTGCACCGGGCGCGATGCCGATACCGCCGACTTGCGCCGCAAGCGCATCGGAGATGTAGTCGCCGTTAAGATTCAAGGTCGCAATAACGTCGTATTCCTCCGGGTTTAGAAGGATCTGTTGCAAAAAATTGTCGGCGATGACGTCCTTAATGACGATCTCACTGCCGGTCTTCGGGTTCTTGAACGACAGCCACGGGCCATCCCCTATTTCGCTGGCACCGAACTCAGTACGAGCAAGCTCGTAACCCCAACGGCAGAACGCGCCCTCGGTGAACTTCATGATGTTGCCTTTGTGCACCAGCGTGACCGACTTCATGTCGCGGTCGATACAGTGCTGGATGGCCTTGCGTATCAGTCGCTCCGATCCCTCGCGCGAAACCGGCTTGATGCCGATACCGGAGCTGGCCGGAAAACGAATCTTTGTGACACCCAGTTCGGTTTGCAGGAAGTTAATGAGCTTTTGCACCTCCTCGGATCCGGTCGGATACTCAATGCCGGCGTAGATGTCTTCGGTGTTCTCGCGAAATACCGTCATGCTGACCAGATCCGATTGCAGCATCGGGGTTTGCACACCGGGGAAGTAACGAATCGGTCGTACACAGGCATACAGGTCGAGCGATTGGCGGATCGCAACATTCAGCGATCGAATCCCGCCGCCGGTCGGTGTCGCCAGTGGTCCCTTGATCGACACCCGGTATCTTTGGAAAGCGTCCAGCGTCTCCTCCGGGAGGAATTCGTCTTCGCCGTAGATCTCGGCTGCCCTGGCACCGGCGTAGACCTGCATCCATTGGATCGCACGCTTACCGCCATAGGCTTTTTCGACGGCCGCGTTAACAACGTCGAGCATGACCGGTGTGACATCGACGCCGATACCGTCGCCCTCGATATAAGGGATGATCGGAAAGTCCGGAACGTTCAGACTGTGGTCAGGATTTGCAGTAATGGGCGCGCCATCGGCGGGCACATTGATATGATCGTAGTGCATGCGGGGTCCAGAGGCTGGGAAAGGCGTGCATTGTACCGTTCGCCGGGAAGTACAAACAATGTTGATTCTCCTAAATAAGCCGTATCGGGTGCTGTGTCAGTTCACAGATACCGATGGACGTGCGACCCTCGCGGACTACGTCAACGTTCCGGATGTCTATCCGGCGGGTCGGCTCGACTTCGACAGCGAGGGTTTACTGCTGCTGACCGACGATGGCCGCCTGCAGGCCCGCATCAGCGAACCAAGCTCGAAGATCGCAAAACGCTACCGGGTGCAGGTCGAAGGTGATGTCACGGATACGCAGCTCAACGAGCTGCTCAGTGGCATCGAACTAAAAGATGGCCTGGCACAGGCAGTAGCCGCCGAACGCATGGAACCACCGCCCGATCTATGGAACCGTGAGCCGCCGATACGTTACCGCAAGAACGTTGTCGACAGCTGGCTGGCGATCACCCTATCCGAGGGCAGAAATCGACAGGTACGCCGCATGACCGCGGCGGTCGGTCTGCCAGCTCTGCGATTGATCCGCACCGCTATAGGTCCCTGGACACTCAATGGTCTGGCACCGGGCGAGTCTCGCAAAATATCCGACCGGGAAGCCTGGCGAGCGCTGGAAATGCGGTGACTGTCGCCGTATTTATTTCTTGTTCAGGCCTGCGATTCGCATTGCGATTTCCATCGCCTGCTCGTAATTAAGCCTTGGATCCACCGTTGATTTGTACGCTCTGGCAAGATCCACGTCCGTCAGACCGCGCGCTCCGCCGGTGCACTCGGTCACGTTCTCGCCCGTCAACTCAAGGTGAACACCGCCAAGGTAACTACCAAGCGACTCGTGTATCTTAAAAGCGGACTCCAACTCAGCGACGACATTGTCGAAACGCCGCGTCTTTGTGCCATCGGAGGTGCTTTCGGTATTGCCGTGCATCGGATCGCAAACCCACAACACCGGAGTACCCATCTCCTTAACGGTGCGTATCATGTCCGGCAGGTGTTCATCGATCGATTTTGCGCCGAAGCGATGAATCAAGGTCAGACGGCCCGGCTCATTATTCGGATTTAGCGCTGCAACAAGTCCCTGCAACCATTCTCGTGTCATTCCCGGACCGATTTTCACTCCCACCGGATTCGCGATGCCGCGAAAGTATTCGATGTGGGCGCCGTCCAACTGCGCTGTGCGCATGCCGATCCACGGAAAGTGTGTCGTCAGGTTGTACCAGCGCTCACGACGATCAAGATACCGCGTCTGTGCTTGCTCATAGTGCAGGTGCAACCCCTCGTGGGCCGCGTAAATATCCGCGCGCTGTGTGTGATGAAACTGTCGTCCGGAAACCGTTTCAAGAAAGTCCAGTGAATCGGAAATCGAAGCGACAATCGACTGATACTCAGTCGCCGCCGAAGAATGCCCTACCCACTCCAGATCCCAATACTCCGGGTGATGAAGATCGGCGAAACCACCGTCGATCAGGGAGCGAACGAAATTCAGGGTTAATGCCGCGCGTTCGTAGCCACGGAGAATCATTTCCGGGTCTGGAATCCGGTCATCGGTCGTAAAGCCACTACGGTTGACCAGGTCTCCGCGAAAACTCGGCAGCGTGACTCCGTCACGCGTTTCCGTATCCGCAGAACGCGGCTTGGCGTACTGCCCGGCCATACGACCCACACGAATCACCGGTTTCTTGAGTCCGTAGATCATTACGAGACTCATCTGCAACAGAATCTTGAGTTTCGCAACGATGTTCTCGGACGTGCATTCATCAAACGTCTCGGCGCAATCGCCACCTTGCAGCACAAAAGCCTCGCCGCGCTGTGCCTTTGCAAAATGCGCTTTCAGATCGTCGATCTCCCACGACGTCGTGATCGGCGGCAAGCGACTCAGGTCGGCAACTGCCCGGTCCAGCGCGGCCCGGTCAGGGTAGGACGCCTGTTGCGTGGCCTCTTTGATCTGCCAGCTAGCGGGATGCCAGTCGTTTTTCGGTACGGTTCTGCTCACGTTAGGGTTTCTTCTTCGGTAAATTAGACTTCGATTTCTCGATTCATAAAGCGCGGACTATGCCATGAGTGTTGTTGATGCTCAAAAGTTTCTCATGTAATCAAAGGTTTATATCCTACTTTTCAAGCAACTTCAGGGCGTTGATAACGGCACGCCGGATGAGCTTGTTTTTGCTGCGCTTCTTGCTCACCGCAACAGAATACAAACGTGGAAAGCGCAGCGCGAGCTTGGCACAATGCGCGCCGACGCAGGAGAACGATAATGCAGGCAGTATTGGATCAACTGGGGCTAAGCTCGATCAACGACGGCACCTGGTTCGGCAGTAAATCAACGCACGATGAATCGACATCAATTATCGAGTCGATCAATCCGGCGAACAACGAGGTTATCGGGAGCGTTCGATCAACGTCCGCGAGTGAATACGAGCAGATACTCAAGACGGCACAAGAGTCGTTTATCGTCTGGCGGAACACTCCAGCACCGGTACGCGGCGAAGCCGTCCGCAATATTGCGAACGCGCTACGGCAGCACAAAGATGCACTGGGCAGCCTGGTCGCATTGGAAATGGGCAAGATCAAGGCAGAAGGCGACGGTGAAGTTCAGGAAATGATCGACATCGCCGACTTCGCGGTTGGCCAGTCGCGCATGATGTACGGCCGCACCATGCATTCCGAGCGCCCGCAACATCGCATGTATGAGCAATGGCACCCGCTGGGCATCGTCGGCACGATTTCGGCATTCAACTTTCCGGTCGCCGTTTATGCCTGGAACGCGTGTATCGCCGCGGTCTGCGGTAACGTCAATATCTGGAAGCCGTCTCCAAAGACGCCGCTGTGTGGCGTTGCCGTACAGAAGATCGTTAGCGAAGCATTGGCAGACCTCGATTTGCCGACGGTGTTTTTCCTGATCAATGACGGCAGCAACGAACTCGCCGCGCAGTTCGTTGATGACCCGCGGATCAACATGGTGTCGTTCACCGGGTCGTGCGCAGTCGGCAAACACGTCAGCGAGCGCGTTTCCTCGCGCATGGGCAAATGCCTGCTGGAACTCGGCGGCAACAACGCGATCATTGTCGATGAGCACGCCAACATGGAACTGGTGGTACCGGCGATCGTTTTCGGAGCGGTCGGCACGGCCGGTCAGCGTTGCACGTCGACACGCCGCATCATCGCTCACAGCTCGCGTTTTGATGAACTCAAAGAAGCACTCGTGAAGGCTTACGGTCAGGTTCGTATCGGCGACCCACTGAATGCCGACACTCTGATGGGCCCACTAATTGATGACGCGTCCGTCGCGCGAGTCGAGGCAGCTTGCACCGCTGTCCGCGACGCCGGCGGCGAAGTATTGTGTGGCGGCGAACGAATTGACGGCCCCGGCAACTTCATAACGCCGGCAATTGCCGTGGCAAAAAACGACTGGGACGTGGTGCAAACCGAAACCTTCGGTCCGATCCTGTATCTGCTGTCCTACGAAACCCTCGATGAGGCCATTGCGATGCAAAACGGCGTTGTTCAGGGTTTGTCGTCCTCGATCTTTACGGACAATTTGCAGAACGCCGAATACTTCCTGTCAGCAGGCGGTTCCGACTGTGGTATTGCCAATGTGAACATCGGTACCTCAGGCGCCGAAATCGGCGGTGCATTTGGCGGCGAGAAGGAAACCGGCGGTGGCCGCGAGGCTGGCAGTGACGCATGGAAAGCGTATATGCGCCGACAGACCAACACCATCAACTGGGGCAAAGACCTGCCGTTGGCACAAGGCATCAACTTCGATCTCTAGATTACGCTCGCTGTCACCGCGGTTGTCTGGTGGATTCAAAGCGGTTTATAAAATCCCTCGTTATATTGATGAAAATCACCGGAGAAAAATGAACATACTTGATAACATCCGTTTTATTGCTCGGCGAACTTCAGTTGTTTTATTGTTTTGCTTTGCAAGTGTCGCTGTTGCAGAAAATGATGCGGGTTTAACGTCATCCTTAAATCAAGCGATGGAAAGAGTCACCGAGATTTCAGACGAGATAACCGTATTAAACCCAGATATCCTCGCGCTATCTTTCCAACTGATGCAACAAGACCCCAGCGTGGACTCGCTTAAAGCGGCAGGGGATAATATTGTTTACCCAAGCAACCTGAAAAAGGATTACGACTCGGCCATCGATCAGGTCTATAGCTCGGCTGATAGATTGTTCGAGAACGTCAGAACGAATTCTTCTCCACTGGCTTGCAAGAATAGAATGGTCGAGTTACAGGCTAAGCTTGAAGCCATTAAATCAACGGTGATGAGTACCAGGGGGCTGTCGGTGCTAGAGGCCGAATCGCGAGCAAAGGCTTATTTGGGGACGATGAATAACGTACCTTTAGCGTTGCTTGTTTCTCAGGTTGTCTTATCTGATTTGACCGTTTGCGCGTGAACAATCGAACCTGATGTGATGGCCGTCTCGCCAATTTCGGTTTGTCGCTCCTGGACTTCGGATGAGGCGATTGCGATGCAAAACGGTGGCGATCACCGTCAGAGGCTTGTGGACTCGAAGCGATTTTCTGTGCGATTTTTTCGTACTGCGCCAGCGTCGAATATTTGCCCGCTCATTGCGATGTAGACACCGGGGCTCGCGACCTGCGCCGTCGCAATCGCCATGCCAACATTGAAGACCGCATCCGTGGTGCGGAATCTGGCCGGCGTGAGTGCGCCGGTCAAAACAATTGTTCGACCTTCGAGGCCGCTTAACGCATCGGCGGTCTCCGGCATCGTATCGGTGCCGTGAGTGATGACGTAACGCGTCGCATCGTCCGCTTCGATGTAGTCCCGCAGAAGCTGTCGATCCTTTTCGTCGATCTCAAGACTGTCTTTTTGCAACAAGGATACAACGTCGTATTCGATGTCGACCAAAGCGTCGGCCAATATGTGCTGCACAACCGACTCACCCACCTCGAACTGACTCAGGGCATCGAAGTAAATTTTATCGATCGTGCCACCCGTTGTGATGAAACGTATTCGCATTGCCGAACTACTCCGATTTGATCGATGCCAACGGTGGAATCGAGACGGTAATCTTCGCTCCGCCGGTTTCCGAGCGCTCAATCATCAGCTGCCCGCCATACGACTGCGCAATATCCTTTACGACCGCCAGCCCGATACCGTGCCCGGGGGTGGACTCGTCCAGACGCATGCCGCGTTGCAGCAGGGCATCCGCCGCATCCTTGGGTATGCCTGGCCCGTCGTCGCTGACCGTGAGCACCAGGCCGCTGGCAACAGCGTGTGCAGCGACGGATGGCACAATGCTAATTCGTACATTTCGTTCGCACCACTTGCAGGCGTTATCGAGCAGGTTCCCGGCCAGCTCGAGAAAGTCCCCGCTGTCGCCACGAAACTTCATGCCGCTTTGGATACTGACATCGAATATCGGCGCCTTCTCGCGGTAAACCTTCTTAAGCCCGTCGATCAGGCGTGCGACTTCTTTTTCGACCTGCACCGACTGCAGCACCAGCTTGCCCGCCGATGTCGGTTTTCGCAATTGATAACGGACAATCTCGTCCATGCGATCAATCTGTTCATCAAAACGTTTCCCAAAATGTTCGCTTTGCTTGTCGCGGAGCAAAGCACGCATACCGGCGAGCGGCGTTTTCAAACTGTGTGCGAGGTTGTCCAGCGTGTAACGATAACGATCGGAACGCGCGCGCTCGCTGTCGATAAGCAAATTCATGCTGCGTGCCACAGCGATTAACTCCTTTGGAAAGCGATTCGAGAGCGAAACGCGGCTGCCACTTTCTATCTCGGCAATTTCGGTCTCGATCTTACGCAGTGGTTTCATCAGGCCGCGCAGCAAGAATGAGAAAGCCAACAACATCGTGACCGCCACAGCGGCGAACCAGGTAAACAGATGGCCGCGAAATTCGGCGACTTGCGCATCGTAGGACTCCAGGCTCTCGGCCACTTTGAAAACGTAAGATCGCGTACTACCGTCATCAAATTCCCAGTCCACCGTAAGACTCAAGGTGAGAAGCGGTGTGCCATCGTCCATGGTCTGACGAGCAAACAACTGGCTGCCCGGTTCTGGAACTGGAGAGCGCGGAATGTCGAGTCCCAGCGCCGACGTCGACTGCCACACGAGGTCACCACTTTCGTACCTCAGTTCGCCGTACAGGCCGGACCCGATTTGCCCAAAATGCGGCTCGCGCAATTTCTCAGGGAACACGAGTTCCGTATCGACGCCTGGCTCGGCGGCTGCCAGCAGTGCGATCAGGTGCCCGTCCAAAACGTCGCGACGAGCCTGCTCACCCGCTTCGTTGAACGCCGTATCGAGAACGAAAATCGTGGCACCAAAAAACAACAGCAACAACACACTGACGGAGATCAGAAGCCGGCTGCTCAGTGAATACATCGCTCAGTTCAGTCGGATTGGTTTCGCTCCAGCGCGAAGCGATAACCCCGGCCACGAAGCGTTTCGATAGGCTTGATATTGTTGTCCGGGTCCATTTTCTTTCGCAGCCGGCCAATGAATACTTCGATCACATTGCTATCGCGTTCGAAGTCCTGATCGTACAGGCGATCAGTAAGCTCGGCTTTCGAAATGACCTGACCGGCACGAACCATGAGATATTCAATAATCTTGTACTCGAAGCTGGTGAGTTCGATCAGCTCATCGTTGACCGTCAGTTCCTGCCGCGACATATCGAGCGACACCGGGGCCGCATCCAGTTGCGACGACGCCCAGCCACCGCTGCGGCGCAGCAAGGCATTGACGCGCGCGCTGACTTCTTCAAAGTGAAACGGTTTCACAACGTAGTCGTCGGCACCGGCGCTCAACCCGTCGACCTTATCTTGCCAGCGATCACGAGCCGTGAGTATGAGAATGGGATAGGTCTTTCCGGCGGCCCGTACCTGGCGAATAATTTCCAATCCCGAGATCTCGGGCAAACCAAGATCAACAATAGCGAGGTCGATGGGATATTCCTGTGCGAAATACAGGCCCTCTTTGCCGTCTGCGGCCTGCTCAACAGCGAAACCGGAGTCGCCCAGCGTCTGCGCAAGGGTTTCGCGCAAAGTCGCATCGTCTTCAATTACCAGTAATCGCATATTCGGACCCCTGAGCTCAAGACTTAGCGGCGACGGCCATTGACCTTGTGAGTCCTGACCTTGCCGTTCTTAAGCAGGACTTTGATATGGTGCACCTCGCGGCCGCCCTGCACCCGAGTTTCCGCGCTGAGAATCTTGCCACCGGTGCGGCTGCGTACTGACTGAATCGCCTGCGACAGAGTCATGCCGCCGGACTGCACAACTCGGTATTCGACGGCTCCTGAATACTGCGGGTGCAGCTCCTTGAGAGTTTCCTCGAGCTCGAAACCGCTCGCCAGCCCCGGCAAGAAAGCCGCGGCAACGAGCACCAGCAGTGTCAGTGTTAGTGTTAGTCGCATACGCCAAGTGTCGTACGCGCGCCGGGCGATTGCAACGGAGCGTGTCACGTCAGGCCTCCTTGCTTACCCGGCCGGCCGCACGTCAACTCGAACTCGAATCTTGTTGCCCGGGTCGTACGGCATTTCGGTAACGTATCTCTGGCCGTTGTAACGATAGGTCACACGATAGCCGTCAATACGCTCCTCACGAGTTTCGCGATAGCTGGTCCTGCAACGCTCCACCGGGCGAGAATACTGTTCTACGCCATATTGTCTGTGATTCTTTCGGCTGGCATCACTGCCGATCGCGGCACCGATCAGAGAACCGGCAATCGTCGCTGCGTCCTTTCCTCGACCGCTGCCAACCTGATGGCCGATGACGCCGCCGATCACGGCACCCAACAGAGTTCCACCCGCCTTGTGCCCAGCATGGCGGTCAACGGAGTAGGACTGCGTCTCATTCCAGCACTCGCGCACCGGCGTCGTTACAGTGACGTAATTGACAATCGGCCGGCTCGATAACACCCGCGCATAGTCGTACATCGGGCTGTCGCCGCGCGTGTACGAGCGACTATCGTCCTCGGCGAGAACTGCTGTCGATGTGCCGAACAGCGTTGCTGCAAAAGCCACTATTGCGAGTTTTTGTTTGCTGGTCATGATTCCTGTCCTTGTCGCTGCGTTCTGGCCTATTGCCAGCCTGGGGACAAGATTATCGGATCGCCAATGAACCGTGCCTGAATGGCTAGCCGACCCGCGTTTTGGCGGCACGCCAGTGTTTCTCCAGGGATTCGAGATCGAAGTCCTGCATACGCTCGCTCGATTTCCCGATTTCGCGCTCCATGTCCCGAAACCGCCGCTCAAACTTACGATTGGCGCCACTCAAGGCCTTTTCCGGGTCAATACTGAGGTGCCGGGCCATATTGACCACCGAGAACAGGACGTCGCCGAGTTCCTCTTCGATACGCCCGGACTCGCCAGCGTCGATGGCCTGTTCGACCTCGTCAAGCTCCTCCTGGATCTTGCTGCTGACACCCTGTCGATCCGACCAGTCGAATCCGACCCGGCTTGCCCGGTTTCCGAGTTTTTGTGCCCGCTTCAGAGCAGGTAACGCCGTTGCTATACCCGCCAAGGCGCTGCTATCGTCGGCAAAAACACGTTCACGCGCCTTGATCGTCTCCCAACTACCCTCCACCACACCCGCGGCGCGCTCATTCGTGTTGCCAAAAACGTGCGGATGTCGCCGCACCATTTTCTCCACGATGCCCGTGACAACGTCTGCAAAATCGAAATCGCCCGCCTCGCTCGCCATTTGCGCGTGAAACACCACCTGGAACAACAAATCCCCCAGCTCGTCGCGAAGGTCGTCCATGTTCTCCCGGGCAATCGCATCAGCGACTTCATAGGCCTCTTCAATGGTATAGGGAGCGATCGTGCCAAAATCCTGTTGAATATCCCAAGGGCAGCCACGCTCTCGGTGACGCAGCTCCTTCATGACGTCAAGTAATTTCTGCATATAATCCATACGTTATTGTTATAAAAGGAATTTCCTGAGAGCAACTATCATAAATGCAGTCGCTCCCCAGATTCGCTCTCCCTGCCAATGGAGCTCAACCATCGGAACCTTCCGACCGTGCGCCTCCCATTCAGTCCGCACGTCGTTACCCTTGTCCAGCAAGTACGACAACGGCACCTCAAACGTATACTCAACTTCCGTCGTATCGATCGCTAATTCGGCATCGGCCGACACCAGCGCAACGACCGGCGTTATGGCAAAGCCGGTGATTGTCGGCATCGTTGCGAGATAACCCAGCACCGATATGTGGCGCGCCTCGATACCGACTTCTTCCCAGGTTTCTCTTAGTGCGGTGGCTTCAATATCGGCGTCGTGCTCCTCCATGCGACCGCCGGGAAAGCTCACCTGACCGGCGTGATGCTTTAACTCCGCGGAGCGTTGCGTCAACAGCACCGACAATTCGGATTCGCGCTCGATAATGGGAATCAGCACGCCCGCGGGCTTCAGCGTGCCGGTGAGTTGCTCGCGCATCGGTTCGGGCCAGCGTGAACTGCCCGGCGGCATCACTACCTCGACCGGTCTTGCCGGCAACTCGGTGCCGGCGAGACGTTGCCGAATATGGCTCGACGTAAGAATCGCGTCGTTATTAATGTTTGATTCCACCCTCGGTGAGCGTGGCGGGGTCCAGCAGACGATCCAACTCCTCGTCGGTCAGATCCGTCATCTCGCGGGCAACGTCCTTAACCGGCCGACCCTGCTTGTAGGCCGCCTTGGCAATGGCCGCGCCTTTTTCATAGCCAATAACCGGATTCAGGGCGGTCACCAATATCGGATTACGACCCAGCGCGCGCTCAATGTTGTCCGTATTGACCGTAAAGCCGGCAATCGCCTTGTCCGCAAGACTGGTACTGGCGTTCGCCAGCAGCTCGATGCTCTGCAGCAAATTGTACGCAACCACCGGCAGCATCACGTTGAGTTGAAAATTACCGGCCTGACCACCGATGGCGATCGTGGCGTCATTGCCGACCACCTGAGCACAAACCATCGCAACGGCCTCGGGTATCACCGGGTTAACTTTGCCCGGCATGATGCTGGAACCGGGTTGCAGTGTCGGGAGTGCGATTTCACCAATACCGGCCAGCGGCCCGGAGTTCATCCAGCGCAGGTCGTTGGCGATCTTGGTGAGACTGGTCGCCAATACGCGCAGCTGACCGGAGACTTCGACTGCCGTATCCTGACTGCTGAGACCCGCGAACTTCGAAGCCGCGGAGGTGAAGGCAATACCTGTCTGCTCGCCGAGCAATACGGCAACTTTTTCACCGAAACGCGGATGAGCATTGATCCCGGTACCGACGGCAGTGCCGCCTTGCGCCAACGCGACCAGTCGCCCCACGGAGTCGCGCAAACGCTCCGCGCCCTGATCGATCTGGGCCCGCCAGCCATCGAGTTCCTGGCCCAGCGTGATTGGCATGGCGTCCATCAGGTGGGTGCGCCCCGTTTTCACAACCGCGCGAGTCTCGTCGGCTTTTGCTTCCAGTATTTTCGAAAGATGTTCAAGTGCGGGGAACAGCTGCGTTTGCAGCGCCATCGCTGCGCTGACGTGCACACAAGTCGGAATGACGTCGTTGCTGCTTTGGCCCATATTGACATGATCGTTTGGGTGTACGTCAGCACCCAAGGCCGTCGTCGCCAAGTGTGATATCACTTCGTTGGCATTCATATTCGAACTGGTACCGGAACCGGTTTGAAACACATCGACCGGAAAATGCTGGTCGTAACTGCCAGCTGAGACCGCCAGTGCTGCCCGCTGAATCGCGGCGGCGATGTCGTTCTTCATCAGCCCCAATTCGGCGTTTGCGCCAGCGGCAGCCCACTTGACGAGACCCAGCGCGACGATGAACTGCCGCGGCATGACGAGCCCCGAGATCGGGAAATTATCCACGGCGCGCTGTGTCTGGGCACCCCAGAGAGCGTCTTTGGGCACTTGCAGTTCGCCCATGCTGTCTTTCTCGATTCGAAACGCCTTGTCACTCATAGCTTGCTGTGCTCCGCACGGCGTTTTCTGCCGCCTGGTGTGGGTTAGTTGGTGTATGATTCGCGCTTTGCGCGCCGAAGTCTACACCGGTTTGCAGCCATGAAAGTGTCGTTCCCATGAAAATCCCAACCATCAAGGCACTCTCGCCGGTCGATGGCCGCTACTCGGAAAAAGTCAGCGATCTGCGCGACATATTCAGCGAATACGGACTGATCCGCTTTCGGGTGTTGGTCGAGGTGCGCTGGCTGCAGAGCCTTGCGGACGAATCGAGTGTCCGCGAGCTGGCGCCACTTACGTCGGTGATGAAAGACGTCCTCAACCACATCGTTGACAACTTTTCGATCGTTGACGCCGAACGGATAAAGGAGATCGAGGCGACGACGAACCACGACGTCAAAGCGGTGGAATACTTCATTCGTGAGCGACTCGGCAACGGCCCGGAAACGGCTGCTCTTAAAGACTTTCTGCATTTTGCCTGCACCTCGGAAGACATCAATAACTTGTCGTATGCGCTGATGTTGCGCGCCGCTCGAACCGACGTATTGCTGCCGCAGATGCGGCAACTGCGCAACAAACTGCTCAAGCTCGCGAAACAGCATGCGAGCTTGCCAATGATCTCCCGCACGCATGGGCAAACGGCCAGTCCGACAACGCTCGGCAAGGAGTTCGCAAATGTTATCGCCCGCCTTGACCGTGCCCAGAAGAGCTTTTCCCAAGTGGACATCCTCGGCAAGTTCAACGGAGCGGTCGGCAATTACAATGCACACACTGTCGCTTACCCCGACGCCGATTGGCCCGCTATAGCGCACCGCTTTATTGAATCGCTGGGAATCGAACCCAATGCGTATACCACCCAGATCGAACCGCATGACTGGACTGCTGAGTATTCGCATGCGTTGATACGTTACAACACGATACTTGTCGACTTCAGCCGTGACATCTGGGCTTACATTTCGCTGGGTTACTTCAAGCAAACCCTCGCCACAAATGAAGTGGGCTCGTCCACAATGCCGCACAAAGTGAATCCAATCGACTTCGAGAATGCCGAGGGAAATCTTGGCATGGCAAACGCAATGCTGAGTCACTTTGCCACGAAACTGCCGATTTCCAGGTGGCAGCGCGACCTGACAGACTCGACGGTGCAGCGCAATCTGGGATCGGCGATCGGGCACATCACTATCGCTCAGCAGTCGCTTGTAAAAGGTGTGGACAAGCTACAGGTCAACGCTGAAGTGATCGACGCCGACATACGCGACGCCTGGGAGGTACTCGGAGAGGCGGTACAGACAGTAATGCGGCGTTACGGTATTCCCGAACCTTATGAGAAACTCAAAACGCTGACACGCGGCAGGAGCATCAGCAAAGAAAGTCTGCACCAGTTCATACAAACCCTGGACTTGCCAGACGACGAGATCAAGCGACTACTGAACCTCACCCCACAAAGCTATACCGGTTTGGCCGCGCAACAGGCCTGCGATATCTGATCGTACGTGCAATGCTGCATCTGCCCGTAAATCTGACCGCTGAGGCGTTTCTTAGTAAACACTGGCAACGCCAACCGTTGTTCATGCCGCAGGCCCTGCAACGCGTACGACCCGCGGTGACGCGTAACGAACTCGCCTGGCTCGCCACCCACGACGATGTCGAGTCTCGAATCGTATTCGTGGACCGCACTCGCGAACGCCGTCGATACCGGGTTGAAACCGGACCTTTCGATGTTGATTATCTGCGCAGGCTACCGAAGCGCGACTGGACCTTGCTGGTTCATGACGTTGAAAAACACCTGCCCGCGCTGCGGGCGCTGTTTCACCACCTGCCCTTTATCCCTGACTGGCGCATCGATGACTTGATGGTCAGCTTCGCCGCGCCGGGCGGTGGCGTCGGGCCCCACCGCGACAACTACGACGTTTTCCTTTGCCAGGGAATCGGTGTTCGTAATTGGCGACTTACCACCAACAACGTCGCCAGCGATGTCGCAGCTTGCGACGAACTGGCGCTACTTCATGAGTTCGACGGCGACTCCAACTACGACACCGTAGAAGGCGACGTTCTGTACCTGCCGCCCGGCGTGCCGCATTGGGGCGTCGCCAAACGCGCTTGCATCACCTATTCGATTGGCATGCGGGCTCCGCGCGCGACGGATATTGCCGGCCTGCTGGACTGTGCCACTCCCGGTGCCGAAATTTTCTACCGCGACCCGGACCTTAAACCGGGCGAAGCGCGGCCCGGTTATCTGTCCCGGTCAGCGGTCGTAAGAGCGCTCACCATGCTGCGACTGAACAACAACAAGCACGACCAGGTTGCCGAAGCGCTGGGCCGTTTCATTACTCAGAACAAGGACTGGCTGACACCCGAGTCCGTAAATCGCGAAGATGCTGACGCAATACTCTCGCACTGGAATGGCGGGCACTGCATTGACGTACATGGCATGGCTCAGATCGCGTTCGACGAGCGCAAGTTGTACGTCAACGGAGACTGCATTATCCGGCCAGAGGGCTCAGACGACTTTCTTGGGGAGATCTGCGGCAACCGATCCCTTGCCTCAAAAATGTCGGCAGAAGTAGGATTGGAGCCGATGTTGCAATGGATGGTGCGACGCGGTGCCTTTGATTTACCTGAAGGTTACCGACCATATGTGAAATAGAATCGAGCTGGGACTATTTTCGCAACCCATCGGAAACCCAATAAAGACGCGGCGTCTGCATGAATTTCAACCGGGAATTCTCGCTCAAAACGTGACACAGTTAGCACTTGGCCCTGAGCACGCCCGGTAGTATTGCCAGTCTATGGAACAAGCGCGAAAAAAAGGAAAACGCTGGGTTATCTCCACCCGCGAAGAGATGCGCCTTGCCGCGCTGGAAGTCGTCCGCGACGCATCGCGCAAGGTGTCGATCTTCACCCACGACCTGGAACCCGGAATTTACGACAACCCGGAGTTTCTGGAGATCATCAAGCGCATGGTGTTATCGCAAGCGTACGCGCGTATACGCGTGCTCATTGCTGATCCATCGCGCGCAGTAAAAAACGGCAACAACTTTGTGCATCTGGGCCGCCGACTGAATACCTATATTGAATTTCGGCACGTCCGCGAAGACCTGCGAACGCACGCCGAGTCGTTTTGTATTGCCGATGAGACTGCGCTTGTTTACCGACTGCAGGCGAACCGCTGGGAAGGCATTGTCGATACCTACGAACCGGCGGTTGCAAAATTGTACGGAAAAATGTTCGACGAGATCTGGCTGGCCAGCGAAGTGGAAATGGAATTTCGCCAACTCGGCATATAGCATCTTCAACTGATCGAGGAATACGGATGTACCCGACAGATCTAACGGTCGCGGCGGTAATCGAACGCGACGGCAGCTTCCTGCTGGTAGAAGAACGCTCCATGGGCCGCAGAGTCCTTAGCCAGCCCGGCGGCCATATCGAAACCGGCGAATCCCCGGAAGCTGCGGTACTTCGCGAAACGCTGGAAGAAACCGGCTGCAACGTAACCTGCGGCGAACTCATCGGCATTTACCTGTGGATTCACCCACAAACCCGACAACAATTTCTACGCATCATCTACACTGCCGATTTTGTTGCCTGCGACGAGTCGCTATCGTTGGACGATGGCATCATCGCGCGCCGCTGGACGACGTTGAAAGAACTCGAATCGCGCCAATGGCCGCTACGCTCGCCCGTGGTACTGCGCTGCGTTCAGGATTACGTCGCTGGCAAGCGTCAGTCTGACGCCCTGCTTACTGGCATGCTGCCGCTGCAGGAAAATGTGCACCAGGTACTCGCGACGGCCAACCTGGTATAGCCTGACGCGCTCCCTTACTCGCCGTCTTCCGCGCTAACATAGGCACGCGCTTCGGTTTCGGTAATTGCCGCGAGGCCATCGATGCTCTGCAGGTTTTTCTCGACCTGATACTCGCGGATTGCAGCCGCACCCTTCTTCTTTATCCAGTTCTGCGACGACTGCCTGTGTGCCGTGAACTCGTAATTCGGAACGCCGTAACCGCAGGAATCGGCAATTCTCTCGACGTGCACGCGAACAATTGCCCGGATACCCACTCCAGAAATATCGAACAACCCGGCCAACAACTCAAAATCACCATCAAGTGGCGTAACCACTTCACCCCGGCCGTGAAAACGAAAAATCTTTGGCGGACCATCGAACGCGCACATCATGATTACTATGCGAGCGTTTTCCCGGACGTGGGCAATTGTCTCGACACCGCTACCGCCGTAATCGAGATACGCAAGCGTTTTATCGTCCAGCACCCTGAGTGAATCGAGCCCCTTCGGCGACAGATTTACCCGACCGTCCGCGGACAGCGGCGCCGTGCCAACAAAAAACATTTGCTGATGCTCCATCCAGGCCCGGATCGAGGCGTCAAGTGTCTCGTAAATCTTGCTCATGATTCGCTCCTTTTGGGAATGATACACTGCCACCGCAATGAGTAGTTCACTACAGGATCAGGTGACGGGCAAGCGCGTCATTCTCGGATTGTCCGGGGGCGTAGACTCCGCAGTCGCTGCGATCTTGTTGCAACAAGCCGGCGCCGATGTGCATGCCCTGCACATGAGTAATTGGGAAGACGACGACGGCTACTGTACCGCGGCCGACGATCTGCAGGACGCCCGCGCGGTTTGCGAACAGCTCGATATCCCGCTGCACACCGTGAATTTCTCAAGGCAGTACCGCGAGCGAGTGTTCGAGTATTTTCTCGATGAGTACCGCGCCGGGCGAACACCGAACCCGGACGTTCTGTGCAATCGCGAGATCAAGTTTGGCGTCTTTCGTGACTACGCCAAAAGACTGGGCGGTGAGCTGCTGGCAACCGGCCACTACGCTCAATCGGGCCTCCTGGACGGACACGGCGCGCTGTTCAAAGGGGCCGATAACGGCAAGGATCAGAGCTACTTCCTGCATGCCGTTAGTGCCGAAGCATTTGCCGAAACCGTTTTCCCGCTTGGCGATATTCAAAAGGGTGACGTTCGCAGGATTGCCCGCGAGGCCGGGTTGTCGGTTCACGACAAGAAGGACAGTACCGGCATCTGTTTTATCGGCGAGCGCCCGTTTCGAGAATTCCTGAGCACTTACGTGCCCGCCAATCCCGGTCCGATGCAAACGCCCGGTGGTGAATACCTGGGGCAACATCAGGGCCTGATGTTCTACACACTGGGTCAGCGCCAGGGTCTGGGTATCGGTGGACGCACTGACCGCGGCGAAGAACCCTGGTACGTCGTCGCCAAGGACCTTCACGACAATACATTGATCGTCGCACAGGGCGAGCACGAAATGCTTTTTAGCGCCCGTCTGGAGGGCAAAGATACAAGCTGGATCGGCCTCGCACCGGATGGCCTGGCGGCTGGCCTTCGCTGTAAAGCCAAAGTTCGCTATCGGCAGAGCGACCAAAGCTGCGTCGTAACCGCACTGGATGACGGTGCGGTCACGGTGCGTTTCGATTCGCGCCAAAAAGCCGTTGCGCCCGGTCAGTTCGTTGTTTTTTACGATAAAAACCGCTGTCTCGGCGGCTCAGTAATACATGAAATAGGGTAAGCGGCAACGGCGACCTTTCGTTATAATTCGCCCCCCGCGCGGCCCGCTGGCCGCGAACCACTCAATTTCCCGGAGAGAACACCATGACGGACAGCTTTGGCGCACGTTCAGCGCTTGAGGTCGACGGCAATCAATTCGAGATCTATCGCCTCGACGCTGTAAAGGAAGGTCACGTAGAGCGCCTTCCCTACTCCCTGAAAATCCTTTTGGAAAACCTGTTGCGTCACGAAGACGGCCGCGATGTTACGCGCGACGATATACTTGCACTTGCGAACTGGGATCCAAAGGCTGCTCCAAGTACGGAAATTTCCTTCACTCCGGCGCGAGTCATTCTGCAGGACTTTACCGGAGTACCTGCGGTTGTCGATCTGGCCGCGATGCGCGATGCCGTCGTTAAACTCGGTGGCTCGGCAAACCGCATCAACCCCCTGTCGCCGGCCGAGCTCGTTATCGACCATTCAGTGCAGGTGGACAATTACGGCGCCGCCAACGCACTCGACTTAAACAATAAGATCGAATTTCACCGCAACAAGGAGCGTTACTCATTCCTGAAATGGGGGCAGTCCGCATTTGAGAATTTCCGCGTAGTACCGCCGAACACCGGCATCGTGCATCAGGTAAACCTTGAATACCTGAGCCGCGTGGTCTTTGACGCCGACCAAAACGGTACTCGGTCGGCCTACCCCGACACACTGGTCGGTACGGATTCGCACACGACGATGATCAACGGTCTCGGGATTCTGGGCTGGGGCGTCGGCGGCATAGAAGCAGAGGCGGCGATGCTCGGCCAGCCGATTACGATGCTGATTCCGAATGTCCTTGGATTCAAGCTGAGCGGCAAACTGAAAGAAGGCACGACGGCGACCGACCTCGTATTAACGGTCACAGAGATGCTGCGCAACAAGGGCGTGGTTGGTAAGTTCGTTGAATTCTTCGGCGATGGACTCGCCCATATGCCGCTGGCGGATCGCGCAACGCTGGGCAATATGGCGCCGGAGTTTGGCTCGACCTGCGGAATTTTTCCGATCGACGGCGAAACCATCCGCTACCTGAAATTGTCGGGGCGAAACGCAGAGCAATGCGCACTTATCGAGGCCTATGCGAAAACACAGGGTCTGTGGCGTCAAGACGGCGAACCCGACGCCTTGTACAGCGATACGCTGGAACTCGACATGGGCGATGTTGAGCCCAGTATTGCCGGACCAAAGCGCCCTCAGGATCGCATTGCCCTGACCGATGCGGCGACTGCCTATGCCGGCCTGTTGCAATCGACCGTCGCCGACCGGACTCAAGGCGGCAGCGAGGTCGCGACGATCCGCGGTAAAGACGTCGAGATTCGCGACGGTGCAATATTAATCGCCGCGATCACCAGTTGTACCAACACCTCAAACCCGGCAGTCATGATCGCTGCGGGTCTGGTCGCCAGGAATGCCCATGAAAAAGGTTTGCAGGTAAAACCCTGGGTAAAAACCAGCCTGGCGCCGGGATCGAGAGTCGTCACCGACTACCTCGAAAAGGCGGGCCTCATGGACGACCTCGGCGCGATGGGGTTTCACACTGTCGGCTATGGCTGCACGACCTGCATTGGCAACTCAGGACCGCTGCTCCCGGAAATCGCGGCGGCGGTGAAAAATGGCGACATCGTTGGCACCAGTGTCCTGTCCGGCAATCGCAATTTCGAGGGCCGTATTCACGCGCTGGTGCAACACAACTACCTGGCCTCGCCACCGCTCGTAGTTGCTTACGCGCTGGCGGGCAATATGGACGTGGACTTGTACAAGGATCCGCTCGGCAACGATCAGGACGGCAATCCGGTGTACATGAAAGACCTCTGGCCAAGTCAGGCGGAGGTTCAGAAAGCCGTCGCGAACAACGTCGATGCGGACATGTTCCAGTCCAGCTACAACAGTGTTTTCGAGGGTGACGCGAACTGGAAAAATATCGACTCGCCCAAAGGCGAAATTTACACCTGGGACCCGGACTCAAGCTACGTCAAGAACCCGCCGTACTTTGAAGGTATGAGTAAAGCCCCGACAGCGGTCAAGGATATCGAAGGCGCGCGTGCGCTGGCACTACTCGGCGACTCCGTGACCACGGACCATATCTCCCCGGCCGGCGGCATCGCCGCCGACAGTCCTGCGGCCGAATATCTGCGGGCACAGGGTGTGCAACCGGTGGACTTTAACTCCTACGGTTCTCGCCGCGGTAACCACGAAGTAATGATGCGCGGCACCTTCGCCAACATTCGCTTGCGCAATTTGCTGGCACCGGGCACCGAAGGCGGCTGGACCTGCCATCAACCCAGCGGCGAGCAAATGTCGATTTTCGATGCGTCGATGAAGTACCAGCAGGAAGGCACGCCACTGGTCGTCATTGCCGGCAGCGAGTACGGTACCGGATCGTCCCGCGACTGGGCCGCGAAAGGTACGCTGTTACTCGGCGTAAAAGCCGTGATTGCCAGGAGCTTTGAGCGTATTCACCGCTCCAATCTCATTGGCATGGGCGTACTGCCACTGCAATTTCTCGACGGTCAGGATGCGGGCTCGCTGGGTCTCAATGGCAAAGAGAGCTTCAGTATTTCCGGCCACACGGATCCACAAGCCAATACGGTGACGGTCACCGCAATTCCGCCAGACGGCGATGCAATTACGTTCCGGGCGCAGATCCGTATCGACACGCCGAAAGAACGCGATTACTACGAAAACGGCGGCATTCTGCACTACGTGCTGCGGCAACTGGCCTCTTAGTCCGACGATACGCACAGGAGTACACGATGAAAGGACGCTCCGCAAAGAATATCCTGGCCGCCAGCCAGTGGGCGAAAGTCACCGCTTGGTCGCTGGGCGTCCTGCTGCTTCTGGCTGTTGTTCTGGGGATTTACGTATCGCGCGAACCTGATATTTTCTGGGTCAATCGCTCGGCGGATGCCAATTCCGCGATCGTCGGTCTATCCACGACGGACACGCTCATTCGCGTTGCCGAGACCCTGCTGGACAAACCCGGCGGCTATCTGACCAACGACAAGATGCCGCCCAACGGTTTCCTCGACAACATCCCAAGCTGGGAAATGGGTGTCCTCACTCAGGTTCGCGACCTCGGTCGCGTCATGCGAGACGACTACACACGCAGCCAGTCACAATCCAAAGAGGACGCGGACATCGCGTCCGGCGCGCCGCAGTTTTTCTTCAACAACGATTCGTGGATATTCCCGGCAACGGAGTCCGAGTACAGAACCGGCATAGAATCATTCATCAAGTATCGGCAGCGTTTACTGAATGGCGATCCCGACACACAGTTCTATGCACGCGCAGATAACCTCCGGGAGTGGCTGTCACAAGTCGAAAAGCGGCTCGGAAGTCTTACGCGACGGCTCGGCAACAGCGTCGCTTCCGATCGCATTAACGATGATCTGGCCGGTGACGCGTCGGCGGAGGCTGCCGGCGCGCAACCCGATACGGTCGAGGTCCGCACAAAATGGACGCAGGTCGACAATATCTTTTTCGAAGCACGCGGCACTGCCTGGGCGCTGGTACATTTTTTCCGCGCAGCGGAGTTTGATTTCGAGAACGTACTAACGGACAAGAATGCACAAGTCAGTGTTCGCCAGATTATTCGCGAGTTGGAGGCAAGTCTCGACCCGTTACGGTCGCCGATGATTCTGAACGGCGGCGGCTACGGATTATTTGCCAATCACTCGCTGGTCATGGCGAATTATCTTGCCCGAGCCAACGCGGGCGTGATCAACCTGCGGGAGCTGCTGGACCGGGGCTAATAGTAAACATTAACTATTATTCGTAACTCTATGTTTATCTAATAAATACCCACCCAGGTTGGTATCTTTTTCCAACTAACGTTCAGTTCCTGATCGAGCCGCCGGTAGTTCGGCTCGTAGCGCGCGACCAGGTGCCAGAAACGTCTCGAGTGATTCATGTGCCGAGCGTGGCAAAGTTCGTGAATCATAACGTAACGAAGCTGTGGCGGATTCAGAAACATCAGGCAAAAGTTCAGGCTGATCGTCCCGCTGCTCGAATGACTGCCCCAGCAGGTGCGCTGCCCCCGGACGTGCATTTTTTTGTACGCGTTGCCGGTCAGTGCCGACAGGGTTCGCAGCTCAGGGGCGTATTCAACTTTCGCCAGCTTCATGAGCCAACGCTTCAATGCAGCGACGCACAGACCCTCGTCGCCCGTGCATCCGTACAACTCGACCCGTGCATCAGACGAGCGATATTTCACCGTCTTTGCGCCAGAGCGCGGCTGGTATTCGATGCTGAACTGCTTCGCTATGCCGTCCAGGCGAACCGTTCTCGGTAACGCAAAAGGTTCGGGAGTATGTTCTGCTGCAAAATCCTGTCGCGCCCTGTGAATCCAGTCCCGATGCGCCTCGACGAATTTGCGTACGTCGGTGGCCCGAGTTCGCCTGGGAACGACGACCTCGACCCGCCCGCGGGGAAATACCTTGATCGACAACCGTTTCGCCCGGGCGCTTTCGCGCACCGAAAAGCCCGATATTGCGTCGGGCTCGTCGGTCTCTGAAAATAAAGACAGTTGGGTAGCTGCGCGTTGCACAGCTGTCATTCTACGGGACTTTAGGGGCGTTCGCCGCGAAAGCGAACCGCCTGGTCCATGGACATTACGCCGCTTACCCCACCGACCTCTGCGGTGTCACTGATGAATAAGTCAACCTCTCGTTCAAGGGTAATTACACCGATAATCTTCGATCCCGGCCCAATCACGATACGCGGTTTACGTTGCTTGCCCCAATCCCAACCCCAATTCCAGCCCCGGTTATTCGACTTTTCGACCAGCAGTCCTCCGTTGACGATCGCACCGTCGACGACACTGACATCGCCACTAACGGTAGAAATATCTCCGCCAATCTCCGCACCGGACACACGTATCTGCCCGTTGACGTTGCCGACACCTTCCCCGACAACCGTTCCCGCGCCGACGCTGATCTCGCCATTAACAGCCTCAATTTCCCCACTGATGGTCACCGACTCGGCGACGTGTACAGAACCGTTCACGGTGTGCACGTTATGCGCCTGAACGTTGTCGGCCAACTTGACCGCACCGTTCACGGTCGACGCTGTCTCAATGCTGGCGCCGGCACCAATCCGGATCGACCCGTTAACGGACTCTACGTCGCCTGTGATCACAGCGCCCGCACCAACGACAATACTCCCGTTGACCGATGTCGCATCACTGGCGCTCGCGCCTGCTTCAATCTTGACGCTCTTATTAACGGTCGCACCGATTGTCGGTGCGACCAGCATTACCGCTAGAAAGCCTGCTGCTAACACTATTTTTTTCATTAGCTTCGCCACCTTGTCTTCGCCCTGATTTCGTTTCTTAACCTTTAGATACCGCCTGACGGTCAATGGTTGCAATACTACGCCATACAGGACTCAGCGAAACGGACATTCCCTGCGAGCCTGTGCGATATTTGCAGAACAATCCGGAGAAAAGGCCGCATGCCCGAACCCTTCAAGATTTTTTTTAACAAAGACCTGATCGCAGGAATGGGAAAACACCTGGCGCGCGCCTGGCCGGCTTTCGATCGCGCTGGATTTGTGTCCGCGGCAACTAAGGGGCTGGATGCGCTCGAACTCAAGCAGCGTTCGGCACAAATCACCGAATCGATGGCAAACTTCCTGCCTCACGACTTTGAAGAGACGGCTGCCATCCTGCTCGCGAGCCTGGCGCCGCTTGACGAAATGGACATCGGCAACACCAAAGTCAACGTTAAGGGCCTCGACGGATGGGCAGTCATGCCGATGTCCGACTACGTCGGTCTTCACGGCCTCGATCATTTTGACTTGGCAATGACCCTGCAAAAGCAGATGACCAAACGATCCAGCTCGGAGTTCGGTATTCGCTTGCTGATACTCGAAAACCCGCAGCAGGCGCTCTCGATTATGAGCGACTGGACTCGCGACCCGAACCAGCACGTCCGCCGCCTGGTGTCTGAAGGCACACGCCCGCGCCTGCCCTGGGCCATGCAACTGCCCCTTTTCGTCGCTGACCCGTCGCCGCTATTGCCGCTGCTTGAGGCACTCAAGGATGACAACTCGGAGTACGTCCGCCGTTCCGTGGCAAATAATCTGAACGACATTGCCAAGGATCACCCGGATATCGTCGCAGAAGTCGCGCGCAAATGGCTTCGAAATGCCAGCAAAAACCGGCAGAAACTCGTCAAGCACGCCTGTCGCTCACTGATCAAACAAGGCCACAAGAAGACACTGGCGGCACTCGGCTACCGGCCACCCCAAGTGAAACTTCGAGAATTGAAGGTAATGACACCGCGCGTGATTTTCGGCGACGCGCTGGTGTTCGAGGCTCATCTCGTCTCGTCCGCCAAACAAGCACAGCCGTTGATCATCGACTACGCTATTCACCACGTTAAGGCCAACGGCAGCACCTCGCCAAAAATGTTCAAGTGGAAGACTCTGGTGCTGGACGAAAACGGATCGTACGCGGCCACGCGCAAACACAGCATCCGCAAGATCACGACTCGTGTCTATTACGCAGGCATACATCGTGTGGAAATTCTGGTCAATGGAGTTTCGCTCGGCAGCAAGGACTTCGAACTCATCATGTGACGGTGGTCGTAGGGCGTCCGTTTGGTTATTCTCCCGCGATGACAATCGCCCTCGAAGCCCGCAACCTTAGAAAACACTATCCGGGAGTCGTCGCCGTCGACGGTGTCAGCTTCACGGTCTCGGAAGGCATTTGCTTCGGCCTGCTGGGTCCCAACGGCGCCGGCAAGACCACGACGGTTGAGATCATCGAAGGCGTAACCGCCGCCTCCTCAGGCGAGGTCTACTACTACGGCGAAATTGCAGCGCAAAAGTTTCGCCAGGAAGCCGGCATTCAATTTCAGAATACGGCATTGCAGGACTTCATCACGGTCCGTGAGACCATTGAGATGTTCAGCGCCTTGTACGAACGACAGGCCAATATCGAAGAGATCATCGAACAATGCTCTCTGGGTGACTTGCTGGACAGGGACAATCGCAAGCTCTCCGGTGGGCAGCGACAGCGCCTGTTGCTCGCCGTCGCCCTGGTTAACCGTCCTCGTCTCGTGTTCCTTGACGAACCGACCACCGGCCTGGACCCGCAGGCACGACGCAATTTCTGGGATCTGGTAAAGAGCATTCGGGCCCGCGGTGCGACCGTGTTACTGACAACGCACTACATGGACGAGGCCCAGGTATTGTGCGACGAAATCGCGATCATGGACGCGGGAAAAATCGTTACGCAGGGCTCTCCCGAAGAGCTGCTGCAAAAGCAGTACGATGGCCTGATTATCGAGCTGCCCGTCTCCGACCTGACCGGCGACCTTGCCGGCGTTGAGCACACCGTTCTCGACAAGCTCGGAATCGTCGAAGTCGTAACAACTGACGTTAGCGCCAGTTTGCAGCAACTGTCTCCGCACCTTACCAACCTCAATCGAATCAAGATTCGGCAACCCAATCTGGAAGACCTGTTCCTTGACCTGACCGGCCACAGGCTGCGGGCATAACGACGATGTTGAAAAGAATCTACGCGATATTCAGAGCACGCAATCGCGAATTCCTGCGCGACCGGGCGTCGCTTTCGTGGAGCCTGATCCTGCCGATTGCGCTGATGTTCGGATTGTCGTTCGCGTTCGGCAATGATCGCGACGCGTACACCGTCGGAGTAATCCAGGAGGCCGCCGAAATTAGTCCGGACGATCATGCCTTCCTGAAGACGAAGTACATTCGTTTTGTACCGTATGCGGATTTCGAAGTAGCGATGCGCAAAGTCGAGCGGCATCAACTCGACCTGGTAGTCCGATTCAGCGGCAACACGGAATACTGGGTCAACCCCGAATCGCCGAAAGGATACTTCGCTGAAATCGCCCTGCTCCACACCGCTGCAGAAGTCCCGACGACGATCAACAAACGACAGGTTTCGGGTGCCGCCGTTACTTACGCCGATTGGTTGCTGCCCGGCATCCTCGGCATGAACATGATGTTCAGCTGTTTGTTCGGCGTCGGCTATGTCGTCGTACGCTACCGCAAAAACGGTTTCCTGAAGCGCCTGCGAGCAACGCCGCTGACGGCGTTCGAGTTTCTGACCGCGCAAGTCGCCTCACGCATGATATTGGTCTTACTGATCACGAGTTTCATTTATGTCGGGACACACCTGATTCTCGGCACGCGCATGGAGGGCAACTATTTCACCCTGTTTCTGATCGCAACCGTCGGGGCGATATCGCTGGTGTCGCTTGGCTTGATAATCTCTACACGCGTGACCAGCGAAGAACTTGCCGGAGGCCTGTTGAACCTCGTCACCTGGCCGATGATGATGCTGTCCGGCGTGTGGTTTTCTCTCGAAGGCGCTCCGGACGCGGTGCAATCGGCGGCGAAAGTATTTCCGCTGTCGCATGTCTTAGATGCCGCCCGTGCCGTAATGCTCGATGGCGCTACGCTCACCGACGTCGCACCAACCTTAATCGCGCTGTCAATCATGAGTGCCGTGCTTCTCGTCGTCGCCGCTCGATTATTCCGCTGGGACCCGTTCTAGTCCGGGCTGACCAATGAGTTACTCTCTAATCGACATCGGCGCGAATCTCGCGCACGACAGTTTCGACGAAGATCGCGTTGAGGTAATGCGTCGAGCAGCAACAGCCGGTGTGCAGAAAATAGTCGTCACCGGCAGCAGCGACGCCAGCAATGTACAGGCCGCAGAGCTCGCGCTCGCCTCACCCGGCATTTTGTTCTCAACAGCCGGAGTGCACCCCCACCACGCGTCGGACTATACCGACGAGAGCGATGCGCTAATACGGCGTTTGGTCGGCGGGAAACACGTTGTTGCTGTGGGCGAATGCGGGCTGGACTATTGCCGCAACCTTTCACCACACGCCGCACAACGGCAGGCGTTTAGACGGCAACTCGACATCGCGCGGGAAACGGCAATGCCTGTTTTCCTGCACGAACGCGATGCACACGAAGATTTCGTGGAGATACTCGAACCGACTCTGCCGGAGTTATCACGAGCGGTAGCGCATTGCTTTACCGGAAGCGGCGATTCGCTGCGAAAATACCTCGCAATGGGCCTGTACATCGGGATCACGGGCTGGATTTGCGATGAACGCCGCGGCCGACACCTGTATGAACTGGTCTCTACAATTCCAGACGACAAGTTGCTCATCGAAACGGATGCGCCGTATCTGCTACCGAGAACCCTGCGTCCTCGGCCAAAGACTCGACGTAACGAACCAATGTATCTACCCGAAGTCGTACGGGTTATTGCAGAGGCTCGCGAACAAAGCGCAGCGCACGTCGCGGCGATAACGAGCGCGAACGCACTGCGGTTTTTCGGTCTCGGCTCGGGCTAGGCAGTGACGATCAGCGCTTCCTTGCGAATCAACTCCCAATGCGGCTTGAAGGCTTCAATCTTGAATTTGGCGGCGTTCTTGTCCGCTTCTCCGAACTCGCTGGCAAGTTCCGCAAGATCGCAAACAAGACCCGGAACGCCCTTGGTAAACTCTGCGCCGTCCAGAAACAGGATACGCCCGGCGACCGGAACCTGTCGGACTATCTGGCGAACCGCCGCGATGCGATCGTACAGTGCCGGTTGCGGATTCGAAAACGTATAGCGACGCTCGTCATTAATGACGGTCCAGTCCTGCATCTTGTCGCCACCAAAAACAATGCCCTGGACATCCTTTACATCGAGAATCAAAAGGCCCCGCGACGTCAGCAGCAAATAATCAATCATGATCTCGCCTTCGTCCGCACTGGGAATCACCAGTCCTTCAATGCGATCGACGCTGATGTTCGCAACCACGCTCTCCAGACTGCCGCGTCGTCGGGAGAAAATTCGATAGGCCAGCCACAGCAGCAACAGGGCAACAACGGCCGCAAGTGGCAGCAGCCATGGATTGCTCTCGATATCAAAAAAGTCCGTCATTGGTGATGCTAATCCTAGTCACCCTGAAGGGCGGCAGCAAGTGACTCCAGGGTCGGGTCGATGTTCACTGTAGCGGTCGGGCGCGACAATAGTTCTGCAAGCTCCACCGGCAGCGGCACGGTTTCGCCAATCAGTGGTTCCACAACCGTCTCGAACTTGGCCGGATGTGCGGTCGCCACCAGTATCCAGTCGTGCTCGTTAGCAAGCTCTGAATCCAACTGGCGCCAGGTGTGCGTTGCGGTCGCTGTATGAGGGCATGTGGCGATACCGAATGACCTGAAATCCTCAAGAATTGCTGCCTCGATCTGCTCGTCGTTCACCGTCGTAACACGGAGCTGCTCGCGAAGCACATCGGCTTCTCCAAAAAGTTTGCGCAGACGCTCCATATTGCTCGGGTCTCCGACATCCATCGCCGAGGCGAGGGTCTGTATGCTCGTTTGCGGCTGCCACTCGAGCGTCTCGAAGTATTCCGCAATGGTCTTGTTGGCATTCGTCGCGAGTACAATAGGTCCAATAGGCAGTCCCATCGCACGCGCCAAAATGCACGCCAGTGCGTTACCGAGGTTGCCAGTCGGGATAACAAAACCCGGCTTGTTCCCGGTGCGCCTGAAATGGCGCAGGCTTGCGTCGGCATAATACGTGCTTTGCGGCAGCAAGCGGCCAATGTTGATGCTGTTCGCTGAGCTAAAACGATGCACCGACGAAAGTTCCTGATCCGCCATTGCCGCTTTCACCATCGCCTGACAATCGTCGAACGAACCGCGTACCTGCAGCGACAATACGTTATCGCTCCAACAACAAAGCTGATGCGCTTGCCGCGTCGAAACGCGACCCTCCGGAAACAAGACCGCCACCTTCATACCGGGGCGCCTGTCGAACGCCGCCGCGACTGCTCCACCGGTATCGCCGGACGTCGCGACGAGGATAGTCAACGGCGCAGCGACACTTCCCTCAAGACGCGTAAGGCAAGCGGCCAGAAAACCTGCGCCCACATCTTTGAACGCTGCGGTTGGTCCGTGGAAAAGTTCCAGCAGGGAAACGTCATTTCCACCCGCGGCCAGCGAGGTCGTCGGTATTGGAAAACTAAACGTCTCTGCCAGAATTTTCTCTAGATCGTCCGACAGCACAGAGTCCGCAAAAAATGGTCGCAACATGACGGCGGCAACGTCCGCAATGGATTCAGCCAGGTCGAAATCGCGCCGTTCGAATGCGAGCAAACGTTCCGGCAGAAACAAGCCGCCGTCATCTGCTATTCCACGCCGTAATGCCTCGTCAAGGCTCACCGGTCCGGCACCGCGCGTACTGAAGTACTGCATGCCTAACCCTCTATGTGCGCGCCCGGCGCTGTCATCGGACTGACCCATGATTGGCAACCAATCCCCTGTGCGCGACACGCCTGCTCCATTGCACTTGCGATGTTTCTGGCATCGTTGGTTTTGCAAAGTGCAAACATGCTGGGCCCGCTGCCGGATAAGCTGCAGCCAAGCGCGCCCGATTTCCGGGCCGCTGCGGTCACCTGCTCGAAGCAAACCACGTTTGCCGCTCGCTGGGGCTCAATAACCAGGTCTCGCACCGTTCTACCGATCAAATCGACATCACCTGAACCACAAGCTGCGATAAATCCTGCCAGCAAACCCTGTTGTTGCAACCACTGCGACGTCGTTATGCCTTTGCTTAAACCGCGCCGCGACTGGGCCGTGTTGACTTGCAAATCCGGGTGCAGCAACACCGCGCTGACACCGTCCGGAGTCGGCAGGGGAACGACCTCTGGCAGCAATACCGGCGGGCAGAGAACCAGGCCACCCAGCAAACTCGGCGCGACGTTATCCGCGTGCAAACCACCGCTCGCGTACTTCTCACCTTCGAGCGCAAACGGTAACAGCGCTTCGATCGGCAGCGGTGACGGGAGCAGCGCATTGCAGGCGACTACCGCAGCTACGGCCGATGCGGCAGAGCTGCCCATGCCGGATTGCAGCGGCACACCCTTGAGCACCTTGAGTTCTACTGATCCCTCGGTGCTGTGAGCATCGAGCAATGCCTGTGCGGCAATGGAGGCGGTATTCTCATTCGCATCCGACGACAGATAAGGGTGAATCTCGCCATCCATACCTCGGACCTCGGCAATCGTCACGCGGTCAGCGGTCGTTCGGCGAGCGATAACACGATCACCGACATCCGCCAACGCCAGTCCCAACATGTCGAAACCCACGGCGACATTGCCTATCGAGGCAGGTGCGAAGGCGGTTACCGTCTCAGACATAACCTTCGCCCGTGCTCAGGAAATTCGCGAGTCGCAGCAAATCGGCAAAAACGCCTGCCGCGGTGACTTCCGGACCCGCACCAGGCCCCTGGATTACCAGCGGACTGGTCGAGTAACGCTCAGTTTCAAACTGCACAATGTTATCCGTCAAATTGATGTTACAAAACGGGTGCGACACCTCAACAGCCTCAAGACCGACGGACGCATTACCATCGGCATCCAACATCGCAATGTAGCGCAGTTGCCTGCTTTCGGCAGCTGCCTCGCAATAAACAGTCTTCATAGCATCGTCGTATTCGGGAAGTTTTTCGAGAAACTCCTCGGCCGAGCAATCGCGTAACGCCTCCGGCACCAGATTCTGCACAGGAAAATCGCCGATCTCAAGATCCTGCCCAAGCTCCCGCGCCAATATGGTCAATTTGCGAGCGACGTCCATCCCGGACAGGTCGTCGCGAGGGTCGGGCTCGGTGTAGCCACTTTCTTTCGCGACACGCACGATTTCGGAAAATGGCGTCGTGCCGTCGTAGACATTAAAGAGGTAAGCCAGCGTGCCGGAGAAAATACCGTGGATCGAACGCACCTCATCCCCCGTATGGACAAGGTCGCACAAGGTCGTAATCACCGGTAATGCCGCGCCCACTGTCGTTTCGTAGAAATAGTGAGAACTACCCCTGTCAGCGGCGTCCTGCAGGGCCCGGTAGTCCTCGTAGGCACCACTAAACGCCTTCTTGTTCGGCGTGATGACGTGAATACCGCGTGACAACCACTCGCCGTACTTCGCCGCGATAACCTCGCTGGCTGTGCAATCGATAATGACGGCATGCGGGAGATGATCTGGATTCAGGTGTGCCACGAAGGCATCGAGATCGGAATCAACAGCAGACGACTCAAAGCTGTTTTCCCAGTTTTCGATATCGATTCTTCGCTCGCCCAGAAGCATTTTTCGGGAGCGCGCTATCGCCCTGACACGCAGGTCAATATTGAAGTCCTGCGCCAGCTTGACGCTCTGTTTCTCGATCTGGCGCAGCAGTGCTGAGCCAACGCTCCCCGCTCCGATCAAACCGATCGAGACCGTCTTGGCAGACAGGTAGAACCCGGAATGCGCCGCGCGCAATGCTCGCGTCGCTTCGACAGAATCCACGACCGCCGAGATGTTTCGTTCTGACGAACCCTGCGCAATGGCGCGAATGTTGATGCCCGCACGCGCTAAAGAACCGAAGAAACGAGCAGCGACGCCGGGAGTACCGGTCATTCCGTCCCCGACCACCGCGACGATACTTTGCGCTTCACTAACGTCAACGCTGTGTATCTGACCGTTTTCCAGTTCCTCGGCAAACGCTTCGGTTACAACCTGATGCGCCCGCTTCGCGACGTCCTCCGGGACAGCGATACAAATGGAGTGCTCCGAACTCGCCTGCGAGATCAACGTGACCGACACACCGGCGTTCTTCAGCGCAGCAAAGAGCCGGTCCGCAGTACCGGGAACGCCGATCATTCCGGCGCCTTCCAGATTGACCAGCGCCATGCCACCGATCGCCGTAATGCCCTTGATATTATCCGTGGGAACAGGCACCGCATCGATCCGGCTGCCAGCGTGCGAGGGCTTGTAGCTGTTTCGAATGTAGACAGGAATGTCGTTGTCTACCGCCGGACCCAGTGTGAGTGGATGAATGACGTTTGCGCCGAAATACGCAAGTTCCATCGCCTCGTTGTAGGTCAGTTGCTCGATAACCTGCGCTTCCGGGACACGATTCGGGTCTGCGCTCATCACGCCATCGACATCCGTCCAGATAAACAATGCAGAAGCCTTGGTGAGAGCCGCAAAGATAGCCGCGGAGTAATCGCTGCCGTTTCTTCCGAGTGTGGTCTGCAGACCTTCCTCATCGGCGGCGATAAAACCAGTAATAACGACGATGCCGTTGAAGTCCGCCGGCAGTGCCCTGTCCATCTTCTGCTGAGATTCCTGCCACAGCACAGTCGGCCCAAGTTCAGCATCGCGGACCGTAATAACGGTACGTGCATCCAGCCAACGGCCACCGCGCTGCGGCGATTCCTGCGCCAGAAATGCGGCAAGCAGGCGTGCGGACCAGAGTTCCCCGTATCCTGCGACCACATCGCGGCTGCGCTTCGGCGCAGACTTGACCAGCGCAATCGCCTTTAAGACATCGGTGACGTCCGTCGCATCGCGACTCCAATCGTCCAGCACCGCAACCAGGCTTTCGCCGTCAAGCAGCTGCTTGGCAGTCGCCGAGTATCGCTCACCGATAGCGTGCAGTGCCGGACCGAAACTGTCGTCGTCCCGTTCGGCAAGTATTGCGAGGTCAATCAGCGCATCGGTCATACCGCCCATAGCCGAAACCACGACCCCGAGGCGGGAATCGTCGTACTCGAGCAACAGACGGGCAACGCGCACAAAACACTCGGCGTCCGCCAGGCTGCTGCCACCAAACTTATGGATTTTCCAGCGATTCTCCGCCACGTTCACTATTGTCCCGTTCGCAAAGCGGTGAATAGTAACGACACTGGCCTACGCCGTCGCCTGTTTTATCTGAAATCAATTCATGCAAGCAAGAGTATTATTGCTTACTTCAGATTGTACGCATTGATATCAGAGCGGTAATCGAGCGTCGTCTCAGCAACATTTCCTTCGAAAATATTCGTAAACAACTTCGCCAATCGGGTGTTGGACCTGACCGGTTTACCCTTGAAATAACTATGCTCTTTGCCAACGCCTTTGGCACGCGTCACGTTGAGGTACGTCGCATTGCCCGCCAGCAGTTCCTTCAAGTAGTGTCCCAGGCGAGCGCTTTGCTCCTTGCCGGGTTTCCGTCGAGACCATTTCAGCGCAGAGTCGTTTTCGTTTATGACCACGTAGACACGGTTTCTTACCTGTACGCGCTCCAGCCACCGGGCATGATCGGTGTTGTTTGCATCAGCAGCAACCAGCGCAACGTTATCGAACACCAGTTGCGCGAGTGAACTGTCGCCCGGTTGCAGCGCATACTTGAGCAGATAGTTGCCCATACTGTGGCAGAGAAGGTTGAGTGTGGTCTTACAGGACCTGTCCTGCAGTTTGAAGAAGTACTCTCGGGCAAGCTCCGGATTGTTGGGATGTCGAGCGCTCGCTTTGTCCATGTACGAATCGCTTCGTCCGCAGGTCAACATTTCGTGATAGTAGGCAATTTTTCGAATAAAGCTGTTCAAGGCGTTCGCCGACGCCCTGGCATCCTGCTTGTCATCCATATAGGCCGCCGTTCCCGACAACGCACCGCCCCCATTCGCCGGCCAGCTGAAGGCCACGACCAGGACGTTGTATCGACGCTGCAACTCGGTGGCGGTTTTGATGATGTCCTCAACATCGTTGTTGTAGCCGTGAACGAAGAACAGAACGTGCTTTTTCTCCCGCCGGGCTTCTGAAAACACGTCGCAGGCGACGAGTAAGCTCGCATACCAGTCTGAACCGGTGTCGATATCCAGGTCGTACTTGGTGGCCAGCCTCTTCACCTCTGCCTGAGAAAGCCTGTCGGCCAATAGCTTTACAACGTACTGATTCGCCTGCTTTTTGACTCTCGTCATTCTCAGTTCATTCGGTCCTTTTTCATTCGGCGTCGAACCAAAAACACTCAATCCTTCGCGTCTCATGTTCATGCGGCGGTTGGTTACGATATACATGGCGTGTTCCCTGTCCAGTGTTCGTGCAGGTTGGGGGGTATATTGGAACCCTATACCATAAAGCGCCGAATCGAACCTTGTCAGCAAGGTTTCGCGCTCGATTATCTCGTGCCGCACGAGTTACTGGAAAAATTAAAGGGCTTCAGCTACTCCCCTGCCCCCCCACACTCCTAAAAACGGCGCGCGTGCTCGACGGACGCCCGGGAACTCTCCTCGCTGACCATAGCCGCGATCTCCGCGAAATAAACCCTGGCAGCTTCCACATCCCGCATCATTTCCCTCGCTCGTCCCGCGCCGTACAGACTGTTTAGCCTGCGCGGACTTCTGGTCAGCGCGATATCGTAGGCTGTCACCGCCTCCTCATAGAGTCCCAATTCGCTAAGCATGTCCCCAAGCAACTCGGCAGCCGGCAATACCTCACCGGGAGTCACCGGGTTTTTTCCGGTACTGGCCTCCAAGGTTGAGGCTTCCCGCATCCGGGTAATCCCGTCCTCTGCGTTGCCGCTGAGGAACAATATCCAGGCCTGCACGCTCAGGCGTTGAATTTCTGCTTGAGTTGACCAATAGGGGCTTGCCGCCTCGCTCTGCTTACGAATGTTTTCAAGGGCAGTAACCTCAAATTCAGCCTCGACGAAACGCTCTTCGTGCGCCAAACCCAATCCTCTGGAGAAATGGGTATTCGCGACATAACGGTCGTGCCGAGGCTCCCAGGGAAACTTTGCCGGGACGCGGGGTTCCAGCGTTGCCGCGGCCGCCCAGTCCTTTCGTTCCAGCGCATAACGTGCAGGCACCGCTGCAAAAGCGTACGCCTGAGCGTCGCGATTCACAGTACCGAACGGCGGTGTCAGCGATGCCATTGTGCGCACAACATCGAGCGCTTTATCGTCGTCACCCTTCTGTAAATAGGCGTAGGCAAGGTAGTCCAGGGCATGTTGGTAATGTACGGATATCGCACCATTGTCTTCGCTGAGTTTCCATGCAGCGTCCGCTGAACGAAGATTCCACTCGATGCATTCGTCCCACAGGCCCAGCCTCGTAAAGGTATGCGTCATCATGTGCAGTGCGTGCGGAACTTCCGGGGCGATAACGCCGTAGTCGCGTGCGACCGGCAGCGCCTGTTGTGCCAATCCCGGAAAATCGTAGGCGTGGATGATGTAATGATGGGCGCCGGGGTGATCCGGATCGATGTCGAGCAGCTCTTCAACTATCGCTCCTGCCTTGCGCTGCTGCGCGTAGGTCATGTCGTTGCGGTCAACCGTTGCCAGTGTTGCTAAGGCAATAAAAGCCTTTGCTTCCTGATCCTCCGGGTAGTCTTCGTAGACCGCCTTCCAGGCCTCTGCAAAACGCAACAATCGCTCTGCCTCAGTACGCGTTTCCGCATTTTCAAAGTACGCCGAAACCGTCGCAATATACGCATCCTCGCGCGCATCGTGACCGCCAATTGCAACCGCACGCGCAGACAATTCTGCACCGATGGACAAGATTTCAGGCGAAGGTCGGTCAGGCCAGAGTGGGTGAATATAGGTCATGGCTACTCCCCACAGTGCGATTGCACACTCCGGGTCGGCGACCGATGCCTCGTTAAACAACGTTCGAGCATTCTGGTACATCATGTGATGAAGTTGGGCGACCGCCTGCTCAACGATCTCAGACGCAGTGGCATTGCATCCGATCGGGAAATGGACTGCAGCGACCTCCGCACTCTGTTCCGTGTGCGCATCCGCGACGGCGGGTATTGTTACGGCAGAAAAAACGAGTAACGAATAGACAAGGATACGAGTGCTTACCACGGTATCTCCTTTTCGAACACAGATTATCAGGGCCGACAAAATCGGACAGGGCTAGCGTCTGGTCCGGAATACCGGGAGCAGATGGTGGGGCGTGTAGGGATCGAACCTACGACCGGTCGGTTAAAAGCCGAATGCTCTACCTCTGAGCTAACGCCCCATCCGGGAGCCGGATGGCCGGGTGCCACCCGAATGCCGGCGGCATGATACCCGATAAAAGCAAAATTACAAACAACTGCCGTGCGGCGCGAGACGGCTAAGCACCCTCATCCTGCATCCGTTTCAATCTCTGGCCCGCGAGACGCGCAGCGGTCGTTTCCGGGTAGTCGTCCTGCACGCGCCGAAGGGACCCACGAGCGGCGTCCATGCGTTTCAGCTCATAGTTGCAATAACCCATTTTCAGGAGCGCATCCGGCACCTTGCGTGAACTCGGAAACTTGCTGATGACAATTTCAAACTCGCTCAGCGCCTTGGCAAACTGCTGCGTGACGTAATGCGATTCTGCCAGCCAGTATTGAGCGTTATCCGCCAGGTCGCTGTCGGGAAACGTCACCAGGAACTGCGCAAATGCCATGGCGGCTGGCTCGTAGCGCTGTTCCTTAAGCAACTCGAACGCCGCCTGATAGTTATCGCGGTCCGAGCCGCCCGGCACCGGGAGCTGGCCCGGCGTCAAAGTGCCGCCGTCCATGACATTGACCGAGTTTCGAGCCTGCACCGCCTGCGCCAGCTCTTGTATACGTGCATCGAGATCGACGTACAGCAGTCGTTGACGCTCGGCTGTGCTCTCGGAGCTGTGTTCCAGTTCCTCCACACGACCCTGCATCTCGTCGCCGTGGCGCTCAATGGCACCGACCTGCTGACTCAGATTGACCAAACTCTGGCTCTGAACGACGCGCTCGATATTCTCCAGGCGCCGTTCGAGTTCCGTGAGCTTGATCAATACCGGGTCTTCGGACGGTGGCATCAGTTCGCATCCGCCGAAAAGCAGCGCAGGCAACACCAGCAACAGGCCTTTGTTATTAGAGATCATCGCGGCATCAATTCGTGTAGGTGATCTCGACGCGCCGATTCTGAGCGTAGTCGCTCTCGGAACTGCCCATGCTCTGCGGGCGTTCTTCGCCAAAGCTGACCGTTTGAATCTGCGAGGCGCTGACACCCTGGATCATCAGCATCTGCCGAACCGCCTGTGCTCGACGCTCGCCGAGGCCGATATTGTATTCTCGGGATCCTCGCTCATCCGCATGCCCTTCCAGACGTACGCTGCCGAACGAGTTCTGATTCAGCGCAATGGCGTGCGCCGAGACGAGATCCTGATCTTGTCCGCGAACCTCAGAGGAGTCGAAGTCGAAGTAAATGACCGTACCCAGCGCTTCGTCGGTGTCCTCGAAGAACTCTCCGCCCCCCAGATCATCGCCACCTGCGCCAGACGAATCGGCGCCGCCGTCGTCGCCGTAGGTCGTATCAGTCGGCTCCGGGTCCGGAACCGTCGACCCGGCACAGCCGGCAAGTACTGCACTGAGCAGAGCGATTGCAAAAGTTTTGTAGATAGACATAGCTAAACCCTTCTTGGTTTTAGGCAAAATAAATATTAAATATCATAGAGTAACGAATGATATTTAAAGCAAATTAGACATCAAAATCTCGGGAACGGTGACCAAACCGGCTCACGTACATCTCCCTGCCCTGACGCCATCTTCTGTCGTATCAGGCCATCGGCCGATACGGTCTCAAGCACGCCATCGCCGCGTTGCCGCGTGGCGTAGATCAAACTATCACTATTCGGAGCGAAACTGGGCGACTCATCCTGCCGACCGTTCGACAACACCAGCAAATCCCTGCGCTCTATGTTCATGACCGCGATGCGGTAGTTGCCGCGATCGTTGTGCACCATCGCCAAACGCGTGCCGTCCGGCGACAGCCGCGGCCGCGCATTATAACTGCCTTCGAAGGTAACACGCTCGGGAGTTCCACCGTTTATCGATATTCGGTAAATCTGCGGGCCACCGCTGCGATCCGAGGTGAAATAGATATAACGTCCGTCCGGCGACCAGGCGCCCTCTGTATCGATGGCCCGATGCGTCGTCAGGCGTTTCGTCTGACGCGAGGTTATGTCCAGTATGAAAATGTCCGGATTACCGTCAATGCCACCGAGTGTGACCACCAGCTTGCGGCCATCCGGCGAAAACGCCGGCGCGCCGTTGATCCCCGGCTTGCTGGAGACCTGGATGCGATTGCCGGTGCGCAATGTCTGCACAAAGATGGACGATTTGGAGCCCTCAAACGACACGTACGCCAGTCGCCGACTGTCCGGAGACCACGCAGGTGACATGATGGGGTCCTTGCTCTCCATGATCTTGTGGTCGTTCTCACCGTCCTGGTCAGAAACGATCAGAGAGTACAAACGGCCATCGCGTTGCTGTTCGGCCGTAACATAAGCGACCTTGGTGCCGAACACGCCTTTGATACCGGTCAATTTCTCGTAGATCATATCCGCAGCACGGTGAGCTGCACCGCGCATTGTGCCGCGACTCGCCGGCATGCGATAACCCAGCAATTGTTTGCGCCTGAAAGTATCAAAGAGCTGAAACTGCAGGGTGTAGGCGTTCTCACCAGTTTGAATCAGCTTCCCGACGACAACCGCCTCAACGCCAAGAATACTCCAGTCGTCGAAGTCGACGTCTTCACCGCTGGTCGGTTTCTGCAACATGTCGTCTTGTGCTGTCGGTGCAAAGCGCCCGCTGCGCAGCAAGTCACTGCTGATCACTGCCGCAATATCCAGCGGCACATCCGGCGAGTTCCCTTCCCAGCCGAACGGCACGATACCCACGGGCGTTGGCTGCGCCACACCTTGTACATCGATGACCAGTTCGGCCTGCGCATCGACGCCCAGCATAATAAAAACAAAAAACGGTATTTTGAGTTTCTTCAGCACTTTAGCCTCTCGGTTTGTGGTCAATCTGCCTGTCGCTTACTCAAGTTTAGCAAGATATTCCGATCGAACAGACTCGGATCTGATGGCTTGGGCAATGGCGATGACCGGTAGATCGCGGCTTCTATCGACCGTTTGACTGCGTCATCGCCGTTACACGACAGAATGGTCACGCCCGTAACATCGCCACTCGGAACCTGCCGCACGCGCACCGAACACTTGAGATCGGCATCAACACTTGCGGGCGCGTTCCAGTTGCGCTCGATTTTTTGTCGAATTAAGGTCATGTAGACCGCCAGTTCGCCCGAGTCGACCGCCGCAAGGCGCGTTGCTTCTGCGTCTATTTCTGCTTGATGCTGCTCAGCCTCCAACTCCTTTCGCAGGCGTTCGTTTTCCTCGCGCTGCCTTTGAATGTCCTGCTCGCGTTTTCGCTCGGCCTCCTGCCGCTCGCGTTCCTTTTTAGCGTCGTCCGCTTTCTTGCGGTCGACCTCTTCGCGCTCTCTGCGCTTGCGATCCGCCTCCTCCTGAAGTCGAATCTTTTCCAGTCTCTGTTTTTCGATAAAAGCATCCTGGACCCGCCTTTCTTCCTCTGCTTCGCGCCGCAACTGCTCGCTGTTGTCGGGCTCCGGTGGAGGCGGCTCAATCACGGGCTCCGGCTGTTTCTCAACAATGGGCGGCGGCATAAACTCCGGAATTTCCGTCACCAGCGTCGCCTGAATCACCAACGGCGTATCCGGCGTCGGCCTTGCCCAATCGAAGCCGACAAACATCGACCCGAACAATACGACATGCAGGATCACCGCCATGCCGACCGGAACAATTTTGTTCGCGTTACTGGCCATCTATCGACCTATTCCGGTACCGGGTAGCTGTCCAATGGGTCGGTGACAAAACCAATGCTTTGTGCCCCTGCCCGTTGCAACAGCACCATAGCGCCGACAACGTTTCCGTAGGGCACAGCACGGTCTGCTTTTACCAGGATCGGAGTGTCCGGCCGGTTTCTAAGCACCGCTCCAACCCGGGCAACAACTTTCTTGCCCGTCGTCGGTTCGTTCTCATCGTCGCCGACATCAATATAGAGATTGCCCTCGGCATCCACGCTCAGAACCAGCGGCTGGTGATTCGGGACCTCATCTATCGGTTCGGAACTCGCTTGCGGTAAATCGACTTTGATACCCTGGGTAAGCATCGGTGCAGTCACCATGAAAATAACCAGCAACACCAACATCACGTCGATATACGGCACGACGTTGATCTCGCCCATCAGCTTGCGTTTTTGCAGCGGTGTCGGCATCTCACCCCCCCTGCTTCGCGCGTGCGTGGCGTTGCAGAATGCTCGAGAATTCCTCCATGAAGCCGTCATAACGGTATTCGATGCGTACCACCTTGTCCGCGTAGCGATTGTAGCCGATGACCGCGGGGATGGCGGCGAACAGGCCCATGGCGGTCGCAATCAGTGCCTCGGCAATCGGCGGAGCGACAACGGCCAGGGTAGCCGATTGCACATTTGCCAAACCCATGAACGCGCCCATGATCCCCCACACTGTTCCGAACAGCCCGACGTAGGGACTGGTCGAGCCGATCGTTGCCAGCGTCGCCAGACCTTGCTCGAGTCTATCGACTTCGCGCATTTGCGCGACTCGCATGGCGCGCCGGCATTCCTCGACCAGCTTGTCGGTATTACTGTCGCCGGCCTGCAATACACGATTGAATTCGCGAAACCCGGATTCGAAAATACTCGCCATACCGATACTGCCACCCTTCGCACGCGTGGCGCTGCGGTACAGCGTATTGAGATCTCCACCCGACCAGAATGCAGCCTCAAATTCGTCCGACGCGTTCTTGGTACGCCGAATCAGGCGTCGCTTGGTGAAGATAATGCTCCACGACATCAGCGATGCGCCGACAAGCAGTAACATTACGAGTTGTACGGGAATGCTGGCTTCCCAAAGGAGGCTGACAACGGACATATCTGCGGTCATGATGGGGTTTCCTCAAAAAGTGTCGGCGGAACTCGCTTCGGCCGCAGGGTATCGGCATCCAGAATGGCAGCTTTCACCGCACCGCGAATCAAAAGCTCGCCATCCGAATTGTTCCGGTAAATGTTTTGTACAATTTCAAAGCTGGCACGATTCAGCTGACTCAGTTCCGCTGTAACGACTAACTCGTCGCTGAGCTTCGCCGGTATCAGGAACCGAGCGGATGTTTCCGTTACTACAAAAATACGTCGTTCGTCCTGCATCATCGCGGTCTGATCGACTCCCAGCGCCCGCAGCCATTCCGTCCGCGCACGCTCCATGAAACGAAAATAGTTGGCGTAATACACGACGCCTTGTGCATCCGTGTCTTCGTAATAAACGCGGATCGGCCACTCGAAGGGTTTAGCTGTCATCGAATGGTAAATCCTGTGTAGCGGGTGAATTCGGTGGCCGCAATCCGAAGTGCAAATAGGCGTTCTTCGTCGCGACTCTGCCACGCGCGGTACGCATCATGAAACCCTGCTGAATCAGGAACGGTTCCAGCACATCTTCTATGGTGCCACGCTCCTCGCCGATAGCGGCTGCCAGGCTTTCGATACCGACCGGGCCGCCGTCAAACTTCTCGATAATGGTTTTCAGAAGCCGGCGATCCAACGCGTCGAAACCGTGCGGATCAACCTGCAATACATCCATGGCATGCTTTGCGACGGCATCGGTCACTACACCATCACCTTCGACCTCGGCAAAATCACGAACGCGGCGCAGCAAACGATTGGCGATGCGGGGCGTGCCGCGAGCCCGGGTCGCGATCGCTCTCGCGCCCTCGTCCTCAATCGGTAAGTTCAGAATGCCGGCCGAACGGCGCACGATCGCGTCGAGATCCTCAGCGGAGTAAAATTCGAGCCGTTGCACAATACCGAAGCGATCCCGCAACGGTGATGTCAGCAAACCCGCGCGGGTCGTAGCACCAACCAGCGTAAACGGCGGCAGGTCCAGTTTGATGGATCGCGCCGCCGGCCCCTCACCGATCATGATGTCGAGCTGAAAATCCTCCAGCGCCGGATACAGGACTTCCTCAACGACTGCACCCAGGCGATGGATCTCATCGACGAACAACACGTCGTTTGGTTCAAGATTCGTCAGTATCGCGGCCAGATCACCGGGACGCTCCAGCACCGGACCCGAAGTTTGCCGCAGACCAACGCCCATCTCGTTGGCGACAATGTGTGCCAGCGTGGTCTTTCCCAGCCCGGGCGGCCCGAAAATCAGCACGTGATCCAGTGCTTCTTCGCGACGTCGTGCGGCCTCGATGAATACCCGCATCTGCTTTTTGACATCCGGCTGGCCGACGTAGTCATCGAGGACCTTCGGGCGAATGGCACGATCAAAGACCCGGTCGTCCCCGCCCGATTCCCCGCTGCTCAAGCGGTCATGTTCGACGTTCGACATCTACCGCACCACCTGTTTGAGTGCCATGCGAATGATGTCCTCCGCCGACTTGTCGTCCGTATCGAGCTTCGCGATCAGCGTATTCACTTCTTTAGGTTTGTAACCCAGTGCAACGAGCGCATCAACCGCTTCGTTTCGCGCACTCGCCACGACCGTCAAAGGTGCTGCCTTACCACTGCTGAGAACGGACACATCTATTCGATCCCGCATTTCGATAATCAACCGCTCCGCCGTTTTCTTGCCGACGCCCGGAATCTTTGACATCGCTGCCGTGTCTTCGAGTTCCACACAACGGCGAAAAGCGTTGGTGGACATAGCGGATAAAATGCCGAGCGCCATTTTTGCGCCGACACGATTGACCTTTAACAAGGTGCGAAACATCAGCCTCTCGTCTTGCGTCGAAAAACCGTAGAGGATCTGCGCGTCTTCGCGAACCAGCAAGTGCGTGTAAAGGAACAGCTCAGTCCCCTCCCCCGGCAAATCGAGAAACGTCGACATCGGAGTTTCAAGCTCATAACCCACACCGCTACATTCCACAACGATCTGCGGCACCTGCTTAGACATCAATCGCCCTCGCAACGAACCGATCATTGAGCACCCGCTATGGCTTTACCAGTGCCGAGCTGGGCGAGAATGCGTCGCTGGTGACCGTGGCACAGTGCTGCCGCCAGGGCGTCAGCCGCGTCGGACCCAGGCACACCGTCGAGACTCAGGATTGACACCACCATGTGCTGCACCTGCTCTTTTGTCGCCGCGCCAGTACCAACAACCGCCTGTTTGATGGCTCGCGGCGCGTACTCGTGCACCTCGGCGCCATGCTGAAACGTGGCACAAATCGCGGCGGAACGCGCGTGTCCCAGTTTCAGGGCACTGCCGGCGTTCTTGTGCATAAACACGCTTTCGATCGCGACAATGTCGGGGCGAAATTCATCGACGATGCCCCCGATTGACTCGAATATCTGCCGCAGGCGATCGGCGAAGGCACCATCAATGCTTTTCACCACGCCGCTGGCCACATACACGGCGCTGTCACCGTCAAAATCGACAACCCCAAAACCGGTCTGGCGGGAACCCGGATCGATACCGAGTATGCGCCGTCTTGCCGGCAAGTCAGTGTCAGATTTTTGCGAGCACATCTTCGCTGATATCCGCGTTGCTGTAGACCTCCTGAACATCGTCCAGGTCCTCAAGCATGTCGAGCATCTTGATCATCGACGTCGCTTCTTTAACGCCGAGCTCGGCACTCGTCGACGCCCGCATCGTAACCTGCGCATTCTCTGCTGTGATGCCCGCCGCAAGCATGACATCGCGAACCTGCTCGAAGTCGCCCGGTGATGTCAGGACTTCAATACTGCCATCAACATCCGTCACGACATCTTCGGCTCCGGCGTCAATCGCCGCTTCCATAACAAGTTCTTCATTACTGCCGGCGGCGAACATGAGTTGACCCACCTGGTTGAACAGGTAATTCACTGAACCATCCGCTCCCAGGTTGCCACCGAACTTTGTGAAGGCATGCCGGACTTCCGCCACGGTACGATTTCGATTGTCCGTCAGGCAATCGACCATCACGGCCGTACCACCTGGCCCATAGCCCTCATAGCGAATTTCGAGATAGTCGGCACCGTCGGTCTCGCCCGCACCGCGCTTGACGGCGCGTTCAATATTATCCTTCGGCATGCTTTGAGCTTTCGCTTTGTCGACCGCCAGCCGCAACCTGGGGTTTGCATCGAAATCGCTGCCGCCCATCTTCGCCGCCACCGAAATCTCGCGAATCAGCTTGGTAAAGAGCTTGCCGCGTTTTTTATCCTGCGCACCCTTGCGGTGCTGGATATTCGCCCACTTACTGTGTCCTGCCATGATGTCCTGCTCACGCGATGCCTGGAAAAACGCCGAGCGGACAGGCCGCTCGAAACTGCGCGTATGATAACGGGTATTGAACAAACAGGCACTCATGAGAGTTACGACAAATGTCGGCAACAAAGTTTGGAAAACAGGACAAGAATGGCCAACCCGCGGGTATCGTAGCCGCGGTTCGCGACTTTCTTGCCGAACTGCCGGAGAAAATCGGACTCGAACAGGCGATCAACGAGGGTGAGCAACTTGCAGGCATCATCGAACCACTGGGTTTGCCCGCAGAAATCGTCGCGGCAGTGCACGCATACCCTCTATTCAGAGATGAAATCGTTTCCGATAAATTGTTAAAAAACAATGAAATAAAGAATATTTCTCGATTCGTTATCGGTTTGCAACAACTGCAACAGTTCTCGCTCCCCGAGCAGTGGCAGCCGGGTGAAGCCCTTGCCGTACAACAGTCAGAAGCCTTGCGCAAAATGTTGCTCGCCGTCGTATCGGATGTGCGCCTCGTATTGGTTCGTCTCGCCGAACAACTGCACCGCCTGCGGTCCGCAAAAAATGCGTCCCGCGAAGTGCAGCGGTCTCTGGCACTCGAGACGCGCGAAATCTACGCTCCGCTCGCCAACCGACTCGGTGTCTGGCAACTAAAATGGCAGCTGGAGGACTATGCGTTTCGCTACGTCGATCCCGAGACGTACGCAGACATTGCCAAAGCGCTCAAGGAAAAACGCGTCGAACGCGAGGCCTTTGTTGAAGCTGTGACGGCCGAGCTACACAGCGAACTCATCGCAAACGGCATCGCCGCTGAAATCAGCGGAAGAGCGAAACACATCTACAGTATCTGGCGAAAAATGCAGCGCAAGAATCGTGGCCTCGATTCCTTGTACGATATTCGTGCCGTTCGGATTCTGGTTAAGGACGTTAATGCCTGTTACGCCGCGCTCGGTATCGTCCACAATCTCTGGTACTACCTTCCGGGCGAATTTGACGACTACATTGCAAACCCGAAAGAAAACGACTATTCCTCGCTGCATACTGCGGTCGTTGGGCCCGAAGGCAAGACGGTGGAAATTCAGATTCGCTCCCACGACATGCATGCGCAGGCCGAGCTGGGGGTCGCCGCCCACTGGCGTTATAAGGAAGGCGGCGGCACACCGGCGGCGTTCGACGAAAAGATCCGCTTTTTGCGGCAACTGCTGGAGCCGGCTGACGACGGAGCGGACCTTCTGGAGCAAATTCGCGACGACCTGTTCGAAGATCGCGTGTATGCCGTCAGCCCGAAGGGAGACGTTGTCGAATTGCCTGCCAATGCGACGCCGTTGGATTTCGCCTACCACGTGCACACCCAGGTCGGGCATCGTTGTCGTGGCGCCAAGATCAATGGGCGCATCGTCCCGCTGACTCACCGTGTCGCCAATGGCGATCAAATCGAAATCATCACCGGCAGTCAGGCCCAGCCAAGTCGTGACTGGTTAAGCCCCAGGCTTGGCTACCTCGCCGGCGCACGAGCGCGAGCAAAGGTGCGCAACTGGTTCCGCCAACAGGACAAAGATCAACACCTGCGGCAAGGTCGGGAAATACTGGATCGGGAGTTGACGCGACTGAACGAAAAGGATGTCCCGACGGACGCCATCGCAAACAAACTCAAGCACAAAGATACGACCGGACTTTGCATCGCCCTGGGTGCCGGTGATCTGACTTCCGCATCGATTGCTACCGCGTTGCAAAACCTCCGCGGCACGGAGCCCTCGTCAATAAAGCCGCGTCGGCAAACTAAACAGAAGAGGGACAAAACACCGGATTCGATCGCGGTGGCCGGAATCGGTGATTTACTGTGCAACTTTGCCCGTTGCTGCCGACCGGTACCGCCGGAATTGATCATCGGCTACATCACGCAAGGCCGGGGCGTGACCATTCACCGGCAAGACTGCGGGAATTTTCTCGGCCTGAACAAAAGAAGCCCGGAGCGCGTACTGGCAACGAGCTGGGGCGAGTCTGATCAAGGCTCGTATCCGGTCGAGCTCACGGTGCATGCCTTTGATCGCAACGGCTTGATCCGCGATATCACTGCGGTGATTGCTGATGAAGGCGCCAATGTTCTTGAACTCAAAAGTCGCACCGACCAGAAGTCTATGCAGGTCATCATGGAACTGCGTATTGAAATCAAGGACCTGCCAACCTTGAGCACCGCGATCAATCGTCTGGAACAGCTTGCAAACGTCGTATCGGTCAGGCGAAAAGCCTGACCGATACGGTCTTCTTATCGCTTACTCGCCTGCCGGTTTGCGTTTCGCGATGTCGGTCGCCAACGCCATCATGGAGGTCAAGTCGGCCAGGTTTGACGGCACCACGAACGTGTTTCCGGCCTTAGCCAAATTACCAAACTGAGTGATGTATTGTTCGGCAATGCGAAGCTGCATGGCATCAGGACCGCCTTGGTCCGTTACCGCGCTCGCAACCTCCCGCAAACCCTGAGCCGTCGCTGTGGCCACAGCCAGAATAGCCGCGGCCTCACCCTGCGCCTCGTTCACCTGCTGCATCTTGACGGCTTCGGATTCTTTTATCACCCGCTGCTTTTCGCCTTCCGCCTGATTGATATTGGCATCACGCTCACCTTCGGAGGTCAGGATTACCGCGCGCTTTTCCCGTTCGGCGCGCATCTGCTTTTCCATCGCGGTAAGCACGTCGTGCGGCGGATTGATGTTCTTGATTTCGTAGCGCAGAACTTTCACGCCCCAGGGATCGCTGGCCTTATCGAGTTCCGAGACAACATTTTGGTTAATAGTGCCGCGCTCTTCGAAGGTGCGATCGAGGTCGATCTTACCTATTTCACTACGCAGGGTAGTCTGCGCAAGTTGCGAGATCGCAAACATGTAATTGCCGATACCGTACGACGCACGGCTCGGGTCAAGCACCTGCATGTACAAAACGCCGTCGACGCCGACCTGAACGTTGTCTTTGGTGATACAAACCTGCTCATCGATATCGGTCGCTTGCTCTTTCAGCGAATGTCTGTAAGCGATACGCTCCATGAACGGTATCAAAATGTGAAATCCGGCGTTTAGCGTTCGACTGAATTTCCCCCAGCGTTCTATAACGTAACCGTTTTGTTGCGGAACGACGATGGCGACCTTCGAGATCACCACGATCACCAGCACCGCAATTGCTAGCGCAACAAGATACCCGTTACTCATACCTAAGCTCCTTATAGAAAATTATTCCGCTTCAACGTGCAGCGTGAGTCCTTCCACTTTTACGACCCTCGCTCGAGTTCCGCCGGGCACTGTACTACCGCCGACATTCCGCACCGTCCATTTTGCGCCTCGGTACTCCTCGCGCGCCTCTTTCCCGGGCTCCAGTGCGTTTACGATATTGATCGACTGCCCGGCCAGCGACCCCTTAAATCCTTTCGCGCCGCGTCGCAACTTTTCATACAGAGTCCTGCGAAACGTGACCATGAAAACCAGTGAAAGTACCGAAAACGCGGCCCATTGTGCCCACTCGGGCATTGTCACACCAAGCGCGCCGGCGATTCCGACGAGTATCGCAGACAAGCCAAAAAAGACGAGATAAAACTGCAAATCAATCGCAAACAATTCAATACCAAGAACTGCCGCCCCGAGAATCATCCATGCCCACCATGTCATATGACCGCTCCAAAATTTGCTTCCGGACACTATATCCCGAATCCGTCTGTAGCGGCAGCTTGAATGCGCCTCACAACACCCCAATATGGGTTAACATTCCGTCTGCCGAAAATAAATAAAACCAAAGGGGAACGGCATGCAGGACATGTTCCAGGATACTGTCGCGACGATCAACGGCTGGATTTGGAGTCCGGCACTGATCTGGCTCTGCCTCGGCACGGGTTTGTTTTTCTCGATCCTGACGCGCTTTGTTCAAGTTCGCCTGTTTCGAGAAATGATCCGCCTGCTGTTCTCCGGAAAAGCCTCGGATCGCGGCATTTCCTCCTTTCAGGCGTTGGCAGTCTCGCTATCCGGGCGCGTTGGTACCGGCAATATTGCCGGCGTTGCCGCAGCCATCGGATTTGGCGGTCCCAGTGCCGTGTTCTGGATGTGGGTGGTAGCGTTCCTCGGTGCTTCGACAGCCTATATCGAATCAACCCTCGGTCAGATCTACAAAGAGGAAGACGACGGCCAGTTTCGCGGCGGTCCGGCCTACTACATCGAAAAGGCGATGGGACAAAAGTGGTACGCATGGATATTTGCGATCACCACCATAATTGCAGTGGGCGTTCTGTTGCCCGGTGTGCAATCCAACAGTATCGGCAACGCCGCAGAGCTCGCATTTGGTGGTGAAACGACGGTTAACTTCCTGGGTGACACCATTTCTGCCACAAAACTCGGGGCAGCCGTTGTTGTTGTCGCCATTCTCGGCTTTATAATTTTCGGTGGCGTAAAACGCATCGCGCATTTCACGCAAGTCGTCGTACCTTTCATGGCGCTGGGCTACGTTGTACTGGCGCTCGGCATTATCCTGTTTCACATCGGCGATCTTCCGGACATCCTGGCGCTGATCTTCAAAGACATCTTCACACCAATGGCCGGATTTGGCGCCGCTATCGGCTGGGGCGTTAAGCGCGGCGTATATTCCAACGAAGCCGGTCAGGGTACCGGCCCGCACGCCGCCGCTGCGGCCGAAGTCGCGCATCCGGCGCAACAGGGACTGGTGCAGGCATTCTCTGTGTACATCGATACCTTGTTCGTCTGCACAGCAACGGCGTTCATGATCCTGATTACCAATCAGTATTACGTAAGCGGGGTTACGGAGGCCGTGAGTGGTGGCATGCTGGCTACCGACATCTCGGCAAACAGTCCGGCATTTACACAGCTCGCTCTGGAAAGCGTCATGGGCGGCTTCGGCAAAACCTTCGTCGCGATCGCGTTATTCTTCTTTGCCTTTACCACCTTGCTCGCTTATTACTACATCGCTGAAACCAACGTTGCCTACATTCGGCGCAGCATCCGCTTCCCGGGTGAACTGACGGTGCTGAAACTTGTGCTGATGGGCTCGGTGTTCTACGGCACTGTACGTTCGGCCGATCTGGCATGGGCGATGGGTGACGTCGGTGTTGGTCTGATGGCGTGGTTGAATATCATCGGCATCCTGATCCTGTTTTTCATGGGCAGTCCGGCGATCAAGGCGTTGCGCGATTACGAGAAACAGAAACGAGCGGGCGTCGAGAAGTACACCTTCAATCCCAAAGAACTCGGCATCAAGAACGCCGACTTTTGGGAGAAGTAGCCGGTTCGGGCTACTTGTTGGGGAAGTTCAGGGCCTTATTGTCGACGGCCAGAGCCGCTTCGTGAACTGCCTCTGCCAGACTGGGGTGTGCATGAATCGTACGCTGAATGTCCTCGGTACTTGCCGCGAACTCCATCGCCAGGACCGCCTCCGCAATCAACTCGCCCGCCATGGGTCCGACGATGTGTACACCGAGAATTTCGTCGTCGTCCTGAGATGAAATGATCTTCACCATTCCCGAGGTTTGTTCCATAGCTTTGGCACGTCCGCTGGCGGCGAACGGAAACGACCCCGTCTTGTAGGCGACACCGGAAGCTTTGACTTCGGCCTCGGTCTTGCCGACCCAGGCGATCTCCGGTGCGGTGTAAATCACCGACGGAATAACGTCGTAGTTTACTTCGGCCGTTTCGCCGGCGATCAGATCGGCGGCCATGACGCCTTCTTCCGATCCCTTGTGCGCCAGCATCGGCCCGCGTACGCAGTCGCCGACGGCGTAGACGCCCTTGACCCGCGTACGGCACTCATCGTCCACAACTATAAAGCCTCGCTCGTCCAGCTGAATGCCGGCGTCTTCGGAAAACAGGTTATCGGTGTGCGGTTTGCGTCCGACGGCGACCACCAGTTTATCCACTTCGATCGACTGCTTGCCGTCTTTGTCCTCAAAAGATACAGCGACGCCTTTCTTGGCCACCTTCGCCGCGCTGACTTTCGCGCCGAGTTTGATATCGAGACCCTGTTGCTTCAAATCTTTCAGCGCCACTTTCGCAACATCCCGATCTGCCATGAACAGGAAGTCGTCCATGGCCTCAAGTACGGTGACTTCCGATCCAAGCCGCGCCCAGACGCTGCCCAATTCCAAACCGATGACTCCGGCACCGACCACACCGAGTCGCTTAGGCACCGCGTCAAACTCCAGCGCACTCCAGGAATCGACGATGGTACCGTCGTCAAATGCAGCGATTCGTAGCTCGACCGGCGACGACCCCGAGGCGAGGATAACGTTGCCCGCATCGATAATCTCTACGTCGCCATCGACGGGCGTGAATTCCACCTTTCTGCCGGCAACTAACTTACCGTGGCCGACCAGACCTTCGATCTTGTTCGCCTTCAACAAGCCAGCAACGCCGCCCGTCAATTGGCGTACTATGCTTGCGCGGCGTTTTTGCATTGCGCCGAGATCCAGCTCCACTTTGCCGGTCTTTATGCCGTGCTTTTTGAACTCATGCTTGGCGCGATGAAACAACTCGGACGATTCCAGCATCGCCTTGGACGGGATGCAACCCGCGTTCAGGCAGGTTCCGCCAAAGGCATTCTTGCCATCCTTGTTCTTCCATTCGTCAATACAGGCAACCGACTTACCGTGTTGTGCGGCACGAATCGCCGCAACGTATCCTGCCGGTCCGGCGCCAATGACTACAACATCGAAACTTCTGCTCATCTTGCCATCAATCCTTCAGTGTGAAGTCGATCAAACCTGCAACAGCAGGCGCGCCGGATCCTCAAGTTGTTCCTTTATAGCAACGAGAAACTGCACCGCCTCTTTGCCGTCGATAATTCGATGATCGTAAGTTACTGCCAGATACATCATTGGTCGAGCGACGATTTCACCATCGACTACCATTGGCCGCTGTTGAATCGAGTGCATCCCGAGTATCGCACTCTGCGGCTGGTTCAGAATCGGCGTCGACATCATCGAACCGAATATTCCGCCATTGGTAATTGTAAATGTGCCACCGGTCAGGTCATCCATACCGATCGTTCCGGCTTGCGCTTTTGCCGCAATCTCATTCAGCGCTAACTCGAACTCTGCGAAACTCATTTGATCGACGTCACGTAGCACCGGCACCATTAACCCGCGTTCGCTGGAAACTGCGATGCCAACGTCGAAGTAGTTGTGGTAGATGATCTCAGTGCCTTCAACAGAGGCGTTAATGACCGGGAATCTTTTCAGCGCTTCAACCGCTGCTTTCGCGAAAAACGACATATAGCCAAGGCGCACACCGTGTTGTTTCTCAAACGGCTCTCGGTAGCGTTTGCGAAGCGCGATAACCTCGGTCAGATCAACTTCATTAAAGGTAGTCAACATCGCTGCTGTTTGCTGCGCGTCGACCAGTCGTTCGGCGATGCGCGCACGCAGCCGCGTCATCGGCACACGTTGCTCGGTCCGGTCCCGACCCATCACGTGTACATCCTCCTCTTCGGGCGGCGCCGAATCTCCGGAGGCGACGCCACCACTGACGTCCGATTTCAGGAACGACAGAACGTCCGCCTTGGTGATACGACCATCCTTTCCAGTACCCAAGACCATTGTTGCATCGAGATCATGCTCGTCCAATAAGCGGCGAACAGCGGGACTTGTCTTTACCGGTCCCTGCAACTCCTTACTTGCCGCAGGCGCTGATTCCTGACTCGCAACCTCATCCGGCTCTACTGCCGCGCTCGAAACGACGTCACCAGCCTCGAGAATCGCGAGCACATCGCCCGCGACAACAGTCGCTCCATTCTCAGCAACGATCTTCACGAGTGTACCGGACGTCGGGGCCGGAACTTCCAGAACCACTTTATCGGTTTCCAAGTCGACCAGGTTTTCATCGCGCGCTACGGACTCGCCCGCATTCTTGTGCCACGCTACCAGGGTAGCGTCGCTGACGGACTCAGGGAGGGGTGGAACTTTTATCTCTATGCTCATGTGCTTTTCCGTTTCGTTTTCTGGGGCTTGGTTACTTTGGCCGCTTCGGACTTGACACCGAGTGCTGCTTCCACCAGCGCCTGCTGCTGTTGCATATGAATTTTGAAAATACCCGAAGCAGGTGCGGCTGCACCGGGTCGCCCCGCATAATAAAGTTGTTGATGGTCTTCCAGGGGTTCTTGCAAGCGATGCTTGATCTGATACCACGCGCCCTGGTTAAGTGGTTCTTCCTGGCACCAAATAATTTCTTCAACGTGCGAGTACTGCTGCATCAACGCCGCGTAAACGTCAATCGGGAACGGATAGATCTGCTCAATTCGAATCAATGCAACATCGTCAATATCGTGGATCTGACGGGCCTCGAGCAAGTCGAAATAGACCTTGCCGCTGCAAAACACGACGCGGCGCGTCTTCTTGAGCGTCAACGCCTCAACTTCGGGAATAATAAGTTCAAACTGACCGTTTGAGAGTTCGTCAATATCTGACACTGACATCTTGTGGCGCAACAAGCTCTTGGGCGTCAGCACGACAAGCGGTTTCCGGTAATGACGTACCTGTTGACGGCGGATCATGTGAAACATCTGTGCCGGCGTTGATGGCACGCAAACCTGTATGTTGTGTTCGGCGCACAGCTGCAGGAATCGTTCCAGGCGTGCCGACGAGTGTTCCGGGCCCTGCCCTTCGTAGCCGTGCGGCAGGAACAGGGTCAGCCCGCACAGACGACCCCACTTCGCCTCGCCGGAACTGATGAACTGATCGATGACAACCTGCGCACCGTTCGCGAAGTCACCGAACTGCCCCTCCCAGATAACCAGCGTGTTCGGATCGGTACTCGCGTAGCCGTATTCGAACCCGAGCACCGCCTCTTCCGACAAGAACGAATCGATTACGCGGAACGCATCGCGCCTGTCGACAACGTGCGCCAACGGTGTGTATTCGTGATTATTCGCCTGATTGTGTATTACCGCATGACGATGGAAGAACGTTCCTCGACCGCTGTCCTGACCCACCAGTCGAACGTCGTGGCCGTCTTGCAGCAATGACGCGTACGCCATTGTTTCCGCAAAACCCCAATCCATCGCCGCAGCGCCAGCGATCATTTGCTTGCGCCCGTCGATGATTCTCTGTACGCGACCGTGTGGCCTGATGTCCGGCGGCAGGGTCGTAATCGACTTGCCCAGATCTGCGACTGTCTTGGGGCTGATTGCCGTCTCGGTAACCTCGTCCCATTGCATATTCAGGAACGGGCTCCAGTCGACGGTAAATTCGTTACCGATCATGCCCAGAGATGCTTCCTGTATCGACTCGCCACGATCCAGCCTGTCCCGATACTCATCCTGTAAACGCGCGACGGTGACCGCCGTCGCGACCTGCTTTTTCACCAGTTGATCCGCGTACAACTGACGCGTCGTCTTTTGATTCCTGATCTGACCATACATGACCGGTTGTGTGGCGGCCGGCTCGTCAGCCTCGTTGTGACCGTGGCGCCGATAACAAACCAGATCGATAACCACGTCTCTGTTGAACCGCTGCCGATATTTAAGGGCTAGCCGCGTCACGAAAACTACGGCTTCCGGGTCGTCGCCGTTGACGTGAAATATCGGCGCCTCGATCATCTTGGCCACGTCGCTGCAATAGTCTGTCGATCGCGTATCGGACGGACGGCTGGTCGTGAAGCCAATTTGATTGTTCACAACGATGTGAACGGTACCGCCGGTACGGAAACCGTTTATCTGCGACATCTGAAAGGTCTCGGTGACCACGCCTTGGCCGGAAAAAGCGGCATCCCCGTGGATCAGGACCGGCAAAACCTCCTGCCGCTCGGTGTCGCCACGCCGCTGTTGCCGCGCGCGCACCGAACCCTCGACCACGGGATTAACGATTTCCAGATGCGACGGGTTAAACGCCAGTGCGATGTGAACATTGCCACCCGGCGTCTTCATGTCCGCCGAAAAGCCCTTGTGATATTTGACGTCCCCGGAGCCCTTTAACTCTTCCGGATCGTATTTTCCTTCGAATTCCTCAAACAGTTCTTCCGGCGACTTGCCAAGAATATTGACAAGAACGTTGATGCGACCGCGATGGGCCATGCCGATGACGATTTCCCCAATCCCCGACGATCCGCCTTGTTGAATAATGTCGTCGAGCATCGGGATCAGACTTTCCCCGCCTTCCAGGGAAAAACGCTTTTGCCCAACGTAACGAGTATGCAGATAGCGCTCGATGCCCTCGGCACGGGTCAGTTTTTCGAGAATCGACAGACGTTCTTCATCGCTGAGAGTGTCGGCGGCCGCGCCTCGTTCAAAGCGCTTACGCAGCCAGAGACGTTCGCGTGCTCGCGATATATGTGCAAACTCGGCGCCGATATTGCCGCAGTAAATGCTCTGCAGCAGCGAAAGAATATCGCGCAACTTCATGCGTTCGTTGCTCGTACCCGCCAGTCCGCCGGTAAAAAACTCCGAATCCATATCGGACTCAGTCAAACCCAGATAGTCCAGCTTCAAGACGCCCGGCATCGGACGTGCCATCAAGCCGAGCGGGTCAATGGTCGCGATCTGGTGCCCACGAAGGCTGTAAACCTGGATCAGGCGCGACACAGCCGCCTGTTTTTCGCCGGAAGAACGCTTGTCCGCAGAACCGCCGACGGCCCGGGTCGCCTTACTGGCTTGACGGGACTCCCGGCGCAACCGATTACGAATGGTTGAGTGCGCAACTTCTGTCGCAGAGTCTCCCAGAGATTCGAAGTATGTACGCCATCCCGCAGCCACTGTCTCCGGCCGCTGAAGGTACTGCTCGTACAGCGACTCGACAGCACTCGCGTTGGCGCCGAACAGCGGCGTCGACGCCAGTTGCTCTTTGAGGGAACTACTCAATTATCTCTTCACAGACTAGTGCGGCCACATCGGCCGAAAATCCGGGGACCCCCGCGGAGACCAAAAACGGCCGTTAGTCTATCCCAAGGGCACGCGAGAAGGAATCGATCGTATGCTGTTCGGGCTACAACGCGCTGAAAAGGCTGACCAGTTCGTAACAAACGAGGCAGGCATAGAACGTGAAGAAGATCGTCAGAAATAAACCCGCCCGAAAGCGATTAAGGAAGCGCGCTTTCGCCATAAACACAAGCATCAGGATTCCGATGCCGGTCATCGCCAATTTGGTACTGGTAAACAGGACGGTACTATGGCCCATCACCGCCCGCATAAGCGGATTGGCCTCGATCATGCCGAGGTCGATCAACTGCAGCGTCAAAAAAGCGTCAGCACACGACAGCAACATCGTGCCGACCGCCAGGAAAAACAGCCACGGATGGTGCCAGTCAAGGAATATTACCTCTTCCTCGGCAATACGACGATGCTCGCGCCGACGCGAGAGCGTAAATCCGAAGAATACGGTTCTCCAGGAAAACTCGCGCCGCTCTTCCTCTGTTCGTTTGTTAGCCAAAGCCTGACTGGACTCCATGAAGCACTACTTCCTTTTAGTTATCTTCCTTTTCACTCGAATCCGACGTTACCGTGAGCAAGAACGCGATCAGGTCGTCCCGATCTTTCTGGCGCATCACCCCGGCAAATGCCATGCGATTACCGGGTAAGAAAGAACCCGGTCGTGCCAACCAGGCATCCAGTGCTCTCGGCGTCCAGACGAAGTCTGCACTCCGCATCGCGGCTGAATAATTAAAACCCGCCTGTGCACCCACCTGCCGGCCGAAAAAACCGTACAGCGCCGGCCCGATCATGTTTCGCCCTCCGGCGTCAACGCTGTGGCAGGCTCGGCAAATTCGTGCCTGACGCACGCCGTTCTCGATATCCGCGTCGCTGAACGGCACCGTACTCAAATAGTCAGCAACGTCCAATACGGTCTGGTCGCCCAAGCTCGCAGCCGACAAGAGCGGCACTGTTGGTTTATCAGACAGCGCGTTTTCCGAATCGTTTCCGCAGGCCACGATAAACAGCGACAACGCAGTGATCAAGGTCAGTTTTAGCTGCAATCTCAACGCAATCCTCCAACGCATGCCTGACTCCAAATAATAGAGTAATTTTGGAGCCGGCGCTGCATCGCTCAGATTTCAGCGCATTGATTCTCCGTTGTTTTGTATAATTCACCAATACGAGGCGTATTGGATAAGTGCGATGAAAGGCTACACCGGTGTTTTGGAGGACGGCCGGGCAATACATTATGTTGACAAGAAACGTTGGCTTTGGATCTTGTCGGTTATCTATCCGCTGCAACCGTTTGTCGCGATCTCTTTGTACGCGCGAACCGGCGCTGAAGCGTGGTTCATCTGGCCGGTCGTCGCCAACTATATCGTCGGGCCGCTTCTCGACTGGGCCATCGGCGAAGATAACAGCAATCCGCCCGAAGAGATTGTGATGCAACTCGACCAGGACCCCTACTACCGCCGACTTACTTACGTCGTTGTTCCATTACACTTTATCACTCTGATCGGTGCCGCTGGCTACGCGGCAACTCATGACTTGAGCTGGTGGTCGTTCTTGCTGCTGGCAACGTTTACCGGCGTTATCTCCGGCCTGGCGATCAATACCGGGCACGAACTCGGGCATAAAAATTCCCGGCTCGAAAAAGTCCTCGCGAGAATCGTATTGGCCGTTCCCGCCTACGGTCATTTTACAATCGAACACAATCGCGGCCACCACAGGCTGGTCGCTACCCGTGAAGATCCGGCGAGCGCACGCATGGGCGAAAGTATTTTCAAATTCGCATTGCGAGAAATTCCAGGCACCTTCCTTGGCGGCTGGGCAATCGAGAGCGAGCGCCTGAGAAGTCGCGGCAAACCGGTTTGGCATCCGAGCAATCAAATATTGCAATCCTATGCGATAACGTTCTTGCTGAGCCTGGCCTTGTTGCTGTCTTTCGGATGGCAGGTCATACCCTTCCTTCTGATCCACAACGCGATGGCCTACTGGCAACTTACCAGCGCCAACTACATCGAACATTACGGTCTGCTGCGCAAGAGAGGCGAAAACGGAAAGCTTGAGCGCTGCGAACCGCATCACTCGTGGAACAGCAACCATATATTCAGCAACCTCGTGCTGTTCAACCTGGAGCGCCACTCCGATCACCACACACACCCATTGCGGCGCTACCAGTCGCTGCGGCATTTCGACAAGTTGCCGCGACTGCCGAACGGCTATTTTGGCATGTATTTGCTCGCCTATTTTCCGTGGCTTTGGTTCAGGGTCATGGACAAGCGTCTGATGGCATTGCCGCATGTCGCGGGTGACCTCGACAACGTGAACATCGAACCTGCCGCTCACCCGTCTATATTTCTCAGATGGGGGCGCGACAAGATGGCGGAGCCGACCTATACGAATTTGCCGGGTTTGTAGGGTCGCAATTGGTGCTCAGCGAGTTGTAGCGGAGTACGTGTCTCGCCAGAGAAAGGCAGGAGGCCTCTGATTTATTCCGGGCAAAGTAGATCAGAGCTGTGTGGCCGCAAACTTCGCTGTCTGCCACAAAAGACGGCTACAGCGCGTCGGCAACCCATTCGATCAGGTACGACGTTGCCTCTACCAGCCCCTCGTAAACTGCACTTAAATCTGAACCCTCACGGGAAAACCCGATAACGCCTCCGTCACCGCCGTCCTCCGAACACGCGCCCGAAACGATACTCATCTCACTCACTGTTAATTCTCGCATTTTCAATCTCCATTTGATTAACTGACGTGCATCCTGCATACGTTCAATCTAGCCCGAAACTACCGGCACACGGCCCACAAAACGCCGCAATTTCCAAAGATTTGCCATATTTCGCCGTTTTGCGCCGCCTTATGATGTACTGCACAGTCCGAACAACGACCTGCGCCTATGCCGAGTTACAACTACCTGGCTCTGATACCGAGCGCATTGGCCCCGCGACTCACCCGTCGATATTTCTCAAGTGGCCGTGCGATAAGATGACGGAGCTGACATGTGCCACTATGCCGGGGCAATAGAGGTGTAATTGGTGTTTTTACCGAGTTTTAGCGGAGTACTTATCTCGCCAGAGAAACTAGGATTGTGTGGATGATTACCCGATCAATACCTAGAAAAACGCTGGTTGCGGTACTGGTGGCGCTTGTCGCTGCATTGGTTGCACGTTCTGCGCTGCAGATTCGTTTCGCTGCGGACGGGATGGCCGCTGACGTTGCCGCAGACCTCTCGTATTTGGTTGTTCCAATCGTTCTCGCGGTGATTCTATTTCCGTTGTGGCACAGTGAAAAGCGCTTTGTCACAGATCAGTTCCGACGCGTCGACTTGAGTTGGCGTATTGCCTTGTCGGCTGTCGCGATCGGTGTGTTGATAAGACTGGCCCGGTGGAGCGTATACGTCGCGAAAGCTGCGTTCGCGGCGGACGGGGCAGCTCACTCGGGCCCCGCTGTTAAGACGACACTCCTATTCCAGTGTCCAGCACCAACCGACCTGATGTTGGGCTTTCTCATCATGGTTTTTCTTGTCCCGATTATAGAAGAAATCATACACCGCGGTTATGTGCTGACGGCTCTCGGGAAACGCGGCTTCGTCATTTCCGTGCTGGTCTCGACATTAATTTTCATGGTTTTTCATATTTACTCATCGTGGCTGTTTGTATTCGCCGCCGGTGCAGTTTTTGGTGCTCAATATTGGCTTACGCGATCCTTGTGGCAAGCAACGATAACCCACGCAACGATAAATGCGCTTGCTCTGATTGACTCGCGATGTCTCTCGGTACGATGGGACCCACATGCCGGTGACGTCACAACGCTTGTGCTAGCTATTTCCATCGCTGTTTTTGCCAGCACGGTCATCGCAATCGTTTACCTGTTGCATAGAGCAGCTATCGGAGCGCACCACGCGCCCCGATAGCAAACGACTAGAGCGCGTTGGCAACACGCTCAATTACATACGACGTCGCGGCGATCGCGCCTTCGTATATGTTGATTAGAGCATCGCCGACGGTTTCCGGAGTGATGCCATCCAATACACCGCCCGAAGAGCAATCGTCTCCAGCACCCGAAACAATACTCATCTCACTCATTGTCAATTCTCGCATTTCAATCTCCATTTGATCAGTTGATGCGCTTCCTGCGCACGTTCAATCTAGCTCCGCAGCTACCGGCACGCCGCTTGCGAAACACCGTAGTTTCCGCAGATTTGACATATTTCGCTGTTTTGGGCCGCCTTGTGATGTATCGCACAGTCCGAAATGCGACCTACGCCTATGCTGAGTTCTGATTATCCGGGTTTGAATCAGTCGAGAACTACCATGAGTAAATCAGTGAGCAATGCGGCTCTGGTCGCGCTATTCCTCGCCGCATCCGCTACGGCAAACGCCGATTTCGGTGTCGGCTTCAAGGCGGGCACCCTGGGTCTGGGCATCGAAGGTCGCTGGAGCCCGATACGCTGGTTTGACGTTCGTGCAGGTCTCAACCGCTACGACTACGACGATACCGGCTCACAAGCCGGCATCAACTACGACGCGACATTCGCGGCGGACAATTATTTCCTGACCGGTAACCTCCGCTTCCCGTTGAGTCCCTTCCGCGTAACGGTTGGCGCCTTTTCGAACGGCAACGAACTGCAGTTGACGAGTCAGGACACCAGCGGCGCAAGCTACGAAATCGGTGGAACATCATTCACCGCGGCGGACGTCGGTACTTTGGAAAGTGTCACATCCTTCAGCAACACTGCCCCCTATCTGGGTGTCGGATACGACTTCGAGATCTTCGGAAAAGTCGGATTAAACCTGGACTTCGGTGTGTTGTGGCAAGGTGAGCCATCGGTTTCACTGCTTGCAACCGGTCTCGCCGACTTACCGCAGCCGCTGCAAGATCAGCTCGCGACGGCTCTGGAAGCTGAACGCCTGGAACTCGAAGACGATGTCAGCGACTACAAAGCGTGGCCGGTGGTCTCGCTGGCGTTCGTCTACAACTTCTGACTCGCTGCGGCAATCGCCAGGATCGCGGCAAGGCTGCGATCGACGTCGTCTTTAGTCGTTGACCAGTTACAAATACTGATGCGCATCGCGGTCTTGTCCTGCCAGACAGTCACACCGCACCAGCATGTGCCTTCCCGTTGAATCTCGTCGATGATGCTGCGATTCACTGCGTCGTCACCGAACGACACCAGGACCTGATTCAGGACAACGTCGTTCAGTACTTCGTACCCCGCTTCACGAAAACCGTGCTTAAACCGACGTGCATGACTACAGCACCGATCAATCATCTCGGCAACGCCCTGCCTTCCCAGTGATTTCAGCGCCGCCCAGACATCGACACCCCGTGCACGGCGTGACAATTCCGGTGTGAAATCCGACGGGTTGCGAAACTCGGTATCGGTCATCAGATAGTCGGCGGTAATCGCCATCGCCGATTTCAATGCGGCGGTGTCTCGAACGAAAGCGATACCGCTGTCGTACGGGACGTTGAGCCACTTGTGTGCATCGGTTGCCCACGAGTCAGCCGCAGCGAAATCCGAGCACAGATGCGCGCGATCCGGCGACGCCGCGGCCCACAGCCCGAACGCACCATCAACGTGCACCCAGGCCTTCCGCGGTTTGACCAGATCGCAAATCTCGCCAACCGGATCGAATGCACCAGTATTGACGTTGCCTGCCTGAGTGCAAACAATGGTTGGACCGCTGAACTCCGGAAAACGACGGATATCAATCCGACCCTGGTGGTCCACCGGCGCCCGCAGCACTCGATTACGTCCGAAACCCAATAAGCCCAAAGACTTGAATACGGTCGGATGCGACTCTTCGGATGCAATGATCGTTACCGGCGGCGCACCGATCAGGCCATCTGCCTCGACATTCCAGCCGACATCGGAAAATACGCGGTTGCGCGCCGCGGCAAGAGCCGTGAAATTCGCGACTGTCGCTCCTGTTACGAACGCGGCACCACAACCTTCCGGTAAGCCGAACAGGTCCAACATCCAGTCCATCGCTACGCGCTCCAGTGTCGATGCCGCTGGCGTCACTTCGTGCATACCGACGTTCTGGTCCCACGCCGTGCTAAGCCAGTTCGTCGCAACGGTCACTGGCAGCGAACCGCCGATAACAAATCCGAAGTAGCGTGGACCGCACATGGCCACGGTCGCCGGGGAACCGATCTTATCCAGAGTTTCCAGTACCACGCGGTCATCGCAACCAACGTCCGGCAGCGGCTCAACAAACCCGTCAACGGCCGCAACCGCCTCCGGCGACGGCGCAACAGCGCGTTGCGAAATATTCTCTCGGTAATCCGCAGCGCGCATCGCCGCATCCGTCAGTAAACCGCGAAGCTTCGAATCGTCATGCATCGGCGAATTCTGCGCGACGCAATTGCGGATTTTTCCTCACCGCGATCAAGCCGATTGCGATAAAGAGGAGAAACGGTATAGGGATTAGCATCAACGTCGCCCAGCCAAAGAAATACATGACCGTCCCAGCCATCAGAGATGCGGTCGCCGAAGTACCAAATACCAGAAATTCATTAACGGCCTGAGCGCGGAATCGCTCAGCCGTACTGTAGGTGCAAGTCAACATCGTCGTACCGCCAACGTAAAGAAAGTTCCAACTCACTCCCAGCAACACGAGAGTCCACCAATAATGCAACATCGTATGACCTTGCAGCCCGACAATCGAAGCTGCCAACAGACCCAAAGCACCAACGAACATTAACCTCGTCACACCAACCCTTTCAATGAGAAAACCGGTGAACAGTGAGGGCACGTACATCGCCAGAACGTGCGCACGAATGACGCCGGCAGTTTGTTCAAGAGAAAACTGATCGTTGACGTGCATGCTCAAAGGCGTCGCCGTCATGACGAGCGTCATTAAACCGAAGCCGGTAGTCGCGCCGAGTACCGCAACGATAAATACCGGTTGCCGTACGATTTCTAACAATGCCCGCTGTGGCTCACCGACATCGTCGGAGCCCTCATCCCTGGCCGGGCGCATCACCTGAAATATCACTGCCTGCACACTAAACATCGCGGCCAACACCAACATCGTGCCCGCGTACGGGATACCCTCAAGCCAGAACTGCCCTCGCGTCGATAACTCCTTACCGACAAACGCCGCGGCGATCGATCCAACCAAGACCAGCGAAACGGCGCGCGCTACATATTTGGCCTCGACGCTTTCCGCGGCTGCGTAGCGGTACTGATAGCTAAACGCCATGTTGATGCCGAATAACATCATCGCCACGTTGAACAGCAGGAAACTGGATTCCTTGAGCGCCAGAATCGCGACTGCCATCGCCACGACGGCAGATAACGAGGCGATTGAAAAACTTTTTCGCCGACCGATCTTGCGCATCAACATCGTCGCCGGAATTGTCGTTACTGCAACAGAAATCACCATCACCGATAGCGGCAGCGTCGCGAACGCCGGGTTACCCCCCAATTCGGAACCGATGATTCCGCCCAAGGTCACTACCACGATAGAACCTGTTGTTGAGATCAGTCCGCAAACGATCAGAATCATCAGGTTACGTACTTGCATTCATCGCGCCAACAAGGATCATGGGGACGCATTCTCACACATCGGAGACAACGTGGACACTCTCGACATTTCGAACACCATTCGCATTCCGATGTCCCAGATCAGTATGGCCGCGGTACGCTCCCGGGGCGCAGGCGGTCAGAACGTTAACAAGGTAGCCACCGCCATTCATTTGCGCTTCGATGCCGTTCAAAGCGACGCAATACCCGAGCGTGTCAAGGCACGTTTGCTGCAGTTATCGGATCACAGAATTACCGACGATGGCGTTGTCGTTATCAAGTCCCAGGCTTACAAGAGCCAGGATCGAAACCGGCAGGCGGCGCTGACTCGGTTGGCCGAAATAATTGGCGCTGCGCTGCGCGAGCCGAGGCGCCGCATCGCGACACGGCCAAGCAGGAAAGCAAAACGAAAACGATTGGATAATAAGAGCAAGCGCGGCGCGCTTAAGCGGTCTCGACGAAAGCTTGACGACGACTAGTTGAAAAGGGGCCTGCATTGAGCGAGTTGCGCAGTATTTATTATATTGTTACCATGTTACCAATGTACCAAACAGCGAATTCGAAACATGCCGAGAACCACAATCAAACGAACGCAAACAGGCGTTCGCATAGAGTCGTCTTTATTAAAGGTGTTAAAAGGGCTCGCTGAATTCGCCGATATCACCCTCGGCGACCTCTTGGAGGGCATAGTCCTGCACGCATTCGAGGGCAAGGCGCCCTTCTCATCGGAAACGCAGGAAATCATCGAACAACTAAAACGCGTTTACGGCTGCGAACTGTGTGCCGCCGACAGTCACCAACTGGTGGAGTCCGAGCGTGGATAGCGCAACTTCGCCGGAATACTCAATCGACGACTTCGAAGCCGGGCACGTCGACCCCGAACGTTTCGACCACGAGGCACACGTTTACGTTGCCTGGTTGTACGTCCGTGAGTACCCCCTCAGCGAGGCTCTCGAAAAATTCGATGTCGCGCTGCAACGCCTCGTGATCAAACTCGGCGCAGAAGGTAAGTACCACGCCACTCTTACGTGGTTCTTTCTTCTGCTAATCGCACAACGCGCAGCAACCGCGGAAACCTGGCAGGTCTTCAAACGCAGTAACACCGATCTCATCAACGACGGAAAAGAACTGCTGTCCCGGTACTACAGTGACGCATGTTTGTCCTCGGATCTGGCCCGGCAACGTTTCCTGCTCCCGGACAATCTGGGGATCAAAGAAACGCTCTAAAACAACCCTTCGATCCGCCCTTCGGCGTTTACACCGATTGAATCGGCTGCCGGTATGCGTGGCAGCCCGGGCATAGTCATGATCGCGCCACAAACAACGACGACGAACTCGGCGCCGGCAGCAAGGCGGATTTCCCGAATCGGTACGACGTGACCGGACGGTGCGCCGAGCAAGTTCGGATCCGTCGAAAAGCTGTACTGAGTCTTTGCCATGCAAATCGGATATCGGGAATATCCCTCACGCTCAAACTTCGTAAATTGGTCGCGAACCTTCTTGTCGGCGATGATGTCGTCCGCGCCGTAAATTTCGCGAGCAATAGTGGCAGCCTTATCCCACAGCGACAGGTCGTCATCGTACAGGGTTCGAAACTGTGCATTGCCATTCTCGCAAAGATCAACAACGTGCTCGGCCATTTCCATTGTGCCCTTACCGCCATCTGCCCAGTGTGTGCACTTGATAGCCTTGACGTGATATTTCTTGCAAAAATCCCGCACGACCTCAACCTCGGCATCGGTATCTGCGGTGAAATGATTAATCGCCACCGTGACCGGCACGCCGAATTTACCCAGGTTTCTTATGTGGCGCTCAAGGTTCTTGCAGCCGTCGCGCAGGGCGTCAAGGTTTTCGTTTCCGAGTTTATCTTTGGCGACACCTCCCTGCATCTTGAGTGCCTTGATCGTCGCGACGAGTACGACCGCATCCGGCGATAAACCCGCCTTACGGCATTTGATGTTGAAGAATTTTTCCGCACCCAGATCCGCACCAAAACCCGCTTCGGTAACAACGTAGTCGGCCAGTTTCATTGCAGTTCGGGTCGCAATTACCGAGTTACACCCGTGCGCGATGTTGGCGAACGGCCCGCCGTGCATAAACGCCGGGTTGTTCTCCATCGTCTGCACCAGGTTCGGCTGAAACGCATCTCGTAACAATGCCGTCATCGCACCCTGTGCGTTCAGCTCCCTGACGGTGACCGGTTCATTATCGCGCGTGTAGCCCAAAACGATGTTGCCCAGTCGAGTTTCGAGGTCTGCAAGATCCGTCGCCAGGCAGAATATTGCCATGACCTCAGAGGCAACCGTGATATCGAACCCCGCTTCACGCACAACGCCGTTGTGGTAGCCGCCAAGACCCGATGTCACGCTGCGAAGGGCGCGATCGTTCATATCCACAACGCGTCGCCAGGTAACACGGCGTGGGTCGATATCCAGGGAATTGGACCAATGCATGTGGTTATCGATCAGCGCCGCGAGCAAATTGTTGGCCGCGCCGATCGCGTGAAAATCGCCAGTGAAATGCAGGTTGATGTCCGTCATTGGCACAACCTGCGCGTAGCCGCCACCCGCCGCGCCACCTTTCATACCGAAGCACGGTCCAAGGCTCGGTTCGCGAAGACACATCACCGCCTTCTTGCCAATGAGGTTCAGCCCGTCGCCCAGGCCCACAGTAGTAGTGGTCTTACCCTCTCCTGCCGGGGTCGGTGAAACCGCCGTAACCAGCACCAGCTTACCGTCTTTCGACTGGCCGTTTGCCTTGATAAAATCCGCGCTGATCTTCGCCTTGTCATGCCCGTAGGGGATCAATGCGTCGTCGGGAATCCCCAGCTTGGCTGCAATTTCCTGGATAGGAAGAATATTGGCCGCCTGTGCGATTTCGATGTCACTCTTCACTGCCACGACTCACCTTTTTTGCTGTTGCCAAAATTGGCAGCGGATTCTATAACAAAACCGTCCTACGGCGCATCCACGACTTGAAAGATGGTGCCAGCCCCAAAATTCAGCAGAAAGATTTCGCCGTTCGTAGCTTCGGCAAAACTAACAATCTGCAATCCTGTGTCGTCAAACACGTCCACAACAACGCCGTCCGCGCTGTCCTGCGGGATACCGAATAAACGACCGGATACAAAATCTCCGAAGACGTACCAGCCTACGAGGTCCGGTATCGCCGTTCCCCGGTAGACATAGCCTCCGGTCACCGATTGCCCCTGCGAATGGTCGTACTCCGCTATCGGCGCTGCAAACGTGTCCGCGCACCCGCTCGGCGGATTAAAACAGTTATCGCCTTCGCGAACATTCCAGCCGTAGTTCTCGCCAGCCAGGACCACATCGATCTCCTCCCAGGCGTCCTGCCCCACATCTCCGGTCCAAAGGCGGGAAGTCACCGCATCGAAGCTCATGCGCCACGGATTACGCAGTCCCCAGGCGTAAATTTCCGGGCACGGAGCGACACCGCTTCCGCCGGTACAGACCGCGTTCGCCTCGAAAGGATTTCCGGCGGGTATCGCGTACGGTGAACCGCCGGTAACGTCGACGCGAACAATTGTGCCCAAGAGATTGTTGGTGTCCTGGCCGTTATCCTCCGGATCGCCGCTACCGCCGCCATCGCCGACGCCCAGGTACAAAAAACCGTCCGGCCCAAAGCTAATGTCACCGCCATTGTGGTTATCGAACGGCTGGCTGATAGTGAGGATGATCTCTTCTGTCGCAGCGTTCAGTGTCTGGCCCGTGTCGGTGCTCAGAAACCGCGATACTACGGACGTAAGAGGCGTGCCCACTCCGGTGCGCGTATAGGACACAAACACTTCAGGTGTGACCGGGAAATTCGAGTGAAACGCTATCCCCAGCAAGCCGCCTTCACCGGCGGGGTTCACTTGAGCGCTGATATCGAGAAAAGCGGTCGGCGACGTCGTGTTTTGATCGTTCGCAAAGACCCGCACCACACCGTTCTTTTCCAGAACGAACCAGCGGGACGAGTCACCGGGAGCCTGCTTCAGCGCGACGGGCTGAGAAAATGACAGGTTTGTGAAGACCGCCTGAGTAGTGACCGTGGGGGTAGTGGCGACCGGAGGCGGCGTAACGCCGGGGCCGGGACCAACACCACCGCCGCCACCGCAACTCGCCAACAGCGCAGCACTGAACGCGAGAACAAACGCGTGTTTTTTCATAGTCCCTGTCTCCGACCTTCAGTAGCGCTAAGCTTAGGCGCCTCCGGATCGTCTGTCACGATGTCTCCAGCTAGCGACTGACATCGCCTCGGGTTACGAGGCTACTTCACCGGCTGATTTCCAACAGCGGGTCCGCCGCGGCGCGCTCCGCAAGTTGCGGGTTCGTATCCTGCATCTTCAGCGACGTCATGACGAGTTCAGAACTGATGGACATCAAATACGGGTGCCAGCGATCCCCTTCATCGCGCCGGTAGTAGCCGGACACGGCCCATCCGTCGACCTCCGGGTAGACGTAAACCCTGCCAACCTTCCTGTTCGGTAACAGCGCATCGACGATCTCGAGAGATTGCTCACCGATCGCAAGTCTCAGATAATTTCGAGAAATCACGACAACACGTTCCTGCTGCGCACGCTCGATCCGCCCGGAGGGGTCGGTGACCCACTTATAGGCCATTACCGCAACCAACAGGCCAACAATTACCGCAAAAACGGTTCGAAAAAAACGATGATTCATAGTCAATCAAACCCCAATAGCTTGTGCGTCTGAACACTCAGTTTCCAATGCGGATTGTTCAAACAATAGGCAACGGTGCGTTTCGTATTCTCGCCGATTTCCGGGCTGTCCAGTGGCTGCAAGTAGAAATGCTGAAACGCGAGGCCTTCAAATTCCTCAGGCTGGGCAGCGGCCTCCGGCTGCGGATACACCAGCTTCAGTTCGTCACCCGACCGTTGTACCAGTTTGGCGCTGCCTTTTGGACTGATACAAAGCCAGTCGATACCTCCCGGTGCCTCAAGCGTGCCGTTACTTTCAACGCCGACCTCAAACCCCGCGTCTTGCAGGGCTTCGATCGCCGCATCATCGAGTTGCAGCAGCGGCTCACCACCGGTACAAACGACGTACGGACGTGAGGCGGCGCTCGCTCTGTCCCACTGTGCCGTAACCGCGGCTGCGAGCTCGTTCGCGGTCGCAAATTTTCCGCCCCCCAGACCGTCGGTACCCACAAACTCGGTATCGCAGAAACGGCAGACTGCCTGCTCACGATGCACCTCACGGCCCGACCACAAATTGCAGCCGGAGAAGCGAAGGAAAACCGCCGCACGTCCGGTATGGGCGCCCTCGCCTTGCAGCGTGTAGTAAATTTCCTTCACCGAATAAGTCATTGTTGCAACATCAGCGGATCGTCAATGCCCGCCGCGGCGAACCCTTTGGCACGCAACTCGCAGGCCGGGCAGTTCCCGCAGGGCGGCCGCTCGCCGTTGTAGCAGGTGTGGGTCAATGCCATTGCCGGAAGCGCACCGAGTGCCTGCGCCAACTCCACCGTTTCCCGCTTCGACAGGTGCATCAACGGCGTATGGATTCGGACTTCGGTATCCATCCCAAGCCGCAGCGCAACACCCAGCGCCTGCATCGTCTCTTCGCGACAATCCGGATAACCGCTGTAGTCAGTTTGGGCAACGCCGGTAACCAGATCGCTGACACCCCGCTGATAAGCGAAGGCCGCGGCGAAGGTCATGAATACCAGGTTCCGACCCGGTACGAAGGTGTTTGGTAATTCGGTATCGCCCGCCACGTTCCGCTCAACGACGATACCTGTATCGGTCAGCGCATCGCCACCGAGCGCCGCAAATGTGTCGATGGGCAAGATGACGTTGGGCACAGCGGCGAACTCGGCAACTTCACGCGCAGCGTTGAGTTCAATGCGATGCCGTTGCCCGTAGTCAAACGTCAGGCTGGATACATTATCGGCACCGAATCGGTCGATAGCCCAATACAAGCAGGTGGTTGAATCCTGCCCACCGGATAACACCACGAGCGCACTGTCCGTCATGTCGTTGAGTACTTCCGCAACGAACCCTCAGCGCCACCGGAAAAATCGCCGCGCTCAGCTCTCACCGGATTTTCCAAACAAGGCATTCAGCGCCGCAGCGGCCGCATCCGAATCCTTTTTTCGATCCGGATCAAAGGCGTTTTCATTGGGGGTAAACCAGTCGCAGAAATTCGGACGTTCCTTTTCCGAGACGTCCTCAGCACCGTCCTCGCGGCACTGCCGCGTCACTGTGGGATCGTATTGGACACACATCTTGCAAACATGAATATCGGCGTCGCATTGCGCACATTGATCACGCCTGGATAGAGGCAGGGGTAACTTGGCGAGAGACTCGCCACAGCGGTAACACGCTATGTTGTGGGACACTCCGGTCACCCTCAGAATCGCGGGAAACCGGAGTATAGCGTCTTGTCAGTCCGACTGGTTCGGAACGAGCCCGGTCACGACAGCTTCTTTCAGGACGTGCGGCGGGAGCCTTCCTTTTTTGACCGCCGTGAGCAACGAAAAGGCGAGCAGGAAAACCGCAATTAGGCCAGTGATAATCTGATTTCGCATGTAATATTCTCCCCTGCACACTGTATTTGCAGAAAAGGATTCGGGATTGTTGGATAAATTTGATGATGCTCGCGGTAACCGCACACTAAGCCCCGCGGTGTTGGCTGCTGCCCTTAGCGCCTGTGCCACTGAAACCGTACTCTTGAACAGCGAGCGTATAGAGCAACAATTTGGCAGCTACGGCATCGATGTGCTGGCCAGCGCGGCCGGCCTGCGGCGTTCCAGTCTCTACAGTATCGCCGGCGATGAGCGAATCTGTCGAACGTATGCGGTGGTCCGTTTTGCGGACAAACCGGATACCAGCTACAGCCCGGAGCACGCGAAAGTTCTTGCCGGCAACTCTCTGGGTGAAGTTTTCAAAGCCAACGCCTGGAGCATTCACAAGCAAACGCAATACATCGGCTCTTTTCATATCGATACCTCACGCACCGAAATCAGCACTTTGATGCGACTGTCAGGCAAGCAGGAACTGGCTCTGCATGTGTACCAGTTGCTGCTGGCAAAGAACGACCGGGTATTCGAATACGCAACACTGCTGGAGGCACATCATCCAGACTACCTGTCCGCAGCCGATTTGCTCGAATTCTATCCTTATGACGATTCCGGCTCATTGGCGGCGGACTCGTTGACCGAATGCATCGCGCTTGTTACGGCCAATGAGGGCTGAATCTTAATTGTTGTCCAACAGTAATTTGACTAAACTCGGGCTACATTTTTCTTATTCTATCGATGAGGTACGCGCTATGAAAACCAGAGACTTGCTCAAACCGGTTCTGACCGGAATTGTGTTGCTCGGTTTTACATCCGCGTTCGCACAAAGCACTGCGAATGATTCAGCAGACGTCTGGTCCGTTATCGAAGAGGTATGGAACGTCGATGAGAAGGGCGACAAGAAATGGCCTGATCGATTCCTTGCCGATGATTTCGCGGGTTGGGGAAAAAGCTCGCCTGCACCGCGTGACAAGTCATCGGTGAAAATGTGGGACCGATTCGGTGACCGACTCGGAAAACCCGTTGCTCATGAGCTTTATCCGCTGTCAATTGTTGTGCGCGACGATATTGCTGTTGCACACTACCTGTACAGCAGTGCATTTGAGGCCAAGGACGGCGAAATCGAGATGAATACCGGACGCTATACGGATGTACTGGTACGTACCGATGACGGTTGGAAGTTCATAAGCTGGCACGGTGGAGACGACTAGCTGCATGTTTTCCGTTTGGTTAAGGAGCGGTTCAGCTAACGTAGGTTAGTATCGGCACAAACGTGGATAGATTCGTTAGTTGAAGAATCCGGAGGCCGTATGAAAGCTCGAATAGTGACTACGATCCTAGTGTTATTGCCCGCCATCGTACTGGCGCAGGTACCTGTGGACGAAAATGGCAATGCCATTGGCCAGTATCAGTCACAAGCGGACATAATGCAGATCGGCGACGAGAACAACGCCTTGCTCTCGCAAACCCAATTGCAGGAACTTGTCGGCCCGGTCGCGTTGTATCCCGACGATCTGCTGGCGATTGTCTTGCCGGCAGCGGCCTACCCGTTACAAATCGTTGCCGCTGCCCGGTTTCTCGAAGCGCTGAAGACCGACTCAAGCTTGCAGCCGGATTCGGACTGGGACGATGCCATCGTTGCCTTGACGAACTATCCGGAAGTCATCGATCTGTTGAACCAAGACCTCGACTGGACATTACGCCTGGGTGAGGCGGTGGTTGCGCAACAGGCCGACGTCGTCAAGGCCGTAGAATCCTTTCGTGATCGCGCGTACGCAGCGGGCAACCTGAAGAGTGACTCCTACCAAACCGTCTCGCAGAGCGAAGGCGTCGTCACCATAACCCCGGTTGCGGACGACGTCATATACGTTCCCTACTACGAACCGGCGAGCATGGTTCGCTATCAATCGGTACCCGTCTACTATTACTATCCGCAACCGCACCCGGTGTACTACTACCCATACTCGGCAGGGTACTCTTTCGGCCACGGGTATTTCTGGGGCGTAACCACCGCGTTTTCGATCGGTTGGGGAGCGGACCGCCTGCACGTTTATCATCGCAGCTATCGTGGCCACCCCTACTATGGCAGCTCGTATCTGAGTCACTGGTACCGCAGCCCATCGCTCTATGCCTACAACTCCTTCTACTCGGGCAACGCTCACGGCGCCGGTCGCTATACCAGCGGCGACCATTGGCGCGCGAGAACGCACCAGCGTTCGTACGTTCGGCGTCAAGGTTACGCGAGATCCGGCGGCGGCCGACATGCTGAGACTCGCGATGTCGCGAGGGTTGCTCATGCGGAACCGATCAGATTTCGCAACAGAGACACCGGTGTTACTCCACAAGGCCAGGTCGCACATACGCAGTCTGGAGGAAATCGCGGCGCTCGTCACAATGTGGCACGCGCCTCACTTACGGGTACGGAGCAACGGCGACAGTCATCAGGAGCGGTTAGTACACACCGCCAGCAACCCGCCGTTCGGATACCGGGCTCGCAACGCACGACGAGTCACAATTTGCAGCGCCAGGTAACGCATCGTCAGGAACCTGTTGTGCGCTCTGGTAACAACCGTCGACAGGCACCTGCGAGTCAGGCACGCGAACATGCTCCGCAGCAACGCCCGCAAACGGAATCTCGCCACCGCGAGCAGCCGTCAAGGCAGCAGGAATCAAAGGGGCACGGATCGAGAAGCAGCAGCGGCCATGGCAGAACCCAGAGCCGCCACAGCTCGTCTCGCAGCCACAAGCGCTAGTGGTCCTCGTCGTCGTCCGGTTCACCGTCGCGTAACGCCTCTTTGGTCAACGCCCACGCCACGAACGCTACACAGCCCGCCGAAAAAACGGCGAGTGCGACCAAAATCAACGGCAAATAAGCTCTCATAAGAGCATGCTAACAGGTGGCCTAGCGGTCTGCGTCGTCGTTTGAAGACTCGACCGCCTTCGAGCGCCCGGCCTTTCGCAAGGATTCGCGCAGCACGAATTCGATCTGCGCGTTTAAACTGCGCAGATCGTCTTTTGCCCAGCGTTGCATCGCTTCCATTGTCCTGGAGTCGATTCGCAACGCGAATGATTTCCGTGCCGCCATACGAATTCCGTATCAGGTATAGAGCGAGCCCGTGTTCAAGACAGGCTGTACACTCTCGTCGCTGCAAAGAACAACCAGCAGGTTGCTGACCATCGCCGCCTTGCGTTCTTCGTCGAGCTTGACGATGCCATTTTCATCCAGCTCCTCCAGCGCCAGCTTTACCATGCCGACTGCGCCTCGCACGATTAGCTTGCGAGCAGCAATAATTGCTGAGGCCTGTTGCCGACGCAACATTGCGTTTGCGATTTCCGGCGCATACGCCAGATGCGTTATTCGTGCTTCAATAACGGTGACACCCGCCTGGGTCAGGCGATCCTGAATTTCTGCCACCAATGCCTGAGCAATTTCAACGGGATTACTGCGCAGCGCGATACTTTCACCATCGTGCGGTTCGTACGGGTAAGTCGTGCCCAGGTTGCGCAACGCGGATTCACTTTGAATTTGCACGAACCCGGCATAGTCGTCGACTTCAAATAAGGCCTCTGCCGTATCGAAAACCTTCCAAACGACGACCGCCGCGATTTCTATCGGACTGCCGTTCGCATCATTGATTTTCAGCTGGCTGCTTTCGAAGTTTCGAATACGCGTGGACACGGATACCTTACCGTAGAACGGGTTTGCCCAACGCAAACCCGGCTCACGCGCAGTGCCGACGTATTTGCCGAACAGCTGCAGGACCTTCGCTTCATTCGGGTGCACCATCATGAAACCAGCCCAACAGATCAGGACTAAGACGGAAGCAACGGCCGCACTAATAAACGACGCGATGGCCTCGGCGCGAGCCGCCGCAACTAATACATAGACCAGACCAAGCTGTGCCGCCAACAACACGGCGAGCATCAGGTATCCGGACGGCAGGCTTCTTTTCTTCTCATGAATCACGTTGTTCTCCTCCACCATTTCTACATTTTGATATCATAATGATATCAATTGATGAAAAGGTCAAGAAAAACCAGTTTCTGCCGGCGCCTCAGAGCAGCCGGTCGCTCAGACGTCGATTTTCCCCAAGACGATCATTAACAACGTGAACGCAAGCAGTCCCACCGAAGTCACTCCAAGTACCAGGCTAAGCATGAAGATGATTTGTTGCATTTCAGTCCTCTCCTACGTGCGCCATTCAACATTCCAGAATCGGCCTACTTCCTACGGTATCACTTTGAGACGCGGAAGTTTATGTTGTCGCCAATCGGTATGAACAGCGACGGTTTCTACGTGCGAACGCACTGCGATTTCTAACGCCTTGGCGGGTCAGACCGAAGCCAATCCCCGGGTTCGCCCGCAACAACGGAATACACCGGAGAGCGGCCGTTGGCGTCTGTGACATACGCATCCACGACCTCAGCGGTTGCCAGTCGCTCGATCTGGCTGCTGGTTACCCTCGCTGCATAGCTCGCGTAGCTGTTGATCGCTGGTGCGTAGGGAGAACCGTTGTTCCAGGGGATCAGATCGAAAGTCATCAATGTGCCGTCGACTCGCAATACCACCGTATTCAATACTGGTTTCGCCGCACCCGTCAGCTGCCGGTCGATTGTCGTTCCGACTGCTAACCACAGATAGGTTTGTGCAGAGCCGTCCTGATTCACGGACATCGGTCCGACAAACAGATAGTCCTTGCCGACCGCTGACAGTCCGGGTCGAGGCGCCGCCAGCCACACCGGACTCGACGATCCGATAGAAGAGATGCCAACTTCAGCACCGCTCGCCGGAGATTCGCCCCGCCAGGCGCAACCGGCGAGGGTAATCAGTGTCAGGATTGCAAGCACTGCCTTCGGTGGATTCACACTAAAACTCCAGCCGGTAACCGAGGTTGACAAAACCGCCCAAAAGCTCTTCCGTGCCGTCCCGGGTGAACGGATCCCATTCGGTTAAAGGCAGGTCGCGACTCGACCAGCGGCCGCCGGCTTCAAGGTCGATCATCAACCTGTTCCATCGGTAGATAACACGAATGCTCGGCGATACGATCAGTTGCTCCGTGCCGGCGTCTGCTGCTGTGCGCTGTGTGAGGGTAACGCGCGGGTTAATGCGCAGAGCCTCGCCGAATGGCAGCCGGCTATCGATGATCAGTGTCGAGGAGTCGCGCGTTCGCATTGTTTCGTGACGCAGGGTCACTATGGTCAGATCGCCCTGCTTCAACAGACTCGATCCAACCAGCGTCACGTTATAGAACATTTGCGCGCCAGTATCAGGAATCGCGGCGACACCACCGGAGGCAATCGTCGCATCTGATTGTCGGGTCGTTACATCCAGTGAGAGGTCCAGCCGCTCCGAAAGTGGTATCGACAGACCCACTGATGCCGTGGTTGATTGCGATGTACGATCACGTGCGAGTGTGCGTATCTGGCCCTTTGTATACGTCTCAAGCAACTCCTCTACAGAGCGCGCCGTCTGTCCCGCGAGTGCGTTGCGAGTCGTCAGGTAGGGCTGTGCCCCAAAACGCACCGATGCGTTGACGCGCCAGTCGTTCTTCAGCAGCCATACGCCGTTCAGCAGCGCGGTATTCAACACGTTATACGAGGCGTCATAGTCCACCAACCCGACCAGGTTCAGGGGGCCTTCCCTGTAGCGGATTTCGCCGCCAACGGCCGCACGGTCCGACAAACCGTCGACGGTTTGCTGGTGTGTGTAAGCGCTGACGCTGAACTTCCCCCAAAGTTCGTCAATCTGCGCACTTGCAGCATAGAAGAACCGATCCGCGTTACCGATGTATCTTGGAGAATCGACCGGAATACCCGCGCTCACGCTGAAATGTATATCCGGTTTCCATTGATAGCCTACTGCCGCTCCATCGAAGCGCCCGAGTACCCCGTCGCTTCGACGCGTCTGCCGGCCGATTGTGCCTCGCAGACCCGTCCGGTGATCTGCTACGTCAACATAGGCATACGACATCCACCCGCTATCGCCCGCAGCATCGAATTCCACCAGATTGAACTGGTAGCCACCATTCATCCGGGCCAGGATGTCGAACCGATTTCCGCGCCTGCTGGCAGTGAAATCGGCCAGTGCGAGGACACCACTGCTGCTGACAAGGCGATTGCCATCGTGAACCAGTTGCTCCTCGTTACGCCAATAGTACTGTGAGATGCCCCCGTACAACTGCCAGCCGTCAGATTGCGATGCACGAATCGGCTGTGGGTCGCCTGTCGAGTGCGAGGTCGCAGTCAATAACGATACGAGCCGAGTTTCGACACGGTCGGCGCCCTCTGCGTCCGGAAACTCCAGCAGATAAGCCTGGTATTCGGCGATTGCACTGGCGCTTTGACCGCTTCGTTCGTGCGCTATGCCAATATACTCACGTGCTGTTCCCCGATATTCGTGATCGGGATATTCGAGAACCTGAGTGTAGTTGTCTATTGCATCGCCGTATCGACGGTCGAGCAATGCCTGGCGCCCGCTATTCATTTGTGCACTCAACTCACCCACGCGATCGGTGCCGGAGCGGGTAATGCGTACCGCCGGGACCCGGCCATCATTAGCAGCGTACAACTCGCCCTGATCCAGCGCCTTGTTCGCCTCGCGCGGACTAACGTAACGAACCCAGGAGTCAGGGAAGCTCGAGCGTAGTTCTTCCAGCACAAGTTCAGCGGTCGGTTCACTGTCGAAAAAACCGACCTGAAGTCCGTGCCAGGTTTTACCGTTTAGCCTGAATTCAGTGGCATAAACAAAGTGCGGCGTAGCAATTCTCAGCAGTTCGGCAGCGGCGGCATCGACACTCTCGAACACACCAAGTTGTACGACAAATTCGCCGGTCCGTGATCGTACGACTTGCTGACGCAAAGGTGTTTGCCGAGGTCGCTGCGTTGGTTCACGTACAAAGGCTGGTGGTTCACGCGGAACTTCCGGCTCGATGTACAGCGGTGGCGGTATGTTAGCAGGCAATGATCGGGAGTCTATTCTGGTATCGACGAAGACCTCAATCCAGCCGACCGGATGTTGGCGTACCTCGAACTGACTGGGCTTGCTGAAATGCAAGGTTATGTAGTTATCACCCGTACCGAGGGCATCGAAAATGACTTCGGTGATATTGCCGAGTAAGTCGCCATCTGGCCTGTACGCTTCCGTGGTGACATCCTGCAAGAGCGCTGCACATTCGCCGTCAGCGCGTACCCGAATACGAAGTTCCAGACCCGCACCCACCGGCAAATGATCGATGTACCGCATTTTGCAGGCCGGCCAGATTTGCGCTGTCGCAACCCCGTTCGTTTTTGACATCAGGATATTATCAATAGCCACATTCGGGCCGGCCCACACAGCCTGACCCGACAATATGCAGAAAAACAGCAGTACAAGTCGACGGGTACTCACTGCCAGCCCGTCGTGTTGTGGCAACTATCGCACTCTGCCGTGGTGGGAACATGGCCCGCACCCTGGCCGGTGGCGAGCATTCCGTTATGACAACTGGAACAAACACCCAGTGCCTGCAGGTGCTCGAAATTCACGACCAGGCTAAACGTATCGGTACGATGGCAATCTTCGCAGATATTCGTGGTCTGCAGATGCCCCGTCGGTTTTCCGGCGGCAGTAATACCGTCGTGACAACTGAAACAATTTGCAACGATTCCGCTGTGATCGAAAGTTCTGACCGGTGAGAAGGCGACCGTCAGGTGACAGCTGTCGCACTGATCGCTGGCCGGCGGATGATCGACGGGCTTGCCTGGCGCAAGCTGGTTATCGTGGCAACTGACGCAATCGCCAACGGTCTCAATATGATCCATTCTCCGCAGCGGTAAAAAACTGCGTGTTGCATGACATGACTCGCATTGCTGGGTGCTCAGTATATGGCGCGCCGGTTTCGCCGTCGCCACGACGGTGCCGCCATCTTCGTGGCAGTCCGCACAAAGCCGTAACGTCCCTTCGAATATGCCGCGGCTATGGCAGGCACCGCACTGGGCAACAAGATGCGCGCCGTCAAGGCGAAAGCCGGTGGAGTCGTGGTCGAAATCCGAGCGGATCGCCGTCTGCGCCTGTACAGCATGCGCAAAACCGATCAGCAGTACCAGCACCGAAAACAACAGCGTCTTTGCAAGGTTCTGCTTTGCCAATGTCATAAGATCACCACTTCCAGAAGTGTGCGGACAAGGATCAGGCAAGGGTGCGAGTGCATTCATGAATAGTCCGGGCTAGAGCTGTTCGATATCCGAGAAGGTCGCAGCGTTGTGACACTCCGCGCAATCCGACCCGAACTGCCCGGCGTGAACGTCATCTGTTCTGTGGCAACCACCACATGTCGATGGAACCTCTGAAAGACTGGCGGTCGCGTCGCGATGACAGCCGCTGCATTGCACAACTGCGTGTGCGCCGTTCAACGGAAAGTCGGTGTCCGTGCCATGATTGAACGTTACGTTCTGCCACGCATTGCCGGTGTGGCACGTGCTGCAGTCATCAGCGAGCGTTCCATCGTGAACGTCGTCCGCGCGGTGGCATGCAACGCATTCCGCAGGCGCGTCACGAAACTGATTCGAATCGTGGCACGACGAACACGGCACAACGGCATGCATGCCATTCAAGGGAAATACCGACAGGTCGTGGTCGAATGCAATCCCGGTATGCCATTTTGTCTGTTGATGGCAGTTGCCACAATCCTCGCCCAACTGACCACCATGACTATCGTCGAATGTATGGCAACCAGCACAGCTTGTTGAAAGTGGAACATCAATCTTGTCTTTGTGGCAGGCCGTGCAGTACAGTTCCGCATGACTGTCCTGCAAAGCGAAATTCGTATCGCCGTGATCGAACAGCGAGTCGGACCAGTCGGTGGCAACGTGGCAGGCTTCACATTCCGTGCCATTGCGCCGTTGGTGATCGTCCTCGCCGAGGTGACAGCCTGCGCAGGTACTGTCGAGACCATCTTTGAAGTCCTCGCGCGCATGACAGTCCTGACAGTTTAGCCCGCGATGTCCATCCTGCAGCTGAAATCCTGTTTCCGCGAGATGATCGAAATCGATGCCCCGCCATGTCGTCGTTGTATGGCAGTCGCTGCATGCCGCGCCGTTTCCGCCGTCGTGAACATCGTCGATGGCATGACAAGCGACGCACTGCTCAGGCGTGCCCGCATAGACGTTTCCCCTGTGACAGTCGACGCACTTCACCTCGATATGCGCGCCGGCCAGGGCGTAGCCGAAACCTGAATGATCGAAGTCTGTATCCGACCACCTGAATTCGGTGTGACATTCCTGGCAGGCGCCGCCAAGCGCACTTTCATGGACATCGTCTTTTACGTGGCAATCCGCGCATCGCACCGGAGCGTCGCGGCGCTTTTCCCCCGCTGCGTGGCAATCCCCACACGATGTGCCGAGGTGCGCGCCAAGCAGGAGAAAATCACTGAATTCATGATCAAACAAGCCACCGTCTACAGGGACGATATCGGCGTCGCGGCCCTCATGATCGGTGTGGCACACTACGCACTCGTTTCGCCGTGCGGTCTCAGAACGTCCGTGAAAACCGATACTATTGTCCCGGTCCTTCCCAACGTCTTCGTGGCAGGCAACACACAGGGTCGCCATTGGTCGATCCGACTGTGAATCGTGACACGCCGAGCAGTCCCCTTCGATGTCGACATGCCCTTCGATCACGCGGCCGGGCATGACGAGCTTCTTGAAGTCCTGCGCGTATATCCCGGCACTGAACGAACTGATCATCAGCAAGCAGATGCCGGTCAGGATAATCCGGGTGCTCATATCGAATACACATGCACGGCAACAACGTGCACGACTACGGTCACCAACATGAGGTAGAAAAACGGCCGATGGACCTTGTGCCAGAGTGAAAACAACCGTTCGTAGGCGGCAAACGAAGCCACCCGGCGAACCCGGCGCAAATGCTCCCTAACGAATGTACGACAAGCCTTTTCGAGGCCATCCCGGTGTTGTGCCACTGCCGGCGAAACAACTGCCTGCTCCTCCAGCTGCTCCGCCACAAAGTTCGTGATCTGGCGATAGCCCTTCCGGGTTTTGATTGCTAGCTGCGTCGGCAAAATAATACTCTCCAACACACTCTTCGGCGGTTTCAGCACCTGCCGATCGTATTCGGCAATTTGTTTCATCAGGTGTGGCACGAACTGCGCCGCGCCACCTGAGCCATCGAGCGACAACTTTACGCTGGCAAGGAGTTCTTTGAGGTTCGCCTTTCGTCCGTACAGACCGTGATGAACTTTCGCATACAGGAAGCGCCCGACAAGCCCGCTGCCGGCAACCAACAACATGGCTATCAAAGACGCCGAACTGTTAACGGAACCCAGGGTAAAATTGCTGTGATAGAGAATCGTCAACGGACCGACGACACCGAGCATCATGTGCATGCGAAACCAGCTCCGCACGGGACCCATGATCTTCAGAATCCTGAATCGCTTACGCATAGGATACAGGAGCTGTGTGAAAATGAGGAAGGTACCAATTACGCCGAGTGCATAGCCTAAGCCTTCGTCAGCAAATATTCGACGTGAGTCACGGCCTTCGACACCTAAATAGATGGCTGCTGCTGTGAGCAACAGACCGGCCAACGCACCCCACTCCCTATATAGGCGCTGCCACCAGGGCAGCGGCGCCTTCGGCCTCGCTGTTGGCGGCGCGACGCCACCAATACCGCGTGAAGGTCGAGGGCTTCTGGCGGGGGTTCTTATCTCCTTCGGATTTGCTACCACAGCGAACGCCCCGACCGCTTCAGCGCGACCTACTCATGTGAGCACTTACGATCACGGTTTTGATCTCGGCCGCGTCCGCTCCAAGCGCTACCGCTTTGTCGGCCGCGGACCGAGCATTCTTCATGTCGCCAGTGAATGCATAGGACTGGGCAAGCAGGCGCCAGCCCTTCAGGTCATTCGAATTCTCCAGCAAACGTTGCTCAAGCCCACCGATCATTTCGTCTACAGGAGGCGCACTGGTCGTCACCGCGGAGTTCGCCTGTACAGATGCCTCGCCGTTTATCCCGGCCAGCCACGACCGTATTTCTGGTGATTCGTCCAGCATGTCATTGCCGGCTTGCGGTGGTGGCGTTTCGACGCACGCGACGAGCAGCACGGAAATCAACAGACAGGCGCATTTTCCTTCGGTCATCTCAATGATCCTTGTGGTCCAGTCGATGGCTGCAAATGCAAATAAGGAGAGTGACCATAGCGTACGGAAACCGGCACCCGCGTGATCCGCGTCACATAAAGTTTGACCGCGTTAGCTAGACTGTCGGGGCCGCTTAGTTTGCTGCGGACATCAGTTATTGAGAATGCCACCGTCTTACGACGTACAGAGCGCCCGATGAAGCAACACGTTATGCGAAAAGCGTTGTCAATTGCCCTCGCCACATGTGGCTTGTTATCTGCTGTTGCCATCTATGCTGCGGATATTCAACAGGGCTATGAAGCAATCTGGGCAAGGAACTTCACGAAGGCAGCCAGCATACTGCAGCCACTTGCCGCGGCAGGTGACGAAAACGCGGAGTATCTGCTGGCCGCCTTGTACCGTCGCGGGCTCGGCGTGCCGAGGGACGCCACGAAAGCCGCCGAAATATACGCCGCACTTGCCGCCGGAGGTCACGTAAAGTCGGTCGAGCTACTGGCGCGCGAACCGGTCAGCCAATGGTCCGCGCCGGAGAGGACCGATGAAAGGGCTGCGGCGCTCCATTGGTACGCGCAGACCGCAGCCGTGGAACCGGCACGCCGCCTGCTCTCACAGGGTGTGGATCCAAACGACCGCACCATTTTTGGCCGTACCGCTTTGATGGAGGCTGCCGAGGCAAACGAGGTCGGGGGTATCCGCTTGCTTGTCGGCGCGGGCGCCGATCTCAACCTGGTTGACGATGATCACAATAGCGCACTCCTGCTGGCAGTCCGCAGAGGCAATCATGCCGCCGTGCTCGAATTGCTCAATGCCGGAGCCGATGTAAACCAGCCGGATGCCCACGAAAACACCGCACTCATCATTGCTGCCCGCAAGGGCGACGCCAATGTCGCGACATCGTTGCTCGAAGCAGGTGCTGCTGTGAATGCGACGAACGATCTTGGACAAACGGCTCTGGGTATTGCCGATATGAGACAACACAACACAATCGCTGCAGCTCTGGATTCGCGTGGAGGTACCGCCCTCGGGTTCAATACAACCACTCGCTCGTCGCGTAGCGGCCTGCAGCTTAAGAGCGCAGAAAATGGCGATCGCCCGGCCTGGTTTATCGCCGCTGATCGCGGCGACCAGGCTGCTGCCAGCCGTTTGTTGGCAATGGGCACGAATCTGGATCAGATTGACTCCGAAGGTGATACTTCGTTGATGATCGCCTCAGATCGCGGCTACACCGGCCTCGCTGAATTTCTTCTTGCTAACGGTGCACGTATTGGAACGGCCAGAGACGACGGCCGAACCGCATTGCACCTCGCAGCGGCTGGCGGGCACACCGATACGCTGAAGAAACTCCTCGAATATGCGCCGGCGCCTTACTCCACAACGACCGGTAGTGAAGATATTCTGATGCTTGCAGTGGACCATGGCGGAAGTGACATGGTATCGCTTTTGATCGCAATCGGTCTGCCCGTTGACGGAGTGGACGCCAATGGGCAGACCGCCGCGATGCGAGCGGCTCGCGCGGCTGACGAAGACATACTCTTGCAGCTGATTGTTGCCGGCGCAAAGGTGCTCACTGCAGACAATCAGAATCGCACCGCACTTTGGTATGCGGCCGATGCCGGCAACAGCAGGCAAGTGGCAATACTTATGAAGGCCGCTGCATCGGTGGTGGGCTTCGCGGACGCCGACGGTGAGGCGGCACTACATCGTGCGGCGCTTCGCGGGCACACTGGCGTCATAAAAACGATCGTCGACAAATCTGTCCTGGCAGAGGTTGAGAACAACAGTGGCGCAACGCCATTGATGATCGCTGCTGCAAACGAGCATTTTGACATTGTCAGCATGCTGATGTCCGCAGGGCACGACATAGACTATAAGAACAACCACGGCAATACCGCACTTCTGGTGGCGGCGCAGCGAGGTGATGCTGGTGCGGTCGACGAACTACTCAGCCTTGGCGCAAATCCACGTATCGTGAACAAAAGGCGTCTGAACGTTGCCGATATCGCCGAGCGTTATGGACACACTTCTGTGCTTGCCGTGCTCGAGCGCTTCTGACGTCGTCCCATCAGGCATTCTTGTCATACTCCGGATCCGGTTATCCGACACCTCAATGTGGCTGCGAGCAAGGGGCAGTACAGCCTGCGCATAGTGCGGACGCAGCGAGGAAACGAGCACGCCGCGCGAACCCGTGTCGCAAGTTCCGATTATGAGCTGCGTTAGCGTGACGGGCGTCACAGAAAAACACTGACTTGCAAGGTTATGTCGCACAAGACGCCAATACGGCCACGTCGAGATATAAGGTCCGCGGCGTTGGCAGGGAGTATTACGGATGATGCATACCATGCGCAAAACCACGTTCTTTCTTATCGCAATTGCGGCCCTCGCGGGTTGTGTCCGTGAAGAAGAGGCTCTGACCGATAATATATCGGACCCGATAGGTGAACAGTTGGTAGTGACGGCGCCCGCGTCCATGCAGGCGGAAGCCACCGGTGTGATGACGACAGTGGGCCTGGGCCAGGCAACGGCAACCGGCGGTGACGGGTCCTACTCCTACAGCAATGATGCCCCTGTAAACGGTTTTCCACTTGGTGCGGCGATAGTCAACTGGACGGTGACCGATGGTGCCGGCACTCAGGACAGCGCAACACAATCGGTAACGATTACCGACACCAGTGCACCCACAATAACGCCACCGTCCGATATGCAGGTTGTCTCAACCGGCGTGATGACGATGGTTGACATTGGCACAGCAACCGTAAGTGATCTTGTCGATACGAATCCGGCAGTCTCAAACGACATGCCGGGCGCAGGTTTCCCGATCGGTACAACTACAGTCGTGTGGACTGCCACCGATGTCAGCGGAAACGCGGCCACCGCGTCGCAAATGGTGACCGTCGCGCTGTCGACATCCGGACCATTAACCATCATACCACCAGGCCCAATGACACTCGAGGCGACGGCGACGGCAACCGTCGTGACGCTTGGTGCTGCTACGGTGACCGGTGGAACACCGCCGGTAATGATCAATAACGATGCTCCTGCGGGCGGTTTCCCGGTAGGGTCAACAACCGTGACCTGGACCGCTACCGATGCGGCACTGGTAAGCGTCACCGGTACGCAGACTATCAACGTCAATGACACGACCGTGCCGGTAATTACGGCACCTACCGATGTTGTTGCCGATCAGGGGTCGGAGCTGGGTAATACTATGGTCAGCCTGGGCACGCCGATCTTCAGCGACATTGCCGATCCGGCACCAACGATCAGCAACAATGCCCCGGCGAACGGCTACCCCGTGGGCAGCACAACGGTCGTGTGGACAGCGCTGGATGCAAGCGGAAACACCGCGACTGACAATCAGGTGATCACAATTAACGCGTTCGTAGCGGAACTGTGTTCATCGATGGTTACCGAATTCGCTACAGTCATTTACCCGTTGATGAATAGCACCAATCCGGCACGTTGCGCAGATTGTCACACCGGGCCAACACCACTGGCAACACCCAATGGATTCGCCTTTCCGAATGATCCTCCGGTTGCCGCCGACTTTGCCGTGTTTCGCACGGTCGCGGCGATCGATTCAGGAGGACAGTCGCTGATCCTTGTCAAAGCAAGGGGTGGCGCTACGCACGTTGGTGGTGACCGGTTTCCGGACGGTGTTAACGATCCGGACTACGTCGTCTTCGAGGGCTTCACGAATCGCGCCAGTGTCTGCGAAGAAGATCCGCCGGTTAACCCGGTTACGATCGACCTTGGCACCGGCTACGAGCAGCTTCACAAGGTGGTTGGTTCACTCGCCTCGCGAACACCCAGTACGGATGAAGTTAACGCAGTGGAAGCCGCGCTGGACCAGCAGGGCATCGACAGTGCTATTGACCCAATAGTCGACGGACTGATGGCTGAAGACGCGTTCTACACGCGAATTCAGGAGGTGTACAACGACCTTCTGCTGACAGATAAGGATGCGAATGACCGGGGCAGTGTTGGCAACAACTTCGACCTGGACGCGTTTGCCAATCGGGACTACTACGAAGACAACTTCTCCGGTAACGAGCGCAGCGATCTGCGCGAAGACGCAAACTACGGCTACGCTCGTGCAACCGTTGAGTTAGTCAAATACGTCGTCGAAACTGACCGGCCCTTTACCGAAATCCTGACAGCGGACTACACGATGATCAACCCGTACTCCGCGGTTATTTACGGTAACGATGCCGGCGATCCAAACTTCCCGTTCAACTCGGACGAAGTCCGCGCAAATCACGACCGCGACGACTTTCGTCCGGTGAGCAACATCCAGCACAGCGATGGGACGCTAGTACCGGCTGCAGGCGTTATCGGTACCCACGCGTTCCTTGCACGATATCCCTCGACCAATACAAACGTCAATCGTCAACGGGCCCGCTATGTATTCGATTACTTCCTCGGCGTCGATATCGAGAGTCTGGCAGCACGCGATGGACTTGATCTAGACAACGTTATCGGCGACGTACCGACCTTCGAGGATCCGCAATGCGCCGTCTGCCATGACGTAATGGATCCGATCGCCGGCTTGTTTACCAACCGTGACAATGGCGGTGAATACGACACCAGTAACGTATTCCAGCACACAAGAACCACAAACGGTATACCGAGGATGGTGCCGGCAGGCTACACGTTCAATGTGGCCGATGAATTACCGGGTACCGAGGAAGACACAGCCCTGGCGTGGCTGGGTAACCGGCTGGCACAGGATGACCGCTTTGCGGATCGAACGGTACGTACCGTATTCCGGGGGTTGACCAGAATCGACGTAACCACGCCCGCGACAACGGCATTCCTCAATACGACCAAGAACCAGTTTGTCGGATCCGGCTTCAATTTCAAGCTCCTGGTCAAAGACATCGTTGCCAGCGACTACTTCCTTGCCCGAAATTTGAGTGTCGGTGAAGACCCGAATGCCTACGCGGACATCGGTGCTGCCCGTTTGATCACACCGGAAGAACTCGATCGGAAGATCACCGCGGTGATGGGTGGCAGCTACGTCTGGCGCGGACCGAACTCCAACAGCGGGCTCCGCGGTCGGCACTACCTGCTCTATGGCGGCATTGACTCCGACGAAGCGATCTCCCGGATAACAGAACCAACGTCGTTGATCGATGGTATCCAGGAACGCATCGCCAACCAGGCCGCCTGCCAACGGGTAGCGGATGACCTGTATAACGGCGGCACCCTGTTTCCGTTCGCTAACGAGGCTGACATCCCGGACGGCGGAGCCGGCGATAGCGCCATTCGTCAGAACATCCTTTTCCTGCACAGACGCATGCTGGGTGAAGATCTGGCCATAACTGACGCAGAAATTAACAATACCTACCAACTGTTTATCGACGTACGTGCCGAGGGTGAGTCATCCATTCCAAGCCAGTGCCGCGGCGGCGGGGGTGCTACCGACACCAATGGCACCGTACTTCCATGGATGGCAGTGGTTACCTATCTGCTTACCGACTACCGGTTCGTGTACGAATAAACGCGGGAGATCAGGGAATGAAACGACGTGACTTTATGCGATTATCTGCTTCGGCAAGCGGCCTGCTGCTGTGCGGAGGAGTCAGGCTTGCGCTCGCCGATCAGCATATGAGCGGACCTTACTGGCTGTTCATCGAAGCGCGCGGCGGCTGGGACCCGACCAGTTTCTGTGATCCGAAAGGCTTCGGCCTCGGCGTTAACGGCGATATCAACAACTACGATCAGAACGATATCGGTCAGATTGGCAACATTCGCTATGCACCGCGACCGGATTCCTTCGCCAACAACAACACCCTGTTTCGCAACGAGGACTTTTTCCAGGCGCACTTTCAGCGACTGCTTGTCATCAATGGCATCAATCATCAGACCAACTCGCACTCGGTCGGCAAGACAGCAGGCTGGACCGGGTCTCGGACGCTGAACTATCCGAGTATCGCGGCGCTGATTGCCGCGGAAAACGGGGCAGATCTCTCGCTGCCATTCGTTGCAAACAGCAGCGATACAAGTAGCAAGACCAACGGCCTGGTTCCACAAACCATCGTCAGGGGCGGTGATCTGAACGCTATTCGGGAAATCGTATTTCCCAACCGCACAAATGTCAGTCAGGCAAATCAGTATCACTCTGACAACGTGCGCAGCTTGATCGATGTGGCAAGCGCATCTCGCCGCCAACGACAACTAACCGAGCAAAGACTGCTGCGGGTGCAGCAGGCGCTCGCAAAGCACGATGCGGCCCGCAATCGCGACGTCAGTTCATTGAGTGACTTCGTCAATGGACTGGACTCGACGTCGGCGCCGAACGCCTATGTTGCCTCGCGCAACAACGCGAACAGCCTGTTTAACCAGGCACAAACGGCATTCGCCGCTTTCGAGGCTGGCGCGGCCGCAACGGCGCAGATCAACATTGGTGGTTTCGATACACACGATGATCACGACGCAAGGCACTATCCGCGCCTGATGGACTACCTGGCGGCTGTAGACAACATCATCGACGATGCCATGGCGCGAGGTATCGGCGACAACATGATAATCGTTATGGGTTCGGACTTCGGACGCACAAACAAGTACAACAACGACAACGGCAAGGACCATTGGTCACATACGAGCATGATGGTCTGGGGAGCCCCGGCGTTCTTTCAGGGTGACCGAGTGGTGGGTGCGACAGATGACCTGCAGCGGTCGCTCAGGGTCAATCCGAATACGCTGGCGCTGGATAACAACGGCGTGGAACTAACGCCGGAGTACATTCACCAGTCGTTACGCAACCTCGCCGGAATTGACCAGAACCCTGGCGTGACCGGCAACTTTCCGTTCACCCAGCCATTGCTGCCGATCTTCATTTGAGCGGGCGTTCTCTCGGCCTATGCCGTCCGGAAGACGCGTCTGCCAGCCCGGGCTAGTCCTCAGTAGGTTTACCCGATGGCCACTCTCCGCCAAGCGGGAACGGTTTGACGTCGGTGTTGAACGTCAGATAGCGAATGATTCCGTAAATGTAGGAAGCGACGCTTTGCCCGGCTTGCTGAACCTGGCGGTTAACCTCACCAGTGAACAAAACCCAAAAAAATCCAAGCACAACGATAACTGAACCTGCCAGGCTGGCAACGCTGCCAAGAACGCCACTGATCAGCATGAATAGACAACGCATCCAGGTCGTGCCTGACTTAAGATTTTCTTCAAGCGGATTACCTGTCTTGTTATCGCCAGCAATAGTCCCGTCTGCCGCCGAGCCATCGTCGTTCATCGCATTTCTCCTTCACCGCCCCGCCGTATTGTTACAACCTTCGACCAATTGAACCAGGGAAATATCGTCAAAATGAACCAATAAAACTCGGTACGTCGTGCTCGCAACCCTGATTCTTGCCGTCTGCGAGCAATTCAAGTCCGGAATCATGTCTCTGCCAATGGGCACGGAAAACAGCTCCCCTATCGAAAACGATCTTGCCAACGTGCGTTTTTTTTGCGGATCTCAGCGACGTATTGGATCATTTCGACCAAGTAGTTTCTGACAAGCGTCGATCAAGTCGGCATTGGCTCAGATTATGACGGCGTCGGCGATTCGCTACCAATCGGACTCAAAGACGTTGCTGCCTATCCCCAGCTGATCAAGGGCTTGCTGGAGCGTGGCTATAGTGAGCAGGACATCAAGAAGATTCTCGGCGAAAATCTGCTACGCGTCTGGCAAGCGGTAGAGGATTACGCGGCGACGACATCCAACAATACGTAGCGCAACAGGACTTCGTAACTGCTGCGATCAAGTTTCATGCCGTCAGGTAATTCCAGCGTGTGTATCGGTTCATCGTCGCTTGACCGCACTTCGAGGAAATGCCGGTTACCGTCGCGATAGACCTGATACTTCACCTCACGATACGTATCGAACTTAAGCTGCACCTTCGCCTGCGTCCAATCAACAAGGGCCTGTTGTGCCATGATTTTTCTCCGTTCGCGTAATACCTACAAGCAATATTGCAAACGCTGTGCCAACATTCACCGAACGCGAAATTTTTTAGTAAATCGTTATTTTTCAAATAGTTAAACCGAAGCGGTGGCAAGTGAGAAATGTGACAACTCACATTATTTTGTCAGTTGCTGACAGTTGCTTCTGCATAATTGCGACAGGCGGTTTACATAATCGTCAGTTGCTCACATCGGCCAGAAAAAAACGATCGCAGGCACCGACACCACGATGATTAATATCTCCAGCGGCAAACCCATCCGCCAATAGTCGCCAAATCGATAACCGCCCGGGCCCATTATCAGAGTATTGTTCTTGTGGCCAATGGGCGTCAGGAAAGCGCAGGATGCAGCGACCGCAACCGCCATGAGAAACGGGTCGGGATTAACCTCCAGCCGCGCCGCAATTTCCAGCGCTATCGGCGCTGCAATCACGGCGGTTGCCGTATTGTTCATTACATCCGACAAGGTCATCGTGACAACGAGCAGTAACGTCAATACCACAATCGGCGAATAGCCTGCCGACAGATCGACGATGCCACCGGCGATTAACGCCGTGCCACCGGTAGATTGCAGCGCACCACCGATCGGAATCATGGCGCCCAACAACACGATCACCGGCCATTCGATCGACGTATACACGTCGCGTATTGGCACAATATTCAGCAATGCGTACAACGCAGCGGCGCAGCCGAGTGCTACCGGCAGATAGACAATACCGAAACTCGCGACAGTAATGGCGCTGGCAAAAATACCCACTGCCCACCAGGCTTTGTCGCGCTGGATTACGCGCTGCCCGCGGTCAGCCAGGGGCAACAACTCCAAACGGTTGATCGTATCGCTCAGGCGGTCATCGGCACCGAGCAGCAGCAGCACATCGCCGGCTTGCAGGGTAAGTTTCCTTACATTGTCGCGAAACCGCTTGCCACGACGAGATACACCCACCAGTGTGACACGGTAGCGATACAGCAACCGCAAAGACGTCGCTGATCTGCCAACCAGACGCGACGATTCCTGCACCACCGCCTCACTCAGAATCAGATCATCGCTGCCCAGCCTTCCCTCGCCTCTGCCAACGTACTCCAGGTCCAGGTTACCCAATGCTTCTTCGAGACTGTCCGGGCTTGCCTCGACCACCAATACGTCACCTGCTCTGACCTCCACCGCCCTGGCGCGTCCCGGCATGCGTTTGCCGCGCCGAACCAATCCCACAATCTCCACATCGCTACGTCCGGCTGCCGTGTCGAGGTCTCGTACTAGTTTGCCGATTACCGACGAACCATCCGGGACACGCACCTCTGTGATGTAATCGGCGAGTTCGAACAACTCTTTCCCTGCGTCGGCCGACTTGCGCTCCGCCGGTAACAACCGCCAACCAATCAGGGCGACGTACGCAACGCCAACGACCGCACACGCCAGACCGACCGGTGCGAAGTCGAACATGCGATACGGTTCGCCCAAAGCATCGCCCCGGAATTCCGCGACAACGATATTCGGCGGCGTTCCTATCATTGTGATCATGCCACCGAGAATAGAGGCAAAGGACAAGGGCATAAGCGACAGCGACGGACTGCGCCCGGCCTTCTTCGCCGCTTGCATGTCAACCGGCATCAACAAGGCAAGCGCCGCTACATTGTTCATCAGCGCAGACAAGCCTGCCGCCAGTCCGGCCATGATGCTGATATGGGTGGCCAGCTTCCGCGATGCATCGATAAGGTAACGTGCCGCCAGTTCTATCGCTCCGGAATTCGACAAGCCCTTGCTGACGATCAGGACCAACGCGATGATGACCGTCGCCGGGTGGCCGAACCCGGAGAACGCCTGGTCCTTGGGAACCACACCGGTCAGTAATCCGATGAGTAGCGCGACGAAGGCAACCAGATCGTAACGCCAGCGGCCCCAGATCAGGAACACGAAGACGAAGAACAGCAGTGCAAACAACGTCGCCTGATCCGCTGTCACTGCAAGTGCCCCGTCGGCAGCGAGTAAGGCGCCTGGACGCACAACGAGCCAAGTCCCTGAACAAGCAAACGATTGCACATGCGGAGCCTTGAATTCATTGTTGTAGCCTTTCGAATTGTTGTTGGCCGCCAAGCCTACTATGCGAACGACCTTTTGCAAGATAGTCGGTAGAATTGAGCAATGGCCTACATCGTTCTTATCGTCTTCGTTGTCGCGCTCGTATTGGGTCCCGGGATCTGGGTGCGACGGGTGCTGAAGAAGTACTCTCAACCCGAGAATCGCTATTCCGGTTCCGGAGCCAGCCTGGCGCGGCACCTGCTGGATAAGCACAATCTGCAATCCGTCACGGTCGAGCAAACCGATTCCGGCGATCATTACGACCCGCTCGCAAAAGTCGTGCGACTGACGGCACCTGTTCATGACGGCCATTCGCTGACCGCGATCACTGTGGCCGCGCACGAAGTTGGGCACGCGCTGCAGGACCATACGCACTATTCGCCGCTGAAATGGAGAACTCGGTTGGTGAGAGCCATGAGCGGCATTGAAAAGCTCGGTGCCGGCGTGCTGGTGATATCGCCGTTTCTTGCAATCCTGACCCGGGTGCCCGCTTTGGGCCTGCTGACCTTTGCCGCCGGAATGCTAACACTCGGAACCGCGGCAATCGTGCACATGATCACTCTTCCGACCGAGTTCGACGCCAGCTTCAATCGCGCCTTGCCGATGCTGGACAAATACCGGATCCTGAAACCGCCTGACCGTCACCATGCTCGCAGAATTTTACTGGCTGCGGCCCTGACTTACGTTTCTGCGTCATTGATGAGTTTACTCAATATCGGCCGCTGGATCGCGATTCTTCGGCGCTGAGACCTGCACCGCATCTGCCTGTTTTTACTGACTTTTATCGCGCACCGAAGGCATGCTCCGCCGCGACCAATATTTTCGCTGGTTTAGGGCACGCCGCACTGTTATTATCCGCGCCCGAACGCCAGTCCTGCCCGAATTACAGCGCCGCACCCGCTGCCGGGAAGTACGATCTCGGACCGGCCAGAATTTGAGTGCACCCACCAGATTGAGTTGCCGGGTTCTCGCCTCAAGTGAAGGCATGAAGAGGACCCGGGAGTATGGCAATAAAATTGACATCGGGTGCCAGGAACAGACCAAAAGAGCACAAGCATGGAATACAAAGACCTTAGCAAGTACCGAAACATCGGCATTTTCGCTCACGTTGACGCGGGCAAAACGACGACCACCGAACGAATCCTGAAACTCACCGGCAAGATTCACAAAACCGGTGAAGTCCACGATGGCGAAGCCACCACCGACTTCATGGACCAGGAGCAGGAACGCGGCATCACGATTCAGTCCGCCGCGACCAGTTGCGAGTGGGACCAGCACCGCATGAACATCATCGATACGCCAGGGCACGTCGACTTCACTATTGAAGTCTATCGTTCGCTGAAAGTACTGGACGGTGGCATCGGCGTTTTCTGTGGCTCTGGCGGCGTTGAACCGCAATCCGAAACCAACTGGCGTTATGCCAACGACTCGGAAGTCGCGCGCATTATTTTCGTTAACAAGCTTGATCGAATCGGCGCGGACTTCTACAGCGTTGTAGAGCAGATCAAAGACATACTCGCGGCGAATCCGCTGGTGATGGTTCTGCCTATCGGTATTGAAGACGAGTTTATCGGCGTTGTTGATTTGCTGACGCAGAAATCCTGGACCTGGAGCGATTCAAACGATCCCGAATCTTTCGCGGTCGGCGAGGTTCCCGAAGACATGCAGGAACTCGTCGCCGAATGGCGCGAGAAGCTGATCGAGACCGCCGTTGAACAGGACGACGACCTGCTGGAAGCCTACCTGGATGGCGAGGAGCCGTCGGTAGAAGACCTGAAGCGCTGCGTCCGAAAGGGCACGATCGCTCTCGAATTCTTCCCAACCTACTGTGGTTCTGCCTTTAAAAACAAGGGTGTACAGAACATTCTTAATGCAGTTGTTGACTTTCTGCCCAGCCCGACCGAAGTCAAACCACAGCCGGAGATCGACCTCGAAGGCAATCCGACCGGCGGTTTCGCAATTGTCGATCCGGAAAAGCCCTTGCGCGCACTGGCATTCAAGATCATGGACGACCGCTACGGCGCCCTGACCTTTACACGCATCTACTCGGGCACGATCAAGAAAGGCGATAACGTCGTGAATACCTTCACCGGGAAGAACGAACGTATCGGACGTATTGTTGAGATGCACGCGGACACTCGTGAAGAACTCGATTCGGCACAGGCCGGTGATATCGTCGCCCTGCTCGGGATGAAGAACACGCGCACTGGCCACACGCTGGCCGATGCGGACAATCCCGCGACACTTGAGCCAATGGTATTTCCGGATCCGGTAATCTCAATCGCGATCTCGCCGAAAGACAAAGCCGGTACTGAGAAAATGGGCGTGGCACTGAACAAAATGGTGCAGGAAGACCCGTCTTTCCAGGTTGCTACCGACGAAGATTCCGGCGAAACGCTGATCAAAGGTATGGGCGAGCTGCACCTGGACATCAAGGTCGACATTCTGCGTCGTACGCACAACGTCGATGTCGAAATGGGCAAACCTCAGGTCGCCTATCGCGAGACCATTACGCGAATGATCGAAGACACCTACACGCATAAGAAACAGTCCGGTGGTTCCGGCCAGTACGGCAAGATCGAGTATCAGATCGAACCGGCGGAGCAAAATGCGGGTTACGAGTTCGAATCGAAAGTAACCGGCGGTAACGTTCCGCGCGAGTACTGGAGCGCAATCGAAAAAGCGTTCGGCTCCTGCATGGTCGAAGGCACGATGGCGGGATACCCGTTGCTCGACGTCAAATTTACCCTGCTGGACGGTGCCTTCCATGCCGTTGATTCCTCGGCGCTCGCCTTCGAGATTGCGACCAAAGCCGCCTATCGCCAGTCGATACCGAAAGCAGGTCCGCAGCTACTGGAGCCAATCATGAAAGTCGACGTATTCACGCCTGACGACAACGTCGGCGATGTTATCGGCGATCTGAATCGTCGTCGCGGTATGATCAAATCTCAGGATGCCGGTCCGACAGGCGTTCGTGTCAAGGCGGATGCTCCGCTCGCCGATATGTTCGGCTACATCGGTCACCTGCGTACGCTGACCTCCGGTCGCGGTCAGTTCTCTATGGAGTTCTCACACTACGCACCGTGTCCGCAAAATGTCGCTGATGAAGTTATCAAGGAAGCGGCGGAGAGAAAGGCGAACAAGTAGCCGCTGGTCAACTGACAGCAAAAAAGTATCAAGCCCCTTCAGGCTTTGCCTGGAGGGGCTTTTCTTTGCGCCCTCGAATGGCGTCATAGCTGAAAAACAGCACGGCAGACCAGATGAACCCGAAGCAGATCACGTGTGCCAGCGTCAAAGTCTCGCCGTAATAGACACCTGCAGCGAATTGCAGCGTCGGCGCCAGAAACTGCATGAACCCGAGGGTCGTCAGCGGTAAACGCCTCGCGGCGAGCGCGAAGCACAGCAGAGGCAAAACCGTTGCGGGCCCGGCCATCAGTAACCATGCCGTGGCCGATGCATCGCCACTGGCAAAGGACAGTTGCCCCGAAGAAAGCAGGTAGGCAAGCCAGAACACCGCAAACGGCAGTATCAGGGCTGTCTCAACGAACAATCCCGGCATGCCACCTATGACCACACGTTTGCGCACCGCGGCGTAGATCGTAAAACTCGTCGCCAGGAACAATGCGACCCACGGCGCTTCTCCAGCGGAGATCGTCAAGATCAGCACGCCAACAGCAGCCAGCGCCACAGCGACCCATTGCAGTCGACGCAAACGTTCGCGAAAAAACCACACACCGACCAGCATGTTGGTCAAGGGATTAATGTAGTAGCCAAGACTGGCTTCAAGTATCCGGCCATCTTGTACTGCCCATATGTACACGAACCAGTTCGCGGCAATAAATAGTGCCGAAATAGCCAGCCAGCCAAGCGTCGTTCGGTTCGCGAACGCATTACCGACCTCGGCCCACTGCCGCCGCACCATCAATATCAAAGCGCCGAACGGCACCGCCCAGAAAACCCGGTGCGCTAACACCTCGAGCGTATCGACGTCGCCGACGATCTTGAAATAAACCGGCAGAAACCCCCAGATCAAATAGGCGGCAAGGCCGGCCACCACCCCCTCGCGTACGTTCTTGTCAATGTCTCGCAATAGACCCGGCCAAATCAAAGAGTCGTATTCTGCAGCTTTTCAACCGCGAAATCATCGGCCGCTCAAGGCGTCGTCGAGAACATCCTGGAAACGGCCGCTCTACAGCGATTCTGTGACATAACCCCATGAAATAAATCGACAATCGTTCCAAACTGAGCTTCCAGTACAGCCGACGGACATTTTCGGCGCTACCACAGCGAATTGGATCCTCATGTACGAACAGCATTTTGGTCTAAAGAAACGCCCTTTTCGCTCTGCCGCGGACGGCACAGACGTTTTTGTCGGGCCGCAAATCGCGACAACAATGGCAAGCCTCAAGAAGGCTTTGGCCACCAATGACGCCATTGTGGCGATTACTGGCCCGGTTGGTTGCGGTAAGACAACCCTCGTCACCCGCACACTGGAATCGTTTAGCGAAAATCATAAACTCATTTTCGTCGCACGAATGCGTTTGGGGAGCCGCGACATACTCGCGTTGCTCCTCGACGAATTGGGCGTCGAAAACCAACCCAGCGGCACGATGCAACAGTTTGTTGCCCTCCGGACGCGCCTTGCGGAACTTGAAAATGAAAAATCCCGAGTATTCATCGTCATTGAGGATGCTGTCCGCTTAGGTGCGGATACGTTGGCAGAACTTGAAGCACTAACAGCTGCAGATGCTGGAGCTTCCGCGGGCGCCAGTATTGTGTTGATGGGCGACGAAACTCTGGACGCACTGCTGACCGATACGCAGCTGGGGCGAATCAAACAACGCATTCGCCAGGGCCATTCCGTAGCGCCGCTGAGCGCCGCGGAACTTCGCGGCTACCTGAAACATTGCTTTCGCCTTGCAGGCGGCGATTTCGAACAGCTCTTCGAGGCGAATGCAGCGCCGTTGCTGCATCACCTGTGCGGCGGCATAGCACGGACAACGAACAATCTGGTCGAGGCCACTATGACCGCAGCAGCAGAGGCAGACCTCGAACTGGTATCCTCAAAACTGCTGGCGCACGTTGCCGAAAACGATTTCGGACTGAATGCCACAGGATTTGACCTGACCGCTCGACCCTCAACAATGGCAGTTGTCGCCGCTACGCCGGTGCCAACCCCGCAGTTGGAGCGCAGCCCGCAGCCACGCGCCGTTGTGAACCCCGTGCCGGAATTACGTCCGCCCGAGGAGCCTGAGAGTGTTGCGAAACCCGTTATTGTCATGGAACCGGCAGCAGAAGAACCCGCTACCGTTCCTGCCGGCGTCGAAGATGAAACAGTAGTTAAATCTCCGGCGACAGAAGCTCCGGTTCTAATCCAGGATACGCTCCCTGACCTTGAAGTTCTCGCGCCGGAGTTTGCAGTTATCGGCTCGGCCCCGCCGCCGACAATTGATTCCTTCCCTTCGTCCAACTTGGAGGCGACTCCGCCAGCCACCGCCGAGACAACCACTGGGAGCGTACCGGCGTGGGATCGTGATCCGACGCTGGCAGAGCTGAAACCGGATCTCGCAGCACTTGAACAGGCGATGGCATTTGCTCACGGCGGTGAGCCGGAATCTGCGGCCAGAAAATCGGATGCAATGAAAAAGAAACAGGCAGAACCGCCGGTTGAAATCCCGGAAATAACGCTTGATCACGCCATCAATCGACGTATCGACAGTAATCTCAGCATCGATTCCAGCAGGGTCGATACGCCAGGCTCGGACGTACAGGAAGCTCCGCCGCCGGTCGCCGCAACTACAGCGACAGCTAAGAACGACAAAGCAGATACCGAAATTCAGAAGATAGCTGCCGAACTGGCAACTGCCCGATCGATAGAGGACATCGACGAAAGGATGGCAGAGACCTTGTTTGGCGACGAACTGAGTATTGCGGCGGCCCAGTTTGCGGTAAAGCCAGCACCCGCTGCCCCAGCGAAAGAAAATCACGACGTCGCGATTGTGACTGAACAACCGATTAGCGACGACAGCGACTCGGCACCGGCAGAGGAAGTTACGCTCGAAGCTCCGCCCAGACTCGACGATGGCGGCATTGACCTGTCAGCATCACAACGCCTCAAAACCGTTCGAGCGCTCAACGCTGATCTTCACCCATCGCTTCGCACGCCGGAGGCGACCAACGGAAACGGGAAACCTCCAACCGCTATCGAAGCACCTGCGCCCATTGAGGATCAAATCAACACCTCGATGACGCAAACACTTAGGGCACTCAGTGTCGCCGATGGCGATGAGGGCGCTACTGACAGCGGTTTTTTCGGCCGCTTCAAGCGCTCCTGATCGCGCCTAAACCGCCTAAGAGCCGTCGACAAGCTTGGTATCCACCCAGTGCAGCACAATGGCTTCAAGCATCGCCAACGGCACAGCGCCGTTACCGAGTACCACGTCGTGAAATTCTCGCAAATCGAAACGATCCCCCAGATCGTGCTCGGCAATACGGCGCAGCTCCCATATTTTTAGTTCGCCCAGCTTGTACGCGAGCGCCTGACCGGGCCACGAGATGTAGCGATCAACCTCAGCGCGGATGTTGCCTTCGGACAACGACGTATTGTCCATGAAAAAATCCATCGCCTGCGGCCGTGTCCAGCCTTGCGAATGCAAACCGGTATCAACGACCAGTCGGCAAGCACGCCACATCTCATAGCTCAAACGCCCGAAGTGCTCGTACGGTGTTCGGTATATCTGCATTTCCACGCCCAGCTTTTCCGCGTATAAGGCCCATCCTTCGCCGTAGGCGCTGAAATAAAGATAGCGACGAAATGCCGGAACGTTTTCCATTTCTGAAGACAGTGCATTCTGGTGATGATGACCCGGCACTGCCTCGTGCAGCGTCAACGCGGGAAGTTCGTACAACGGTCGCTGATTCAACGCATAGGTGTTAATCCAGAATGCCCCACCTATTGCCGAACCCGATGGTGAACCGTGATACGCACCGGTCGTATAATTCGGTGCAATTTCATCCGGTACCGGAACGATGCCATACGGCTGGCGTGGCAACTTACCGAAAAAGCCGGGCATCTTGTAGTCGATCCGTTTTGCGACATAGGCCGTTTCTTTCAGTAATTGTTCCTTGCTGCCGGCATAAAATTGCGAATCGGTGCGCAGAAAATCACCAAACGCCGCAAAGTCGCCTTCGAACTCAAGCTCCTCGATAATTTCGCTCATGTCCTCGCGAATACGCTTCACTTCGGCAAGACCGGTTTGGTGAATTTCGCTGGCGGTGGTATCAGTCAAGGTTGTATAGCGCTTGATGCTAAACGCGTAGTAGTCCTTGCCCTCCTGCAGATCCTCGGCACCGATGGTGTCGCTGGCGTCATAACCTTCACGCAAGAACACCGCCAGTTCGGCGAAGGCCGGCAACACCTGATCACGAATTGCGGCATGACCCTGCTCGCGCAGGCGGTTCTGATCTGCGACCGACAGCCTGTCACTCATGTTCACAAACGGTGCGAAGAAACTGCTGTCCTCGGGGTCAGCCTTGACCTGCGCTTCAACGGTTGGCAACACGCCGTCGATCACTATTTGCGGCAATACGAAACCGCTCTCGACACCACTGCGCATGTTCTCCATGTTTTCGTGAAAATAACGCGGAATATCCGACAGACGCGCAATGTAATCTTCGTAGTCCGCGACACTCGTCATCGAAACGCTGTTGCTCGCCGTCAACGCACTCATGAAAAATCCCGAAAACGTGTTAAACGGGATTCTTTCAAGTCGTAGCTCAGCAGCACCGATAGAATCTTCCAGCACCCACTGGAACAAATCGGCGTTGATACGTCCGTTGATGCTCAGAGAGGAGCGGTCGATATCCGTTGTACGCCGCAGAAACGCGTGTTCTTGTGCAAGACGTCGCGCTTGATCCGCTGGCGTCACGCCCGGCATGCGGTCGTTGTAGTCACTGATTCCGGCAGCAGTCGCACCGACCGGATCTTCGCGTAGCGAATAATCCCAATGCTCGGCCATAATCGCGTTCAATTGCCGTTCCGCGTCTGCTCCATCGGCGTAGGCAATGCCGCCGACGCTTGCAACGACGGCCAGCATCGAGAGTACGACACAGCGGACGGTCACGCCGTCTTCCTATTCAACGCCAGCGAGCGCATCGAGGCGCACCGCTTCAAACTCGTCACCGACATTCCAGTTCGGCATATCATCGGCATTTGCGATCGCCAGTCCGGTCCAGTATCCGAGCGTGGCGTCCTCAATCATGCCTTCGAGATTCCAGCTGGAATCGTACTCATCGCTGGGCTGGTGATAGTTCACCTCCGTGTAGTGCTCCTGCTGTTCGCGACCCCATTCGGCCGGACGGTCAATAAAGTCGGTACCGGTATCGAGATACATCGCCGGCACACCGATCTTGGCAAAGTTAAACTGGTCTGAGCGATAGAAATAGCCTTTGTCGGCGAACTGATCGGGCTTGACGACTCTCCCCTGCTCTTTCGCGATCATCGTCACAATCTGATCGATACTCGACTTGCCGAGGCCGATGTAGGTCACGTCGTGCGTGTGCCCCCAGATATTGCCACCGTCGTAATTGAGGTTAGCCGCGATTTTTCCGGGCGCAAACGTCGGATTCGTCGCATAGTACTCGGAACCGAGCAAACCCTGTTCCTCCGCACCGACCATGGCAATGAGTACCGAGCGTCGCGGTGCTTCGGGCAGCGCTTTGATGGCGCGTGCTATCGCCAGTATCTGTGCAACACCCGTCGCGTTGTCGAGTGCGCCGTTGTAGATCGCGTCGCCATCGTCATTGGGCGTAGCGATGCCTAGGTGGTCGTGGTGCGCCGTATAGATGACGACCTCGTCCTTAAGTTCCGGGTCGCTGCCCGGTATCAAACCCAGTACGTTCCCGGACTGCACGCGGTTAATCTCCACATCCATAACAATCGATGTCGTGATGCCCAGCGGCACCGGCTCGAAATCGCGGTTGTAGGCTTTCTCGCGGAGCTCGTCGAGGTCCAGCCCCGCCATCGTGATCAACTCACGAGCCGCGTCTTCTGTAACCCATCCGGCAATCTGACTGCGCGGCTCGTCCCCGGCCGGCAACTCGAACTGAACGCCGGTCCACGACGTTTGCACGACTTGAAACGGGTATCCGGCCGATGGCGGCGTATGAATGATGATCGCGCCGACCGCACCCTGGCGGGCCGCACTCAGGTATTTATAGTCCCAGCGGCCATACCAAAGTCGCGTCTCGCCAGCAAAGATTTCCGGATCCCAGTCCGGGTCGTTGTTCATCATCAACAAAACCTTTCCTTTCAGATCGACGCCTTTGTAATCATCCCAATCGTACTCGGGCGCCTGGATTCCATAGCCCACGAACACGACTTCCGCATCGGTGATTTCAACACGCTGTTCCTGCACACCACTGCCGACGATGAATTGTTGCCACTGTTTGAGTGCCATTGAGGAATCTTCCGCGGAGAATACCCACTCATCCGGTTGCGCCGCGTTGAGACCCACAAGCTCAAAGGGTTGCTGCCAACTGCCGTCGTCGGCACCCGGCTCAAGCCCTAACAACTCCATCTGTTTTGCCAGATACTCGCGAGTCTTCTCATCACCGCGGCTACCCGGCCCACGTCCTTCGTAGCTGTCTTGAGAAATTTCCTTGATGATCGCTCGCAGGTATTCGTCCTGAATCTGTAAGGACGCCTGCTCTGCCGCGGGATTGCCGTCCGTAGCTTCCGCAGCCACCGTTTCCGCTTCGGGAGTATTTTCCTGCTGGCTACACGCGAATAACAAACCGCTAACGGCGATCAGAAATAATGTGGATATAGACTTCACTTGAGACACTCCGATTGAATAAGTTTGCACACTGCGGCGAACCGCGAAAAACACGGGCCGAGATCCAGGCATATCACAATCTGGTGGAAATGAGGATGCCTGCCATCGGGCCATTATGACATCAGTAACGCAGCGTCGTACTAATCAGTTTGCTAATATCCACTCGCTGCGCCCGTAGCTCAGTTGGATAGAGCGCACGGTTCCTAACCTTGAGGCCGCAGGTTCGAATCCTGCCGGGCGCGCCAATTTTCGATACACAAGGACACGTCATGCTTACTGCCGGTTCCAAGGCTCCCGAGTTCATTCTCTGCAACCACGAGGGCGTCGATACGTCATTGTCGGATCTACTGCAGAACGGGCCGCTAATTCTGTACTTTTACCCGGCAGATTTCACGCCGGGCTGCACCCGGGAAGCCTGTTCGATTCGTGATATTCATGCAGACATACAGGCCGTAGGCCTGCAGGTTGTCGGGATAAGCCCGCAGGACGAGGACAGTCACAAACGTTTTCGTGCCGAGCACGATCTGCCTTTTGTGCTATTGAGCGATCCGGAGAAAGTTGCCATCAAGATGTACGACGTTGACGGACCGTTCGGAGTCGGCGTTCGCCGAGCGACATTCCTCATCAATCAGGACCGCAAAATCAAGGACGCAATGCTGGCCGACGTCCGCATTGGACGGCACCAGGAGTTTATCCAAAAGGCCGTCATCCTCAGGGAAACTGCCGGCCTCAAGGGCACTTGATCGCTATTCGCCCTGTACGGTAACGACGATGCGCCGCTGGTGTGGTGCGAGCCTGTGTTCCCACAGATAGATGCCTTGCCAGGTACCCAACATGCATTTCTTATCCGATACCGGCAGGGTCAGGTCGGTATGCGTCAAAATGCTGCGCACGTGCGCCGGCATGTCGTCCGGACCTTCGGCGGTATGTGCAAACATCGGGTCGCCATCAGGAATATAGCGCGACATGAATGCTTCCAGGTCTCGCATGACCTCCGGATCCGCATTCTCGCACAGCATCAGCGATGCGCTGGTATGGCAAATAAAGAGGTGACACATGCCTGTCTCGATTCCGGAAGCGGCGACCAACTGGTGAACGTTGCCACTGAGGTCATAGGTTCCGCGGCCGTTCGTCGCGATACACAGCTCGTCACGGAAGATCATTGGGATGGGACGTAGGCGGCCCCGTAGCGCAGCCGAATGGTCTTCGTTTTGCCAAACCACGGGATCGACACGAGGTACAGGTTGTCATACTCGTCGTGGTCGATAGGCGGAACTTTCTTGCTGGCGCCCATGTTGGCAATCAACGCTGGCACCGTATTGCTGTGACCGACGACCAGCACGATCTTGCCTTTGTAGTCACGAACGATGTCATCAATGATCGTTTCCGTGTTCGACGCATCGTAGGAAGTTATTGGAAGAGCCAGCGCCGTCGCAATGGGCTGTGCCGTCTCTTCCGAGCGTCGATACGAGGTCGAGTAAATAGCGTCGATACCGGCAACGACGTCAGCATCGACTAACTGTCGGGCCAATTCCGACGCGCGCTGCACACCTGCCTCGCTGAGCCCTGGATCGTCGGCCGGCGCGGCCGCCTGTTCTGCGTGCCGAACGAAAATGATCGTCGTCGTAGCCTGCAATTCAAAAAACCATGCCAGACAGACGGCGATAGCCGAATATATTATGACAACCTGAATTCGCCGACGGCGACGACGGCGACGGCGATCAGTGTCTGACTTGGGATTGCGCATGAGGTGCGACTTTACTCGTCCTTGTCGTTGTCGGCAATGACGCTGAATTCCCCTTCAATTACACCGCGCGGAGACCGGCCACCCTGGCGCTCATCACGACGAACCTGGCCGCGCAGACGCCGATTGAACCACCACAAACGAAGACCGATGATTGCGGCCATGATCAGTACAATGCTGCCGACAATAATGAAGGCGAAGAAACCCAGGACAATGGACGCGCCGATTGCCAGCGCACCAACGATGATGACGAAGATATTTGCGATCGGGTTACCCGCTGGCAAGCCGTTACTGCTCCAAGAGTATTTCAACATTGCTTTCCTGAAAATACTGGTAAATATAATAATTCTAATTATATCAACATATTACTATGCTTTTCTAGAATTTAAGTAAGCCAAGCTTAGTTGACCCACGTACCCTCTGACCGTCAAATATGAGTGCCATTCGCAGTATTTTCAACTAACAAATAGCAAAACGGGTTGAAACCTCCCAACGCTGCAAGCACAATGCGCTCGCGCTCAAACTGACTCGGAGAGGTGGCAGAGTGGTTGAATGCACTGGTCTTGAAAACCAGCAAGGGTTAATAGCCCTTCGTGGGTTCAAATCCCACCCTCTCCGCCATATATTGAAGTAACGTTTTGGAGGTCTCATTAGTGGCGAA
>CAZZKW010000006.1:0-49401 GCA_964654975.1 uncultured Woeseiaceae bacterium
CGGTGACTTCTTGGTATTCATGACGCGTGGCTTTTCAGGCTGCAGCGGAAACGTGTTCAGCGACAGTCGCAACCGCAAGTAACCAGCCCGGATTTCCGGACGGCACGGATCTTGGCGGCGCTAATCGTAAACCGGTGTTTGCCGCCCATGCGGCGAAACGTTGTCCTAGCTCATCAACGCTGGTCTCACCCACAGACGCCAGCAACAACAGGCGCCCGTCCGGATTCAACAAGCGCTTCGCTTCGGCAACGGCCGCTTCGGCATCCGCTGCGTTGCACAACACGTCGTCGAGAATGACGGTATCAAACTCGGCGTCGTCAAACGGTAGCGAAACCATATCGCCCTGCCGCAACGTAGTGTTTGAAGTTCCCGCCAGCAACAATTCCGCACGCGCCAGTCGTCGTGCATCGGAATCAATATCGACCCCGACCGCGCGATGCGCCCGGGAGGCGAGCAATTTGAGGATGCGACCCTGCCCGCAGCCGATGTCGAGTAAATCGCCCAAGGGCCGTGCGACGGTCAGCTCGACCAACGCACGATGCAGGGAACGGTCGGCGTGCGAAGCCGGGAGCAACGCCGGATCGTCATCTGCTCGCAAGCGCCGCAAGCGGGCCACGTCTTTCGCAAACTGCGGCTCGTCTTCAGGCAGCAACGCCAACAGACGTCGCCGTCGCGCAGATTCAGCACCCTCGTTTCGGACCCGGTAATAAACGAAATGACCGTCTTTGAAGCGTTCCAACAGATCCACTGCGCACAGTTGTTTAAGGTGTTGCGAAATACGCGGCTGGCTTTGCCCCGTCACCTTGGTCAGCTCGGACACGCTGCACTCGGCCACAGCACACAAGGCCACCAGCCGCACCCGCACGGGATCGGCGAGCGCTTTGAATTGCGACAATAGCGTTTCGATGGGGCTATTCATATAATAATATAAAGATTCTTTTATATAAACGAAGGAAAAGTATACACGGATCCTCCGTAAACCCCAACGACCACATCACAAAACACCGCGAACGGCGGAACCAATGCCGAACCGCGCAGCTACCTAGCGCCCAAGCTTATCCCGCAAAACCTGATTAACCTGCCCGGGATTCGCCTGACCACCGGTCGCCTGCATGACCTTACCGACAAAGAAACCGATCAACTTGTCCTTCCCCGCCTGATACTCCGCAACCTGCCCCGGATTCGCCGCGATGACCTTATCCACCACCGCCTCGATCGCCGAGACGTCCGTTATCTGCCGCAAGCCTTGCGCTTCGATGAGCTCATCGGCGCTGCCCTCACCGTCCCACATGGCCTCAAAAACCTGCTTCGCGATCTTGCCGGAAATCGTATTGTCGTGAATGCGATTCAAGAGACCCGCCAGTCCCGCAGCCGAGATATTGCTGTCACCGATATCCTTGCTGTCTCGATTGAGCGCTGCAGACAAGTCGCCGATCACCCAGTTCGCGGCAACCCGCACTGTTGCACCGGTCGCCACGACAACGGCTTCGAAATAATCGGCCAGCGCACGACTCGCCGTCAGGATCGCCGCATCGTCGTCCTTCAATTCGTAGTCGTCGACAAAGCGCTGCAGTTTCGCTGCCGGAAGCTCCGGCAGTGTCGCGCGAACCGCCGCGATGTATTCGTCGCTGATCTCAACCGGCAGCAGGTCCGGATCCGGAAAGTAGCGGTAGTCGTTGGCCTCTTCTTTCGAACGCATGGAGCGCGTCTCGTCTTTGTCGGAGTCGTACAGGCGGGTTTCCTGGACGATTGTGCCGCCCGCCTCGATCCGGTCGATCTGTCGCTCGACTTCAAAGTTGATCGCTTTGTCGATGAAACGGAAGGAATTCAGATTCTTGATTTCAGCGCGCGTGCCAAGCGCTTCCTGGCCCAGCGGCCGCACTGAGACATTCGCGTCACAGCGAAACGAGCCTTCCTGCATGTTGCCATCGGAAATCCCGAGGTATCGCACCAGCGTGTGGATCTTGCGCAAATAGGCGACCGCCTCCTGTGCTGATCGCAAGTCCGGCTCCGAGACGATTTCGAGCAACGGCGTGCCCGCGCGATTCAGGTCAATCCCCGAGCAATTGCCAAAGCCTTCGTGAATCGACTTGCCAGCGTCCTCTTCGAGATGCGCGCGCGTGATGCCAATGCGCTTCTCGTTGCCGTCGGCATCGTCAATGACCATTTCGCCGTGCTCAACGATCGGCAACTCGAACTGACTGATCTGATAGCCCTTTGGCAGATCCGGATAGAAATAATTCTTGCGCGCAAAAACCGAACGACGCGCCACGGTCGCGTTCACGGCCAGTCCGAAGAGGATTGCCATGCGCACAACCTCTTCGTTGAGCACCGGCAGCACGCCCGGATAGCCCAGATCGACAAGACAAGCCTGGGTATTCGGCTCGGCGCCGTAGGCCGTCGAGGCGCCGGAAAAAATCTTGCTCGTCGTCGCGAGTTGCGAATGGACTTCCAGGCCAATGACCACTTCCCACCCGGCACTCATGCGAAGCCCGCCGGGCAAGCACGGTGGAAGTCAGTTTGTTGCTGGTACTGGTGCGCACAACGCAGCAACGTCTCCTCAGCGAAATGCGTGCCGACCAGGTGCAGGCCCACGGGCAAGCCATCGACCAGGCCGCAAGGCACCGACATCGCCGGCAGACCCGCGAGATTCGCGCCGATGGTGTAGATATCGTTGAGGTACATCGTGATCGGATCGTCGACCTTTTCGCCCAGCCTGAACGCTGGCGATGGCGTCGTCGGACCGGCGATCACATCGACGTCGGCGAACGCTTTTTTGAAGTCATCGGCAATCAGTTGCCGCACTTGCTGCGCTTTCAGGTAGTACGCGTCGTAGTAACCCGCGGACAGCACGTAGGTACCCGTCATGATGCGGCGCTTGACCTCGTCGCCGAAGCCTTCACCGCGACTGCGACAATACAAATCCAGCAGGTCTTCCGCGTCGTCGACCCGGTGGCCGAAACGAACGCCGTCGAAACGCGAAAGATTGGACGAGCACTCGGCGGGCGCGACGACGTAGTAGGTCGGTACCGACAGGTCGAGGTTCGGAAGGCTGACTTCCACTGCCGTCGCACCGAGTGATTCCAAAATCCCGATGGCATCCTTGACACGAACCGCCGTTTCCTCGCCAAGACCAGCGTCGAAGTGCTCCCGCACGACACCGACACGAAGACCCTTGATCGATTCACCGATAGTGGCGCAGTAGTCCGGCACCGGCCGGTCGATCGACGTAGAGTCGCGCACATCGAATCCGGCCATGACACCCAGCAGCCGGGCTGCATCTTCTGCCGAGCGGGTAATAACACCCGCCTGATCAAGGCTGGAGGCAAATGCGATCATGCCGTAGCGGGACACGCGGCCGTAAGTGGGCTTGATACCGACCGTGCCGGTGAGCGCAGCCGGCTGGCGAATAGAGCCGCCAGTATCCGTACCCGTGGCCGCTGGCGCGAAACGAGCGGCGACCGCAGCGGACGAGCCACCGGACGAGCCGCCCGGTGAGCATTCCAGATCCCATGGGTTTTTTACAGGGCCGTAAAAACTGGTCTCATTCGACGACCCCATCGCGAACTCGTCCATGTTCGTCTTACCCAGAATGACCGCCCCCGCGACACCCAGTTTTTCGACCACCGTCGCGTCGTAGGGCGACACGAAATTGTCGAGCATCTTCGAGCCGCAGCTTGTTTTGATACCCCGGGTGCAAAAGATGTCCTTGTGAAGGATTGGAAGGCCATTAAGCGCGCCACCACTGCCGTCCACACGAGCTGCATCCGCCTCTGCCGCGGTCGCCAAAGCCTGCTCGGCGGTCACCGTGACGAAGGCGTTCAAGCTGCCGTTGTGTTGCGCAATGCGCTCCAGCAACGCTTGCGTCAGCTCAACGGACGTGAACTCGCCGAGCTCCAGACCGGCCGCCAGCTCGGTCAGGGTTTGTGTGTGCAGGTCCGTCATTCGATGACTTTGGGGACCAGATACAGTCCATCCTGAACTCTTGCCGCGTTGTCCTGATACCGGTCACGCTCGACGGTCTCAGTCACTTCGTCCGCTCGCAAGCGTTGTGCGGTATCCAGCGGGTGGGCCATCGGAACAACGTCGTCCGTTTGTGCCTGAGAGAGCTGGTCAACAAAATCGACGATTTTGGACAGCTTTTCGACGCTCTGGGCAGACTCCTCATCGGTGAGTTTCAGCCTCGCCAGCATCGCAATGTGTTGAACCTGATCTTTGTCGAGTGACACAGGAAAATTCCGGGGGGTTGTAGTTGCCAGACGGGCCGCTTTTCGACGCGGACGCAATAATACACGCCGCCTTGTGGAATGTCGTGGGCATTGTTAGATTACGCCGTTAATCTTGTTTCGAGACTCCGCCCCGACATGTTCAAAAATATCCTGGGTTATTTTTCCAATGACCTGTCTATCGATCTTGGCACTGCCAACACGCTGATTTACTCGCGCGGGGCCGGCATCGTGCTGGACGAGCCGTCGGTGGTGGCGATTCGCGAACATTCCGGCCGGGGTGGCCGTACCGTCGAGGCCGTGGGTGCGGAAGCGAAGAATATGCTGGGCCGAACACCCGGCAATATCACCGCCATTCGGCCGTTGAAAGACGGTGTGATCGCCGACTTCACGATGACCGAGATGATGCTGCAACACTTCATCCGAAAGGCACACGAGTCGCGCTATTTCCGACCCAGCCCGCGGGTACTGATTTGCGTTCCGTACGGATCGACTCAGGTCGAACGCCGTGCCATTCGCGAATCTGCCGATGGCGCTGGCGCGCGCAAGGTACATCTGATCGACGAACCAATGGCCGCCGCCATCGGCGCCGGCATGCCGGTGCACGAGGCACGCGGTTCGATGGTGCTCGACATCGGCGGCGGCACCTCCGAAGTTGCCGTCATCTCGCTCAACGGCATCGTATACGCCGCCTCGGTACGCATCGGCGGCGACCGTTTCGACGAGGCCATTACCAACTATGTGCGCCGCAACTACGGCATCCTGATCGGCGAGGCAACAGCGGAACGCATCAAACACGAAATCGGGTCCGCATTTCCGGGCCAGGAAGTCCTCGAGATTTCAGTAAAGGGCCGCAACTTGTCGGAAGGCGTACCGCGCAGCTTTACGCTCAACAGCAACGAAATCCTGGAGGCACTTCAAGAGCCTCTGCAGGGCATTGTTGGCGCCGTCAAAGAGGCGTTGGAGCAAACACCGCCCGAACTCGGCGCGGACGTTGCCGAGCGAGGCATCGTGTTGACGGGCGGTGGCGCAATGCTGCGCGACATCGACAAACTCTTGATGGAGGAAACCGGCCTGCCGGTTGTAATCGCCGACGATCCGCTGACCTGTGTTGCCCGCGGGGGCGGCAGAGTGATCGAACTGATCGACGAACACGGTCCTGCGGTGTTTGGCCTGGAGTGATTCAGGTCCCGACCGCCCGACGGCAGGCAACAGATCGCTATGGTCGTTTCCCGGGCAAGTAGCAATAACCCAGGCCGCATCCCGGCGCTGGGTCTTCGACTTCTTGGGCTGATTTTTGTCAGCATCTTGTTGATGTACGCTGACAATCGCGACAACCATCTCGACGCGGTACGCAAAGGCATTAACGCCGCTGTTTATCCGTTACGCGTTATCGTCGACGCCCCGTTTCGCTTTTGGAACTGGCTGGGCGACTCGACGGCATCGCGAAACGACTTGCGACTGCAGCTCAGCCGGCTTGAGGCCGAGCGGCTACTGACCAATGCCCGCCTGCAAAAACTGAATTCCCTGGAGGCAGAAAACGCCAGACTGCGTGCGATTCTGGACGCCAGGGCCAAGGTTCGCGACCAGGTGCGGGTCGCCGAAATCATGTCAGTCGATGCGAACCCGTACGACCACAGTCTTATCATTGACGTCGGCACGCTCGATGGGGCGTTCGACGGTCAGGCGCTGGTCGACGCCAACGGCGTCGTCGGCCAGATTATTGAGGCCGGCTTGTTGACCTCGCAGGCAATGCTGATCAGCGATACCGACCATGCACTACCCGTTGAGGTCAACCGCAACGGACTGCGTACGATCATCGTCGGCACGGGGGAAATCGACCGACTCGGTCTGCCGTTTATCGTCAACAACGCCGATATTCGCGTTGGCGACCTGCTGGTAACGTCCGGTCTCGGCGGCATGTTTCCGGCCGGCTACCCGGTCGCAGTGGTCGAATCGGTTACTCGCATTCCGCAGGAACCCTACGCTGACGTCACCGCCGCACCAGCCGCATCATTGGGGCAGGTTCGCGAAATCATGCTGATTTTTTCCGCGAGCAACACCGGCGCAGAGGTGGCAGTCGATGACTAGGGACAGAGCATCTCGTCGCATGCCGATCATCTTGTCACTGATCTTCGGCCTGATGCTGACCATCGTGCCCCTGCCCGGTGCCGCCGATGCATTTCGCCCTGACTGGCTCGCGCTACTGGTTATTTATTGGGCCATGCAGCTGCCGCGAACCTGGAGCGTGGGTACCGCATGGATTGTCGGCATCGTCCTCGACGTCTCGCAGGGAACGCTTCTCGGGCAGCACGCGCTTGCAATGTGCGTGATTGCGTTCGTCACGGTACGTTTTCACCTGCTGATGCGCGTATTCCCGTTGCCGCAACTGACAATCACGATATTTCCGCTGCTCGCGCTCTACCAGTTCCTGCTGTTCTGGATAAACGGCGTGGCCGGCGTCAACGCGCCATTGCTGGCCTACTGGGGGCCCGTTATCTCGGGCACCTTATTGTGGCCACTTGTGGTCGTTCTGCTGTCGGCAATACGTTACCGACCCGGGCGCTGAATTGAACCTGCTGTCACCGATCAAGGACCACCATTCAGAGCGACGCCTGTTTATTCGTCGAGTGCTTCTCGCATCGGTGGTGTCGATACTGTTGCTCGGACTGGTGATCGCTCGCCTTATCCAGCTGCAAGTATTCGACCATCAGTTGTTCGCACAAAAGTCGCAAGGCAATCGCGTGCGGATTGAGGCGGTAGCACCGATTCGCGGCCTGATCTTTGACCGCAAAGGTCGCGTTATCGCAGAAAACCTGCCGGCTTATCACCTTGAGTTAATCCCGGAACAAGTCACCGATATCGATGACACGCTGAACAGGCTGGCCGCGTTAGGGTTAATCCAGACCGACGATATTCCACGTTACAAGGAGTTAAGCCGTAACGGCCAGCAGTTCAAACCGGTGACGCTGAGGTTTCGCCTGAGCGACGAGGAGGTCGCAAACTTCGCCATCCAGCGGCCGCGCTTTCCCGGCGTCGACTTCCGGCCCAGGCTGGTACGCCACTACCCGAACGGCGAACTCTTCGCGCATGCGGTCGGGTATGTGGGCGCATTAAACGCCGACGATCTGCAACGACTCGATTTGGCGCGTTACGCGGGAACCTCGCACACCGGCAAGACCGGTGTCGAAAGCAAGTTCGAGGACAAACTGCACGGCAATGCTGGATATCGGCATCTCATCACTAACGCACGGGGCCGACAGGTGCCTGCTGATTCCAGCGAATTGCTCGATTCATTGCCTGTGGACCAGGCGCCATCTCCCGGTTCAAACGTCTACCTGAGCCTGGATCTCGATGTGCAGCAAGTCGCCCACGACGCACTGAAGGGCCGGCGCGGCGCGGTGGTCGCATTAGACCCCAGAACGGGGGAAATCCTGGCACTGGTGAGCGCGCCGTCGTTTGACCCGAATCTTTTCGCCGTGGGCATGAGCACTGCCCAATACGCCGAGTTGCAACACAACCCGGATCGGCCGCTGTTTGACCGGGCGGTTCGCGGTGCCTATCCGCCTGGCTCGACAATCAAACCAATGTTGGCTCTGGCAGCACTCGAAACCGGCGCGACCAACCTGACACGCAAGACCGTTTGCATCGGTTACTTCCAACTGCCCGGCAACGAACATCGCTACCGGGACTGGAAACCGCAAGGCCACGGGCCTGTCGACATTCACGACGCGATTGCGCAATCGTGCGACGTCTACTTCTACGAAATCAGCGGTGATCTCGGCATCGATAATATGCACGAGTACCTGACCCGTTTTGGGCTGGGCAGGACGACCGGCATCGATGTTTTCGGCGAACGTCCCGGCCTGGTGCCGTCGCGCGAGTGGAAAAAAAATAACTTCAGTGATCGCGACAACCAGCGCTGGTACCACGGCGAGACGGTTATCGCATCTATCGGCCAGGGGTTCATGCTTGCGACACCGCTGCAACTGGCCTCTGCTGTCGGCGCGTTGGCAATGCGCGGCGACCGATACCGCCCGCATCTGGTCGCTGCCACCGAAAACCCCATGAGCCGGGAGCGGGAACTGGTCAAACCCGAGTGGTTGGGCAACGTAGCGATCCATAACGAGTTTTACTGGGACGACGTACTCGAGGCAATGCGCGACGTCATGCACGGTCCTCAGGGCACAGCACGTGCGGTCGGGTCGGGCGCGCAATACGAGATGGCTGGCAAGAGCGGTACAGCGCAGGTGGTGTCCATCGCTCAGGGTGAACAATACGATGAAGAGTCGCTCGCCGAACGACTGCGCGACCACGCACTCTTTATCGCGTACGCACCTCTTGACGATCCGCGCATCGCCGTAGCGGTTGTTGTCGAAAATGGCAGCAGCGGCTCCACAGTTGCAGCGCCGATCGCCAAAGCTGTCATCGACGAATACCTGGGGTACGGTGATCATGCGACTCAGTGAAACGCACCGAACGCTGTCGTCCAGGGCTGCGCCACTGTCCAGTTTTTCGGGACTCGTGCGTCGCCTGAACATCGATGGCCCCTTACTCGGCGGGCTGCTGCTGATTTGCGCGTTTGGCTTGTTCGTCCTGTACAGCGCTACGGGCGAGAACTCGCGGCTGCTGATCAATCAGGCAGTGCGACTCGGTGTTGCGTTGGTCGCCATGCTGATCGTCGCGCAACTTCCTCCTGACTTCCTGCGTCGCTGGACACCGTGGGGTTATCTGGCCGGACTGATACTGCTGGTGCTGGTACTGAGCATCGGCGAAGTCGGACAAGGCGCACGCCGCTGGCTGGATATCGGCGTTCGCTTTCAACCTTCCGAGGCCATGAAACTGGCGGTACCGATGATGACCGCCTGGCTCCTGCACGATCGGCAACTTCCGCCGAAAGTCGAGCACCTGACGATTATTGCCCTTCTTATCGCCGTACCGACCTACCTGATTGCCAAACAGCCGGACCTCGGCACCGCGGTCCTGATCGCCGCGTCAGGTGTGATCGTTATTGTGCTGGCCGGCATGTCGTATCGGTTGATGCTGGGTCTTGGCGTGCTCGCGATTCCCGGCGCCTTCGCCGTTTGGCATTTCATGCAGGGTTATCAAAAGCAACGAATATTGACGCTGCTCAATCCCGACAGCGATCCGCTCGGCGCCGGCTACAATATTATTCAATCAAAGATCGCCATCGGCTCAGGCGGCCTTTTCGGCAAGGGCTGGACCAACGGCTCACAGGCGCATCTGGAGTTCCTGCCTGAGCGGCACACCGACTTTATTTTCGCCGTGCTTGGCGAAGAGTTTGGCTTATTCGGCGTATTGGGCCTGTTGAGTCTGTACATGTTTGTCATCGGACGCGGCCTCTACATTGCGGTAAACGCCCACGATACGTACTCGAGATTACTCGCCGGTGCGATCAGCCTGACCTTCCTGGTTTACGTGTTTGTCAACACGGCGATGGTGACGGGTCTGGTGCCGGTGGTCGGCGTACCACTACCGCTGGTCAGCTTCGGCGGAACATCTATGGTGACGCTGATGGCGGGATTCGGTATTCTGATGTCCATCCATTCGCACCGCAAACTACTACCGCACTGACGACACCTAAGATGATAACGAAACAATTATTGATCCGCGCAATCACCCCGTTGATTTTCGCATCACCCGCCTTTGCTGCCGACAGAGTCTACGTTGATCTGCGGCAGGAAAATGTCGTCGAGTTTGTCGACGAAATGGTCGAAGACCACAACTTCGACCGCGAGGCATTGACCGGGCTGCTTTCAAGAACCGAGATCAAGCCGGTAATTATCGACAAGATCTCGACCCCGGCCGAACGTACTCTGACCTGGGGCGAATACCGCAAGATATTCATCACCCGCGAACGTATCGACGCCGGCGTCACGTTTTGGCTCGAAAACCGGGAGATGCTGGAACGCATTGCGCTCGAAACCGGAGTACCGATCGAAATGCTGGTCGGAATCATCGGTGTCGAAACCTATTTTGGACGCATCACCGGAAAAGATCGCGTGATTGACGCGCTGGCGACGCTGGCGTTCGAATATCCACCGCGCTCCAAATTTTTTCGCAAGGAGCTTTTGCAGTTTCTGATTCTTGCCCGCGAAGAGGAGCTGGACCCAAGCCTGCCAATGGGATCCTACGCCGGTGCGATGGGGCGACCGCAATTCATGCCGTCGAGCTTTCGCGCCTACGCGGTCGATGCAACCGGCGATGGCAAGCGCGACATCTGGAATAACTGGGCCGATGTGTCCGGCAGCATTGCCAATTATTTTCTCGCACACGGCTGGCGCGCGGATCAACAGGTCGCCACACGAGCGACCCTCGGCGGCGCGTGGACTGGCGCAGTTCCAAAACCCAGAAACACACTTAAGGCTGTGGATACGGTAGCGTCGCTAAGCAAGAAAGGCGTCTTGTTCTCCACGGATCTGTCCACCGACAGCGTCACCCAGCTATTAACCTACGAAGGCGACGAAGGTACTGAACACTGGGTCGGATTCCACAACTTCTTCGTCATCACCAAATACAATCACAGCGTGATGTACGCACTGGCCGTGCTTCAACTGGGTCAGCAAATTTCGTCCGGGATCAACGCCGATGCATCGTAATATCGCACGACCGCTGGTCCTGATCATGGCCGTAACACTGGCGGGCTGTGTTGGCGGCAAGACCAAGCGCGACGGTCCCGGTACCACTCGAATTCCCGAACTCCCGGGCGATGCGGTGCCAAAACCCGAACCTCGCAGCCGCTACGGCAACGGTCGGGACTTTGGCAACGGTCCGGGTTACGAGGTGTTCGACAAGTGGTACACCGTCATGCAAAGCAGTGCCGGCTATCAGGAGCGCGGCGTGGCCTCCTGGTATGGCAAGAAGTTTCACGGCAATCTGACCTCGAATCGTGAAGTGTATGACATGTACGAAATGACTGCCGCTCACAAGACGCTGCCGCTGCCGACCTATGTCCGTGTCAGAAACCTGCGCAATAACAAGAGCATTGTCGTTCGGGTCAATGATCGCGGTCCGTTCGTTGGCAATCGCATTATCGATCTTTCGTATGCCGCGGCACTGAAACTCGACATGGTGCAGGACGGCACCAGCCTGGTCGAAGTGACCGCTTATAACTTCGACAAACCGGCAGTCGACCGACCGACCAGTACACCGTCACCTTCGCGCATACCGCACCGTTCAACGGCAAGTGCTAACGAGATTTTCCTGCAGGTCGGCGCCTTTGGCGACCGCGCCAATGCAGTACGCCGGCTCGCGTTTTTGTCGAGGTCCGGCGTCGGCGACGCTTTCGTTCATGAAGACGAGGCAGCGGGTCAGCCGCTGTACCGGGTTCGTATCGGACCGCTTGCCGGCGTCGATCAATACGACGTGCTGGTCGAAGAGCTCGCGAGTCTGGGCATCACGGACCCTTACCTAATTACGCAGTAGCCTAGTTACCGGATTGCGGCGTACAATATTGCCGACCCGCCTTTTCCCGACCTCCAGAGGTAGCATGTTCCAGACTGTAAGAAACGCACTCGCTGCACTGATTTTTCTATTTGCCTCAGTCACCTATTCCGCCCCGATGCCTGCGCCGGCTGCCCCGATTATCGGCGCCAAGAGTTACCTGGTCATCGACAGCAAGACAGGCCACGAGATCGCGGCACTGGATGCCGATCTGCCACTCGCGCCCGCCAGCCTGACCAAACTCATGACGACCTACGTTGTCTTCAGCGCACTCAAACAAGGCCAGATAGAACTTCAGGAAGAAGTCACGATAAGCGAGAAGGCGTGGCGCACGGAAGGCTCGCGTATGTTTATCGAGGTTGGTACGCGCGTTACGGTGCAGGATTTGTTACTCGGCATAATCATTCAGTCGGGCAACGACGCAAGCGTCGCGCTAGCTGAACACATCGCCGGCACCGAAAGCGTGTTTGCCGAGATGATGAATCAACATGCCGTTGCCCTGGGCATGCGATCCAGTCATTTTCGCAACGCGACCGGATTACCTGCCGAAAATCACATCACGACGGCGCGCGATCTCGCAACCTTGTCGCAGGCCATTATTCAGGAATTTCCTGAACACTATGCGTGGCACAGCGAAAAAGAGTTTACCTACAACGACATCACGCAGAGCAACCGCAATTCGTTGCTGTGGCGCGATGATTCTGTCGATGGGCTGAAGACTGGTCACACCGAGGACGCCGGCTACTGCCTGGTCGCCTCTGCCGAACGCAACGGCATGCGCATCATCTCGGTGGTGCTGGGGACGTCAAGCACCAAGGCACGTGCGGACGGCAGTCAGGCCCTCATCAACTATGCGTTTCGGTTTTTCGAGACGCGGCTTTTGTTCGAGGCCGGCGAAGAAATATCTACGATTCGGATATGGAAGTCCGCCAATGAATATTCTCGCCTGGGCGTTCTCGAAGACCTTTACATTACCATCCGACGCGGCTCCTACGATCAGCTTGAGTCGACGCTGGATGTCCCGGCGATTGTCACTGCACCGGTGGCCGCCGGACAACCCGTCGCCGAGCTCAGCATCACTCTCGAGGGCGAGCAGCTACTCACAACGCCGCTGCGCGCGCTTGATGACAACCCGGTCGGTTCGTTCTGGCAACGCACCAAAGACAGCGTACGTCTCTGGTTCGAGTGACATGACAGAAGAATCGCTACTCGAGTTTCCGTGCGAATTCCCGATCAAGATGATGGGCCGCGACACGCCGGACTTCAGAGCGGCAGCGCGGGTACTGGTCGAGAAACACGTTGGAGCAATCTGCGAAAATGCGATACGAATCAACCAAAGCGGTAAAGGTAACTTTGTCGCCGTTACGGTGACAGTCACCGCAATTAGCCAGCAGCAACTCGATGCTATCTATCAAGACGTTTCGGCACACGACGACGTATTGATGGCGCTATGAAGTGTCGCTTTCGCGGTCGCCAGGACTACGTCCCCCTGTGGCGCGAAATGCAGGACTTCACCGACAGCCGCGATGAGGATACGCCGGACGAGATCTGGTTTGTGGAACACCCGCCGGTATTCACGATGGGCCTGAACGCTGCCGAAGAACACTTGCTCACGCCGGGCGACATCCCTGTGGTGCAGATTGATCGCGGGGGCCAGGTCACATTTCACGGGCCTGGCCAGCTTATGATCTATCCGTTAATCGATCTGCAGCGCTCCAATATCGGTGTGCGCAAATTGGTGACGGCACTTGAGCAAAGCGTCGTGGATTTAGTCGCCGAATACGACGTTGCCGCTACAGCCCGCGCCGATGCTCCGGGCGTCTACGTCGACGGTGAAAAACTGGCGAGTGTCGGTTTGCGAATTCGACGCGGATGCAGCTTTCACGGCATGGCGCTAAACGTCTCGGGGGACCTCACGCCCTTCCAGCGTATAAACCCCTGCGGCTACGCGGAGCTGCAAATGACGGATCTGCATCGGCACGACATCGTGCTCGATCTTGACCAGTCCGCAAAGCGATTGCTACCGCATTTCCTGCGGCACCTGGGTGTATCGAATAACTGACACTCCTGGATTCAGTTCGATCCAGCTTGACGGCAAAATAGCTCCGGCCGATATCATTTGTTCCATTCAGAATTGATCGCGTCCAGTCGCTGCAGCGTTCCAACATCCGCCCAACAACCCTCGTACAATGCCCCCTGCAGTCTTCTGGCATCCGCCGCCGCGCGAAGCATCGGTGCGAGCGGAAACCGCCCGGCTTTGCAATCATCGAAAAACTCGGGTCGGTAGATCGCCACACCGCTAAACGTTAACGCTGGTGTGAGACCGTTGGCTACGACTCCGTGGTCGAGATCGAAATCGCCGCCGTCGCGGTACCGGGGCGAAGGCACAAGAACGAGATGCCCAAGATAGTCGTCCGACAAAGAAATGCCAGTAAACGGCATGTCGGTGACAATATCGGCATTCACCACCAGAAACGGCTGATCGCCCAGCATGGGTAACGCGTGGTGGATGCCACCGCCGGTCTCCAGCACGTTCTCGCCCTCGCGACTGTAACGGACGTTCACACCAAACCCGGATCCACTGCCGACCCGCTGCTCAATTTGCTCGCCCAGCCAGCCGAGGTTGATCACGATATCGGAAATTCCCGCATCGCGAATATTTTCGAGATGGCGTTCGAGCATGCTCCGCCCGCCAACCTCAACCAAAGACTTCGGTGTCGTATCGGTCAGCGGTCGCAGGCGCTCGCCGCGTCCCGCCGCCAGAATCATTGCGATCATTCAACGGTCTCCCACACCGGGAGCACGCTGTCCTGAATCAGCCGAACAAGAAAGTTCAGCTCCGGGTAGCGCGAACCCAGTTCGACGACGTAGGTCAGCGTGCGCGGCACGGCGCCGAGGTAGCCCGCCTTACCGTCACGATGCTTCAGGCGACAGAAAATTCCGGCGGCCTTAAGATGACGCTGCACACCGGTCAATTCGAAATAGCGAAGGAACTGTTGCTCGCCCATTTGCTCGCGAGTGCGGGCATCGAGATGTTGATAATAGTACAGCGCCCACTCTCGAACCTGATCGGCCGGCCAACTGATGTAGCAATCCTTGAGCAAGGAGACCAGGTCGTAGGTAAGCGGTCCTTCAACCGCATCCTGAAAATCCAGGATGCCGGGATTGCTCTCGCCCATAACCATCAAATTTCGGGAGTGATAATCGCGATGCACGAATACCTGCGGTTGGCGCAACGCGTTCTCGACCAGCAAGTCGCAACACGCCTGCCAGTTTTTTTCTGTGATCTCATCGAACTCCAACTCAAGGTGAGTACCGCACAACCAGTCGCGAAACAGGGACAGTTCAAAACGCAACATCGTTTCATCGTAGCGCGGCAGCAACGACTGGTATGCCTCGCCACGCTGCTGCATAAGCGACAAGGCGTTAATCGCGTCGCCGTACAGCTGCGGTGCGGCGCCCGGGTCGCTCTGCAGCCGCGTCAGGTATTGCTCGCTTCCCAGATCTGACAACAATAGAAATCCGTTTTCGAGGTCGGCTTCGATAATCCGCGGCGCGGTAAGCTGCATTGCTTCCAGGTAGCCCGCAATCCTCACAAACGGCAGGCAGTCCTCCTGTGGCGGAGGCGCGTCCATCACGATGAAACTCTCGCCCCCCTTTTGCAGTCGAAAATAACGCCGAAAACTCGCATCGCCGGACGCCGGTACGGGGTTGCAGCCCGCGACCGCATCTATGCCGCCAATCCAGCGGTTTAACGCGAGCAGGCGAGGGTCGGCTGCACTGTCAGTCTGCCTGATTTCGAGATCTCCATAACACCGGGAACTGTGCGAAGGTAACAAATTAGAATGCCTGTTAACATTCCAACCCTGATGGCCTCGGCCGAAACCTGACACGAACTGCGACTTGTCCTCCAAACCCCTGATTTCAGCTTGCCTGCTGCTGGCCGCACTGAGTGCCGCGGCCGCCGACCCGCAGTCGTGCCAAACATCGCTGCTCAAACCGCTGGCGACCGACCTGCGGCTGCCCGTGCAGGTACGCCCGCTCGACAACCCCGATACGATTCTGCTTGAGGCGGGCAACGTCGAAGCAACGCTCGGCGCCTTGCCGACTGCAATCATGTCCGGCGGTGTTCTAATGCGACGCGGCGACAAACTCGCTCGCGCAGACAGCGCTCGTTACGACCCGCAAACCAAAGCATTGCACCTGGAGGGCGGCGTACACTACGAAGATTCGAGCACTCAAATACAAGGCCAGTCCGCTGAGTTTGGCTACGTCTCCGGCCGCATCCGCTTCGAGGGCGCCAGGTTTTCGCTGGGCAACAGCGGCTCGCGGGGTGCGGCCGGCGCTGTCGAAATTAATCAAAACGGCAAGCTCACATTGGACGACGTTGAATACACTACCTGTCCTCCTGGCTCCGAAGATTGGTTAATGCGAGGGCGCTCGATCGAACTGGATACGAGGAAAGGCGTCGGCACGGCCCGAGGTATGAGTCTGAAGTTCAAAGGCGTGCCGATCCTCTACGCGCCCTATCTGTCCTTTCCGATCGGCGATGCTCGAAAATCCGGCCTGCTAACGCCCGAAATGGGTAGCTCGGGCAGAAGCGGCAATGAGCTGCGTATGCCGTGGTACTGGAACATCGCCCCCAACTACGACGCGACCATCACTCCGCGACTGCTAACGAGTCGCGGTTTGCAGCTTGCGACCGAATTTCGCTATCTGACGGCCAGGAACGAAGGCACAATTGTCGCCGATTACCTGCCCAATGATGACATCATCAATGAGAGCCGACATCAACTTCGCTTCAAACACCAGACCTTGTTTGGCAGCGGATGGCGTAACCGCATCGATCTCAGCGAAGTTTCCGACAGCCAGTACTACGAAGACCTGGGTGGCAGCCTCAGCATTTCGAGTATTACGCACCTGAACCGCAGCGTGCGATTCGATTACTACTCCCGAAATTTCTCGGCGTTTGGTCAGCTACAGGACTACCAGACCATCGACGATGCGATCATGCCGGACCAGCGACCGTATCGACGTCTGCCGCAAATCCTTGTCAACGGCAACTGGAACATCCCCCTCGGAATGCGATTCGAGCTTGACGGTGAAATCGTAAACTTCGATCGGGACGTCGGCGTAAACGGCTGGCGTTTGAACGCCGTGCCAAGAATCGAACTGCCGATCTCGAAACCCGGGTGGTTCATTACACCGGCCGTCGAACTCGACTACACGCAATACGATCTTAGAGACACCGTCGCAGGCGCACCGGTGAAACCGACACGCAGCGTACCGATCTCCAGCGTCGATGCCGGTTTGATTCTTGAACGTACGATGCAAACGTCCAATCGCATTCAAACCATTGAGCCGCGCATCCTGTACGCTAACATCCCCTTTCGCGATCAGGACGGGCTGCCGGTATTCGACACGATCTCACCCGACATCAACCTCGTCCAGCTGTATCGAAAAAACCGCTTTCTCGGCGTTGACCGTATCGGCGACACGGAGCAAGTCAGCGTCGGTATCACCTCGCGCGTTCTGGATGTCGCCACGGGCCGCGAACTGGTGATGGCAACCATTGGACAGACACGCTACTACGGCAATCGTCGAGTCACGCTACCCGGCACGTCGGTTGCGACTTCCGAAACTTCGGATTACATAGCGCAACTTCGCTTCCTGGTTTTCAAGAACATTAACTTCGATATTGGCCACCAATGGGCTGCTGACACCAGCAAGTCAGAGGCCAGAATGCAGTGGCGCCCGACGGACAAGAAAATCATTAACCTGGCGTACCGGTTTCGCCGCGACTCTCTCGAACAGGGCGACTTGTCGTGGTCCTGGCCGCTGTCAAAGCGCTGGAATTTTGTTGGCCGTTACAATTATTCAATCCGCGACCAGGAAGTGCTCGAGCAATTCTTCGGTCTGGAGTACGAGAGCTGCTGCTGGGGCATGCGGCTGGTATCCCGGCGCCACATATCGACCCGCGATGGAACTCGCGATTCATCTTTTGGTCTGCAATTAGTACTGAAAGGAATGACGAGCGTTGGCACAGCAGCTGACAAACTCCTCGAACGTGGTATTCTTGGCTATTCTGCAGATCTCCGGTAGTAAATTGTGTTAAAAATCACTCACTTATGCGCAATCGCCGCATTGGTATCCGCGCCCGTTGTTGTGGTCGCTGACGAACTCTCCGAGTCCGGTGAGTTTCTTGACGGCGTCGCTGCCATCGTCAACGAAGGGGTTGTTCTCAAGAGCCAATTCAATACACAGCTAAGAAATGTCAAAGAGAACGCGGAGAAACAGGGCATACAACTTCCACCGGAAGATATTCTTCGAGAGCAGATTCTGGAACGACTGATTGTGACCGAAATTCAGATGCAACGAGCCAAGCAAATTGGGCTGTCGCAGCAGATTTCAGATCAGGTTGTTAACGCCGCAATCCAACGCCTGGCCGACCAAAACAAGGTACGGTTTGAAGACATTCCGGCAATGCTGGCAGCGGACGGCGTTGACTACGCAGAATTCCGTGAGAGTCTGCGCGAAGACCTGACACTGAATGAGCTGAAGGGCATCGAAGTGCTGCGCAACATTCGCGTTTCCGAGCGTGAGATATCGCAGTGCATCATCGATCTAGAAACCAACGTCGTCATAAATTCTGACTGGGAGTTGTCGCACATCCTGTTGCCGATCGGCGAGGCCGCCAGCTCTGAAGCCATTGCAGCTGTCGAGCTCACCGCCGATGACATATACGCCAGACTGCAGGACAACGCGGACTTTCGCGAACTTGCGGCGCGTTATTCGGAGGGCTCAACTGCGCTCGAAGGTGGCTCGCTGGGTTGGCTGAACGGCCAACAGGTTCCGTCGATTTTTACGGATGTGTTGCAGGACATGAAAGCCGGAGACGTTTCCCAGCCGTTCCGGACCGCGAACAGCATTCACATTGTCAAAGTCGATAGCCTGCGCAGTGCGGTCGAACGCAGTGAAATCAAGCAGAGCAAAATCCGCCACATTCTTATAGCGCCAAATGAGATCATTGACGATGCGACCGCAAAGCAACGTCTTGAGAACGCGCTCGAAGCAATTCATGAGGGCGCAGACTTCGCGGAACAGGCGAAACTGCTCTCCGACGATCCGGGTTCTGCCAATCTCGGTGGCGACCTTGGTTGGTCGGAGACCAGTGCTTTCGCACCGGAATTCCAGGCAGCCGCCGACAGCGCCGAAATTGGCGTTATCAGCGAACCTTTTCGAACCCAGTTCGGCTGGCATATGCTGGAAGTTCTTGAGCGACGTGTTTACGACAACACCGACGAGATCAAGGAACGCAATTGCGTCGGGCGCATACGCGCCGGCAAGCAAGAAGAGGAAACCCTGCTCTGGTTGCAGCGCATGCGTGACGAGGCCTTTGTTGACTCACGCATATAGATGTGGCGCTCGATAGACCACTCATCGTTACCGCGGGAGAACCGGCCGGAATCGGACCCGAGCTCTGCTCCGCCATTGCGGATTCGCGCTATGCGAGTGACGTCGTGGTTATCGGTGACGCAAAACTGCTTGATGACCGCCTGCAGATCATCGACACACCGTTTCCGGCCGCCGTCGTCCATGGACAGCCGAACCCTCTAAACGCGGCCACCCTGCTCAGCGGGCTAACGATGGCCGTCAACGGGTGCCTTGACGGGCATTACTCCGGACTGGTCACCGCGCCGGTCGCGAAGCACGTTATTGCCGATTCTGGCATCGCGTTCACCGGACATACCGAATTTCTCGCAGAATTGACCGGCACCGCATTGCCGGTCATGTTACTCGTTGGCGGTGGTATGAGGGTGGCCCTCGCCAGCACGCACATTTCATTGCGCGAGGTCGCTGACTTCATAACCACTGAGCGGCTCACCGGTGTTATCGAAGTGCTGCACGCGGGGCTGCAGTCTCAATTCGGTATTGAGTCACCGAAGATCGTCGTTTGCGGACTCAACCCGCACTCGGGTGAAGGGGGGCATCTGGGCACCGAAGACGATGCGATCATCGCGCCGGTGATCCAGGCGCTTTCGCGCAAAGGATTCGACCTTCGCGGCCCGGTACCAGCCGACACCGCCTTTACGCCGGCGGCCGGAAGCCACGACGTCGTACTGGCGATGTATCACGATCAGGGTCTGCCCGTGCTCAAGTACGCCGGCTTCGGACACGCCGTAAACGTCACTCTGGGTCTGCCGATTATTCGCACCTCCGTGGATCACGGCACCGCATTCGATCTCGCCGGCACCGGCAAAGCCGACCCCGGAAGCCTGCTGGCCGCTATTGAACTGGCAAAAACTATGGTCTCTCGCTGATGTCTGTTCATCGCGCCCGCAAACGCTTTGGTCAGCACTTTCTGACCGACCCCGGCGTTATCGACGCGATCGTGCGTTCGATAAACGCGAGTAAGGACGACGTGGTTGTGGAGATCGGACCGGGACGCGGCGCCATCACAGCCGCGCTCGCCGCGAACGCCGGCCACTTGCACGCCATTGAACTTGACCGTGATCTGGTTGCAAGATTGCACCGCCAATACGACGACAATCCAAACGTAACGATTCACGCGGGCGACGCGCTGGCGTTCGACTTCTCAAGCCTGGGCGACCGGCTGCGAATCGTCGGCAACCTTCCCTACAACATTTCCACACCGCTGTTGTTTCATTTGCTCAACTATCGCGACCGCATCCTCGATATGCATTTCATGCTGCAAAAGGAGGTTGTCGACCGAATGGCCGCGGGCCCGGGAAGCAAGGCCTACGGCAGGCTCAGCATCATGCTCGGGTGTCACCTGAGTATCGAATCGCTGTTCGACGTTGACCGGTCGGCCTTTGATCCCCCACCGGAAATAACGTCCTCAGTGGTGAGGCTCGACCCCTTGCCCGCAGACAGCTTTGACATCCAGGACGAGGCATTGCTGTCGAAACTGGTTGCCAGCGCATTCATGAAGCGCCGCAAGACCGTCCGCAACGCGCTGAAAGATCACGTCGAAACGGCGCATCTCGAAGCCGTCGGCATTGATCCGGGATTGCGGCCCGAGCAAATCAGCATTACGAAATACGTGCAGCTCAGCAACCACCTGCTCGGTACCTTACGTTAGACTATTGCGATGGGCGAGAATCACTGTGAAATCCGCATACATGTGACGACCCGTTACGTTGACGATCAATCGGAACCCGATTCAGACCGATACGTATTCGCGTACACCATAACGATATCGAACAGCGGCAATGTCGCCGCGCAGCTGATCAGTCGCCACTGGATCATCACGGACGCGAACGGCCGGGTACAGGAGGTTAACGGCGACGGTGTCGTTGGAGAGCAGCCGCACCTGGCTCCGGGTGAAGAATTCCGCTATTCGAGCGGCGCAGTACTGGAAACGCCGGTCGGCGCTATGCAGGGAATCTATCGGATGGTAGCCGACGGCGGCGTCGGTTTCGATGCGCCGATTGCGCCCTTTACGCTGGCAGTCCCCGGACTGCTGCACTAGTGACGGTATTCTAGTGGCGGTATACGCGATCGGCGATCTGCAGGGCTGTTACGAGCCGTTCCGCCGACTCCTCGATGCGATCGACTTTAATCCTTCCGAAGACACGTTGTGGCTGGTCGGGGACCTGGTCAATCGCGGCCCGAAATCCCTGAAAACCCTGCGATTTGTAAAGAGCCTGGGGGACGCGGCGATAACGGTCCTGGGCAACCACGACCTGCATTTGCTGGCACTGTGGGCCGGCGCCGTCCGCCACGATAAGCGCTTTGACGACCTCGACAAACTGCTCGCCGCCACGGATGTGGACGAGCTTTGCGACTGGTTGCGCCGGCGGCCGCTGGCGCATTACGACGAGCATCTGGATACCTTGCTGGTACATGCCGGCACCCATCCCGACTGGACCGTGAAAAAGACGCTGGCGCGTGCCGCCGAAGTCGAAGACGAGCTGCGTGGCGACGACTACCAAACCATGCTCGGCAAGATGTACGGCAACACGCCGGGCCGCTGGTCCGGAAAACTAGCGGGCTACAAACGACTGCGGTTCATTATCAACTGCCTGACACGCATGCGCATGCTCACGGCAAGCAACAACCTGAACTTCTCTCACAACGGTCCGCCGTGGCAGGCGCGCAAACACCTGCGATCGTGGTTTGACGCCGAAGATGCGAAAACGGCAGCGACACGCATTGTCTTCGGCCACTGGTCACAACTCGGGCTGGTCGTATTGCCCGGACTCATCAGCCTGGATACCGGCTGTGTCTGGGGCCGGCAATTGACCGCGGTAAGACTCGACAAGAGCAAACCACAAGTGTTCCAGGTCGAAGGGCAACACGCATGAAGTCTCTGACCGCATTCAATCTAAACGCCTGGATCGAGGCACACCGCGAACAGCTACGGCCTCCTGTCTGCAATGTGCAGGTGTTCGAGGATAACGACTTTATCGTCATGATTGTCGGCGGTCCCAACGCACGCAAGGATTACCACATCGACGAAGGGCCGGAGCTCTTCTATCAACTCGAAGGCGACATGCTGCTCAAGGTATTTGACGACGGCCGACTTCAGGACATCCCGATCTGTGCAGGTGAAATGCTGTTACTGCCACCGCGTGTACCGCATTCGCCGCAACGATTCGCCAATACCGTGGGCCTCGTGGTCGAGCGCAAACGCCTGGCCGGTGAACTCGACGGCTTTGTCTGGTACTGCGATAACTGCGGCGCGACATTGCACGAGGAATTTCTTTACGTCGATGACATCGTCAATCAATTGCCACCCGTTTTCGACCGCTTTTACGACGATATTGCTCATCGCAGCTGCAATACCTGTGGCACTGTCATGCCGAAACCGCAGTGATGTACGAAGACAGTCGCGCCTTCGCGGCCCGCCAGGACGAGGCCGATCCGCTCGCTGCCTACAGGCAGCAATTCAACTTTCCACAGTACCGGGACGATCGCGCGCCCATATATTTATGCGGTAATTCTCTCGGCCTGCAACCGAGGCTCGCCGTGCAGTACGTCGAAGAAGAACTGCAAAACTGGAAAGATTACGCAGTAGATGGACATTTTCACTCCACACGCCCGTGGCTGTCCTACCACCGGCAATGCAACGCAGGTTTTGCCGAACTCACCGGCGCCCTCACTCACGAAGTCGTCGCGATGAATACGCTCACGGTAAACCTGCACGTACTGATGGCCAGTTTCTATCGCCCTACTGCTTCGCGTTACAAGATCGTTATCGAATCGCAGGCGTTCCCGTCGGATCGCTACGCGGCCGCATCGCAATTGCGGATGCAGGGCTTCGACGCGGAGACAGACCTGCTTGAGTGGCAGCCCCGAGACGGCGAAACGCGATTGCACACCGAAGACCTCGCTGCCCTGCTGGAAGAGCATGGCGACAGCGTTGCGTTGCTGCTGTTGCCCGGTGTGCAGTACTACACCGGGCAACTTATTGACATGCAAGCGGTTTGCGAACTGGGTCGCAAACACGGTTGTGCCGTGGGGCTCGATCTCGCACACGCCATTGGCAACGTCGAACTATCACTGCACGACTGGGCACCGGACTTTGCCGCCTGGTGTACCTACAAATACTTGAACGCTGGCCCCGGAGCAATTGCCGGCGCTTTCGTGGCGGAGAAACACTGCAAACCGGAGAACCTCGGGCAGTTACACGGTTGGTGGGGACACGACGAGAGCACGCGCTTCGACATGGCCAAGAGTTTTACTCCGGCAGCCGGTGCCGAGCTTTGGCAAATGAGTAATCCGCCGATACTGGCACTCGCGCCGGTGGTGGCATCGCTGCAGATTTTCGAGCAAGTCGGGCTTGCTGCCATTCGCGACAAGTCGAAACGACTGACCGGCTTCCTGGCGTGGCTGGTCGCCACGCGCTTCGGCGACCGCATTGGCAACATCACACCGGAAGACGCCCGTGGCTGCCAACTGTCGCTGATCGTAAAAGACAAGACCGTCAACGCCAGAGCCCTGTTCGACCGCTTGCGCGAACTCAATGTCACGCCCGACTGGCGTGAACCGAACGTTATTCGTGTCGCCCCCGCGCCGTTGTACAACAGCTTCGACGATGTGTTTGAATTCGCAGAGCGTCTGAACCAGGCACTGGCCGAGCTTTGAGCATGAACAACGACACGATCAACATTGTTGGCGCGGGCCAGTGCGGCGCGCTCGTCGCTATCATGCTGGCCAGACTCGGTTACGAAATCGAGGTTTACGAACGCTTTACAGATCCGCGCATACAGGACGCGGAAGCCGGCCGATCGATAAACCTTGCGCTCGCCGCACGCGGACTAAATGCCTTACGGAAAATCGGTATAGATTCGCTCATCGAACCCATGCTCGTGCCGATGCGCGGCCGGATGGTGCACCAGGCGGACGGCAAAACCGAGTTCCTGCGTTACGGTCAGCAAGACGGCGAAGAAATTTACTCGGTCACGCGACTGGGTCTAAATCAGGTGTTACTGGGTGTCGCCGACGAGATGCCGAACCTGCAATTGAATTTTCGACAGAATGCGATTGGTTACGACGCACTGGACCGAACGGTTCACATGAAGAACGAACTCGACGGCAGCCTGTATCAGATCGACGCCCAACCGTTATTGGCGGCCGACGGTGCCGGTTCGACGATTCGGCGGTCCTTCGACGGCACCGGCACCTTCGGTGGCATCGAATCTCTGCTCACGCACGGCTATAAGGAACTGTCCATTCCGGCAGGGCCGAATGGCGAGTTTCAACTCGCAGCGGACGCGTTGCATATCTGGCCACGTGGCGGTTTCATGCTGATCGCATTGCCCAACCCGGGTGGTGATTTCACGTTGACTCTGTTTTTACCCAACAAAGGCGACAACAGTTTCGAGACGCTCACCGACGCAGCCGCAGTCACCGCTTTTTTCGAACAACATTTTGCAGACGTCGCAGAGTTGATTCCAAGGCTCTGCGACGAAGTGCTGCATCACCCGCTCGGCCTGCTGGGCACGGTGCGGTGCCGGCACTGGCACGATCAGGGCAAGGTACTGCTATTGGGCGACGCGGCGCACGCGATAGTGCCTTTTCACGGTCAGGGCATGAATCTCGCCTTTGAAGATTGCGTACTTCTGGAGCGCATCGTCGAGCAACATCGGGGCGACTGGCCGACGGTTTTCGCACAGTTTGAAGCAGAACAACTGGCGAACGCAAACGCCATCGCCGACATGGCGCTCGACAACTACGTCGAAATGCGCGACACCGTGAGAGACCCCAAATTCGCCTTACAAAAAGCGCTGGCATTCGAGCTGGAACGACGCATGCCGGAATACTTTATCCCGCGTTATTCGATGGTCATGTTCCATGCGGACATTCCCTATCTTGTCGCGCAACAGCGCGGTGAGGTGCAACGGGCCTTGTTGCAGGAATTTACAGCACTTGCGAATAACATCCACGATGTCGATATTGATGCGGCTGAGGCGGCCGTCGCCAAGCGACTGGCGCCGATCGATTCGATCAGGAAAGAGCTTTCCGCTCGTAAGTCCTGAATTCATAGGCGTATTGATTCGACTCAGAGGCGGCGTGTACCTCTGTGCCAACCAGACGCCAAAGCGCATCGTCAATATCGGGAAAAAACGCATCGCCTTCGATGTCCACAAGCACCCGCGTGACGTGCAAGCGACCGGCTTTTGGCAAGAATAAATCGTAGATCTGGCTGCCACCGATCACCATGACCTCCGCTGCGTCTCCGGTAACTTCCAACGCCGCAGCGGGTGAAGCGACGATATCGCAACCCTCCGCCACGAAGTCGGCTTGACGCGTAATCACGATGTTCCGTCGCTCCGGAAGCGGACGGCCGATCGACTCCCAGGTCAGACGGCCCATGATCACCGGTTTACCCAGCGTCAGTCGCTTAAAGCGCTTCAGGTCATCGGGAATCCGCCACGGCAATGCACCTCGGTCACCGATGACGTTGTTCGTCGAGACTGCGACGATAATGCTGATCATTGTTTTCCGGACTACACCGCGACAGCGGCTTTGATGTGCGGATGTGACTCGTAGTTCAAGATCTCGAAATCTTCAAACCGATAGTCAAAAATGCTGTCCGGCCGACGTTTGATCGCCAGACGTGGTAACGGCAACGGTTCGCGAGACAACTGCTCATCGGCCTGCGCGAGATGATTGGAATACAAGTGGCAATCACCTCCGGTCCACACAAAATCGCCGAGGGCGAGATCGGCCTGCTGCGCCAGCATATGGGTTAACAACGCGTACGACGCAATATTGAACGGCACGCCGAGGAAAATATCGCAGCTGCGCTGGTACAGCTGGCAGGAGAGCTTGCCATCGGCAACGTAGAACTGGAACAGACAGTGACACGGTGGCAGGGCCATGTTCTCGATCTCGGCGACGTTCCAGGCGCTGAGCAATATACGCCGGGAATCCGGTGTGTCGCGCAGTTGCTGCACGATTTGAGATATCTGATCGATGCTGCCGCCGTTTGGCGTCGGCCAGTTCCGCCATTGCACGCCATAAACAGGCCCCAGCTCGCCGTTCTCATCGGCCCAGTCATCCCAGATGGAAACGCCGTTATCCTGCAGATAACGAATGTTACTGTCGCCGCTCAGAAACCACAGCAATTCGTGAATAATCGAACGCAAATGCAATTTCTTCGTGGTGACGAGCGGAAACCCCTCACTCAAATCGAAACGCATCTGGTGACCAAACACACTGAGTGTGCCCGTCCCGGTGCGGTCACCCTTTTGCGTGCCGTGCTCGCGAACGTGGCGCATCAGTTCCAGATACGGCTGCATCTCAGGCTTTGGCCGCCGTGCGCGCAGCGGATCGGTACGCCATAACAACGAGAATTAATCCGGCGAGAATCATCGGCGCACTCAATATCTGGCCCATAGTGACCCAGCCTAGGGCGAGGTAATCCAGATGTGCGTCGGGCACCCGGTAAAACTCGACGAAAAATCGGAAGATGCCGTAGAACATCAGGAACAGACCGGACACCGCGAGATACGGCCGCGGTTTTGACGAGTAAAACCACAGGATCGCGAACAACACAAAACCTTCGAGGATGGCCTCGTAAAGCTGCGATGCGTGCAGCGCAACGCCGTTAACCTGAAATGCCCACGCGACATCGGTCGGTTTGCCCCACAACTCGCCATTGATAAAATTGCCGATACGGCCAAATCCCAGCCCGAGCGGAACTATGGGCGCGACGAAGTCCGTCATACGCCAGATCGAGTGGCCCAGTTTGCGACCGTACAACCACATCGCGATCATCACGCCGGCCAGCCCGCCGTGAAAAGACATGCCGCCCTGCGTAATTTTAACAAGATACAAAGGATCGCTCGTCAGCTGATCCCAGCCGTATACCAGCGCGTAACCGATTCGACCGCCGAGAATCACGCCCAGCATGCCGTAGAACATCAGGTCGTCGACCTGTTCTGAGGTCACCGGCGAGTCGCTGCGATTGCAGCGGCGTTTTGCCAGCCACCACGCCAGCATGAACGCGATCACGTACATCATTCCGTACCAGCGAACCTTGAGCGGCCCGAGGGCGAAAATGATCGGATCTATCTCGGGGAATGTCAGCATGAAATCCTGCCAGTCGGCGACGTAAGACGCGTATCATAATCAGTTTCCGCTGCCCGTCATAGCGGCACTCGCTACCGAAGCTCAGAAATGCCGAATCGCCTGTCAGCGGAATCCAGCCCCTACCTGCAACAACACGCCGACAACCCGGTCGAATGGTTTGCATGGGGCTCGGAGGCATTCGAAGCAGCCCAAAAAACGGGCAAACCGGTATTGCTGTCCATCGGATACTCCGCCTGCCACTGGTGCCACGTCATGGCGCATGAATCGTTCGAAGACGATGCCATCGCCGCGGTCATGAACCGCCTGTTCGTGAACATCAAAGTGGACCGCGAAGAGCGGCCGGACATCGACAAGATCTATCAGACCGCACATCAGTTGCTGACACAGCGCGGCGGCGGCTGGCCACTGACGATGTTCCTCGACGGCGACACGCAAAAACCCTTTTTTGGTGGCACCTACTTTCCCAACGAGGCTCGCCACGGCATGCCGGCGTTCCCGGACCTGTTGAAAAAAATTGCCACTTATTACAACGAGCGGCGCGACGAAATTCGTGCCCAGAGCGATCAACTGGTCCGTGTCTTCGAGCAATTGGACCCCGTTGCTGACGAGGAGAATGGCGAGCTACACGCGGCACCGCTGCTGCAGGCCCGCGACACGTTTGCGCAGTCTTTTGACCGCGACTTCGGCGGCTTCGGTTCTGCGCCGAAGTTCCCGCACGCGAGCACCATTGATCGCCTGCTACGGCACTGGCGAGCGAGTGCAAACGAGGCTGAACCCGATCTCCATGCGCTACTCATGTCGACGCTGACACTCACTCGCATGGCACAAGGCGGCCTTTTCGATCACGTGGGCGGCGGCTTTTACCGTTACTGCGTGGATCGCCACTGGCAGATCCCGCATTTTGAGAAAATGCTGTACGACAACGGTCCGTTGCTGGCGCTGTACGCAGAGGCAACGCTGGCTACCGGCGAGGCGTTGTTCGGCGAAACGGCCAATGCGACGGCCGACTGGATGTTAGCGGACATGCGAGCCGACAACGGCGGCTTTTTTTCGACGCGCGACGCCGACTCCGAGGGTGAAGAAGGTTTGTATTATTTGTGGACACCCTCTGAGCTCGAACCTCTGCTCGGCGACGACTACGAGACTTTCGCTCGCCGATTCGGACTCGATGGTGAGGCGAACTTCGAAGGACGGTGGCACCTCACCGTTCGTCAGCCTGTCGCCAACGATGAAGAGCGACGGTCGATCGAGCGCGCCCGAAAAAAAATACTGACCGAACGTACAACGCGCGTAGCTCCGGGGCGCGACGAAAAGCAACTGACTTCCTGGAACGCCCTGGCTATTCGCGGCCTCGCGATCGCCGGACGTTCGCTCAAGCGACCGGAACTCACCACCGCCGCAGTCGAAGCGACGGACTTCATTAGAAACAGGCTGATGATCGACGGTCGCTTGCTGGCGAGCTATAAGGACGGCAAAGCACGTTTACCGGCCTACCTGGACGATCACGCATTCCTGCTCGACGCCTTACTGGAACTGTTGCAGTCCCGCTGGAACACGCAGCACCTGGAGTTCGCAATACAGCTCGCCGAGCTGATGCTGGAGCATTTCGAGGACCCGCAGCACGGCGCGTTTTTCTTTACCGCAAATGATCATGAAACCCTGATTCACCGACCGAAACCGATGGCGGATGAGGCAGTCCCCTCCGGCAACGGTATCGCCGCATTCGCTTTGCAGCGCCTGGGTTTCCTGCTGGGAGAATCGCGCTATCTTGACGCGGCGGAGCGAACCCTGCGTTGTGCATGGCAGGCGATCAGCGAATATCCGCACGGCCATGTGAGTCTGCTGGCGGCTCTGGAAGAATATCTGACGCACCCGGAGGTCATCGTCATTCGCGGCGCGGCCGAGGAAATATCCCGTTGGCGCGACTCGGCAGCGATGCTGTACACACCGAGGCGCATGACGTTCGCGATTGAAGCGAGTGAGCAGGCTTTGCCCGGCGCACTTGCGGAGCGTAGCGCGGTCGACGGAGAAACGCGTGCCTATAAGTGCGTCGGCACACACTGCGAGATGCCGGTCTCGACCTGGGAGGCACTGGCGGAACAGATTCGCGAGCTGCCGCGCTAGTCCCAGGTGCCGCTACTCTCTTTTGGCGTGGCGAACAATGACCGAATCTCGTCAATATAGGCTCTCTGATCGTCGGACAGCTCTCCATCAGACGTTGCAACGGCGCTCATCATGTTCAACATGGATTCGGTCTGCTCTTCGGAAAAACGCTCTTTGTTCTTGCTCGCGAGACCGCTGAGCTGCGTCCCGACCAGTTGCGGGGCAGCAAGAAGGTGCGCGGCCGACCCCAGTAGTCCTGACGCCTCTTTTGCATCAAGAGAAAATCTTGTCTCAAACTGATCGATGATGATCCGCTTTTGATCGGCACTAAGATCGCCGTCAAGCTTTGCGGCACCGATAACGAGCAGCGCAGCAACGTGTATCGGATCTTCTACAGAGTAAATCGGATCGCTTTCGTACTTCGCTGCCCAGCTACGACGCCGGCGCCAGTGAAACGGGTTCAGCCAACCGAAGTCGATGCCGAGGCCACCCAGACGATTGAGCAGGTACAGGATAGTGACAATCGTACCCAATAAACCCAAGATAACGTGCATTTGCTAATGCCTTTTCCGTTTACGGTTCGCCCTGAACTTCAAAACGCTGGCTGCGTCGTTGCAGCGCAGTTCCTAATTCCGAAGATACCATCAACTCAATCGGTTTTTTGCCACGCAGTTGGAAGTTTTGCCAATCGCCCTTCACCTGCCGGAATCGAACACAGTCCCACGGAATCAGTACGCAATTCGGCGCTTTTCTGGGATCCGGGCCAGCGTAGACAATCCAGAACCCCTCGTCGTCCAACGCGGCATCAATGTGCGAATAGTTGAGAGACCCGACTGCAATGCTCTCACCTCGAAAAGCAAGCGATGGCGGTCGCCTCTCGGTACCATAAAGCTTGTCCAACTCACGCCAGGCACCGACAAACTTGGCCGGCTCGAACGCCACGGCCGCGACTGCAACAATTCCGAGGATTAGCAGTACGGCGAGCGGCGAGTTAATGAAGTCCATCTACGAGCCAAAGTCCAGACGCTTCCAGCCGTCCTCACTGCGACGAATTTCATAGGCAGGCCAGTACTGATTGTCCAGCTTTAAGGTGATCACTTCGGCCGTACCGTTCCAGGACACCGTTTTCAAGCGCACGGATTCGCGATGTTCGATATCCTTTACCGCGTCGATAAACGCCTGCAGGTCCGGAACCTCAGTCTCATTGACCTCAACCACCCGCCGGCCCGCCCAAAGACCGTAGCGAGTCGCAGGAGAACCGTAACTGAACGACGCGATGTAAACACCGGTGGTTGAGATGCCGCGTTGCGCAGCCATCGCGCGGTGCGGATTCTGTAACAGCGCGCCAGCCCAGGACACCGCCCGCTCAATACCACGGCCACTCAGCGCCACCGTCTTCACCGTGAGATCCCGCGCTTCGCCATTACGCCACACGGTCATCGTCACTTCGGGTTTCTGCGCAGATTTTTCCAGCGCGCGATACGAGGTCACGACCTCGCCATCAATCGCCAGCAGTATGTCGCCGTTCTTCAACAGCTTCGCAGCCGGCGTGTCAGCCACAAGCCGCGTCACACTCAGTGCCCGACGGCGCAAGGGGTTGTCTTTTTCGAGGCGTGCGATCCACGCTTCGTCGACGCCCAGCTTGCGAGCAGCGAATAGCGGCGCGTAGACGAACTCGGCCTCCAGCGAATAAAACGGTTTTCCATCGCGGACGATATCGAGAAATTGCTGAATGACCTCACTGCTGACGCCGCGGCTGATCTGCGAGCTGTCGCCGCCGGACTGCACAGCAAAACTCGACCAACTTGCCAGTACGCGGCCCTTTTTGTCGACCAATACGCCGTCGAAGTCGGTCGGCGCAGTGACGAGGTCGATGCCCTCGATATTGGAATCGCGAAAACGCAAGGTCCTCGACAGCGGCAATAACAACGGGTCCACCGAAGAGACCGTGCTGTATTGGTGCACCAGCTGGTGATCGCCCTTGATGCCGACCACCCAGACATCGTCGCCGGGCTGCAACGGCGTTGTATTGAATTGAGCACTGCGAACCGGTGTGTCGCCGATGCTTTTCGGATCGTATGAAATCATCGCGAAATTGTGCAGCGGATGCAGCTGCTCAATCTTTCCCGTTACCTCAAGAGATCCTGCAAACGTAATTTTTACGTCACCGATGGCGATCGGCACTGTGTTTCGATCGACGATCACATAGCCGCGCTCCTTGTCGACGATCAATCCCGTGCCGTAGTAATGACGCTCGGCGACGCCCGACAAAATGTAGGGCAGGTCGAATGTCACCACGACCAACGACCCTGCGATCTTGTTGATCCGCGGATCGTCGTACTTCGTCAATCGCGTACGCCCCGGCGTCGCGGCTTCCGCGGCCGGACCTTTGCTCAGCTTACGGCATGGCCATCCCGCAAGGCTGTCGTTGCGCACACATCGCTGCACCGGGAACCAGACTCTGTCCATCTCCAGCACTCGAACGACGGAGTTTTGAGGGTTTTCCATAGTGACGTAGCGAACGATCGCCCGCTCACCGTCCGCCAGCTGCCCCAACGCAGCCTCGAAATCGTCCAGATTGGCAATCGGCTCGCCGTCCATTTCGACAATCACAGCGCCACGAGGGATTGCGGATCTAGATAACAGGTAGCCCGGATTCGCTACATAAACGCCCTCTGCCTTGCGGTTGTAGTGTCGCGCTTGCTGATAGGACAAGGTGTTAACGATCGCGTCACCAAATTCCAGATATTCGTCCGGCGTAATCGCGTGCAGGTCGTCGACCCGGATCTTGTGCAACATGGCGTTGCCACCGCGCTCAATTTCAATTTCAATTTCTGCGCCAACACTGCTGTCGAGTATCATCTCCAGTGGCACAAATTGCGTGATCAGATCGCCGTTGATTCGTATCAGGATGTCCCCGGGAGCAAGTTTTCCGGAGGCCTTCGATTCGGGGATTACATGACCCACCGTCAGCATGCTCGTTTGCTCAGGGTGCTTCGCCCGCGCCAGACCTTCCGATTCCTCTGTAAGTCCAAGGCGTTTCAGTTCGTCGTAAGTCTTACTCTGAAATGTCGTCTGCAGAGTGCCTCGGGAAATGGGCCGGTCGTTCTGGATTTCTCGCAACGCGCGCTCAATGCGATCCAGCGGTAGAAAGAAGCTACTGGCAGCGGAACTGTTCGCGCCCGCATTCAGTGCGACAACCTCACCATCGATATTGACGACGGGCGAACCCGACGAACCGCCGGAAGTACCGGACGCCGCCTGATAATAAAAAGTATTAAAATCGTTGTACTTGCCACGCCCGTAAACCGGAGCCCTGCGATCCAGTCGTGCGATTGTGCCGGCAAGAATCGACAACTGCTCGCCGGCGTCGTTACCTATGACGCGGATCTCCTTGCCGATTCCGGCGCCCTCCGGAACAAGTGGCAACTCGGCCGGTTCGATGTAGCGCAGCTGCGACGGGTCATACCGAAAAAACCCGAAATCGTGCACCGGGTCACGATAAATCGGCGTCAGACGCACTTCTTCGTTGTTGCGAAAAACCGCCTCCGCGATGACCGGACCCGGCGTCACAACGTGTCGATTCGTCAAGATAATGCCGCGCCTGGCATCGACCACAAAGCCGGTCGCCTGAGTCGAGGTATTCCACTCCGTATCAAACGCGCGTGTACTATCCACACGAATGGAAACCACCCCGGAGGAAATGCGCTCAAGCGTTTCCGTCCATGCCGTGTCTTCAGCAGCGAATACCGTGATATTTGCAAGCAGCAACGAGACTGCTGCCAGAATCCTGACCTTTGTCATAGTCTTCCTGATAGATGATCGGGCCGAACACCCACCCGTACTACTCTGGACTGACGGGCCGTGCAGCGGTTCCCTATTTCAACAAAATCTGCCGCCGCGCGCGACCGCTGAGGTCACGTTTCGCCAGAGTGATCAGGACGGTAAACCAGATCCAGCTGCCGCGCTGCCTTGACATCGTCCAGACGTCGGACAGGCATCGTGTACGGTGCGTCCTTGAACTCAACGCCCTGCTCCTTCGCTGCGGTGACGATCTCGGTCATCGCAGCGACAAAATTATCCAGTGTCTCCTTGCTCTCCGTCTCAGTCGGCTCGATGAGCAAGCACTCCGCTACGAGCAACGGGAAATAGGTCGTAGGCGCGTGGTAGTTCTTGTCCAGCAGCGCTTTGGCGAGGTCCATGGCCGTAAGGTTGAACGTTTTAGCCTCGTGTTTGAGCGTGACGATAAACTCGTGGCTTGCCCGGCGAGTCGGAAACGCGAGTTCGAAACCCGCTTGCCGCAATCGCACAGCAAGATAGTTGGCGTTTAAGGTGGCGTACTCGGACACGCGCACCATGCCCGCGCGCCCGAGCATGCGCATGTAGACGTAAGCACGTAGCAGGACACCGGAATTACCCATGAAACCGGACAAGCGGCCGATGCTTTGCGGTAAATCGCTTTCCACCAACCAGTCATAGACCGGCTGTGCGCCGGTATCTTGTTTCCCAACGACCGGGATCGGCATGAACGGCAGCAGTCGATCATTAACCCCGACTGCGCCGGAACCGGGGCCGCCGCCGCCGTGCGGTGTCGAGAAGGTCTTGTGAAGATTCATGTGAATAACATCGAAACCCATGTCGCCCGGACGAACCTTGCCGAGAATGGCATTCAAGTTGGCACCGTCGTAGTACAGCAGCCCACCGGCGTCGTGAACCATTCCGGCAACTTCGGTAATACGACGTTCGAACACACCGAGTGTCGATGGGTTCGTTAGCATGATGCCGGCTGTTTTCGGACCCAGCGCCTCTTTGAGCGCATCGAAATCGATATCACCTTCCGGGCCGGTTGGCACTTCTTTCACGGTGCAACCGCACATCGTCGCGGTCGCAGGATTGGTCCCATGCGCCGCGTCCGGACAGATAATCTCGGTACGCTCATGATCACCGCGCGCATCGTGATAGGCCTTGATCATCGCGACACCGGCAAGTTCGCCTTGCGCACCTGCCATCGGCGTCAGCGACACGGCCTTCATTCCGGTAACGTCCTTGAGCATCTCCTGCAACTCGTACATGCAACCAAGGAAGCCTTGCCCATGACTGACCGGGCCCAGCGGATGACGATTCGCAAATTCCGGCAACAGCGCCAGTGCATTGCAGGCGCGCGGATTGTATTTCATCGTGCACGAGCCCAGCGGGTAGAACTGGGTGTCGATGGAAAAATTCATTTGTGACAAGCGCGTAAAATGTCGCACGGTCTGCAATTCGGAGGTTTCCGGCAATCGCGGTTTATCGGTACGCAACATCGATTCCGGAATCGCCGAAGACGCCGTATCGAGCGGCGCTTGCGCAAACGCGCGTCGCCCGGACCGGGATTTCTCGAATATCAGGTTTCCACCGCTGTTCTTATTCATCAATCTCGATTCCAAGCGCGCGAAATGCCGCACGATAGTCGGGCTCTGTGGCGATGTCCTCAATATGTTCGCGGTGTACAACTGCGTTATTTTCGTCCAGCACGACAACGGCGCGAGAGAACATGCCGGCAAGCGGTCCCTCAACAATCTGCACGCCGTAGTTTTCGCCAAACCCGGCGTGACGAATCGCCGATAAACCAATCACGTCACGGAGTTCGTGCTGTTGCAAAAAACGCTTGTGCGCAAACGGCAGATCGTAGGAGATCATCAGCATAGCAACGTCTTCCGCTTGCGCCGCAAGACGATCGAATTCGATAACCGACTTTGCACAAACTTCCGTATCGACGCTGAGGAAAATATTCAGAATCTTCCGCACGCCCATCCAGTTCGCGAACGACACGTTCTGCAGCTCGATATTGACCAGCGATACATCCGGCGCATGACTGCCAACCACTGGCAGTTCACCGTGCGTGCGGTACGACGCGTTGTTGTGTAAGATTTTTGGCAATGGTTTTCCCGTTACGTGACTTTGCTGGCGGCGATAACTTCGGCGAACGCCTCGATATAGGCTTCGATGTCAGCGCGTGTTTTGGTTTCCGTCGCACAGACCAGCAGCGCGGCAGTACCAAGGAACGACGTCAAATCGAAACCGCCGAGTATGTCGCGCTCAGCCAGTGCATCCAGCACTGGCGCCACCGGCAGTGGCAGCTTTAGCGCAACTTCGTGAAAAAACGGTCCGTCGTACAGTCGCTCCACACCGTCGATTGCACACAGCCCGTTAACCAGGGTGCTGGTATTGCAATGCGCAGTATTGGCGACGTTCACCAGACCCTCGTAGCCCAGCAGTGACATGTAGATTGTTGCCGCCGTGACCATCAGGCCCTGGTTGGTACAAATGTTCGACGTTGCCTTTGAACGGCGAATATGTTGCTCGCGTGCCTGCAGCGTCAGGGTAAATCCGGGCTCGCCGTCAAGGTCAGTCGTACGCCCGACGATCCGGCCCGGCATCTGCCGCACGTGCTTTTGCTTGCAGGTCATGAACCCGAAATACGGCCCGCCCGAGGACATTGGCACACCCAGCGGCTGACCTTCACCGCAGGCGATATCCGCACCGTTCTCGCCCCATTGACCCGGTGGTTTTAACAACGCCAGCGACATCGGGTTGGCGATACCAATGACCAACGCACCCTGCGCAGTTGCCCAGTCAGCAAGCCGATCTGCGTCATCCAGGGTGCCGGTGAAAGAAGGCTGCTGCAACACGACGGCGACCGGTTCGCGGCCTTCAGGCAGTCGGTCAAAATCGATATTACCGCTCACGGCATCCTGCGGCAGTCGCTCAAAGCTCAGGCCTTGAGCTCCTGCGATGGCTGTGGCCACCTGCTCGTAGACCGGACTCACGCCCGGCGCGAGCAGGATGCGACCGGTCTTCACGCGGCGATTAATACGCACAGCCATCAACGAAGCTTCGGCCAGCGAGGATGCGCCGTCGTACAGCGAGGCGTTGCTAACATCGAGGCCGGTGAGCTCGGTAATCATCGTCTGATATTCGTATATCGTTTGCAGCGTGCCCTGACTTGCTTCTGCCTGATACGGCGTATAGGCGCTGTAAAACTCCCCGCGCGTCGCGATGTCCCAAACGGCAGTCGGAATGTGATGTTCGTAGGCACCGGCGCCGATGAAGCACATCGGCGTGCCGTCCATTTTCGCGCGCTGTCGCATCAGCCGCGAAATTTCCATTTCGCTCATGGCCTCCGGCACATGCTGCAAAGGACCGATCATCAACTCGGATGGAATTTCATCAAACAGATCCGCGATGGAGTCGACGCCGATCGTTTCGAGCATCTCGCGTGTATCTTTCTCAGTATGGGGTATGAAAGGCATTGCTGTGCTCAGTCGTCCAGATCATCGATGAATTGCTGGTAGTCGTCCGGCGACATCAACGCGCCTTCGTCTATACTTTCCGTCGGCTGAATACGCACGATCCAGCCACCGCCGTAGGGATCGGAATTGATCAACTCTGGATCATCGTTCAGCGCTTCATTCACCGCCACGATATTTCCACCGAGAGGCGCACAAACATCGGACGCTGCTTTCACAGACTCTACGACCGCCATTTCGCCGGCATGATCGACATCTTGCCCGACTTCCGGTAGCTCGACATAGACCAGATCGCCAAGTGCGCCCTGCGCATGATCGGTAACGCCAATCGTGACCGAGCCGTCCTCTTCACGTCGCAACCACTCGTGGTCCTGGGTGTATAAAAGATCGCCAGGTAGTTCACTCATTGTGTCTCTCCGTCAATATCGATTCGAACTTTTCCGTTGCGAACGAACGGCGTCTTTACAATACGCACATCCAGCAACTTCCCTCTGACCTCGACTTGCGCGCGATCGTAGTTACCTGCCGGAAGACGCGCCAGCGCAATGGATTTACCGATCGTCGGCGAAAAACCGCCGCTGGTGATTTCCCCCTCACCCACGCCATCAACAACTACTTTCTGATGGTTTCGCAGTACCCCCCGATCTTCCAGCAGCAGGCCGACGAAGCGCTGCCGCGCGTCTCGGCGCGCCTCCAAAGCAGTACGACCGATAAACTCGCGCGCAGACGGTTCCCACGCAACAGTCCATTCGAGGCCCGCCTCGAGTGGGGAAACCGTTTCGTCCATGTCCGTTCCGTACAAATTCATGGCCGCCTCAAGTCTAAGTGTATCGCGCGCGCCCAGGCCGCACGGTACTACTCCGGCAGCGAGCAAGCGATCCCAAACGGCGGGCGCAGCAACCGCCGGCATGCAAATTTCCCAACCGTCCTCGCCGGTGTAGCCGGTGCGGGCGATAAATACTTCCCCGGCCTGCAGTCCGTTGAACGGCGCGAGTGCCATCGCCGCGTCACGATACTCGGCGTCCACACAGGGCGCCGCAAGCTCCCTGGCGTTGGGTCCTTGTACGGCGATCATCGCCAGTTCGGCACGTTCGACGACCGAAATTTCAAATGCACCAGCCTGCTCGCGAATCCACGCCAGGTCTTTCTCACGAGTGGCAGCATTGACAACCAGGCGATAGTCCGTATCGGACATGAAATAAACGATCAGATCATCAATGACGCCGCCATCGGCATTCAGCATGCAAGTGTAGAGCGCCTTGCCGTAGTGTTTTAGTTTCGCGATATCGTTTGCCAGCACTCGTTGCAGGAACTCACGAACCCGATCTCCGGACAAGTCAACGATTGTCATATGCGATACGTCGAACACCCCGGCATTTTGCCGCACCGCATGGTGCTCTTGTTTCTGCGACCCATAGTGCAGCGGCATATCCCAGCCACCGAAATCCACGATGCGGGCATCGGACTCTCGGTGTTTATCGAATAACGGTGTTTTTAGCGCCATTGGTTTTTTTCTCTCTCTCAGCAAATAAAAAAGGGCGGCAGACATAATTCTGTCTGCCGCCCCTCTGTCCTTTGCTACCTGAGAGATCAATGGCCTGTGCAGGCCACATACCCCTTCGGTGGACCGTTTTCCGGCCGCTCTCCAGAGCTGGTCAGCGTACTCAGTCCTTCTGCCTGAGCGTTTCCGGGCGTGTTGCGCCTTCGGCGCCCCGATTGAACGGGGTCTCTTCTGGGCACGCTGTTGACCAGTGGGCGCAATCATAGCCAAGTGTGGCGCCGGTTGCCAGCAGCGCAAAGGCACGTAACAATTGAGCACATACGAACACGGGACTTCGAAATGAAAATCGGACGAATAATATTGGCCACGCTGCTTATATCCCTCGCGAACGCGTGCTACGCCGACGCCAACGGTGATTTCGAAGCGCTGCTGGACGAACACTGGCAATGGCGAATGGCTTCCTCGCCGGTTTTCGCGTCCCGACTGGGCGACCGTCGTTACAATAATCGATGGCCGGACAACAGCCTCGCCGCAATCGCTCAGCGCCACAACGACAGTCGCGAGTTCTTGCGCCGAGCCTATGCGATAAACCGGAGTACACTCGATCCAGCCAGCCGGCTCAACTACGAACTATTCCGTCGCCAGCTTCAGGACGAGGTCGACGCACAACGGTTCAACGGATATCTGTTGCCGTTTTCGCACCGTGGCGGTATCCAGAACCCGGAGAGTCTGACCGCCCAGCTGCGAATGGTGACCGTTGAAGACTTCGACGACTGGCTGGCGCGAATCCGGCAACTCGACGATGTCATCGAGCAGACCATAAAACTCGCACAGGAGGGTCGGAAACACGGCATCGTGCCGCCGAAAATTCTCATGCAGCGTGTCGCAGAACAACTGGCGCTGCAAGACGTCGAGACCGCCGCCGACAGCCCGCTGTTCGGAGTATTCGAAAACATGCCGGCGTCGTTTTCGGCGGCTGACCGGGAGCGCCTGCAACTCGCGGCTACCGATGCCCTGGAGGACGATGTACTGCCTGCCTATCGGAAACTGAATCGGTACTTCAATCAGAAGTACCTGCCCGCGGCACGCGACAGCGTGGGCCTGTCGGCCTTACCCGATGGCAATACCTGGTACGAACACCGAGTGCGTTCGTACACGACCACCCGCCTGAGTCCCGATGACATACACCGCCTTGGACTCAAGGAAGTACTGCGCATCCGCGGCGAGATGGCGACGGTCATCGACGAGTTAGGCTTCGAGGGCAGCTTCCAGGACTTTCTTGTTTTCCTGCGCACCGATCCGCAGTTCTACTACGACTCCGCCGACGCTCTTTACCAGGCCTACCTCGCAACCAGCAAGCGCATCGACCCCGAACTCGTCAATCTCTTCGGCAAGCTGCCGCGCATGCCCTACGGCGTAAAACCGATTCCCGACTCGATAGCGCCGGATACGACGACTGCGTACTACTCCCGACCGGCGGCCGACGGCAGTCGTGCCGGCATCTATTGGGTGAATCTGTATCGACCGGAGGTGCGCCCGAAATACGAAATCGAGGTGCTGAGCGTGCACGAGGCAATGCCCGGTCACCATTTGCAGATCGCGCTGCAGCAAGAACTGGGAGACCTACCAAACTTTCGCCGCTTCCAGGGTTTCACAGCCTTTGTCGAAGGCTGGGGGCTCTACAGCGAGGGTCTTGGCTACGATCTCGGCCTCTACAAAGATCCCTACTCACGCTTCGGCCAACTCACTTACGACATGTGGCGTGCAGTCCGCCTGGTCGTCGATACCGGTTTGCACTACAAGGGCTGGACGCGTCAGCAGGCGATTGACTTCTTTAAGGACAATGCCGCCAAGAGCGAGCACGACATCGTCAACGAGATTGATCGCTACATTGGCAATCCCGGACAAGCCCTGGCCTACAAGATCGGACAACTAAAAATATTGACGCTGCGGCAACGGGCTGAACAGCAGCTCGGCGAAAATTTCGACGTCCGGGCATTCCACGATGAACTGCTGGGCGCCGGCGCGCTGCCGCTCGATTTGCTGGAGCAGCGCATGGACGCGTGGTTGGCGACATACCGAACCGCTGACTAGCCCGGCAGCTCGTAGTCATTGCGCTGTTTCGGATCGTCCGACAAATACTGCACGAACTCCCAGTCGTTGCCGTCTGCATCAAAGAAGTAAACGCGCTTGCGGTGCGGATGAGCGTTCGGATACGTTGAATCCCTGAACCCCGCAGCTGCGAGTCGAATACGCAAGACCTCGACATCGTCGACCTCGTAGCCGAGGTGATTGACACCGGGTTTACCGGCGTACGGCTGCCATTTTTCGGCCGGCTCTGCGCTCGCCTCCGTGATCGCGATATAAGGTTGAGCTCATCGCGGGTGGAAAACATCACTTGCTTGACGAAGGCGACATGCTGGTATTCCGTGGTGATCAGCAGCACTCGTATCGGAATCCTGACAGGCGTCGGAGATCGATTTCTATATCAGTGGTTTGTTTTACGAACTAGCGGCGCAACAATCTGCGCTTGCCGGGAATTCCTCGCGAGCAATGGCCGCACGCAATTCCGGAGCCGCGGTCTCATCGTATATTGCTTCGATGCGAGCGATGCGTTTTGCGAGTCCGGTGCCGTTTGCGATCTGAATGTTCAATCCCGGGCGGGCGTTCATTTCCAGGATGAGGGGGCCACGATCGTTGTCAATGATCATATCCACGCCAACGTAACCCAATTCGGTAACCTCGTGAGCGCGAGCCGAAGACTCCAGAATGAAGTCCCACCGGGGAATCTTGAGACCCGCCACCAGTGCACCGGTATCCGGATGCTCCTCCACAACCTTATCGTCCAGCACGCCGCTTAGCGTCGTGCCGGTAGCCAGGTCCACGCCGGCTCCGACCGCACCCTGATGCAGGTTGGCCTTGCCGTCTGACGCGCGGGTCGGCAGGCGTACCATCGCCATCGCCGGATAGCCTCGATACACAACCACTCGAATATCCGGCACGCCCTGAAAACTGACATCGGCAAACGTCGGATCAAACCGCACACAGTATTCGATCAGCGCTTTGTCTCGATTCCCACTCAGACTGTACTGACCACCGACGATATTTGAAATGTGATGCCGAATTTCACCCTCCGAAATCAACAGGCCATTGCTGAGCCGAAAAGTCTCACGCTTGCGCTCACTGCGCCCGACCACGACCAGGATACCGTCCCCACCGCTGCCCTGCGCCGGCTTCACCACAAAACTGTTTCGCTCACCCACCATTGCCGCGAAGTTCCTGACCTCCGCTTGATGCTCGATCACGCCGTACATATCGGGCACCGCCATCCCGGCACTGAGTGCGAGTTTTTTCGTCAGTACCTTATCGTCAACTCGCGGGTACAAACGTCGCGGATTGAGGCGCATGATGAAATCGGCATTGCGCTCGTTGAGTCCGAGGACACCGTTTGCGCGCAATTTTCTCGCCACCGACAGCATCAGCTTCGCGCCAGCTCCTTGAAGCGTCGCAACTCTGTCAGGCGATAACCCGTGTAGCGGCCGGCAAGCATGACAATCGCCAGAATAACCAGCAACAATTCGGGGAACGTAAAGATCAGGTGCTCAAGCCACGTAATTCCCATGAACGCGTAGGCCGCGACGGCAACGACAAGACTACCGAGCCCGCCGCGAATCGCATCGGCGGGACCGCGTTCTTCCCACACAACCGACATGCGCTCGATGGTCATCGCAATAATGACCATCGGGAACAACGCCACGGACAGACCGGTTTCCAGACCCAGTCGATGCGAGGTGAGGCTGATGAATAACATCAGCATGACTACGACGATAAGAACCGCGCTAAGCCGAGGCACCAACAGCAGTCGCAGGCGGTCCAGAAAGAAGCGAATGATCAGACCGAGCGTCACGAGTAGCACGAATAGAATAAGGCCCCACAGGAGTTTCGTCTCACGAAACGCGAGCGCAATCAAAACCGGCATGAAGGTGCCAAACGCATCGATACCGACGATGTTGCGCATGAATACCATGACGAGCGCGCCGAGCGGGATCATCAGCAGCACGCTGTACACTGCTTGAGTTTGAATAGGCAGACTGTACAAAGAAAAATCGACCGCGCTGGCGCCTCGTTGAGCGACCTTCGTTTCCGCGATCGTTACTGTATCGAGGTGGTTTTTCTGAATAGCAAAATCGACCGTCACTTTGCTACCGCCCTCGACATTCACGAGCGGCTCGTTACCCCGCCACCAAACCAGGAATCGGTTCGGTAGATTTTCCTCACCGCTGGCCGGGTTAAAATACCGCCAGCGATCACCATCATGCACTTCCAGCCAGGACACCAGTGTTGCGTTGCGCTGTCTTCCCGCCAAGGCGAAGCCGTGCACGATTCGCGCTGGTATGCGCGCGGATGCCAAAATCATCGTAACGACATCCACAAAATCGGCACTCGTCGATACACCGGAGAGCAACAGCTCGACATTGGAATCCGGTGCCGGATCGTTCATTCGGCGCAGCAGTTCAGCGGTAAATGAGGCCGTATCGGCCGAGTGCTCGTTAACGTCTCCGACAAGCACCTCCACGGCAGTATTCAAAGGTTCATTGAACACCGGCATCGGTGGAAACGGTGGTGTCGTATCCGACTCGTCGACGCGATCATCCTCGTAGACCGACACGCGATAATAAATCTTCTGTTCGCCGTCAGCGCGTCGAATAGCCCACTGCGCCTGGCGACCACCGCTGCCGTAGTTAAGGCTGAAACCGTAACGACGCGACACGGAGTTTTCGTTGAGCATGCGAAAACCCGGCGTTAAGGTCGGTACGTGAAGCTGCACCTTGATGGATCCCGGACCGCTGTTAAAACTGATCGCAGACTCTATCGTCCACACTGGCGTTTCCTGCCCCTCCGTCACCGGAAAGCCAAGTATCTGCCATTTATAGAAAAAGACAGACAAACCGATCACTGTCAGCAATGCGGCCAACACGTACGCGTAACGCTGCTTCATTGTCCCCTCGTATGCTGGTGCGTCAGTTGACGCCCAGCGCGACCTTAACGGCGCGTTCTCTAATCGGACCACTGCGGTTAAAGACTCGCATTCCCGCCGATCTAATTTCTCCCGCCAGCACGGAGTCTGTCGTAAACAGGCGGTTGAGGCCAGTCATCAAATGCAACATTGTTAAATTGGCGCCCTTGCGAGCGCGCTCGTAGCGGCGCAGCACCGGCCGATCGCCCGGATGCAGGCCATCCACGATGGCCGAGTCGATCACCCGTGCAAGTTCTGCAGCATCCTGCAAACCGAGGTTCGCGCCCTGCCCCGCCAGCGGATGGATCGCATGCGCGGCATCGCCGATCAGCGCAGCGCCCTCCTGCACGTAGCCCTGCGCATGTTGGGCGCAAAGCGGGAACGCCGCCTTGCTCCCGGCAACCGTCAGCTCACCGAGAACGCCATCGGACGCAACGCTCAACATCCGGGCCAGTTCTTCGTCCGTGGCATCCAGTGCGCGTTGCGCGGTCGCTGGTGTGGTCGACCAGACGACCGAAATGCGACCGTCAGCGAGCGGCAACATGCCGAGCGGGCCGTCTCGCAGAAACCGCTGCCAGGCGGTAGCATCGTGATCACGCCCGGTCTCAAGATGCGTAACCACCGCCGTCTGCTGGTACGGCCACTGGGTCGCCTTGATCCCCAGCAACTCCCGCACAGAAGATCGTGCACCATCGGCGCCGACCACCAGGTCGGCTTCCGGCAGCGCATTGATTTTTGTCGCGTACTGCAACGTTACGCCGCTGTGGTCCAGAACCTTCAGCAACGCATCCTGTAGCAGCAGGTTCTCAACTATAAACCCCAACTGTGGCACCGCGAACTCCGATGCGGCGAAACTCAACGCCGTGCCACCATCCGGCGCATCGTTTTCATCCCACACGCGCATGCACTGGTACGGCGATACACGTGCACTCTCGACAGCGGGCCAGGCGCCGGCCGCATCGAGTATCTGCGCAGATCCATTAGCGATAGCCGATACACGCAGTGCGATATCGTCGTCAATAGAAAATACCGGCCGTTGCGCGGCGTCGATCACGGTGATATCGAGTGCCTCCGCCTGGCGCCCCCTGGCCAGCAACGCCGCCAGAGTCAAACCCGTAATGCCACCGCCGACAATTGTAATACTGAAACGCGACTTCATCGAATCGACACACCGCGCGACAAACGCGGCAACTCGCCGGCAAGGCCCATAGTATGCTTTGCGAACAACGGTCGGACTCCCGGAATAAAATCGAACCCGATCATTCCGAGGTTGCGCAGCGTACGCACACCCGGACGCGTGCTGCCGAATAAGCGCACCAGATTGTCCGTAAAATACACCAGCTTCTTTTGATCGGATCGACGCCATTTCGCGTACCGTTCCAACACACCGTCAAGGCCCGCGTCGAGTGCCGCAGGCATTTCGTCAGCGATGCAATCATACAGTGCGGCGACATCGCGCATTCCAAGATTAAAACCCTGGGCAGAAACCGGGTGCAGGCCGTGAGCGGAATTGCCAATCAGAATACTGCGCGTTGCTGTCAGGCGAACCGCCTTACTCAGTATCAATGGGTACGCAACCCGCGCACCGACGCGTGAAAATTCTCCAAGACGCAAGCCGAACTGTTCCTGAATTTCAGCCAGAAATTCTTCGTCACCAAGGGCCACAACCCGGTCCGCGTCGTCCTGAGAAACCGTCCACACAAAAGCCGCGCGTTCCTCGGCAAGCGGCAGAATCGCCAGCGGCCCCTGCGGCGTAAACCGCTCGAACGCACGGTGACCCGGAGGAATTTCGGTGAGGAGATTGCCCACAATCGCACACTGGCCATATTCGCGCCGCTGCGAGGAGATACCCATCATTTCTCGGACACCGGAGTTAGCCCCGTCCGCGGCCACCAGCAGCCTGCACTCCAACTTTTCCTCGCCATCGCTGGTTTCCAAAGTTGCATACGCTTGCTCAGGTCCCAACTCGATTCGGTGTATGCGCGCCGGACACAATAAGTCCACACCGTCGGCGCGCTGCAGATGCGATTGCAATACTTCGCCCAGCACACGGTTAATCACCACGTAACCGAGCGCCGCGACGCCTTGCTCTTTTGCATCGATGTGAGAAAAACCGAAACGACCTTTGTCGGAAACGTGAATACTCTTTATCGGCGTAGATGCCGCTACTACCTCATCCCAAAGCCCCATCGCCTCGAACATACGTTGCGTGCTTCGCGACAACGCCGTCGAACGATCATCGAAACTGGGCTGCGACTTCTGTCCACGAGAAACGGCCTCTACGACCGCAATGCGCAACCCCAGTGGCGCCAGCGCCAGCGCCAGACTGGTGCCGATCATGCCGCCACCGGCGATAACAATATCGTAGCTGCCGTTCTCGCGATTCATAATCTACCCGGCCGTACTGCTCATCAGAGCCTCGATATCATCCGCGTCTTTAACCAGGCCTTTGCTGAGAACATCCGGCCCGCGGCTCGTAATGGCGACGTCATCCTCGATACGAATACCAATGTTGCGAAATTTTTTCGGTATCTTGCGGCTGTTGTTGATGTAAATGCCGGGCTCGACAGTCGTAACCATCCCCGCTTCGAGCATGCGCCATTCAGCGCCTACCTTGTAATCACCTACATCGTGCACATCCAGGCCGAGCCAGTGCCCGGTCCGGTGCATATAGAATTGCTGGTAGGCGCCATCTTTCAGCAACCTCGGCAGCGAACCGTCCAGCAGACCCAGTTTCTTAAGGCCCTTGGTGATCACATACACGGCGGCATCGTGTGGCTCGTTCCAGTGATTCCCCGTAATAGTCTTGGCGATCGCCGCGTATTGCGCTTCTAGAACTATTTCATAGACCGCACGTTGCTCGGGACTGAACCGTCCGTTCACAGGAAACGTGCGCGTAACGTCCGATGAGTAATAATCCAGTTCGCAGCCAGCATCGATTAACAATAGATCGCCGTCTCTGAGCTCGGCGTTATTTTCCACGTAATGCAGGACGCAGGCGTTCGTACCACCACCGACGATCGGGCTGTAGGAAGCCCACGCATCGTTGCGCCGGAACTCATGACGCAGCTCCGCTTCGACCTCGTATTCGCGCATACCGGGACGAGTTATTCTGATGGCACGTTTGTGAGCCTCGACCGCGACTTTCGCCGACTTGCGCATCGCAGATATTTCGCTGCGGCTCTTGAACAGGCGCATGTCGTGCAGCAAATGATCCAGTGCGACAAACTCGTGTGGAGACTGCACGCCGTGGGACAATTTTGAGCGCAGCGTATTGACCCAATCTGCGATGCGCACATCGAATTCTGCGTACATGCCCATCGTATAGTAGACACGGCCGCAGGACTCCATGATGCCCGGCAAGATATCGTCCAGATCCTCGATTGGGAACGCATCGTCAGCGCCGAAGTCGTTGATCGCACCTGCCTGACCCGCGCGCCGTCCGTCCCACTGCTCTCGATTGCTGTTTTTTTCTCGGCAAAAAAGCAGGTATTCACCGTTCGTTCGCCCCGGAACCAACACGGCAACGGCCTCAGGCTCCGCAAAACCGGTCATGTAGTAAAAGTCGCTGTCCTGACGGAAGCGATACTCAATGTCTCGACTGCGCGTTCTGACGGGTGCAGACGGCAATATCACGATGCCGCCAGGACCGACCATGCGCATCAGCTGCCGACGTCGTTTTTCGAATTCCTTGTTATTCATTTGAGCTCATCGCCGGCATTTCTGATGTCGGCCAGTTCCTCGTAACACAACTGCGCAGTAACGCGCAGATATTCAAAAAGTTCCGCGTAACTCACCTCATTTTCCTCCGCGTCGGTCTCCTCGTCCAGCCCGGCGCGAGTGATCTGCAGCATATCCTTGATAATGTCAGCCAACGGCTCGGCTGCCAGGCGCTGTTTTAGCGTGTCATCGTGCTGCGCTGAAACCAACCCGTGCAAGAATCCTTCACACCAGTGGCCCAAAGCGGGCGCACGTACCCACACCTCGTCTTCGTCGGCCGGCAACAATGGCGTAAACTCGGAACGGCGCTCGCTCAGCTGCCAGTAGGTTGTCTGGTACAAGGTATCGAGGAACTTCCGGCACTCGTGCTGCGACGCATTACTTTCGTCCGTACCCTCGAGAACCTGCGCCATCCAGTCCGGTCCTGCCGGGACGCCTGCTATCACGAGGCGCCCGGTCAGCAGCCCGTGAGCTTGCGCGGCATCCCAACTTGAACCGCATCGCCTGAGCGCATCGTCGAGACTATCGAATTCGACTTTTTCGTCCATCCAGATGTCAACCATTATCAATTCCACCAATCCCTTATGATCCCATGGACCGCGCTTTCTGACCACGCTGGAACGAGCAATTTTCAGGCGACGATTGATTCTGGCCTGAGGCCTGACTATATTGGCCGCATGGCGAACAACATCAACTCAACTTTTGAACACGAACTCAAGCGCCTTGAGAAACGCGTCGATGCGCTGGTGCACGTCTGCGATCAGTTGCAGGACGAAAATCGGTCGCTTAAGCAACGCCAGGACGTGTTGACCGCGGAGCGCGCTAACTTACTGCAGAAGAACGAACAGGTTCGGGCACGCGTTGAAGCGATGATTGGCCGCCTGAAAGCGATGGAACAGGGCTCTTGAAACAACCGCACGGAGTACGCTGAATGACCGAACAAAACGCTCAGGTGAGTGTGAGAATTCTGGACAAAGAGTATCAGGTAGCTTGTCCGGCAAGCGAGCGAACAAACCTGCTCGATTCCGCAGAGATACTGAACACCAAGATGCGCGAGATCCGCGACACCGGCAGAATTGTCGGTCTTGATCGCATCGCCGTCATGGCAGCCCTGAACATGGCGAATGACCTGATCCACGCCAACGCGCGCGACCAGGAACTTGAAGGCGGTGTTAGCAACCGTTTGAAAGTCATATCCGACCGCGTTGATCACGTATTGAGTGGCACGCAGCAACTCGACCTCTGATCAATGCGATCGCACTACACACACAGATTGGCGTCTCCTGCGGTGTTCGATACCGACCTGGATACCTCCCGACCCTAAATTTCCACTTCGGGGTCGCTGTCTGTCGGCTGCATATGTGCATAACCGTTTCGGCGGTGAGCCTGTTACAGCCACGGCTGACCCCACCTTTAGCTCCGGTTCGAGAGCGAAGGTTTGTAACGGCACAGGCGGGAGGCGCCTCCTTTATAAAGGCTTCCGTTTTCTGATCAATCTGATGAACAAACTTCGCACGAAAGGTCTGCGCGCACGACGTCAAATGACAGCCGACAGTCGTGCTGCTGCATCGAAAATAATTTGTAACAAAGTGATCCGTTCGCGCGAATTCTTGTCGGCAACGTTGCTCGCTTGCTACCTGCCGATGCGTGACGAAGTGGACACGCGAATGATCATTGAACGTGCCTGGCGCGCAAACAAGAGAGTTTTTGTACCGATAACGCGCAAAAACGGAAAAATGTTCTTTCGCGAGATCCGACCAAATACGACGCTACTAAGAAGCAGAATGTCGATTTGGGAGCCTGCTGATGGTGAGTTTATCTCACCTCGCGCGCTGCAACTCGTCGTTACTCCAATCGTCACGTTCGATAATTTCAAGCACCGAATCGGCATGGGTGGAGGTTACTATGATCGGTGCTTTTCCTTTCTTCGGCGCAGGCAACACTGGTTAAAACCGAAGCTGCTGGGAGTTGCGTTCGCATGCCAGAAAGTTGCAGGAATATCGCCAAATACTTGGGATGTACGGCTTTATCGGAGTTTTAGCGAAGTCGAATAGCAAGGTTTCTCCAGGGTCAAACTGCAGCCTCTATCGGTGTACGGCAAAGCGTCCAGCGCCACACGCGAACAGATCTTTTCTTGCACGCCACAACAGGATTTTTTCGCCAAACTCCGGACGACCGAATTATTTTTTCTATTCGCAGGATCGTTCTTTTTTGAGCGCCTTCTTTTTTGTCGACATCACCGCATCGCAATGAAATTTTCTACTACGGTTTGAACCCCTGGCAGTTGCTGGATTTTCCATGCTTGTTGTATATACTCAGCCCCGGGTACCCACACGGAGAAAAAAGCATGGCTACCAAGAAGAAGTCTCGTAAAAAAGCTTCGAAGCGAAAAGTCGCCAAGAAGCGGAAAGTAACTGCAAGAAAAAAGGCAGCGCCTAAGAAACGCCGCGTAGCAAAAAAGAAAGTCGCCAAGAGAAAGGCGAAGAAAAAAGTAGCAAAGAAAAAGGCAAAGAAAAA
>CAZZKW010000006.1:49501-109959 GCA_964654975.1 uncultured Woeseiaceae bacterium
AGAAAAAAGTCGCTAAGCGTAAGACCAAGAAAAAGGCTAAAAAGAAAGCCAAGAAGAAGGCGAAGCGTAAAGCCAAAAAGAAAACGGCTAAGCGCAAAACCAAGAAAAAGGCGAAGCGTAAAGCCAAAAAGAAGACGGCCAAGCGCAAAACCAAGAAAAAGGCAAAGCGTAAAGCCAAGAAAAAAGTAGCTAAGCGCAAGACCAAGAGAAAGGCTACAAAGCGGAAAGCCAAGAAGAAAAAGGCAACCCGCAGAAAGAAACGGTAGCTGACCGACCGCTTGGGAAGAGCCTTCTTCCGAGGCACAGTGAGAGCCCGCAATTGCGGGCTCTTTTCATTTACGCCGAATTGTTTATAGTACGCAGCTATGGATGCTTCCGACAAAAAGCGTAAGGCGGCGAGTGCTGCCCTGGAACTCATCGAACCCGGCATGACGATCGGTGTCGGCACCGGCTCCACTGTCAACTTCCTGATCGAAATGTTACCCAACGTCCGTGACAAGATCGATCGCGTCGTCTCGAGTTCGAAGGCATCGACCGCGTTACTCGAATCACAGGGTTTCGAGGTAAGCACCCTTAACGAAGTCGGTGACTACGACCTTTATATCGATGGCGCCGACGAGAGCAACAAGCACCTGCAGTTGATCAAAGGCGGGGGGGGTGCTCTTACCCGCGAAAAGGTCCTTGCCGCGGCCGCACGACGCTTTATCTGCGTCGTTGATGACACCAAGCTGGTCGGAATGCTTGGCGACTTTCCGTTACCGATCGAAGTGCTGCCGATGGCGCAGCAACTTGTGTCCCGGCGTATGTTGAAGATGCGCGGACACCCGATATGGCGCGAAGGCTTCATCACCGACAATGGCAATCACATCCTGGATATTCACGACTTGCAGATTTCGAGTCCATTAGAGATGGAAGCCAGGATCAACCGAATTCCTGGCGTCGTTACCGTGGGAATTTTTGCGGACCGGCCCGCTGATATTCTGTTGATCGGCGGCGATGACGGAGTCCGCGAGATGCGGGCCTAAGCACCAACTTCATCTATAACGAAAAAGGCCCCGATAAACGGGGCCTTTCTTGTTTGGCTGGGGGACAAGGATTCGAACCTTGGTTGGCGGAGTCAGAGTCCGCAGTCCTACCACTAGACGATCCCCCAAGTGGAAGCGATCGCGGCTCTTGCCTGTTAGCGCTTCGAGAACTGCGTTGCGCGACGTGCTTTGCGCAGACCGACCTTCTTACGCTCCACTTCACGCGCATCGCGGGTGACAAAACCGGCCTTGCGCAGCGGTGGGCGAAGTGATTCGTCATACCGCATCAAAGCGCGCGTCAGGCCGTGGCGAATAGCGCCAGCCTGGCCCGTTGTGCCGCCGCCTTTAACGGTAACCCTGACGTTGAACTTCTCGCCGAGTTGCGTCAACTCCAGGGGCTGACGCACGATCATCTGGGCGGTCTTGCGACCAAAGAACACATCCAGCGGACGGTCGTTAACGATGATGTCGCCGCCGGCGCCCGGTGTCAAAAACACTCGAGCTGTTGATGTCTTGCGACGTCCGGTTCCGTAGAAAAAGGATTCACTCATAATCTTGTCTCAATGCGCCAGGCGGAGCCTCAGGCGTTAACTTCTAAAGGAATCGGTTGCTGTGCCGCGTGCTTGTGCTCAGGGCCGGCAAATACTTTCAGTTTGCTGTACATCCGGCGTCCCAGCGGTCCGCGCGGCAACATACCCTTAACAGCTTTCTCTATGACACGCTCAGGCGCCTTGTCGAGCAGCTTCTCAAGGGAAATAGATTTGAGGCTACCGATAAAACCGGTGTGATGGTGGTAGATCTTGTTCTGCATTTTCTTTCCGGTAACCCGGATTTTTTCGGCGTTGACAACCACTATGTAATCGCCGGTGTCGACGTGCGGCGTGTATTCCGGCTTGTGCTTGCCACGCAAACGACGAGCAATTTCGGTCGCCAGGCGACCCAGGGTCTTGCCCGTGGCATCAACCACGTACCAATCGCGGCGTACCTCTGCGGGTTTTGCAGAAAACGTGTTCATAATTCTGGTTTCCGTAGGGAAAAGTCTTGTTATTGGAAGCGACGACGTTAGTGTCCTCGCCTCGCCGGCCTTCCACGCGCGCCAAATTGTCCGCTGGAATGGCGAAAGGCGCGAAATTTTACTTGAGCCCCCGCCCCATTGCAAACAATCTGATGGCATATTTTTTTACATAGATATCAACAAGTTAAAATCGGAAAATCGGGCGCGACCGGATCAGAACGAGTATTCAAGCGACAAAGCAGTGTAACGGTCCGATTTTTCCGTCAATGGCGGCACATCCGAGTTGTTCTTGATCGTGTAAGACGCCACCAATGCCAGATCGCCAAGAACTTTAGCCGATATCGCGGTCACGGATTCCGAATACGTATTGGCGCTACCAACCTCAGTCGTCAGGTCCTGGCGAAACTCCGCCGTCTCGCTGAACAACCATTTGTAATATAGGCCGCCACGAAAGACTGTCTCGCTATCCTTGCTGCCGTCCTGCAGCTCCGACTGGCGCGCACCAGCGCCCACCTCAGCGTTGAGTTTGTGCTTTTCGGCGTTGATCAACCGGCGTCCGTAGCCCACCGTCTGCGAGAATTGCACCGCATAACCGCCGAAACGATCCTTGCGCCATTGCAGTTGACCGAACAGATAGTCGTTCTCGGTCAGCTGGCGCTCACTTTTCCAGCCCAACACGTAGGCTTCCGCGGAAGTGGTTTCATTCTCGGAAGCCGTCAGCGCAAACGCCTCAGCCAGATGGACCCATTTGTCGGTCGAAAAACTCACCTCAAAAGCGGTGTTCAGCGTGGAGTTCTCGGTATTTCCAGACGTCGCCAGGTAACCCAGAGTCGCCTTGCCAGCCCATGGGCCCGCCTCTTCGGCATCCTCTGCCGCTACGGCGAACGGCATAAGAGAGCAAGCAAGCAACGCTGTTATCTGAAATTTCATTAAGGAACTCCTTGAAGTCGGGCCCGTGCCCTGAGAAAACTAGCCGCGAAGTATACCTTCAGGGAGCAGCACAACGCTATAATCGCTTGCATGCAACAACGTCACTTAACACCGCTGGATAAACTTCTGGCCAGCGCCAATAACGCGCTGCGTACTGTCGCAACTCCGGCGGGCACGACCATACGCAGCAATCCCGCCGCTGACATTGAGGACGGCGATCTCGATGCCCGGCAACGCGCGCACGCCGCGGGCCTGATGCGGGTCAATCACGCCGGCGAAGTTGCCGCTCAGGCCCTCTACCAGGGCCACGCGACGCTGACGCGCAACAAGAGTATCGAAGCACAAATGAAGCGCGCTGCTGACGAAGAGTTTGACCACCTCGCCTGGTGCGAGCAGCGCCTCAAAGAACTCGGTTACGCACCGAGTCGCCTGAGCCCGCTCTGGTACGCCGGTGCGTATGCAATGGGTGCGGTCAGCGGCGCCATCGGCGACAAATGGAGCCTCGGATTTATCGCCGAGACAGAAAAACAGGTGTGCGCGCACCTCGAAAGTCACCTTGATCTACTGCCTGCGGAAGACGCCAGAAGTCGCGCCATCGTCAAACAAATGCGCGACGAAGAGGCTGAGCATGGCCAGAATGCGACTGATGCCGGGGCGGCCGAACTGCCGCAGCCGATAGTTCGACTGATGCAGGCAACCGCAAAAGTAATGACCAGAACAGCGTATTGGTTTTAGAAACACGGACTTAGCTTGCCCTCGCGGGCATTCTGTATTAAAAGTGGTAGGAATTGGGGCGAGGATTAAGTAATGCAGACAACAGCCAAGAATCTGAGCGATGTACCGGCGATTAACCGCTTCCTGAGTTACTGCCGCGTACGGACGGTTCCCTCGAAGACGGTCATGATCCATGCGGGCGACCTGCCGGATGTTTTGTATTACATCGTCGAAGGGTCGGTTGAGGTCATGATCGAGGACGAAGACGGCAACGAAATGGTGCTGGCCTACCTTAACAAGGGCCAATTCTTTGGCGAAATGGGCCTTTTCTACGAGCAGCCAACGCGCAGTGCCTGGGTTCGCACACGAACGGAGTGCGAGATCGCCGAAATGACCTACCCGCGTTTTCGCCAGATTGCCAGCGAAAGTCCGGGCCTGGTTTTTGAGCTCGCCACACAACTGGCCACCCGCCTCGACCGCACCAACCGCAAACTGGGCGACCTGGCGTTCGTGGACGTTACCGGCCGGGTGGCCCACGCAATCATGGACCTTTGCAACGAACCGGACGCAATGACCCATCCCGACGGCATGCAGATCAAAGTCAGCCGCCAGGAGCTCAGCCGCTTGGTGGGCTGTTCCCGGGAAATGGCCGGCCGCGTTCTGAAGGTCCTGGAAGAACAGGGCCTGGTATCGGCCAGCGGCAAGACGATTGTGGTTTTCGGCGCGAGACCGAACCGCAAGCTGTAGTCAATACATACAGTCAACCAATCGCTGCGCGCATCGCTGCGATTGTTGCTGCGTAGTCGTCGCTGCCGAAAATCGCAGAACCCGCAACGAAGGTGTCTGCCCCGGCCGCTGCGATCTCGCCAATATTGTCGATCTTTACGCCGCCATCGATTTCCAGGCGGATTTCCTGACCGCTGGCATTGATGATCTGCCGTGCCTGGCGCAGTTTTGTCAGCGCTGATGGAATAAATTTCTGACCGCCGAAACCCGGGTTTACCGACATCAGCAACACCAGATCGACCTTGTCGATGACATGGGTTAGCCAATCCAGCGGAGTTGCCGGATTGAAGACCAGGCCCGCTTTGCAGCCCTGCTCACGAATCAGTCCTAATGATCGATCCAGGTGGCGGCTCGCTTCCGGGTGAACGCTGATGTAGCTCGCGCCCGCCTTTGCGAAGTCGGGGATAATCCTGTCGACCGGCTCGACCATCAGGTGCACATCGATGGGCGCCTCGATTCCGTGGCTGCGCAAGGCATCGCAAATCATCGGTCCGATGGTCAGATTCGGCACAAAATGATTGTCCATCACGTCGAAATGCACCATATCCGCACCGGCATCGAGTACCGCCTGAACATCCTCGCCCAGGCGCGCGAAATCCGCAGAAAGAATTGAAGGTGCGATTAGTGGTGTCACTGTATTCCCCGTTTTTTGAACTGTACAACAGCGCTCGTCAGATCGACACCTCAACGGATCGAGCGGCGAGCTTTGAGCATCTCGTAAGCCTTGCGCACTTCCCGGGTACGCCGCTCCGACTCGGCGATCACATCAGCCCCCGGGTTACTCGCAGAAATCTTATCCGGATGATTCTTGTTCATCAGCCGACGGTAGGCCGTCTTTACTTCGCCGTTACTTGCCTTCGGCGTCACGCCCAGCGCTGCATAAGCCTCACGCACCCGAGCTGCATCTGCATCACCGGCCGGTGAGCGTTTGAATCCCTTCTGCGCACGAATCATGGCTTCAAGTTGCGCGAGTTCCACGCGGCCGATATCGAGTTCCGTGCAAATCTTCCAAATCGACGCCCGCTCTTCTTTCTTCAGGCTGTCCTTGGCCAACACAACTTCCAGCAGCAAACGAACAAAGGTAAGCCGCTCAGATGCGCGGCGCACGCCACCCCGGCGAACTTCTCGTATTTTTTGCAGCAGCGGGAAACCTGCCTCCTTGCCCGCATCGAACCAACCGATCGCCCGCCTGACCTCTGCCGGATTCAAGCTGAGTCGGTGCATGACCAACCGTGCTGAACGAATCTCATGCTCGCTGACCCGCCCATCGACCTTCGCCAGATGACCCATTGCCTGAAACAACGCCCGCACAAACTCCTCCGACACACGTGGCATGTCGGTACCCTGTTTTTCGAAAATACGGTAGCGGGCAGCAAAACCACGATCAAACTGATGGCCGAAAAAGAAGCCCGCGAGCGCCGCCCACGGATTACGTGCTGCGAGTCCGAGCAAAGTGCCAATGATCTTGCCCCAGTACAATACAGATTCCAGCCGCGCGTCGATAACAGGAACCACAATCCTAACCGCTGTCTTCGGTCATTCCTATTGTCGAGGCTTGCCTGTCCCGGCCGGAACGGCGATCATCGCTGCATGAGCACTGGCGACGCACTGTTTGAGTCTTCGATCCCGGGTTTGCCCCTGATCGATCGCGGCAAGGTGCGGGACATCTACAGTGTGGATGATGAGCACTTGCTGATCGTGACGACGGATCGACTGTCCGCCTACGACGTCGTGTTGCCGGACCCGATACCGGGCAAGGGCGAGGTCCTGACCCGAATTTCGCTGTTCTGGTTTCGCATGATGGCTGACGTTATCGACAATCAGCTGACCGGGATGACCGTGGACGACGTTGTCGATGACCCGGACTTATGCGCGACCCTGCGGCATCAGTCGCTGGTGGTGAAGCGGCTCAAGCCTCTGCCGATCGAAGCCGTGGTGCGCAGCTATTTGATCGGTTCCGGATGGCGCGATTATCTCGATTGCGGTCAAGTTTGCGGCGTCGATCTTCCGGACGGCATGCAACAGGCACAAAAACTGCCGCTCACACTCTTTACGCCAGCGAGCAAGGCGCGAGCCGGCGATCACGATGAGAACATCAGTTTCGACCGGGTCGTCGAGCTGATTGGTGAGGAACTGGCGGAGCGCGTACGTCGTGTCTCAATCGAAATCTACGAACGGGCGGCCGCCTTTGCGCTGGCGCGAGGCATCATAATCGCCGATACCAAGTTCGAATTCGGCCTGGACGACCACGGCCGCTTACACCTTATCGACGAGGTCCTGACGCCGGACTCATCGCGCTTCTGGCCGGTCGACGAATATCAGGTCGGCTCCAGTCCACCCAGTTTCGACAAGCAGTTTGTGCGGGACTATCTCGACACGCTCGACTGGGATAAGACCGCGCCCGGACCTGAGCTGCCCGCGAACGTGCTGCAGGAAACTGCGGACAAATACGCCGAGGCACTCCGACGGATGACACAATAGGCACCGTATGATTCAAGCTGCCAAAAAGTGGGTCGACGCATTGATCTGGAGTGATCTGCTGCAAAGTTACGGGCTGCCCGGTCGCGTCGTGATGGGCGTACTGCGCAACGCCTTTGCCGTATTGCGAGACATCGTTTCGGGGCAATTGACGCTGCGCGCAATGAGTCTCGTCTATACCACCCTGCTGTCGGTGGTACCGCTGATCGCTTTCAGCTTTTCAGTCCTGAAGGGACTGGGTGTTAACAAAGAACTCGAAGGACGTTTATACGCCTTCCTCGCGCCTTTGGGCGACAAGGGTACCGAACTCACTGACCATGTGATGGACGTTGTGCACAACGTCAACGGCAGTGTCCTCGGCATCGGCCTCGTGTTTTTTGTTTATACGGCTATCACCATGGTGCAGAAGACCGAGGAGGCGTTCAACTACGTCTGGTACGTCACAAAGCCGCGGAATTTCGCCAAGCGCATGATGGAATACATGCTGGTCCTCTTGACCGGACCACTGGTTGTCGCTGTCGCGCTGGGCGCTATCGCATCGATCGGAAACGAATCCATCGTACTGTGGTTCGCGCAGAACTCCGTTTTCGGGCCGATATTCTCAGCGACCAGCAAGCTCACGCCTTATCTCCTTATCACCGGCATGTTTACGTTCCTGTACTGGTACATGCCCAATACCAAGGTGAACGTACGATCAGCACTCGTCGGCGGTCTGGCCGGCGGTTTCATGTGGGCGACGCTGGGCATGATATTCGCCGCCTTCCTCGCCAACTCGGCTCGTACCCAGGCGGTGTATGCCGGCTACGCTATCGCCATTACGACCTTGATCTGGCTATACCTCAACTGGCTCATTCTTCTGATCGGCGCGCAAATCGCGTTCTACTTTCAGAACCCTGCCTACCTGCGCGTCGGACGACGCGAACCACGTCTGTCAAACGCAATGCGCGAACGTGTCGCGCTCAACATCATGTTTCTGGTCGGCAGGGAATTCCGTTCGCCGGCACAAGGGGTCAGCATCAGCAGCCTGGCCCGTTCGCTGCGCATTCCCTCGATAACACTTGCGCCGATTGCCGCCGGCCTTGAAGCGGCCGAAATACTAACCAGCAACGAGGAAGAACAGTTGTTGCCCGGCCGCGAGATGTCGCGCATTTCCTTACAGGACATTCTCAACGTTGTACGTCGCGACGGTGAAACCGGCTCGCACCGGGACCCGCGCTGGAATGACCCCATTGAGAATCTGGGCAAGAGTCTCGACGAGGCCATCGCAACAGCGCTATCAGACAACAGCCTGTCAGACTTGCTGGACCAGAGCGAAGCCGGAGCTCAACAGGGCTAGGCGCCGGCTATTCTCATCTCTTCAACCAATAAACTGCCGCAGCGCATGCCGCTGCGCAGATCCTGATCGTTGCCAATGGCTGCGATGCGCGGGTAAAGGTCTTTCAGGTTTCCGGCGATAGTCACCTCGTGAACGGCGTGTTGAATCTCTCCGTTCTGCACCCAGTGCCCAACCACACCGCGGGAATAATCTCCGGTAACCGAATTCACGCCCTGACCAATCAGTTCTTCTACAATCAGGCCGGTACCCATTTGTGCGACCAGTTTCGATAAATCAGTGTCACTGCCAGCAACCAGGAGATTTTGCACGCCACCGGCGTTCGCCGTTGTCTCAAGACCCAACCTGCGCGCCGAGTAACTGCTGAGCACGTACGCCTGTAACACACCGTCCGTAAAGATATCCCGATCGTAAGTCGCAACACCTTCGCCATCGTAACGACGACTGGCCATGCCGCGTGCGATATGCGGCCGCTCCTGAATCTGCACAAACTCCGGAAATATGCTGTCACCGACAGCATCGAGCAAGAATGTCGAACGCCGATACTGCGCACCGCCAGCGATCGCACCAATCGCATGGCCGATAAACCCTCGCGCAAGCTCCGGGATAAACAACACCGGCGCGTTAGTCGTCTTGATCTTCCGCGCACCGAGTCGCCCAAGTACCTTTTCGGCTGCCCTGACGCCCACCGAAGCAACATCGTCGAGCTCGCCGGGTACGCGCGAAGACGTGTAGTGATAATCGCGCTGCATCGTGCCGTCGGCTTCCGCCAGCACAACGCAGGTAATGCTGTGGCTGGTCCGGGAATAACTGGCGACGAAACCGTGTGTATTTCCGTACGCACGCGTCCCACGGTTCGTCGCCACCGTCCCGCCTTCCGAATTGCTGATGCGCTTATCGTGAGTCATCGCGGCGCTCTCGGTTTCAATCGCCAGAGCAATTGCCTGGCTGGCGTCGACGTCCCACGGATGATCGAGATCGAGGTCCATCAGCTCGGGCGCGCTCGCCATGCGCTCGACATCGGCGAGTCCCGAATACGGATCTTCCGCCGTCAGCGTCGCAAAAGAGCAGGCCTTGGCAACCGCCTCCCGAATCGCAGCCGGCGAAATATCGGACGTGCTCGCATTGCCTTTGCAGGAGTTCTTGTAAACAGTGATGCCGATGCCGCGATCGTTGGTAAATTCCAGGTTTTCGACATCACCGAGGCGCGCAGTCGCCGACAGCCCGGTATCCTGACTCGCGGCAACTTCTGCCTGATCAACACCGAGACGCCGTGCCTCATCGAGTGCCAGCGCGACGAGGCTCTCCAGTGCTTCCCTGCCAAGCGACTCGCGCTTCGTCTTGTCTGTCATGATTGGAACATTCCTTACGCGTGTTAGACTCGCGGCGCAGATTCGCGGACCGGCTGCAAGGAGTACTGTAACCAGTGACCGAAACAAAGCCCAGCAAAAGCGCTCGAAAACGCGAGCATCTGGCATTGCAGAAGTTGGGTGAAGAACTCATTACGCTCAAACCCCTGGAACTCGACAAGCTGACGCTTGACGACGATCTTCATGCCGCCGTCATTGAGGCGCGTCAAATCAAAGCCCATGGCGCGCTGCGCCGGCAAAAACAGTACATCGGCAAGCTGATGCGTCGTGTCGATCCCGAGCTGCTGCGAAATCAGATCGCAAAGCTGCGCCGCTAATCGTTGAGGGTGATAGAATTTCAAAATGAGTATTGATGTCGGCATTATCATGGGTTCCCGTTCGGACTGGGAAACCATGCGCAACACCAGTGAGACACTCGATGCGCTCGACGTGAGCTACGAGGTCAAAATCGTGTCGGCGCACCGCACACCGGACTTGCTGTTCGAATACGCGAGCACCGCTGTCGCACGCGGCCTTCGGGTTATTATCGCCGGCGCGGGTGGCGCGGCGCACCTGCCCGGAATGGCAGCATCCAAGACCCGCCTGCCGGTGCTTGGCGTCCCGGTGCAATCGAAAGCACTCAACGGCATGGACTCGCTACTCTCCATCGCCCAGATGCCGGCGGGGATACCGGTTGGCAGCATGGCAATTGGCAAGGCCGGCGCGATCAATGCCGCGTTGCTCGCCGCCGCGATCCTTGCCAATAACGACGCGGCGATAGCCACATCGCTCGATGCCTTCCGCAAGAACCAGACCGACAAAGTTCTGGGCGACAGCGACCCGACTCAGTAACACCATGCGCATCGGCATTATTGGCGGCGGACAGCTTGGCCAGATGCTCGGCTTCGCGGCTCGCGATCTGGGCATCGAAGTCCGATTTATCGATCCGTCCGACGACCCGCCTGCTGCTGCCTGCGGAAAAGTCATTCAATGCCAGTTTGACGATACCGTTGGACTCATGGCGCTCGCCGAAACCTGCGATGTCCTGACTTACGAATTCGAGAATGTCTCACTCGCCACGCTGCGGCACGTTAGCGAAGTTGTGCCGATTTACCCGCCCGTCGCCGCGTTGCAATACTCTCAAGACCGTCTCGATGAAAAACGATTGTTCGAAACGCTGGCGATTCCATTGCCGGAATTCGCTGCTATAGATTCGCACCAGGACCTGAACGCTGCGGCGGAAAAACTCGGCTTGCCGATGGTCATCAAAACGCGCCGTTTCGGCTACGACGGCAAGGGACAGTTTGTTGTCCGGGAAACCGCCGATATCGAGGCCGCCTGGAATGCGCTTGGCGACCAACCGCTGATCGCCGAACAGTGGGTCGATTTCGACTACGAACTATCCTGCCTGGGTGTCCGCAACATCGACGGTGACGTCACGATCTACCCACTGAGCCGTAACGTTCATATCAACGGAATTCTGCATACCTCAAAGTCGCCGCTGAATCTGCCCGAACTGTCCGAGACCGCATCCGACTACGTACATCGCCTGCTCGAACATCTCGACTACGTCGGCGTGTTGGCCCTGGAGTTATTTGCAATCGGCGACCGACTACTGGCCAACGAGTTCGCGCCACGCGTTCACAACTCGGGTCACTGGACGATCGAAGGATCGGAAACCAGCCAGTTCGAAAACCACCTGCGTGCCATTCTGAACCTGCCGCTTGGATCTACGACCAGCCGCGGACACGCGGGCATGTTGAACTTGATCGGTGAGATTTCGGACGCGACGCGGGCGCTCAATATCGGGGTATTGCACGATTATGGAAAGCATCCCCGCCCCGGTCGAAAACTCGGCCACGTCACTGTTATCGGTGAAAGTGCCGAACAGCGCGATACGCTTGTCGGAAAAATTGACAAAAGTGTGACGTAGTCTACCCGGCTCGATGAGAACACGCGTAGCCGGTACGGTGAAAAAGCAGGTAAACTCTTCGCAGCGATGTCTTACCTCGAACACTTCCAACTTACGGAGCAGCCATTTCGGTTGACACCCGATCCCGAGTTCCTTTACTGGAGCAAGCAGCATGCGCGCGCGAAAGCCTATATGGAATCGACCATCTGGCTCGCTGACGGATTCGTCATCATCACCGGAGAGATCGGCTCCGGAAAAACCACGCTATTGCAATCCTTTCTTGCAGAACTCGATGATGACGTATTGTATGCCGTCGTCTCTCAGACACAGCTAACGCCGACCCAGTTCCTGCAGGCGGTGCTCACCGAGTTCGGCTTCAAACCGTTTAACAAGCGCAAGGTCGAATTGCTGGACATGCTCAACATGTTCCTGATTGAGCAATACTCAAGCGGCAAGAAGGTAGTGCTGGTCGTCGACGAAGCGCAAAATCTGTCGAAGAAAGTACTTGAAGAAATTCGCATGATTTCGGGTATTGAGACACACAAGGAAAAGGTGCTGCGCATCATCCTCGCCGGTCAACCGGAACTCAAAGACACTCTCAACTCTGCCGAACTAAAACAACTGACGCAACGAGTGCGCTTGCGCTTCCACATTGGTCCACTCGACCGCCGCGAAATGCGAGAATACATTGAGCGCAGACTGTCCGTCGCTGGGCGAAAACGAACGGACTTGTTTGCGGATGACAGTTTTGACATCTTGTATCGATTCTCCGGCGGCATACCACGACTCATCAATACGCTGTGTGACACGACACTGCTGTGTGCGTTCGCCGATGACAAGAGCGTCGTCGAAGCACTCGACGTCATCGCGGCGGCGGAGGAACTGGGCTGGCAGGAGCACGAAAGCAATACCGGCGTGTACGATCAGTTACGGCAGGTAGAACTTGGTCGCGGACAGCAGTCCGACTCGTACAGAACTCGAATCGAGGTTTTTTCGGACAATGAAGTTCTCGACGTACTGAACTTTCCGTTGGGCCGCGTTATCGTCGGCCGTTCACCGGACAACGAAATTTACATTCAGAGCAAGTTTGTCAGTCGCCACCACGCGCAACTCATCAGTGATGAAAACGGCTGTGTCATTGAAGACCTGAACAGCACAAACGGCGTATTCCTCGGTGAAAAACAAATCAAGAAATACCGTCTTCGGGACGGTGACACAATATCACTCGGCGTACACCAACTCGTCTACTACGATCTGCGAAATTCGGAAAACGTCGATCCCGGGGAAACCATCTCTGAGGAAACTGCTGACCCGGTTGACGAAGACCGGGACTCGGCCGTAAACGACCGGCCATAGAGTTCGTCTTCAGTAGTCCTGCCGTTCGCCCACACGGCGGTCAGTCACCCGATAGTCGCGACGTTTCAGCAACACCACCATTCCTGCCACCAGGCATATCAGCCCGACAACGAAGCAAATCGTCGGCCAATACCAGTGATTGACGTACATTGAAGCGCCCAAACAGGTGGCTCCTACCAGCAGGTAGAAGTAAGGCAAGCTTTCGTAGATTGGCTTCGAGACCCACATGATGGCGCCATTTTTCTTCCGCAGGGCTAGTTCATTCTCCACAGCGGGGCGCCTTTGTCCAGTCAGAATCGGAATCTTGTCAGGATTTTCCGCCGCCGAACAGTCCCATGATCCGCGAAAGTATGGATTCGGACAGGCCGTCAACCGAAAGGTCAGGCTCTATATCGACTCTCTCACCCCTGAATCCCTGCACGAATTGCTGCGTGCTAGCGTCCATGTCCTGCTCTGTTATTGTATTTTCGAATGCCATTGTTTTACTGCCTCCATGCGATAAACGGCAAGCTACAGCAGTGCCGTGTTCCGTGCAGTGAGCTATCTCACACTGTGCACTGCGAACCGCTCGATTTTCGACTTATGTAAAGACATTTCCGGGCTAGGCCGTGCCACCCACGGTAATCTCATCAATCTTTAGCGTCGGTTGCCCGACACCTACCGGCACCGACTGACCGTCCTTGCCGCAGGTACCAACGCCGGTGTCCAGTGCGAGGTCATTGCCAACCATCGAAATCCTGTTGAGTGCCTCCGGGCCATCGCCGATCAGCATCGCACCCTTGACTGGAGCGCCAATCTTGCCGTTCTCGATCAGGTAGGCCTCGCTTGCAGAAAACACGAACTTTCCCGATGTGATGTCGACCTGACCACCACCGAAATTCGGCGCATAGATGCCTTTATCGACGGAGGCAATTATCTCCTCCGGTTCGTGCGGTCCGGCAAGCATGTAGGTATTGGTCATCCGCGGCATCGGTGTGTGAGCAAACGATTCACGACGCCCGTTGCCGGTGGATTCGACGCCCATGAGCCGAGCGTTCAGCTTGTCCTGCATATAACCCTTCAGCACACCGTTCTCAACAAGTACGGAATACTGCCCCGCCGTCCCCTCATCGTCGACCGTGAGCGAGCCGCGCCGATCGTTGATCGTGCCATCATCGACGATGGTGCACAGCGGTGACGCCACCTTCTGACCGACCTTGCCGCTAAACGCGGACGTGCCCTTGCGATTAAAATCGCCTTCCAGACCATGCCCGACTGCTTCATGCAGCAATATACCCGGCCACCCCGGCCCGAGCACTATCGGCATCGTACCGGCCGGGGCATCCTGCGCTTCGAACTGGACCGCGGCCTGACGAACCGCTTCGCGCGCAAACTGCAGCGGAATATCACCCTTGAGAAAATATCCCAAACCGGTACGCGCGCCACCGCCAGCGTACCCTTGTTCCCGTTGCCCGCCGTGCTCAAGAATAACGCTGACGTTAAGGCGAATGAGCGGGCGAATATCCGCCGCCATGGTGCCGTCGGACGCTACTATGAGAATCAGATCCTGGCTACTGGCCAAGCTGACGATTACCTGTTCGACACGACTGTCCAGGTCGCGCGTCGCCGCATCGATTTCGCTGAGCAAAGTGGTTTTCTGCAGGTCATCGATACTCGTCGTTGGATCGTCCGCCGGATACAACGGCGCGGCCACGGTGCAATTCCAGGCCTGGACACTCTTGCTCTGCCCTTGGCGGGCAATCGCGCGCGCGGCACCTGCGGCCTGCCGGAGCGCCGGCATGACCAGCTCGTCGGAGTACGCAAAACCGGTTTTCTCGCCGCTGACCGCGCGCACGCCCACGCCCTGATCGAGACTGAAGCTGCCCTCGCGGATGATGCCGTCCTCAAGCGTCCAGCTCTCCTGGCGACTGACCTGAAAGTACAGATCGGCGTAATCCACGCCGCCCTGCATCATGCTGCCCAGTGTCGCGCTGAGGTGTTGTTCGTCGAGACCGGCAGGCTTAAGCATGCGGGACATCATTGCGTCGATGGAATTGTCGTTCAAATCTTGATTCCGTAGCGTTACAAACATCGATTGGCGTTCGACGTTCAGGATGCTCGCCATATTGCCCCGGCGCGATCACATACGCCAGATTTTCGCCTTAGTTTCCGTCAGCCAAACAGCCCGCAAGTTCGCCGCTGGCGACAAAAGCGCTCGAATTCGTCGATTCAACGTTCGGCTCATCCCATGAACCGCTGATTCCGTAGTAGACCTGACCCACTTCCTGCAGAGGTTTCTTGAATATTTGCGAGAAGATCAACAGCGCCGCCGCCACCTGCGGTCCCGCAACCACGGCACCGACAATCGGCAAGGTGTTGCCGACGTTCGCAGAGACGATCGCGGTTTGATCGTAAGTTCGATTGGCAAGGTCCGCCTCGCCGACGATGCCGATATCGGCAGCCGGCCCCGCGAGCGACAGGTCACAGGTCAGTGTCTTACCGTTATCGATCTTGAAGCTGCCGGTGATCTTGTCGAAGCCAAAGCCCTTGTTAAATACGTCTCGAAAATCGAGTGACAGTCGGCGCGGCAAAGCGCCGATACTCATCAGTCCGAACACGCGGCCAGCGCCGGGTTTCACTTCCTCCAACTGGCCGTTGCCAAAACGCACCTGGACCTCGCCACCCAGGACATCAAAGAAATCCGCGCGCGGACTTCCCGACCAGTTCAGATCGAAGATCATTGTCATTTCCTTGCTAACGATCCCCGGTTGAAAATTGAGGCGCGTCATCGTTTCCTTGACGTTGGTGCTGGTCAGCGTCGCTGAGATAAAACTGTGACTACCCAGCGGGTCGTTCTCGTCCACTTCCCAGCGGCCGGTACCGACGATTTCGTAGCTGGCGTCCGTGGTGGAAATACTAACGGCCGCCAGCCCACGCTCGGTTTTCTCCAAGGTCACCTCGGCAGCGCCCAGATAGTGATCGCCGAACGCGAACTGCGCCGCTTTCAACTGAATAGGCGGCAAGCGCCGGGGATCGAAGTCAATCGTTGCGTCACCCTCCGCATCATTCCCGGGCAAGCGCAGCTTTTGCATGTCCAGCACCATGGCACGATCACCGCTGAAATCGTAAGGCACGAACACGGAACCGACGATGTCCTCGCCGTCGAACTGTACCAACCAGTCGAGTGCACTGCGATCGACCTTAATGCGGTGGCCGCGCAAGTGTTGCCCGATCAGATACAGGTCCTCGACAAGCACGTCAATGGAACGGATTCGATCCGCGACGCCGACGTTTTTCTCACCACTGCGCGACAAATCGAGCCAGTCCTGCAAGCGCAGCTCTGCGGTGGCACCGCGTATGTGCAGACCGCGCGTATCGGCTTGCTGCAAGACCTCACCGCCCAGGGTCAGTACACCGCGATCCAGATCCCAGCTACCTTCCGGTCTGTTGAACGCCAGCTGCCAGGCCATGCGATCACCCGCAGTGCCGGAACTTTCGATCACCTCGCCACCCGGCACGAATCGAATCTCGCCGGACACCGGCAGCGGAACGTCCGCCGATTTACTCATCGGCTCAGGTAAGCCGAATGCCAGTCCTTGCAGCGCACTATCAAACTCAATGGTTAACGGAGACGGCACGTCGACTTTGTTACTCGGAAACAGAATACGAGCCTGGTACGGCGCGGCGCCGCTGACGATCCCCTCAAGAGGCGCACCCAGCTCGCTGACTATCGCATCCCCCGTAACGATACCTTCAGCACTTGCAATAACGCTGAATTGCGGATCATCCGAACGCCGCAGCGAAAGGTTCACCGCCTCGCCCAGAAATCGTCCAGCCAGTCCTTCGCTCGAAATACTGTCCCGCTCGATGGTAACTTCGCCGCTCAGATCCGTGATCGGCGGCTTGAACCCGGCTACCGCCAATGTGCCATTGTCGCTGCGCGCGCGCGCAACAAACTCGAACTCCTGGATTCGTTCTTTCTTTAGCGGCACCGTCAGCTCAAGCGTAAACGACGTCTCGCCGGACACGCTGATGCGATCAAGCTGTCCACCGAGGACCTTCGCTATCGGACTCTGCATCGAAAAATCTCGAACCGACTCCAGCGATGTCGTGGCATGAGACTCAATAGACAGCACCGGTTCTCGCAGATTCGGAATATCAACTTGCGCGTCCGCCACTGAGATCCCCGCGCTGTGCGAATGATTCTTCACACTGTAGAGCCGCGCATTATCCAGCACGACCTCGATGCGCGCCTGCTCGGCTGCCGGCCACGCCGGGTGGTACTTGAACGTCATATCGCGAATCGTCGCCTCTGTCAGCAGGCGCCCTTCGCCGCCGTCGAAAGGAAACTTGTCGAGCGGCCCGCTTAGTGACGTTCTGCCGCTGGAAACGGTACCGCTGACCAATGCAGCCTGAAACCACTCGTACAGCTTCGGCGGCAAGCCCTTTTGCGGAATGTAGCGTTTTGCCGCGGCGATATTTGAAATACTCCAGGTACTCGCCAAATCGATCTCCGGCGACGAGCCGTCCTTGCTAAGCACCAGCTGTACGTTGCTTTGGCTATCCAGGAATTCGTTTCGAACAGCGATCCCGTCAGACAGGATTGTCGTTCGATCATGGCCGTTTCGCCACACGATGGTGCCGTCCGCCGTGCCAATTACGATAGCGGTAGAAAGATACTCCGGAACATGAACCTCCACATTCCGGGAGTGTATTTCCAACAGCCCGCCACGACGGTCAGCACGCACGAGACCTGAAAATCCACGCACACCGGGCCGTCGCGGACCATCGCGCACGCCTATCCGGTCCAGTTCGGCGGCCACTTTGAATCGCGGCTCATCGCTATTCAGATCCGACACCGTTGCATTCAGATTTCGGACGCTGCCCGACGGCGCGTAATCCGCGAGCACCTTCCGTTGATTTTCGTTCAACCATGGCTCAAGCAAGGACAGGTCGCCGAGATTCAAATACGAGGCACGCATATCGAGCATGCCGACGACGCCGTCCGTATCGACACTCGCCTCAACCCGCAAACTCGATTCAGGCCACTCGTGATCGACGAACGCGATGGCAAACTCATCAGCCGCCACCAGCCAGCCACGTTCGGACACGTTCACCTCAACACGGCCGCTGATATCGAACGGATCTTCATCTCCCAGCGCAACCTCTTTGAAGTCGACTTCTGCGCTGACATTCCTTACGCCCTGGCTGGCAACGGCTATCGCCAACTCCAGGTCACCGGTCCCGGATCGAAAGCGCCGCTCGCCCGGTGACAATGCGGACCAGCCCGAAAGATGAATATTGTCCGCATCTATACGCAGATCCCAGCTTCGATCGACGACCGGCAGAGCGAGCACCTGAATCGCTGACACGCTCAACTGCCGCCCCAGATCGTCGGGCAGACGTATGTCCGCGTCAACGGCGATGCGCTTTTCATCGATGCTTACGCGGACGCCGGGAACCGCAAAAAAACGCGGCCGCGTGTCCCCGGGTCGCATGAGTCTCAACTCGATATCCTCGCCAAGAATTTCGATGTTTGCCGTCGCCGCTGAATTTCCGGTATAGGACGCCAGCAGGTCGTTCGCAGAAACCCCCTGGATGCGGAAACTTCCGTCATCGAGCTGACGAACATCGACACTGGTGTCCCGTATGACCAAGCGATCCACCACCAGTTGGCGCTCGAACAACAATCGCAGGAAGCCGATACCAACCCGGACTTCTTCAGCCGCGACGATACGGCTACCACCGTCCACGCGTATCAGTTCCGCATCGTAGAACTCCAGCTCTGGACCGCTGAGACCCCAGCGTGCATCCATACCGGAGAACTCGACCTGCATACCGATCGCTGCGCTCGCCCATTCCTTGATGTCGTCCTGATACTCGGGAAGTCGCGGCAGGAACAATCGGAACAGTCCGACGGCTATTGCCAACAGAATCACGACACCGGCCCCCAGGTAGGTAAAAAACTTCAGCAGTCGACGAAAAAACCCGCTCATGATGTCCGCCAGCCGATCGTCACATCAACACCACGTCAAATTGATCCTGAAGGTACAGCGACTCAGCCTGCAGACGAATCGACTTGCCCGTTTGTTCCTCCAGCTCAGCGAGACTGGTCGCCTGCTCGTCGAGCAATAATTCGATGACGTCCTGATGTGCCAGCACCAGGGCCGATTCGAAATCGAATTGACGAGACTGTCGAATAATCTCGCGAAATACCTCGAAGCACACCGTTTCCGCGCTCAACACAAAACCACGACCGCTGCAGCCGGGACAATCTTCGCCCAATACGTGCTGCAAGCTCTCGCGAGTACGCTTACGTGTCATCTCGACCAGACCCAGTGGCGACACGGGTGTAATCTGGTGACGGGCGTGGTCGCGGGACAGAGATTTTTCCAACACCTGAAGGACGTTGTCGCGGTGATCGGGTTCCTCCATGTCGATGAAATCGATAATGATGATGCCACCGAGATTGCGCAGCCGCAGTTGTCTGGCGATCGCCACGGCCGCCTCCAGATTGGTGCGGTAGATGGTCTCTTCGAGGTTGCGATGCCCGACATAACCACCCGTATTGACATCCACGGTCGTCATCGCCTCGGTCTGATCAAAAACGATATGACCACCGGATTTCAACGGAATACTGCGATCCAGTGACTTGCATATTTCGTCTTCGATACCGTGCAGATCGAATATCGGGCGACGGCGCGTATAGAGTTCCAGCATCGGTGCAGTGTCCGCAAGGTAAGTGCCTGTGAATTCGCGCATGAGATCGAAATCACGCTCGGAGTCGACAAGAATTCGTTCCACATCCGCCGTTACCAGGTCGCGCAATATCCGCAGCGGCAACGAAAGATCCTCATGCACCAGTGTTTTTACACCCGCGTGCCTGCACCGTTGCTGAACGACGTCCCATAATTTCAGCGTATATCGCAGATCAGCAGAGATTGCCTCCACGGCGCTCCCCTCCGCCACCGTCCTGACGATCGCGCCGCATTGCAGTCCATGTTCGACAAGCAGGCCCTCAACCATGGAACGAAGTCGATCACGTTCATCTTCGTCTTCGATTCTCGCGGAAACACCAACCGCCTCGCCGTGCGGCAACAGCACCAGATGCCGTGACGGCAACGTGATGTAGGTCGTCAGTCGCGCGCCCTTGCTACCCAATGGATCCTTGACGACCTGCACCATGATGCTGTCGCCCTCGCGCAGCAGGTCCTTGATGTTCGGCGCCTCGTCGCCGGGTTCCAACGGGCCTGACGGGGCAATATCGGATGCGTGCAGGAAGGCGGTGCGTTCCAGACCAAGGTCGATGAATGCTGCCTGCATGCCGGGCAGCACGCGAGATACCCGGCCGTTGTAAATGTTGCTGATGAGTCCGCGGCGCGCGGCGCGTTCGACGTATACCTCCTGCAGCACGCCGTTCTCAAGCAGGGCAGCGCGCACCTCGTTCGGTGTGACGTTGACCAGGATTTCTTCTTTCGGCGATTCGTCCGTCATTTCTAGTTTGCAGGCTCTAGTACGTTGATTCCGGCCCGCCTCAACAGGCCAACCGTCTCAAAAACCGGCAAACCGACAACGCCGGAGTAACTGCCGGTAATTGCCTCAACAAACACGCCGCCCAGGCCTTGAATGCCGTAGGCGCCCGCTTTGTCGCAAGGCTCCCCACTTTGCCAGTATCGATGCGCCTCGTCTCGATCAATTTCGCGAAATACGACATCTGTTGAGGAAACTACGAGATCGCTCGCCTCAGCGGTTCGCAACGCCACGCCGGTCAGAACCGTGTGCTGTCGACCGGATAACGCCATCAGCATTTCGACGGCATCCCCGGCATCCCGAGGTTTCCCCAACACCCGGTCGTCGAGCACCACTGCCGTATCCGCGCCGAGCACGAACTGACCGTCGCCCGCGTTCGCGGCCGCTGCTTTCGCGGCGGCCAGCCTCAACACCATCGCCCGCGGCGACTCGCCGTCCAGCCGATATTCATCCAGCGCGACGGCCTGCATCGTGAATTCCAGGCGCAGCGCTGTCAGGATCTCGCGGCGGCGGGGCGACGACGATGCCAGATGCAGTTTTGGTAACTCAGTCATTTCGAAAGTCAGCCACGATGGTATGGATGCCCGGTCTGCAACGACCGTGCCCGATACAGCTGTTCTGAGAGCAACACACGCACCATGCCATGCGCGAGAGTTAAATCCGACAGCGACCACATCAGGTCAGCGCGCTTACGAACCGACTCGGTAACGCCATCAGGACCCCCAATGAGAAACACCAGGTCCCGGCCATCGGACTGCCAGTCCGACAAACGACCGGCCAGCAACTTGCTGGAAAACTGTTTACCGCGCTCATCGAGTAACACGACCTGCTCGCTCGCTGCCAGTCTGGAGAGAATTTGCTCCCCTTCCGCAGCCATCGCCTGCTGCGATTTGTCGTTCTTGCTTCGCCGCGCTGTGGCAATAGTATCGAGGCGAAATTTCCATTCTCGCGGAAAGCGCGCAACGTAGGTGTCAAAGGCATCGTCCACCCACGACGGTTGACGATCCCCGACAGCCAGCAACCGAATATGCACTAGCCGTCGGTCGCCGCGGCGTCTCCGGACGGTGCGATCGACCACAGCTTCTCCAGATTGTAAAACTCGCGCACCTTCGGCAGCATCACGTGGACCAGAGCGTCCTGCAAATCGAGTAGTACCCATTCCCCTCCGGCCTCACCCTCGATACCCAACGGCCGTTGGCCGGCTTTCCTGGCTTTCTCGGCGACGGTCTCGACCAGCGCCTTAACGTGCCGGCTCGACGTACCGCTGGCGACGATCATCCAGTCCGTAACGCTGGTCATATCGCGGACATCGAGTCTGACAATATCCAGGCCTTTGACATCCTCCAAAGCGTCGACGACGAGGTCGCACAGTGCTTCACTTTTCATCCGTTTCTCTCATGTAAACACCCGTCTTCTCTATGACATCTCTCACCGCATCCGGCATCAGGAAGCGCGGATCGCGCCCTGCTGCCACCAAACCCCGGATCTCGGTCGAGGCAATCTCAAGCTGTGTCACCGCATGGATATGGACGTGCCCATGGGTCGTTTTGTGCAAATTGTCTACCCGGTGAGTGCCGTGCTCGCTGATCATCTCTCCAAGCGGCCCCATATCCGGCGCCCTCCAACCGGGCCGATGAGCAACGACAATATGGGCGACATCCAGAATTTCATCCCAGCGATGCCAGCTCGTTAACCCCAGAAACGCGTCCATGCCCAGAATAAGACCCAGCGAACGCTCTGGAAATTCCTCACGCAGGCCAACCAGCGTATCGATGGAGTACGACGGACCGTCACGGCGCAGCTCGCGATCATCGCTGACAAAGCCGTCCTGCCCGCGGATCGCGACGTCGACCATGCGAAACCGCAACTTCGCATCCGCAAATGTCTCGCCGCGATGCGGCGGGTCGCCACAGGGAATGAAGCGCACCTCCTCGAATCGCAGCGCCTGCAACATTTCGAACGCGGTTCGCAGGTGACCGTAGTGAATCGGATCGAAGGTGCCACCAAAAATTCCGGTCGGCCTCACTGCGCCAGACTCACGACGACGTCCGTCGCCATTTGCCAGGGATTGCCCATCCGCTGCCCTTTTGCCGCGGCGTCCGCTCGGCCGGTGATTTGCAGCATGCGGTGGAAATCACCGTACTTGTGTCGCGAGATGCAACTGCGTACCGGTCCCTGGCGATTGCGCCAGACTCCGGACTTTTGCATCGCGCCGCCAAGATCGCCGCCATGCCGAATCACGTCGTGCAGCCTCGCTAATGTTCGCAACTCCCGAGCTAGCGCCCACATGACAATGACCGGCTCCACGCCCTCGGCTCGCAACCCGCCCAATATTTTTACACAACGAACAGCGTCACCGGCAAGTGCCGCGTCCGTCAGCTTGTAGACATCGTATCGACTGTTATTCGCCACCGCGTCGTTGGCAGCTTCGGCGCTGACTTTGCCTTCGCCAAGTATCAATCGCAGTTTTTCGATCTCCTGCTGCGCAGCCAGCAAATTACCCTCGACCCGGTCCGCGATCAACGTAACGGCGTCGCGTTCCGGCTGCAGTCCTGCCGCGCGCATTCTGTTTGCGATCCAGCGCGGCAATTCACGGGCGTCAATCTGCCAAAGCGACAGCGAGACTCCTTTGTTATCAATACTCTTCGCCCACTTCGAGGCTTTGCTGCTCTTGTCCATTTTGGGGCCGCTAACGATGAACAACAGCTCCGGACCGGATTGCTGCACAAGATCGATAATTGCCTGGGCGCCTACCTTGCCGGGTTTTCCGGTTGGCAAGCGCAGTTCGATGATGCGCCGCTCCGCAAACAGGGAAAGATTGCAGCTCGACGCCGTCAGCGCGTTCCAGTCAAAGCCCGTCGTCGCGACATGCAACTCGCGAGAATCGAAACCTCGCTCGCGCGCCGATTCCCGGATCGCATCCAGGGCCTCGCCCACCAGCAAATGTTCGTCACCGGAGACAAGATAACAGGGAGCAAGCGATTTCAGGAGGTGTGAGGAAAGTTGATTCGCCTGGATCTTCAAGCAAGCTGCTCCATGCTTATCGACTCGTCTTCGAGCAAGACCGGTATGCCATCGTCAACCACGTAAATCCGCTTACCATCGTCAGTTATCAACGCCTCGTTCAGGGGAGCGACAAGCGTAATACCCTCGTGATTGACGAGTTCGCCAGCACTGATCGCCGCATTAACGCGAGCCAGCGTGTCTTTTTTGAGCACCGCCAGGCCCCGGTGGGAAACCGGGCAGCGTAGAACCGTCAGTAAGCGCTTGTCCATCGGTCCATTGTAGCGCTTCATTGGCCTTTCAGCACGAGCGCAAGCTCGATATTGCCGCTGCTTTCTGCCGCTGCAACAGCCGCCGGCAAATCCTCAACCTTCGGTCTGAAGTTTGCATCGACGAGTCGGCAACGCACGATCACCTTCAGTGCCGGAATCTGCTCGCCGTGTCGCAACATGTCGTGAACATAATGCTGCGCAAAAAAAAGCGCGTGCTCGCGGTTTTCCCAGCGCATCATGCGCTCGAAAAACCACGCCCAGGCGGCAGCCGCGTCCGGAGCTTTGCCGATCCAGTCGAAGATGTGTTTAAAACCACCGTCGCGATTGTTTCGAGAGATGAACCCGTAAGCGTGTGTCAGCACTTCGATTCGCGCCTTTTCCAGGTCATCGGCGACTTTCTGGTCGCTGTCCTCAAGCGGATCCGGAATACTGACGTCGCGCATCAAGCCGTACGGCTCGATCACGCTGCCGATGAGTGAAAAAACTGAAGAAATGAGCAACATCGTGAACAGGTTGGCTATCATCAGCGGCAAAGACTCGGTCAGCAGAATCAGCCAGGCGGCGATCACTGTGTAAATCGAGGCAATCCAGAACGTCCCGCCGCACTCCTTGAGCAGTCTGCCAATCGCGATCGGGCTAAGGCTTTGTAGCGGAGAATGAGTGATCGCCAACACAGCAAACGAAGCAGGCAGAAGGACACTCGTCAGGAGCAGCACCATCAGTGTGACCGCCGTGCCAAAACTGGCGTCCACCACGGTCACGGCCCAGCCAGCCAGAAGCACCAACGGTACCGGGAATAGTGACCACGCGTTACTGTACCAGTTGAAATAATCGGCGTCCGGAATGGCCGGCACACGGCCCTCTGCACGAGCTTCAAGAAGAATCATCTGATAGCGAAACACGGCAGGTATGACGAGCAGCATCAGGAACAGGCCCATTAAACCGGCCCACCTCGCGAGCGACATCAGCAGCCACAGTACGGCGACGGGAACCAATACGCTGGATTGCGTAAGCGGGTAAAAAACCGCCTTTGCGACATCAATCGGTTTCATTTTCGTCCTGCCGCAGACCCGGCACCGGATCGTAACCCGCGCCACCCCAGGGGTGGCAGCGTCCGATACGCCTCGCGGCCAACCAACTTCCTCGTAGAACACCATGAGTTTGCAGGGCGTCGATCGCGTACGCCGAACAACTGGGATCAAATCGACAATTGCTGCGCAACAGCGGGGATAGGGCAAGCCGATAAAAACGCACCAGGACTATGAGCGGCCACGCGAGTACCCTGGTCACCGCGTTAGTCATTTGGCGGACTCCAGCTCCACCGAGGCGAACCGCCGAATCGCCTGCAGCATCGAGGCCAGACCATTGCTGCGTGTTGGGCTCAGATGACTTTCGAGTTGCAGCGCAGCAATAAAATCCGGCGGCGTATCCAGAATGTCCTGTGGTTTTCGCCCGTTATAAAGCCGCAACAACAACGCGATCAGGCCGGAAACAATAGCAGCGTCACTGATCGCCCGAAACATTAGCCGATCCTCGTTTTTCTCGGCGACAAACCAGACTTGTGCCTGGCAACCACGAATGCGGTTGCCCTCCGTGCGCAGCGCATCCGGAAACTCCGGCAAGCGCCGCCCCATATCCACCAGGTACTGGTAGCGGTCCATCCAGTCTTCGAACATTTCGAAATCTTCGATGAGCTCCTGCTGCGCGATTGTTATTTCGTTGCTCACTCGGTGCTCCGGCGCCAACTCGTACCGCTGCGCCCATCCTGAATTGTGACACCAGCGTCGGTGAGCTGAGCGCGTATGGCATCGGCCGTTCCGTAATCGCCATCGGACTTCGCCACGTTACGTTTCGCGATCAACGCTTCGATTTCCACGGCCGATAAGTCTCCCTCGACATGCCCGGCAAACCACTGTTCGGGATCGTCACCCAGCAGACCAAGTAATTCACCGCTGGCGTACATCTGCGCCGCCAACGACTGCCGCTCCCGATCCTCCGTGGCCTTGTTAAGGGTCTTCGCCAAACTGAAAAAAGCCGCCATTGCTTTCGGCGAATTCAGATCATCTTTAAGCGCGGCGATCACCGCCTCGGGAACCTCCGCCTCTGCACGGTCCTTTGCAGAGACCTCGATGCCTCGCACCGCGCCGTACAGTCGGTCCAGCATGCGGCGGGCCGACTCCAGCGTGTCACCGGACCAGTCTAGTGGTTGCCGGTAGTGCGCACTCATTAACGCCAGACGAATGACCTCTCCAGGAACGGTCTTGATCAGGTCGTGCACAAGCAGCACGTTACCCAGCGACTTCGACATCTTGGTCTGGTCCATGCTGAGAAAACCGTTATGCAACCAATAACGGGCGAACGGCACTCCGTCATGCGCGCAGCAACTCTGCGCCATCTCGTTTTCATGATGTGGGAATACCAGATCCTGTCCGCCAGCATGAATATCAATGGTTTCGCCGAGGTATTTTTTCGCCATCGCCGAACATTCGATATGCCAGCCCGGCCGACCACGACCCCAGGGAGACTCCCAACCCGGCAACTCGGGCGTCGACGGCTTCCACAACACGAAATCGTGCGCTGCCTTTTTGTACGGTGCAACCTCAACGCGCGCACCGGCAATCATCTCGCGCAGATCGCGTTTCGAAAGTGATCCGTAGTTGTCGTCGGATGACACGTCGAAAAGCACGTGACCGTCGGCCACGTACGCAAACCCCTTTTCGACCAGGGTCTCGATCATCGCAACCATTTCACCGATGTGCTGCGTAGCGCGAGGTTCGATGTCCGGCCGACGAACACCGAGCGCACCCATATCCTCGTTGTAGGCACGTATGAAGCGCGCCGTAATTTCGTCAATCGGCTTGCCGGTCTCGACGGAGGCCGCGTTAATTTTGTCATCAACGTCGGTAATATTGCGGGCGAAGGTCAGCTTATAGCTACGCCGCAGCAACCTTGCCAGAAGGTCGAACACAACCGCCGGTCGTGCATTGCCGATATGCGCATAGTTGTAGACGGTCGGCCCACACAGATACATTGTCACCTCGCCATCTCGGAGTGGTTCGAAAGGGACTTTTTTTCCCTGCAGCGTATCGTGTAGCTGTATTGTCATGAAACAGTGGCCCGGCCCCTAACAGAACGCAATGATAGCAACATTGCTGCCAACCGCTACGCCCGGTATTCTTCCGGCCCGAAAGTATTTTCCAAGGATTCATGATGCCGGTCGTGCCAGTCAGGTTTCAAGCCCGAAAAACTGTCGAGCAGGTCGAAGAAGGCAGCGATCTCGCGCCAAAATTTGACGAGCGCGGACTGATCACCGTCGTGACAACCGATGCCGACAGTGGCGAGCTGCTCATGCAGGGCTATATGAACGCCGAGGCATTGCAGCTCTCTATATCCAGCGGGGAGGCACACTACTACAGTCGCAGTCGCCAGGTTCTCTGGCACAAAGGCGCCACCAGCGGTCTGGTACAAAGCATCCAGGAACTGCTGATCGACGACGACCAGGACTGCATCTGGTTACGCGTTAATGTCGCCGGTGGCGCCAGCTGCCACGTTGGCTATCGCAGCTGTTTCTACCGCAGTGTCCCGGTCGGCGCCGACTTTGAAAAAAAACAAACCGCAGGACACGTCAAACTAGAATGGACGGAGACCAAAAAGGTATTCGATCCAAAAGACGTCTATGGAGACGCACCGAACCCAACAATTCTCTGATTCCAGAAGGGGTCCGATCCTCACGACGCAAGATTGCCGGCGCAGATACACTGCACCGGAAATAAAGCGCAGTGAACCTCGGTCCCGCTCGACGGGAATGAGCCATTCCGGTGCAGTGTATCTGCGCCGGCAATCGTAAAATACGTAGTGATCTAAAATCGCCCCTCAGCTTCCTGACGGCGTTTATCCCGACGACGCCGAGCCGCAGACTGCGGCCCCACCATCGCTATGGCGCGCGCCTGAAACGCATATTCGATCGTACCAATGATCCACAAAAAGTAACCGATCAACTCGATAAACTCTTCCACGGCGAGCTTAACGACCCGCCGGTAGTCGTCACCAAGAATCGACATCCACAGCGGTTCGTGACCGACAAAGCGCACGAACGCGAACAAAATCACGGCACCCGAAAACAGCAAAGTCAAACCCGGTGATGGCCAAATTCTGACGAACGCGATCTGTAAACGTTTCCGCTGTCTGTAGGTGTAAGCAATCACTACCGATCCGATCACCACGATAATCACCTGCCACAGGTTGTCGATCAGGAATCGATCCAGAAAATAGTCAAGTTCGCGAATCAGAAACGCGATTGCCATGCCACCGAATAGAATCGCGACCGGACGCTGCGACGGGCAAAAACGAGCGACCCATCCCATGATAACGGCACAAACGGCGAGAATAATGGCCTGGATAATTTCGACCGGAGAAAACTCGCTAGTGCCAAAACGATCGGTGTCGCTCAGCAGAATGTGCAACTTGAGGCTGCCGGGGGAGGCTATCTCCATCTGCGTCAACGCCCAGGTCACGAAGGCGATGGCAATGAAATACGACAATAGGCGTAACCACGGCATACCAGACTATACACCGCAGCTGAACTATCGGCGCAGCTCGAATGTTAGCGCGATATCCTGGGTCACAAGTTGATGATTTAGAAGAAACTCCACCGCATCCCCGGCATCGTTGTGAAACCAATCCAGAGTATTGCCCGCACGGAAACTGTATCCCCAGGCGTCCATGTCGCGCATCAGGCGGGCGCGCCCGACACCCTCAAGCTCATCCGCCAGGATTATCTGCAGATAACAAACGGCGGTCTCTTCGAGGTCATCGCCGCCGGCATCACGGTTCAACATGCTGCGACGAGACTCACTCATGCAAATGATGTGGCCGGTTTCGTGCAGCAGTGAGTGAATTGGAGTATCACAATGAACGTAAACTTTCCGCCCGACGATTCCCGCCTCCGGGTCACCCCAGAAACTGCCGGTAATCGACGCGGTGTCGTTCTCGACGATCAATTCCAGTTCGTAGCGCTTCAGCAGAACCTCGAGCGTGCCGCGCCGAACATCCTCGACCCGCAGTACTTCACCATGCGTCAAAGAGTGGAGATCTGTTTCATGACCACGCGCACCAGATCGTCGACGATAGCCTCTCGAAGCAGTTCCTCTTCACGCGCTTTACCCAGAACAAGGGTCGAGTCGTAGGTATAGTCCCGGGTAAGCGTCAGCGTTTGTGGCGGCAGCAAGTTACTCGTACCTGCGTCGAGACGATACGTGATTGTGTAGAAGACCTCATACTCGGTCGGTACGTTGCGCGCTGAAACCGACAGTACGCGCTGTGCGGTCTCGTCGAAATCGATCACGAATATCGCCGTCGCTTCCTCTGCCGAATCCGTCAGCTCGACGCCAGCCGCAAGCAGTTGCATCTCAAACTCGCGCAGAAACAGGCTATGACGGTCATCCGTAGCGATGTAGGTTCGCTCCATGCCCGGCGGCGGCGTAAACGCGCCCTGAAGGTGGAAGCCACAGGCCGCTAAAAACGCCGCAAGTACGATGACTGCCACTGTCCGAACCGACCTAAACAACGACGTTCACCAATCGCCCCGGCACTACAATCACCTTGCGTATATCACTCCCCTCGATGAAACGTCGTACGTTCGCATCCGCGAGCGCCTGGGCTTCAACGACTTCTTTCGTTGCATCCGCAGCCACCGAAATGCGCGCACGCAGCTTACCGTTCACCTGCACGACGATCTCGACAAGATCCGCCTCGAGCGCGCTTTCATCCAGCTGCGGCCAGCTTTGGTCGATCAGGGCTGTGTCATGACCCAGCGCCTTCCACAGCGCATGACATATGTGCGGCACCATGGGTGACAACATCACCACGACTGCTGCCAGCGACTCACGTACGACCCAGCGCCCGGCGTTCGAGTCATCGGAGAACTTGTTGATCGCGTTCAGCAGCTCCATCGCCGCAGCGACCGCCGTGTTAAAACTGTGGCGACGGCCGATATCGTCGCTGATTTTCGCGATCGTCTGATGTGTCTTGCGGCGTAGCTGTTTTTGCACATCGTCAAGAGTCCGGGTATCGACGGGTTCGACCGGACCGGCAGCAACATGATCGCCGACTGCGCTCCAAAAACGCTTCAGGAAACGAAAACTACCCTGTACGCCATCATCGGACCACTCCAGCGCCTGCTCCGGAGGCGCGGCAAACATCATAAACAGACGCACGGTGTCGGCACCGTATTTCTCGATGAGTTCCTGGGGATCGACGGTATTGCCTTTGGCCTTGGACATCTTCGCGCCGTCTTTAAGCACCATGCCCTGAGTCAGCAGAGTAGTGAACGGCTCCGAAATATCCGTCAGGCCCTCGTCGCGCATGACGCGTTGAAAAAACCGTGAATACAACAGATGCAGGATCGCGTGTTCGACACCGCCCGTGTACTGATCAACCGGCGCCCAATACTTCGCGCGTTCATCGAGCATTGCTGTATCACTATCCGGGCAGGCATAACGCGCAAAATACCAGGACGATTCGACGAAGGTGTCGAACGTATCGGTTTCACGACGTGCGTCCTTGCCGCATTTCGGGCACGCCACGTTGACAAATTCCGGCATTTCCTTAAGCGGTGATCCGGTGCCTTTCACCTCGACGTCTTCGGGAAGCACGACAGGCAGCTGATTTTCCGGCACTGGCACCGCGCCACAATCATCGCAATAGATGATGGGTATTGGCGTACCCCAATAGCGCTGCCGGGACACTCCCCAGTCACGCAGGCGGAAATTCACCTTGCGAGAACCACGACCGGACGCCTCGAACTCGTCTGCGATGGCGTTAAATGCGCCGTCAAAATCCAGCCCGTCGTAAACCCCGGAGTTCACAAGTACGCCATGCTCCAGATAAACACTCTCGTCGATATCGATTTCGCTGCCGTCGGCCGGTGCGATCACCTGCTTGATCGGCAGCCCGTGTTTTTTTGCGAACTCCCAGTCGCGTGCGTCGTGACCCGGTACGGCCATCACGGCGCCGGTGCCGTAGCTCATCAACACAAAATTGGCGACCCACAGCGGGACTGCTTCGCCGGTAAGTGGGTGAGTCGCGGAAATTCCCAGCGACATGCCCTTCTTTTCCATCGTCTCAAGAGCCGCTTCCTGCGCATCCGTTTGCTTGCAGTCCTCGATAAACGCGGCAACCTCCGGGTTGCTCGCCGCCGCCTTGATCGCCAGCGGATGTTCGGCGGCAACGGCCATGTAAGTGACCCCCATCAGCGTGTCCGGACGGGTCGTGTACACCGTCAGCGGTTCTTCCTCGCCAGCAACATCGAAACTCAATTCCACGCCCTCAGACCGCCCGATCCAGTTGCGTTGCATCGTCTTGACCGATTCCGGCCATCCCGGAAGCTCATCCAGCGCCTGCAGCAATTCGTCTGCGTAGGCGGTGATCTTCATGAACCATTGCGGAATTTCACGACGCTCTACCAGCGCATCCGAGCGCCAGCCGCGACCGTCGATGACCTGCTCGTTGGCGAGCACCGTCTGGTCAACCGGATCCCAGTTGACGATCGAGTTCTTGCGGTAGACCAGACCCTTTTCGAACATTTTCGTGAACAGCCACTGTTCCCAGCGGTAGTACTCGGGCCGGCAGGTCGTTATTTCACGCGTCCAGTCGTAGCCGTAACCCAGCCGTTTGAACTGCCCGCGCATGTCCTCGATATTGCTGTAAGTCCATTTCGCGGGCGGCACACCGCGCTGAATGGCCGCATTTTCGGCCGGCATACCGAACGCGTCCCAGCCCATTGGCTGCAGCACGTGCTTGCCTTGCAAACGATGATAACGGGCGATGACGTCGTTGATCGTAAACACACGAACGTGCCCCATGTGCAGCTTGCCGCTCGGATACGGGAACATTGTCAGGCAGTAGTACTTGTCCTTGTCAGGATCTTCGCTAACTTCGAAACTTCCGGCATCCTGCCAGTGTTTCTGCGCGGCGAGTTCTACCGCCTCAGGGTCGTAGGGAGTACTCATGGGGTGTCGTGCGTCATTGCTGCCCGGAAAAACCGCAAGCCTACATGAACAGGCTGCAATTCGCAGCAGTGGGGTTCTCTACAGCCCGGCGCGGCTGCGTATCCAAAAGAAACTGATGATCAAGAAACACAAACTAATCGTCGGCCAATTGCCGGAGTTCGAGTATACAGTCGTGCCGCGGTGAGCTCGGATATTCCGGGTCATGACTTCCGGCACAAATTGAGCGCCAACCTTCAATAACTCACCTTTCGGACCGATGAAGGCACTGACACCGGTATTCGTCGCCCGGACCACGTATCGGCCAACTTCCAGCGCTCGCATACGGGCGATTTGCAGATGCTGGTGAGGGGCGATGGAATCTCCGAACCAGGCATCGTTGCTGACGTTAATCAGCAGGTCCGCACCGGGGAATGCGTACAACTGCTCGGCGCCATAGGCATCCTCATAACAAATCGCTACCGAAAGTTTTGTGCCGTTCGCGGCGGTTAACAAAGTCTGCACGTCGTCGCCAGCCTCAAGGTCCGAGTACGGCAAATTTTGCAGCCGCATCCACTCGCGCACACTCGCGGGGACCGGGAAATACTCGCCAAACGGAACCAGGTGGCGTTTACGGTAGAATTGCCGCTCGTCCGCGCCGAGCATCAAGACGCTATTGTAGAGCCGTGGTTCGGTGCTGCGCTCGACGTTGTACTCGAGTACGCCCGTCAATACCGTCTGACCGTTGCGCCTTGCATCGCGCTCTATGTCGTCGAGATACTCGGTGACCTGATCGTGCCGCGCCGGAATCGCCACTTCGGGCCAGACAACCAGCTCGCTGTCCGGCACACTCATCGTCGAACTGCGATAAAAATCCAGGGTCGGTGCCCGTTGCTCGCGCAACCATTTTTTGTCCTGCGCAATGCCGCCCTGAATGATCGTCGTTCGGATCGAGACTCCGTACGCCTCTGTCCAGTCAACAACGCTGAGAAGACCGCCCGTTATCCACGGCAACACCACCAGAGACGCCGCAAGCAACCGCTCACGGCCTACCGTCATCAGCGTTGCCAGTATCGCCGCCGTACTGAACATCAGCATCAGCGACACACCGTACACGCCCAATACCGGCGCCCAACCGGCCAACGGTGTATCAATCTGAGCGTAGCCATGCGCCAGCCACGGGAACCCTGATAATACCCAACCGCGCAACCACTCAATCAACACCCAGGCCGCGGGCGCCACCAAAAGCAGGCGCCACGGCTCGCCATGACATAGGCGACTCGCCAGCCAGCCCGCAAGCCAGAGGAACGTCGCCATGACAAATGACAGGCCAACCATTAGCAGCAGCGCAATCCATAACGCGGCATTTCCAAACACATGCACAGAAATGTAGATCCAGTAGGTACCGGTCAGAAACAACCCGAAACCAAACCAGAAGAAGTGCGCAGCAGCCTCTTTGGGAGAAACGGTAAGCGCGAGAAACAACAATGGCAACATCAGCAACGGCGCAAGTATCCACCACTCGGCCGGGGCGAACGCCAGCGTCATCAGGCATCCGGCGAGAAAAACAACGAGGCGGCTGACTCTTGGCTGATCGGCCGCAAGAGTAAACAGCGCGTTTTGGTCTTTTCTATTTGCCACAGAAATCAGTCACTGTTGCGCTGTACCTGGAGCGAGTCGATACGTCGTTCATCGGCTTCGACGACGGCAAAATGAAATCCTCCGAACCTCACCTTTTCTCCACGTCGCGGCAATCGACCCATTTCGTGCATCACCAGACCGCCGATGGTGTCGTACTCTTCACCGTTCAGCTCGCATTTGAAGTATTCGTTAAAGTCCTCGACGCGAGTCAGAGCACGAACCGCGTAAGACGGCAGACCGTCGCGATCACCGTCAGTCCGGATAAACACAGCCTCTTCGTGGTCGTGTTCGTCATCGATCTCCCCAACGATTTCTTCGAGCACGTCCTCGATCGTTAGTAGTCCGGCGACACCACCGTATTCGTCGACAACAACAGCCATGTGGTTGTGGCTGGCGCGAAACTCTTTTAACAATGCGTTGAGGCGCTTCGATTCGGGGATAACGGCAACGTCCCGTAACAACTCTTGAATCGTCAATTTCTTTGCCGCATCGCTACCGAAATAACGCAACAGGTCCTTGGCCAGCAGGATACCCAGCACCTCGTCACGATCTTCGCCAATCACCGGAAAACGGGAGTGGCCGGATTCGACGATGGTTTTTAGCGTCTTCGAAAACTCGTCTTCGATATCGATAACCACCATCTGCGAACGCGGCACCATAACGTCGCGCGCCTGAGTCTCGGACACTTCAAGCACGCCCGAAAGCATGCTTTTTTCCTCGTCGTCGAGCTCAACGTCGGTTTGAATAAAGGACTGTATTTCGTCACGGCTCCAGGGCTCGCCCTTGATCGCCCGCATCACTCGCGCAACCAATCCGCGTGTACCTGAGCCGCTGGTACTTGGAGGTTTTTCGTTCATAGGCTTTGAATTGTATCAGGTCTCACTGGAAACTCACCGTAGGGATTTGCGATCCCGTGAGCACTCAAAACCTCCTGTTCCAGAGATTCCATTCGCGCGGCCCCGGCATCATCCTGATGATCAAGACCCAGCAGATGCAAGGTTCCGTGCACAATCATGTGGGCCCAATGATCCGCCAACGGCTTGCCTTGTTGCCGAGCCTCATCTCCGATGACCGCAGCGCAGATCACCACATCGCCCAAGGGTTGTACCGCATCCGCCGGCAAGCCCTGCAACGTCCCGGCCGGGAACGACAAGACGTTGGTCGGCTCATCCTTGTCCCGGAACTCTTCATTCAAGGCCTGCATTTCACGCGCACCAACCACGGCGACAGAAACCTCGGCCGCATCACCGTGACCCACAATGGCGAGCGCACGCTCAACCCAGACGCGAATGTCTATCGAATCAGGTACTGACCCGTCGTCGGACGCGACCTGCACGTCAACCTGAACGGTCATTTCTTTCGTAGGCTTCGACGATGCGCTTCACGAGCTCGTGGCGTACAACATCCTTGGGAGTAAAATAAGTAAACGAGATGCCTTTCACGTCTTGCAAAATATCGGCGGCGTCCTTCAAGCCGGACATCTGACCGGATGGCAGATCAATCTGCGTAATGTCACCGGTCACTACCGCGCACGACCCGAAGCCGATGCGCGTGAGGAACATTTTCATCTGCTCGATGCTGGTGTTTTGTGCCTCATCGAGTATCACGAACGATTCGTTCAGGGAGCGGCCGCGCATGAATGCCAGCGGCGCTACCTCAATGACGTTGCGTTCGATCAACTGCGTTACCCGCTCCGCTCCGATCATGTCGTACAAGGCATCGTACATCGGTCGCAAATAGGGATCGACCTTCTGCGACAAATCGCCCGGCAGAAAACCCAGCCGTTCGCCAGCTTCGACCGCCGGCCGCACGAGTACGATTCGCCGTACCTGATCGCTTTCCAGCGCATCCACCGCACTCGCGATGGCAAGGTAGGTCTTGCCAGTGCCCGCCGGCCCGACACCGAACGCCAGGTCGTGGTCACGAATGCGCCGCATGTACGCCGTTTGGTTGGCACCGCGCGGCCGTATCAACTTGCGCCGCGTCTGGATCGCGACAACATCATCGTTCAAAGCTTTTGGCACCGCGTCGCTCGTCAGCGCTTCCGCATCGTCCATGAATGATTCCTGTAACAGCATATGTACGCGTTCCGGGTCCAGTCGTTCCTGATCCGTCATCTCAAACAAAGACAGCAGCACATCACCGCCAAGTCTGGCCGCGCGCTCCCGGCCAGACACACGAAAGCGGTTGCCGCGGCTGGCTATTTCAACGTTCAGGCGGCGCTCGATCTGGCGCAGATGTTCATCAAATTGACCGCACAAGTTAGCCAGGCGGCTGTTATCGGCGGGCTCAAGGACCACGTCCCGAGAAATCTGGGCGGCGTTCAAAATCTGTGTTTAAAACCTCTGCGTGAAAAAACGCCAGTCGGGAGGACCGGAGCATTGCCATGTCTGCGGCAGACGATGACTGGAAATCTATCAAGACAATAGATCATTGCCCTAAAGACTACGCCGCTGCCTGATTCTCCGCAAGTCGTCCGCGCAAGGAGTTTGGCAGGGCTTCCGTAATCACTACGTCCACAAACTGACCAATAATCGCAGCATTTGCGTCGAAATTGACCCAGCGATTGTTTTCAGTGCGGCCGGACACCTGATTACTGCTCTTCCTGGAGGGTTTTTCGACCAGCACTCGCTGCGTTGTGCCTATCATCGCACGACCAAGTTCTATCGCCTGTTGATTGATGCGCGCCTGTAGCAGCTGTAGTCGCTGCTTTTTGACTTCCATCGGCGTGTCGTCAGCCAGGCTTGCCGCCGGCGTACCGGGACGAGCGCTGTAGATAAAGCTGAACGACTGGTCGAAGCCCATTTGTGCGACGAAATTCATGAGTGCTTCGAAATCACGCTCTGTCTCGCCGGGAAAGCCAATGATGAAGTCCGATGACAATGAAATATCCGGGCGCGCTTCGCGCAACTTGCGAATCTTCTGCTTGTATTCAAGAACCGTGTGGCCGCGTTTCATGGCCGCCAATATGCGATCCGAACCATGCTGTACCGGCAGGTGCAGATAGCTTGCGAGTTTCGGCACCTCGGCGTACGCCTGAATCAGACTGTCCGTGAACTCGACCGGATGCGACGTCGTAAAGCGAATTCGCTCGATGCTCTCGATTGCCGCGATGTAGTAGATCAGGGTTGCCAGGTCGGCCACCTGCGCGTCGTGCATGGGGCCGCGGTAGGCGTTGACGTTCTGGCCGAGCAAATTGACTTCGCGCACGCCTTGCGAAGCGAGACTCGCAACCTCGGCAATCACGTCATCGAACGGTCGGCTGATTTCCTCGCCGCGCGTGTACGGCACGACGCAGAAGCTGCAGTACTTGCTGCAGCCTTCCATGACCGAGACAAATGCCGTCGGACCGTCGGCGCGGGGTTCGGGTAATCGGTCGAATTTTTCGATTTCGGGAAATGAGATATCAACAACCGGTTTGCCGTTTTCCGCAGCGCGGTCGATCAACTCGGGCAGGCGGTGCAAAGTCTGCGGCCCGAAAACCACGTCAACAAACGGCGCACGTTTCGCGATCCCCTCGCCTTCCTGACTCGCGACGCAACCGCCGACGCCGATTTTGATCCCGGGGTTTTTGAGCTTCAGCTTGCGCCAGCGACCGAGTTGGGAGAATACCTTCTCCTGCGCTTTCTCACGGATCGAACAGGTGTTAACCAGCAACAGATCCGCGTTTTCCGGCGCATCGGTCAGCTCGTAGCCGTGCGACTCCCGCAGCACGTCTGCCATTTTGTCCGAGTCGTACTCGTTCATCTGGCAGCCCATGGTTTTGATGTAGAGCTTCAAGCGCCTGTCGCTGGAATTGCTAGAACGGAATATCGTCGTCGAAGTCATCAGGAGCCGATTGCGGAGGTGCACCGCCGCCACCGCGGTTGCCACCGCCGGTATCGCCGGTATCGCCGCCGCCGAAACTTCCACCGCCCCCGCCACGCCCGCCGAGCATCTGCATCTCGTCAGCGATGATTTCAGTGGTGTAGCGATCCTGGCCGTCTTTATCCTGCCATTTACGCGTACGCAGCTTGCCTTCGATGTAGACCTGCGAACCCTTGCGCAGGTACTCGGCGGCAATTTCGGCCAGTCGATTGAACATCGCAACGCGATGCCATTCGGTGCGCTCTTTCTTCTCGCCCGTTTGTTTGTCTTTCCACGACTCGTTGGTCGCAACCGTAAGATTGGTTACGGCCGAACCACTTGGCATATAACGTGTCTCGGGATCTCCGCCAACGTTACCGACGATGATGACTTTATTTATTCCGCGGGCCATACCGGTCCCCTGTCTGGTGTCTTATGATTATTTAAGGCTCGCCGCGCTGCAGCGAGGGGGGACTATTGTAGAGCCTGCCCGGCCAAAAGCCAGTCCGATTTCTGACCCTGAGGCCCTATTTCCCGGCGGAACAGGGCCGCGCTAATCACGGCGGACGTCGAGCGTTGGTCGGCTCGGCGCGAAACCTTGCAGGGCCAGCCAGATACCGGCCAGCAGGGCGCAGACAAAGAACACGTTACCCGGCTCCCCTTGTCCGAGGAAGCGGCCGCCGATCAGCCCGCCGGAAAATGCGCCCAGGAACTGCGCGCTCGAAAACACGCCAAGCGATGCGCCACGGATGTCGTCGCCGGCCAATAATGACAGCCGCGCGGGCAGGCTCGCTTCCAGGAAATTGAAGCCGGCGAAATACAGCACCAGCGCGAAGAACACCGGAACGACCGAGAATCCGAGGAAGGTCAGCGTCAGTTGCGCCGCCAGAATCAGGCTCACCGCTATGCCAATCAACCGGCTGCTGCCGCGCCGGTGGTCTTTCATGATCATCGGCACCGTTATGGCCAGTGATACCAGCAATGAACCGACGTACATCTGCCAATGTCGGAGCAATGGCATTTCGAGTTCCCGAACCAGCAGGAACGGCAGCGCCACAAAAGTCGCGGTCATCATCGTGTGCAGCAGGAATACGTAGAAGTCGATACGCAACAAATCGGCGCGCAGCGCCGGCAACAGATTCCAGCTCGCGCTTTTCCGCGGCCGCGGAATATCCGGCAATAGTTGCAGCAGAACTCCAGCAACCACCGCTAACGCAGCACCCACCCAGAATAGGGACGGAACTCCGAACCTGGCTGCCAACAGCGGCCCGGCCACCATTGCGATCATGAACGACGTACCAATACCAATGCCGAAGACCGCCATTGACCGCGTGCGCACCTCGGCACGCGTTGCATCCGCAATCAGTGCCGTCAGGGTTGCCGATATCGCGCCGGCGCCTTGCAGCAGACGACCGGCGATAACGCCGTAGATCGAGTCACTGACTGCCGCAACGATACAACCGACCGCAAACACCGCCAGCCCCCCCACAATGACCGGTATCCGACCCACACGATCAGAGAGCACGCCCAACGGCACCTGAAAACCGGCTTGCGTCAATCCGTAGGCGCCAACGGCGAGCCCGATCAGCAACGGCGTCGCATTCTCCAGGTCCTTTGCGTACAGGGACAGCACCGGCAACAACGCGAACAACCCAAACATCCGGATCATCGCAATGAGCGCGATAATACCGACCGAACGGCGTTCTGAAGCGTCCATCGAGGCGCTGATCGCGGGGCTTTCTGAGTTCAAACCGGTAGTTCCTTTGCGCCGGGGATGCGCGGCGGCGTATATTAGCAGGTTGGCCGGAAATGACTGCAGCTCTCACATGAAAACTATCAACATTCGTGGCGCCCGAACGCACAATCTTCGCAATGTGGATATCGAACTGCCGCGTGACAAACTGATCGTCTTTACCGGCCTGTCCGGATCGGGCAAATCATCACTCGCCTTCGACACCATTTACGCCGAGGGTCAGCGCCGTTATGTCGAATCGCTGTCGGCGTACGCGAGACAGTTTCTGTCGATGATGGAAAAACCCGATATCGATCATATCGACGGGCTTTCCCCGGCGATCTCCATCGAACAAAAATCGACCTCGCACAACCCGCGCTCAACCGTCGGAACGGTGACCGAGATTTACGACTACCTGCGCCTGCTGTACGCGCGCGCCGGCACACCGAAATGCCCGGACCATGACATCCCGCTGGAGGCGCAGACCATCGCCCAGATGGTCGATCAGGTGATGGCGTTACCCGCTGGCACAAAACTCCTGCTGCTCGCCCCCGTGGTCGCGGACCGCAAGGGCGAACATGTACAGCTCATGGGTGACCTGCAGGCGCAGGGCTTTATCCGCGCGCGCATCGACGGCGAAGTTTACGAACTCGATCAACCGCCGGCGCTCGATCTGCGAAAAAAACACACCATCGAAGCGATCGTCGACCGTTTCAAAGTCAGTGAGGATTTGCGCCTGCGACTCGCTGAGTCGTTCGAGACAGCACTGCGTTTAGCGGACGGCAGCGTGCGCATTGCCTACATGGAACAAACAGATACGGAAGAAATCGTTTTCTCCGATCGCTTTGCCTGCAAGCACTGCGGCTACAGTCTGACCGAACTCGAGCCACGCTTGTTTTCCTTCAACAATCCGACCGGCGCCTGCCCGACCTGCGACGGCCTCGGCGTAAAACAGTTTTTTGACCCGGCCCGCGTCGTCGTCAATCCCGGCCTGTCCCTGGCCGGCGGCGCGATCCGAGGCTGGGACCGGAAAACCACCTATTACTACCAAATGATTCAAAGTCTGGCGACACATTACGACTTCGATGTTGAGGCCCCTTTCGAAGAACTCACCGAAAAGCTCCAAAACGTCGTCCTCTATGGCAGCGGCAAGGAAAAAATCGAGTTTTTCTACGAAAACACACGCGGTATGCAAATAAAAAACCGGCATCGCTTCGAGGGTGTGCTACCAAACCTCGAACGCCGCTACAAAGAAACCGAGTCGAACGCGGTACGTGAAGAACTCAGCAAATTCCTAAACAGCCAAGCGTGTCCGGATTGCGGCGGCACCCGTCTGAATCGTGCGGCTCGTCATGTTTTTATCTGCGGACGCTCGATACCGGAAATCACGCATTTATCCGTCGGCCATGCGCGCGAGTTTTTCGACAGCATGGAAATCGAGGGCTGGCGCGCGACAATCGCAGACCGCATCGTCAAGGAAATCGGCGACCGCCTCAGTTTTTTGTCCGACGTCGGCCTCGACTACCTTTCGCTGGATCGCAGCGCCGATACGCTGTCCGGCGGCGAAGCACAGCGCATTCGACTGGCCAGCCAAATCGGATCAGGACTTGTCGGTGTCATGTACATTCTCGACGAACCGTCCATCGGTCTGCACCAGCGCGATAACCAACGCCTTCTCGGCACCTTGATACACCTGCGCGACATCGGCAATACCGTCATCGTCGTCGAGCACGATGAAGAAGCCATTCTCGCCGCGGATCACGTTGTGGACCTCGGACCGGGCGCCGGCGTACACGGTGGCCAGATCGTTGCGACCGGCACACCCGAGGAAATCAAGAACAATCCACAGTCATTAACCGGCCAGTATCTTTCGGGAAAGCGTGCCATCGCGCTGCCGCCAGAACGTACCGCCAATGACCCAAAGCGGCAGCTTACGATCATCGGCGCAACAGGGAACAATCTGCAAAACATCGATGCTTCGATCCCGGTAGGCCTCATGACCTGCATCACCGGCGTATCCGGTTCCGGAAAATCGACGCTAGTGAACGACACACTGTATAAAGCCGTCGCCGACGAGCTCAACCGCTCGAACCGCAATCCGGCACCGCACGAGGAGATTACCGGCCTCGATAACATCGACCGCGTCATCGAAATCAGCCAAAGCCCGATCGGTCGTACGCCGCGCTCCAATCCAGCGACCTACAGCGGCTTGTTCACACCGATCCGCGAATTGTTCGCCGGCACGCAGGAAGCCCGCTCGCGCGGTTACATGCCGGGACGTTTCAGTTTCAACGTCAAGGGCGGTCGCTGCGAACCCTGTCAGGGGGACGGCGTCATCAAGGTGGAGATGCACTTCCTGCCGGATGTGTACGTACCGTGCGACACCTGTCGCGGGAAACGCTACAACCGGGAAACGCTGGAGATTCGTTACAAGGGCAAGAATATTCACGAAGTGCTCGACATGACGATTGAGGAAGCGGCTGAAGTTTTTCAGAACGTACCGGCTATCGCGAAAAAACTGACTACGTTAAAGGACGTTGGGTTGAGTTACGTGCGCCTCGGCCAAAATGCAACAACATTGTCCGGCGGCGAGGCGCAGCGTGTAAAACTGGCGAAGGAACTTTCCAAACGCGACACCGGCAGTACCCTGTACCTCCTGGACGAACCCACGACCGGACTGCATTTTTTCGACATTGAGCATCTACTGCTGGTATTGCACCGCTTACGCGATCGCGGCAACACGGTGGTGGTTATCGAACACAATCTTGACGTGATCAAGACCGCGGACTGGGTGATCGACCTCGGCCCGGAAGGCGGTGACGGCGGCGGCCGGATCGTCGCCCAGGGAACGCCGGAACAGATTGCCGCTACCGAAGGATCGTTTACCGGCGAATACCTCAAGCCACTGCTCATGCCCGACCAGCGCGCTCGAACAGGATAACGCGGATGACCGCTGGCCAACGAATAGTAAGTCCGATGCCAACCGGTAGTGGCGCTATCGTCGTTCATCGCACACTCGAAGAACGGCTGCCTGACTATAAGATAGTTCCGTATCGGCCATCACTGACGTATTTTCCGCCACTGCTGCGGTGGAACGTGCCGAAACCGGCCGCGGATATTATTCATACGACGCCGGATCACGCCCTGTTTTTCAAACGCCCCGGTATACCGCTCGTATCGACATTCCATAATTTCGTTGTTGATTCTTTCATGCAGCCGTACAGCACGATGACGCAGCGAATACATTACGCGACCGATCTGCGGTATTTCCTGCAAAAGGCGGTGGGGTTATCCGATCGACTAACCGCGGTCAGTCAGTTTACTGCCGACCTGGCGATGCGGGAACTGAAGTGCGACAAGCCTATCGAAGTCATTCCTAACGGTGTCGACACCGATATCTTTTCCCCTCGCAGCGATGCAAGTTCAAAACAACAGCTTCGAGTGCTGTTTTCCGGCAACCCGTCACGACGCAAGGGGGCGCACTGGCTTCCGGAGATCGCCCGGCGCCTGGGTGATTCTGTGAAAATCGTATGCGCAAGCGGTCTGCGAGGCGGTTGGACGCAAAAACTGGCTGATGCGGGGATCCAAAATCTTGGACGCGTTGCGTACGAGTCAATGCCAGATCTGTATCGCAGTGTCGATGCGTTGATACTCCCGACAGTACGTGAAGGCGACAGCCTTGCCGTCCTCGAGGCGATGAGTTCGGGCATTCCGGTGGTCGCGTCGGCATGCTCCAGCCTGCCGGAGCGAATTGAACACGGCGAGGGTGGCTACCTCTGCGATATTGGCGATGTTGACGGATTCGTGAAGGCGATTGAAAACCTGCGCGACCCGCAGCTTCGCCATCGGCAGGGTGAATTCAACAGAGGCCGTGCTGAAAAGGAATTCAGTCTGGCGACAATGACCGGCCGCTACGAAACACTATTTGCGGATCTTCGATAGCAGTAATTGGTAGTCGGCTCCAACGACCTTCCAGTCGAAAAGATCTCGGGCAAACCGATTCCCGGCGATCGCCAAATCCGCACGAAGCACATCGTCCTCAATCAATAACTCTATTTTCCTCGCGAGATCATCGGCATCCGCGGCTTTTGCAACAAGGCCCGTTTTTCGGTGTTGCACCGTATCCCGGATTGCCGGCAGGTCCGTTGCAACCACGGCGCATCCGCAACCCATCGCCTCGACGGCGACGAGCCCCAGCCCTTCCTGGTCACCGGATTTCGAAACTATGCTGGGCATGACGAATATCTTCGAAGATCGCAACATGGCTGGCAATTCGGTATTCAACTTGCTGCCGACAAAGCGAACGTTCTGGTCAAGTCGCAACTCGCTTGCAACAGCCCGCAAATCCTTCTCGTCAGGACCATCGCCAACTACAGTCAACGACAAATCAGGATAACGGGCAACCAGAACAGCCATCGCCCGAAGCAGATACCCGACACCTTTTTTCTCGACCAGACGCCCGACGAAAATCAGGCCTTTGCGAGGTGATTGCAAATCGCCCATTGTAAAGGTGTCGGTCAGGTCGACGCCCATCGACCGAACATGGACCTTTTCGGCGTCAATGCCCAGATCGGTACAATAGAGCCTCATCGCCTCACTGACGACCGTCACCTGATCCACACTTCGAAGAACCCATCGTTTGAGTTTCGTCAGCAGTTTCCCACGCAGGGCGAACAAATCACCGCCGTGCGAGGTCACCACAACAGCGGGTGCCTTTTTTGAGAAACGGCGAAACAAGCCGGCAACCAGCCCCTGCGGGATAATCCAGTGCGCGTGCATGACGTCGTACCGAAATTGCCGGTGAAGACTGATCATTTTTCCGAATTGAGCGGCCAGAAAAAACGGCACGAGGAGAACACTCAAAGGACTGCGGCGAATTCTCGAGAGTATGCCACCGTTGTAAGCAAGCACTTCGAGCCCGGCGATAAAGTAGCGAAACCGATAGACGCTTATGGTGCGACCGCCAGATTCGATTGTTTCCTGAGTTTTTGCCCCGCGATAATGAGGCGCGAGCACGGTTACATCGTGGTATTTGGCAAGCTCGAGACACAGAAACTCAACAAAGCGCGGTTCTTTGTCATCGCTCCAACGCGGAAACGTCGATGTCAGAACCAGTAGATTTCTGCGTCCTTCCAGGGTCACACCGGAGTCCTTCGTAGGCACATCATCGTTGTCTTCGCCGTAGCCCGAACCCGCAGAATCGCTTTCTATCAGAATTCGCCAGCAACTACGGGACCTCGCCAAAACTACCGGTGCGCAGAAATTTCTTCGTCAACTCAATCGGCTTTTTCATGCGCATCATAAACGCGTGCGAGTGGCCTACGATAACAAAATCGTCCATGCCTTCAATCTTGGTGTCCGCAACCGATACGCGGCCGTCATCCGGATTCTCCAGCACCGCGGAAGTGATTGGGTCGATACTGCGATTGCCGGCAATGACTCCCAGCTCAAAATCCACCGGACCCAATTGTAACGGCACGCTCGCATCGCCCTTTCCGAGTTGCCGGCCCGCCGGGCCATTAATCCAGTCGAACCCGGGAACGCCCAGGAGCTTGTCGACGGCGGCACTGCCCTGATTCGGCGGACCCAGCATGACAACTCGACCCAACTCTTCGATGACCTCAACACTCAAGTACTGGCGCAGAAGGATTCCACCCAGCGAGTGCGCGACAAAGTGGATTTTCTCGACGTCGGCATGAGTACGACACGTCGACAATCCATCGTCAACAGCCATCGCCGCCAGTTCGGCGATCTCATGTTTCCGGGACGGATAGGAAACGTTTGCCGTGTAGTAACCGTCGTCCTCCAGTGCCTCCTGCATCTTACTCATCGACGACGACGTTCGCGCAAGCCCGTGCAGCAACACAACGCATTCGGATGCGAACGCAGCCGCGCTCGAAATCAACAACAGAACGGCGACCGCAAACCTAGACATTGATCGCCTCTAACTGTTTGTCGTGAACTTTGGACAACACCAGCAATGCCGTGATGGCCCCGAGCAATGCCAGGCCCATGTCCGACTGTGTGTCCCAAATATATCCCTGCGTTCCGAGGAAAGAATCCGCCGCCTCGCCAGACAGCAACGCAACCCACCATTCGATCAGTTCATAGAATGCACTGAAACCCAGGCAAAAACTGACGATGAAAAAGTTACGCCAGCGAGCTGAATTGAACACGCCGAGCCGGATGACGACTTCGCGGGCGATCATGGCGGGCACGAAACCCTGCACGAAGTGTCCCAGCTTGTCGTAATTATTGCGCGTACCATCAAATGCATCGCGCACCCAGTCACCGAGTGGAACTTCTGCGTAGGTGTAATGGCCGCCGACCATCAAGACTATGCAATGCAGCAATATCAGTGCGTACACCAGCGTCGTCAGCGGAAATCGAGTGCGCGTCAACAATAAAACCAGCGCGCCGGCAACGGCTGGAAACACTTCAAGTGCCCAGGTTATACCGTCCCTGGGCGCCAGGCCCGACCAGACAAGAACACCCAGGAATACGGCTATCCAGGCTATTCTCATTGTGAATTCTCGCTATCGCCGAATTTGGCCTTAGCGTCCTTGCGAGAACGCCAGTAACCGTCGCGACTGAAACACTGCCACACCCACGGCAGCCAGCGCAGCAACGCAAAACTCAACCACAAGGCCCAGACCAGTATCAGTGCTTTGTATATCCACATCGGCACCGAGATAGCCGTCGCTACCGGCAGCAAAGACTCGCTGCGGTCGGCAAACCAGTTAAGCGTATTGCCGTAGGAGCCTTGCCCAACAACGTGCATGTCGGGGGTTCCGAGCAGCCCTGCCGGCAACGACGCTGCGATACTCGACAACGCCACGATTGTCGCAGCAGCGATAACAAGTTGCAGCACATTGAATTTCCACCACGGCAGGTCGAGCTTCAGTTGGCGCCGCGCGCCACAAAGCATCAACCAGACAACGACCAGCATCAGCACAGACCAATTGAAAGTACTAAAGCCAAGTCCCAACAACAGCCAGTGCTGCGTTCGCAGCGGCGTGAGCTCGATGCGACCGAGAATCAACGCGAAAACGATCAACGCTGCCAGCTCGGACCAATACAACACCGCCGGACCCAATTGCGGGCCACTCGTCAGAATTAACCATCGGTCGGACGATGTGTTCATTGTCAGATTGATATTGCTCGCGGGCGCGCCGATGTCGACCTCCGGGGTCGCCGCGCGCAGCCCCATCCCACCACTCTCCCGCCAGTTAACCATGATGTTGTGGTTGCCGGGCAGAATCTCGATCCTGAGCCGACCCTCTTCGGCACGTACGGTCTGCACTCGATTATCGATCAGAACCGACGTGACTTCGGCTGCCACCGGAAGTTGGATGACGTGTTGTGCGCCACGCGTACTGCGGTAGTTCAAACTCAGGCTCGCATCGCGACTCCGACTGCCCTCGGTCACCGCCAGATTGACCGTATCAAACGCCAGCGTCGAACCCTTGCTGGCCTCCGGCCGGCTCGCGGAAAGCGTCACTTCCTCACCGCCGCGTGGGTGAAAGACCGCCACGCGAACACCGCTGGCGTCGTTGCTCGTATTGCTTTCGGGAATACCTTCGAACTGTGCATTCCAGGTATTGCCCACCGCAAACCGCCAGACTTCCTGCCAGGATGCCTCAGCAGCCGCCTGCAGAAGCAAAGGAGACTGCAGCGGCAGATTGGATGTCCACGAAACCGATTGCTGCTGTGGGTTCATCGTCACCAGCACGCGACCATCGGTGACTGTGAAATCGCCGCTGACGATGTTCTCACCGGCGAGTAACGGAATGTCCAGTGTCAGCGCACCTTGCGTCGGCGCGACACGATAGACGTAGGTAGTCACGCGCCAGTCGATATCCAACTCGATCGCGCGTTCGACGCGAGCGAACCCCGGAAATCGACTGCTCTCCCAGCGAACAGTGCTGTCGCCGTCGTCGGCCGATTGCAGTCGGGTAAGTTGTAACGAACCGGAAGTTAATCGTCGGTCCTTGATACCGGCGACGAACCATCCGTCGCTATTGATCCGGACGACTCGTGGTGGTGTCCGAAACGGAATTTCCAGACTATCGACCGCTGGAATTGCGCCGCGCAAGGTCACAGTATGGCGACCCGGCACGATGTGCATCCAGAGCGTATTGTCCGGCGCACGAATTATGCGCGCACCCGTCGCACCGCCCAGCGAGATCGCCTCCGGCCGCCATCCCCGCAACGACCCCGGCAACGGTATCGCGATGTTCTCCACGGCATGCACGGACAGGGTCATGCTCATCACCTCGGCACCAACCGTCACATCGGCCGAGATAATCTCGGCGCATCGCGGCACGCAATCCGGTGCTTCGAGAAGACGTTGTTGCAACTGCTGCAACAAATCGGCATTCGGATGCTCTGCCCGAACCTCCGGGCTGACCGCCAGCAGCCCTGTGAGCATGCCAACGACGAGGAATCCGCCGACGTGCCGGCCGCCAAGGGTCAGTCCTGCCGGCAGTTTCCACCGACGTTTCAATATTTCTGCGGCAAGTACGGCGGCAAATCCCAGCAGCAAGAGCACCGCAATAACGCGCATCATGCTCACCAACCACCGCGGCATGACAACCAGGCGCATGGTTTGTCCAGCATCAACCGGACCGCTCCAACGCAGCGAATAAGTGTTCCACTGCCAGGACGGAATACCCGGACCCGCTTGCACGATTGCGTTGGGCGCGTAACGAGAAAACGAACGATTGATCTTGGCGCCGGTTACGACGATCTCGTCAAACATCTCCTTGCCCACAGCGGGCGCCGAGAGTGTCACTGCTCTTTCCGCCTGCGGCTCCATTTCCAGCCGGGCCGCACTGTCGAAATCGGCCTCATCCTGAACGGCGCTCAGCATTCCGTACGAACTCATCTGCGATTCCAATTGCGGGTAAATCGCAACGCGCAATTGACCTGCAACAAACGGCACCAGCGCCAGGACCAGCGCTATCGCGCTGAGCACCTGGTAACTCGACACGATTTGCTTGAGTCGACCGGCGGGCACCACACGCGCCAGGGCAATAACGATCAGTAGATTCAGCCACAGCCACGTCGGTGCAAACGGTTCGTGAAAACTCAAGACCAGCGCACCGAGTGCGACAGTACCGGCCGCACGCCCGAACAATCGCCAGACTGCGGTCGTGATGATCAGAACGAGGAAAAAATCCAGCAATTGCCATTGGCTCACCCAACTGCCCGTAGCGCGATCAACACCAGGGGCCATCAACAGTTTATGGCCCGGCGGCACATTCAGGCTCGCCGCTACCTGGGCGAAGCGAGTATCCCAGCCGGTTACGGGCAAACTCCCACGCGTAGCGGCCCGACCGATCGCCTCCACACCGACCGCAGACTCGCGCACCTCGACACCCGTCTGGCCGTCGTCCTGCCCCGCCGTGATCAGCAGGTTCTGCTCGTGCTCCGTCGCACTCAACAACGCGTAGGGGCCACCCATATCCAGCCGCCAGCCCGTTCGCATCGAACCGCGGATCCTGTCCTCAACGATAAATCCTTCGGCGCCAAAGTCGAGCCACATCGTGCGATCTAACACCAGCTCGTTCGACGCCGACACGACTCCGCGGCTACGCTCGGTAATAGAAAACAGTCCGTCCGCGCCCATTCGAAACGCCGGGTACGTCTGCCACTCACCGGGCACTTCCACCTGCGAAGGGTCAACCGGCGGCAAGCCCTCAACGGCAGTGACGCGTAACTCATCGTTTGAGCGATAACTCCAGATCTCGTCGGCCGCAAGATTCTGCCCGGGCGGCGGTCGCGCGATAGACGCTGCGACATCCGCACCGCGAGCAGTCAGCAGAATAGTCCAGCGACCGGGCCGTACCTGCAGGCGAAGATTGCCGTCAGACTCAAGCTTGGCCGGTAACGGGCTCGCGATTCTTTCCGGGATAAAACCATCAGGAAGAATCGGCCCGAAGACCTCTTCGCGCACACTGCCGGAAACATCGATTTGCAGGCGCGTCACCAGCCGTGTCGGTACGTCGTCCATGACCAGACGATGCACGACCGTCCGCACCGAGTCTCTGGCGCGCGTATCGCGTTGTCGCTCACCCAGATACACGCCGCCGGCATTCATCTCGGGGCGTTTAACCAGCTTACCGTCGACACTCAGGGATACCAGACCGCTCTCGGGTGGCACTCGCAGCACACCCGGTCGTTCATCCCACTCAAATCGCCCGCTAAGGCGCCAGCTGCCGGGCGCCAGTTTTACGCTCGGAAAGCCATTGCGCGCAACGACTGCGATCTGCCGATCATTGACTCGCACACGATCAGGCCAATAGTCCGATCCGCCGGGCAGCCTCACCCATTGCTCTTTCGCGTACACCGTCCATTGCTGTGAAAATTCCCCGCCGGAAGCATCGACCGAGAGCCGCATCTCGCCGGGCCATGTACAAACGAAAGCACTTGGCTGGTCGACGGCTCGATCAAAATAGAACGGGCAACTGCGGTATTCCTTGTCCTTGAGTAACCACTCCTGCCACGGTTGCAGCTCGTCCGGTACGTAGATTTGGGCAAACACCTTCTGTGTAGCCGCTGCGAACAACGTAAGGGCTAACAGCGCGAAAAATGATCCGAATCTTGATGGCATAGCGGGGCTCCAGCTATCGTTTAGGCAACACTATACGTCAACGTAGTAGCATTCCATCCTGGGTTACCGCAGCGGACAGAACACTAGTAGTGCGGGGGCCGTTCATCGCCCGAATCGTCAGCCGGCATGGAATCACCCACTGACCGAACGCGCTGGACCAAAGACTCGCAGAGTTCCTCAAGCTGCATGATTTTCGCCTGCTGTTGCGTGACAACATCATTGAGTTGGTTCAATAGCTGGTCCTGATGCGCCAGCCGGGTTTCCAGATCGATAAAACGCTCTTCGCTCATGCACGTCCTCTGCGACAGAGTTGCGATGCGAATCGCAACTCGTGAATCATTCCGCCAGCAGCCTGCTAGGATACACGGCTTTACCCTCGGAAGGGCTTCATGTCACTGCTTCGCTTTGAGGATATCCGGCTGGAATTTGGCGAGCAGATCATTCTCCGCGACGCCGAATTTTCTATTGAGTCTGGTGAACGCGTTTGCCTGATCGGCCGCAACGGCGCTGGGAAGTCGACGACGCTGAAGTTGATCATGGGCGAAATAGAACCGGACCACGGTGAGATCGTATCGAAAACCGGTTTGGTCGTCAGTCAGCTGCGGCAAAACCTGCCAGAGGCGATGGATCTTCCGGTTCGCGATGTCGTGCGCTCCGGATTGGCAAAGGCCGACCGCCTGCTTGAACAGTACCAGGAGATGTCGAGTCAGGAGCTGGACAAACACGGACTTGCCCGATTGGAGAAACTGCACGCGAAAATCGACACCTGCGACGGTTGGCATATCGATCAACGCGTCGAAGCAACGATTACCGACCTCAAGCTGCCCGCCGACAAGAAAATGAACGAACTGTCCGGTGGCTGGCGCCGCCGCGTCGCCGTGGCTCGCGCACTGGTGCAGAAACCTGACTTACTGCTGCTTGACGAGCCGAGCAACCACCTCGACATCGCGACAATCCGGTGGCTGGAAGACCGCATCTATTCCTACCCAGGTGCCGTGTTATTCATCACACACGACCGGGCGTTCCTGCAGAAACTCGCTACGCGCATCGTAGAAATCGACCGGGGAAAGTTATCGAGCTGGCCGGGAGACTACGAGAACTTTCTGCGCAGAAAGGAAAAAATACTCGAAGACGAGCAGGTAGCGAACGCCCGCTTCGACAAAAAGCTGGGGCAAGAAGAGGTCTGGGTACGACAAGGCATCAAGGCGCGCCGTACGCGTAATGAGGGTCGCGTTCGTTCGCTGAAAAAAATGCGCGAAGAATTCGCCGGGCGCCTGAAACGGGAAAACAACGCCCGCATGCACATTGAAGAAGCGGAACAATCGGGCCGCAAGGTGATTCGCGCCAAAGGCGTTGGCTACAGCTACGGCGATGAACGCGTGATCGACGATTTTTCCATCACCATTACTCGCGGTGACCGAATCGGACTCATCGGCAACAACGGCGTCGGCAAGACAACCCTGTTACGACTCCTGCTCGGCCAGCTGGAGCCACAAGCCGGCACCATCAAACTCGGAACCAATCTCGAGATTGGCTATTTCGATCAGCTGCGGCAATCGCTGGACCTGGAAAAATCGGTTGCCTACAACGTCGGCGAGGGCCGCACCTACATCATGCTCAACGGCAAGGAACGACATATCGTCGGTTACCTGAAGGGATTTCTATTCACGCCGAAGCGTTCGTTGATGCCGGTAAAGTCGCTGTCCGGCGGCGAACGCAACCGGGTGATTCTTGCAAAACTTTTCACCCGAGCCGCAAACCTCCTGGTTCTCGACGAACCGACAAACGACCTCGATATCGAGACGCTTGAAGTCCTCGAACAAAAACTCTGCGAGTATACCGGCACTTTGATTCTCGTCAGTCACGACCGGGAGTTTCTCGATAACGTCGTCACCAGCACGATTGTGTTTGAGGAAGACGGACGCGTTGAAAAGTACGTCGGTGGCTATTCCGATTGGCTACGGCTCGGGCGTCGATTAGCAGCAAGCGACGAACCGGAGATCGCGGCTGCACGAAAACTCGATGCGACCGATCGGCGCAGGAACGCGGGCAAGAAAAAACTCAGTTACAAAGATCAACGCGAACTCGATCAGCTGCCCGGCGAGATCGAGGCGCTGGAGGCGAGTGTCGCTGCGTTGCAAGCGACCGTCGGGGACACGAACTTTTTCTCTCAGGACAACAAGCTCGTACAAAAGACCTTAGGGCAGCTCAGTGCCGATGAGGCATCTCTCGAACAACGGGTAGAACGCTGGGGCGAGCTTGAATCGCGCCGGGACACGTTACGCACCCCGTAGCAGCTCCGCTACCGCTGCGACTATACTCAGCGCTCCCGCATCGTAAGAAGGGATTCACAATTCAATCGTGATAATGTGAATTATCTGGCGGCGCTCTCTGTATGAAGCGAAAACCCAACGCGGCGATAAGACGATTCGCGGCATCCGTGCTGATCGCGCTCCCGATGACGATCACGTTGCTTTTTCTGATGACACGCCTGATTCTGCCAAGTGAAAAGGACGCCATCGTCACTCACATGATCCAGAATATCGAGCTTCATCGCACCGTTCGACCTCCTGAGCCAACCGGTATTCAGGCCTTTGAACCACCCCCACGCGTCGAAGTTGAACCAGCTCCAACGGTGCTGGATTCGACTTCCGACAGTTCGGATCCGGCAGAAACCCAGGAAGTCGTGTCCGACGAGAACCCGGCAGAGGAAGGTCCTGCCCATGTGATCGACTGGTGGGCTGAGGCGCGTAAGATCGCCCAGGAGTCCGACGAAGAAGCGCTGAAACGATGGTTGCTGGAGCAAGGCTACGACCGCTACGTAACCATCATGCAGGGGCCACTTCCGATAACGAACAGTGTGCGGGGAACGCTGCCGCAATCTCAAGAGGATGTAACCGGTTACCTGAATACCTATGGCGATATGGAGTTTAAGATTAGCGAAAACTGTGTTGTACAAACGCAGGTTTCGGCGCGTCTTGATGTTTCTGACTTTACCCAGAACCTTCCGATGCGAGTTGTTTGCAAGTCGGCGCCGAAAGTAAAACTTCTGTTCGATCGCGATGATCTTAAATGAGGCTGTGCTTAATGCGACGTTCCAAACAACCGGTCACCGGCATCACCCAAACCCGGCACGATGTATTTCTTCTCGTTCAGCTTCTCATCAATGGCGGCCGCATAAATCGGCACGTCGGGATGCTCACTCTCGACCAGGGCCACGCCTTCCGGACACGTCACTATGCAGACAACGACAATACTTCCCGCCCCGCTTTCCTTTAGTTTATCGATCGCCGCAGCGGTCGAGCCTCCGGTCGCCAGCATTGGATCGATGATGATGCAGGTGCCACCTTTTACCTGCGCCGGAAACCGCTCGTAGTAGGTCACCGGCAGCTTGGTCTCCTCGTCTCTGTATAAGCCGACGAAACCAACCCGTGCCGTCGGTACGAGTTCGAGAATGCCTTCGAGCATACCGACACCGGCGCGCAAGATCGGCACCACCACCAGATCGGTGTCGAGCTTGCGACAGGTCGCCTCCGCAACCGGGGTCTGCACCGCGACTTCCTTTGTTTTGATGTTCTTGAGCGCTTCGTAGCAAATGAATTTCGTGATCTCAGTTGCCAGCTCCCGAAAACGCTTATGCCCCGTATCGACATCTCGAATAATCGCGAGCTTGTGCTGCACGCACGGGTGGTCGATAAGTTCTGCCATTGCTATTCCTCTGTTCGCCGCCTATTTGACGGCTGCCCATATTGCGTATTCTGTACCGGTAGGATCTACGAAATGAAATCGTCGTCCGCCGGGAAACTGAAAAATCGGCTGCGATATCGTCGCACCAAGTTCCTGCACTCGTTCAAGATCTCGTTCAAGATCCTCACTAAAAAAGATGACCAATACGCCGGTCGCCGGTGCGGCCTCGGCTGCTTTACAGAACCCACCCTCAAGCCGGCCATCGTTGAAACTCAGGTAGTCATCGCCCCACTCCTGAAACGACCAGCCGAACAGCGCCGAGAAAAAATCGCGCGCTTTTCTTAGGTCGGTAACCGGGATTTCCACGTAGTCGATACGATTCTCTGTACTCATTATTGCCTCCTGCCGCTTACGGCCCCTTAAGCCGCAACAAAGGTCGCTCAGCGTTAATCAGAATACGACCGAACTCCCCTTGAATCTCATAACGACCATCCGTCAGGCGTTGCAAAGCCTCGATAGCCCCGTATCCCAGGTTCTCCGCGACAACGCCGGGCGAACCACCGCTTTCACCATCGACGCTGATCGCGTCGCAGAACGGAAACTCGATAACGGCCGGTCGAATACACGACTTTTCCGCCGGTCGCGGCTTTTCATAAAAGGGGTGTTCGTCCGTCAGCAATACGTCGATATCGATGATCAGGACCTGCGCTTCGACGCACCAGGACAAGATGAATGACCGCTGCAGATCCACGGCAGCAAACTCTCGCAATTCGCGCCAATCTGTCGCCGCACTCCTACCGCTCACTCTCAACCGCCTCATTCAGTTTTGCGGCGATTATAGCCCAAGCGAACGCTGCAACGCCGCTGGATATTGCACCGGACACTAATCCCTGAGCGTCATACGATAGAGGCATAAGGCATCGTCATCGTCCGGCATCGTTACCATACGATCAAAACTTAGCCCGAGTTTCTCGATGAGGCTCACGGAAGGTGCATTTTCGGCGGAAACAATGGCGGTGAGAACTCGAATCCCGAGATCGTTGCGCGCGTACTCAACGACGGCGAACGCCGCCTCCCCCGCATAACCCATACCACAGTAGTCCGGCAACACGGCAAAACCGATATCCGGGTCGTCCAGATTCTCGCGCCTGAACAGGCCGCAGATCCCGATCATCGTACCGTTCGATTTCAGGGACATGCTGTACGGACCGTGGCCGTACTGGTCGAAAAGCGTCGTAAACCCGTCTTTGATCGTTTCTTCGGCCTGCGCAACCGTACGAATTCCGCGGTCAGCGACGTTGCGAATGAAGGCCGGGTCGTTCCAGATGGCGAGCATCAGCGCGGCGTCCTCGACCGTTACCGCTCGCAGGCGCAAACGCTCTGTTTCTAGTAACCAGTTGACGGACACGCCGACGCCCCAACAGAAGAGCCAATCCATTCGGGCTGCTTGTGCACTAGCCTAAACATCTGATTCCGACAGCTTTCCGAATTTGCTCCAGATACGGCACGGCAACTTCGCGAGCTCGTTCTGCACCCGTTTGCAACTCGGCCTCAACGATCGCCGGATCGCCAATCAGACGATCGTATTCCTCCCGCGCCGGGCCGATGTGATCGTTGATGTACTCGAACAGTTGCTGCTTCATGGCGCCCCAGGCGATGCCCTCGGCGTACTGCTTTTCCACTGCGGCCACGTCGTCAGGTGTTGCGAAGGCCTTGTAGATGTCATACAGCGTGTTGCCCTCAATATCCTTCGGCTCACCCGGCTCCAGACTGTTGGTCTTGATCTTCATGATCAGCTTGCGAAGTTTCTTTTCGGGTGCAAACAGCGGAATCGTGTTGTTGTAGCTCTTCGACATTTTTCGGCCATCCAGTCCGGCCAGCACCGCGGTGTGATCGTCGATGGCCGGTTCCGGCAACACCAGTACGTCGCCAAAGTGGTGGTTGAAGCGCTGCGCAATATCTCGGGCCATTTCGACGTGCTGCTTCTGATCTCGACCGACCGGCACTTTGGTGGCCTTGAATATCAGGATATCCGCTGCCATGAGTATCGGATAACTGTACAGCGCCATGGTGATGCCCTTGTCCGGGTCCTTGTTGCCTCCCTCCACATTGGCCTGCACTGCAGCTTTGTACGAATGCGCCCGATTCATCAGGCCTTTCGCCGTCATGCTGGTCAGAATCCACGTGAGCTCGGGAATCTCGGGAATATCGGACTGCCGGTAAAACACCGAGTTCCGGGTGTCCATGCCCAGCGCCAGCCACGCCGCGGCAATCTCCAGCGTTGACTGACTGATGTTGTCCGGGTTTTCGTTTTTTGCCAGCGCGTGGAAATCGGCCAGGAAATAGAAGTTACTCTTATTCGGGTCTTTACTTGCGGCAATGCTCGGACGAATAGCGCCCACGTAATTGCCGATATGCGGCGTTCCCGTCGTTGTGATACCGGTGAGGTAGATCTCTTTCGACATTCCTAATATCCCGCCGCCTGTCCGTCTTTGCGCACTTCGCTGGCGCCATAGTACACGCCTTGTTCCTTATCCCACAGGATGGCCTGATAGCCGCCGAAACTGCCGTCACTGGCACCCAGGGTGTGGCCCAACGCCTCTAGCGCCTTACGAGTTTCTTCGCTAAACGCTGTTTCGAGATGCACTACGCCACCGTCCGTCATGATCGACCCGGTCGGTTGCGAAGACCCCTTGTGATTGATGCGCGCAGCATCCCCTGCTTCCTGCAGATTCATGCCGAAGTCGATCATGTTGATCACGATCTGCGCGTGGCCCTGCGGTTGCATCGCACCACCCATCAAGCCGAAGCTCATCAGCGGCTCTCCGTCTTTCATAACGAACGCGGGAATAATCGTATGGAACGGGCGCTTGCCACCGGCGACAACGTTCGCGTGATCCGCATCGAGCGCGAATAAATTCGCCCGATCCTGCAGCACGAATCCTAACTCGCCCGGCGTCATGCCGGAGCCCATGCCGACGTAGTTGCTCTGAATCAGGGACACCATGTTGCCGTCGGCATCGGCGACGGTGAGGTAAATAGTGTCACCGTTTTCGAGCTTTGCATCACCTGCCGAAAGCTGCCTCGATGCCTTGTTCGGATCGATCAATTCGCGCCGCTCGTCCGCGTACTCTTTGGAGATCAGGGTCGCGACCGGCACTTTGACAAAGTCCATGTCCGCGTAGTACTTCGCGCGATCTTCGAACGCCAGTTTTTTTGCTTCGATGAACGTGTGCAGGTACTGCGCACTGCCAAAGCCCATCGAGGCGATATCGAACCCTTCGAGCAGGTTCAGAATCTGCAATGCTGCGATGCCCTGACCGTTGGGCGGCAGCTCGTATACGTCCCAGCCCCGATAGTTCGTCGACACCGGTGTTACCCACTCCGACTCGTGAGTCACCAGATCGTCGTAGCTCAACAAACCGCCCTGCTCTTTCATGTAGGCGACGATATCTCTGGCGATACTGCCCTTGTAGAATTCGTCGCGTCCTTTGTTGGCAATCAACTCATAGGTATTCGCCAGGCGCGGGTTTCTGAACATCTCACCCTTTCGCGGCACGTGACCGTTTGGCATGAATGTTTCTTTGAATCCCGGGTACTCCCCGATTCGCAACGCGTTACGCTCGAAATAACTGGCGATCACCTCGGATACAGGAAAACCGTCTCGCGCATAGGCAATCGCCGGTGCGAGAATTTGCTGCATGTCGAGTCGCCCGTAGCGAGCGTGTAACTGAAACCAGCCGTCGACGGCACCCGGCACACTGACTGGCAGCGGCCCGAACAGCGGAATCTCGTCGATACCGTTGCTTTGAAAATATTCCAGCGTCATCGCCTTTGGCGAGCGCCCGGACGCGTTCAAGCCAACGAGTTCTTTTTTCTCCGCATCCCAAACGATTGCGAACAAGTCGCCGCCGATCCCGCTGCCGGTTGGCTCCATCAAACCGAGGGCTGCATTGGCCGCGATCGCCGCATCCACGGCGCTACCGCCAGCCTTCAGGATATCCAGCGCAATCTGTGTCGCCAGGGGCTGGCTGGTCGCCGCCATCCCGTGCGGCGCAATCACTTCGGACCGGGACGCGTGCGCACGTCCTGCGACCCGGTCGTAGCCCGGGTCAGATGCGATCACACCGGTGCTTCCTGTGATCATTATTGCGGTGCCGATCAACCATTTTCTGCGCTTCATCCTTCGCTCCGTTACTGGGCAAGCCTCCGTACCACTGGACGGAAGGCGCCCAATGATGGCACTCGCCGTCGACCGCGGCAACAGGGTATGATTCGCCCATGCATGAGGACTACTCGGACAACAACCCAGCGCTCGGCGCGCTTTATCGCGAGCACATTGGGGCCGTTGCTGCACGCCACGAGCACGCGCTGGAACTAGCGGGTGCGAGCCATATCGTTATCTATTCCGGTCAGCCCAGGAATGCCTTCCTCGACGATTATCAGCTGCCGTTCAAACCGAACCCGCATTTCCTTGCCTGGCTGCCGTTAACGCATCTGCCATTTTCCTACCTTGTCTATACGCCGGGTGAAACGCCACGGTTGATCTATTTTCAACCGCGCGATTATTGGCACGTTGTCCCGCAGACCCCTAACGGATATTGGACCCGTCAATTTGATGTTCGTATTGTGAATTCTATCGATGAAATCGCACAGCACCTGCCCACGGATCGGGAGAAATGCGTTCTTATTGGCGAGATCGACGACGATGCAATGGCTTTCGGTATCGACCGGGTTAACCCCACGACAGTCGTAAATATTCTGCATTTTGCACGCGGCGTGAAAACTCCGTACGAACTGGACGTCATGCGGGCCTCGTCTCGCCGGGCCACCGCAGGTCATGTCGCCGCCGAAGCCGCGTTTCGGGACGGCCAAGCCGAGTTTGATATTCATCGCGCCTATTGCAAGGCGGTCAGCCACACGGACCCCGAACTCCCCTACGGCAACATTGTCGCCTTAAATCATCACGGCGCAGTTTTACACTACTCCGACTTTGACCGGCAAGCGCCCGCCGAACCGCGCTCGTTTCTCATCGATGCCGGTGCGCAAGTCCACGGATACGCGTCCGACATCACCCGCACGTACTGCTTCGGCGAGCAACGGTTTCAGGACCTTATCGACCGCATGGATGTGCTGCAGCAGGATATTGTCGCCGCGGTACGCGTCGGCGTTGACTATCGAGAACTGCACATCAACACTCACAGAATGATCGCAGCAGTGCTCGTTGATGCCGAACTCGCAAGCGGCGATCCGGACACACTACTCGAAACGGGTGTGACGTCGGCGTTCTTCCCGCACGGCCTCGGCCACCTGCTGGGCATCCAGGTTCACGACGTCGGTGGTTTCATGGAGAACGAGTCGGGAACTGTCATTGATCCGCCAAGCGGCCACCCGTTTTTGCGCTTAACGCGGGTTCTCGAAGAAAATATGGTTTTGACCATCGAACCGGGTTTGTACGCAATCGATCTGCTGCTGGAAAACCTGCGCGGAACGCCCGCGGAGAATCACGTAAATTGGAACACCGTCGACTGGCTGCGTCCGTTCGGCGGCATTCGTATCGAAGACAACGTCCGGGTACTAATCAACGGTCAGGAGAATCTGACTCGCGACGCTTTCGCTCAGCTTTGATTTCAGCTTTAACCTTCGCGCCTTTGCGCTCAAGCATCGGCCGAAGTCGGGTGCTCAAACCCGGAAACAAATACATGATTGTCGTTAGCAAGCCGCTAAGTTTCGGCATGGATTGCTCGCGTACCGTGTTGCCGCACAAATCCAGAACCGCCTGAGCAACGTCCTCGGCGGTACTGATCGGCTGCGAAAACGTAATATCCGACGTGGCGTCGATGTCCGCCATGATGAAACCGGTATCGATGGGTCCGGGCGAGACGAGCGCCAACTTAATGCCGCTGCCCGCAAGCTCCGCGGCGAGCGCGTAGGTGAATGAGCGCAAACCCGCTTTGCTGGCTGCGTAAGCAGCGCCACCGGGAATCGGTGCGCGACCGGCCAGTGATCCGACGTTGACTATCGCACCGCCTCCAGCTTCGCGTAAATACGGGATCGCGATTCGACTCAACACGATCGGTGCCTTGAGATTAACGTCGATCATCTTGCCAAGATCGTCCGCTTGCACATCCTCGACTATGCCGCGACTGTGGTAGCCGGCGTTGTTGATAAGCACGTCCACACGACCGAACTCGAAGGATGCTTTCTTGAAGACATCGACGCACGCCCCAGCATCGGCAACGTCCATGGCGAAAACTTCGACGCGTGTTTTGTCACACAATTGCTCTGCCATCGCATCGAGTTTCTTCTTGTCTCGTGCGACCAGCATCAGATTGGCGCCAGCTTCGGCGAACATACGCGCGACTGCAGCGCCGACACCTTCGGATCCACCGGTGACGATCACGGTCTTGTTGTTGAATATCATGTTGAGAGTGTAACCGTACTGGCTCACTGCGGCGAGTGACCGGTTGGCGAGGGGCCGTAGTGTGCAAACAACCGCGTCTTGGGGACATCATCCACGAATCCCTGATTCTTCATTTCTCGATTTGTCGTCCGTAGTTTTACGGCGCACGCAGCAAAACCGACAGCAGACCTCTCCTCGACAGCACCTATTTGTCCGCCATATCAACGAGTTGGGACGTTTTCGGTCTTCTCGTTACACTGCAGTTATCGGGGGGTGGTTATATTGCAACTGCTGCATTTGCACAAAAGTAGAATGGCAGTTTATTGTTTCGAAGGCCGCGGAGTCAGGTGTCTGGATGAAGTTTCTGAGAAACTGCGTGAACTGGTTACATTGCGAGCGGCTCAAAAGCGACCGCGGTAGAATCAGCTGTTAGACGCTTAAAACATGCGAGCATACTATTTCACATCTGAAGAATTCGCCTTATCAAATATTTCTAATTCGCGAATCAAGATTTCCTTATTGGACGATCTGAATGATCCTTACGAGTTTTTGGGAGTGGATATATCTGACCGGGAGTTTCGTGAAGCATTTAGGGCCGGCCGAGATGAAGCCGCTAATACTGCAGGCGTGATTTGTTTTTCTAGAAGCTGGAAAAACCCTTTAATGTGGAGCCACTATGGCGACAAGCATAAAGGTATTTGTTTAGGCATCGATATCGACGACCAACATATCATAGAAGTCCAGTATCTTCCTAAGTTGATGAAGCCTGATGTAGATATGAAAAAGAGATTTGGTGGCCTGAATGAGTCCTTTAGTTTTGCGCTCAGCAGGCCGGCCTTGGTGAGCGCTCCTTCTAAAAAATCATTT
>CAZZKW010000007.1:0-42659 GCA_964654975.1 uncultured Woeseiaceae bacterium
TATGATGACCGACGTATTGTGGGGTATCGTGATACGCATGGTGCCGTTCGACATTTCCGAACGACTGCAACAGATTATTAACGTTTTCATCAATGTTGGCGCCGAGGTGTTTTTCGTGGCAGTTCTGCTGGGCTATGCGTGGACGCAGACGCGTCAGCAATTTATGCGCCTGTGACTGCAATGGTGTGAAAAGCGCCTCATCCGCACAGGGTCTGCTAAGGCCGACGACTCATCGGCGAGCACACCGCCGTTTATTTCAAATCGGTGATTGAAAACGCGGGAGGCAACCGAGTCTTCGACGATTTCTGCATGCCCGCTGGGATCGTTCTCACAGATCGAGCAATTGCGGCCCGTAGCGATAATTTCGGCGTTCTCCACAACGACGGCGCCGATCGGAATTTCACCTTCGTGGCCTGCCATTTCGGCGGCCGCGCGTGCGGCACGCATGCAGCCGACGTCCTGCCGAGACCAGTCCCGATATTGAATCGAAATCAGCCATGAAACGGCGCACTCGCAGCGCGCTATTCATTCTTGTCCTTAACCCCGTGCATTATCAGTTGGCGGAACACTTCGTCGACCCTCTCTGGCCGGAGCTTAGCCCCGCCATCAAGCCACCACACCAGGGTGGCCATGAACGAGCCAACGATGTGCTGGGCGACCAGTTCGCGTGGCATTTCGCCCGCCCTGTCATGCTCCAGGATCGCCGACAGGTCTTTGCGAACCAGTTCTGCAATGATCTGGCGAATATGGTTTTGAGCAACCGTGCCGCCATGTTCGCCGATCAGCGCCTTGTAGACATCAACGTGATCACCGGCGTGCTCAAACATAGCCAGACTGAAGCCAAGGCCGCGTGCCTCTATACCACCGCGTCTTGCCAGGGATTGCTCCTGAAAGGCAATCAGCTCAGTGCGCAAGTGCGCAAACCCGCTTGCAAGCAGGTCATCCTTGCCGGTGTAGTGAGCATAGAATGTGGAGCGGCCAACATTCGCCTCATCGAGAATATCCTTGATCGTGATATCGCGATAGTTCTTTTGCAGAATGAGCGAGACCAAGGCTGTCCTCAACGTCGTCCTTGTACGAACGATACGCCGGTCGATCGAATCGTCTTTTCTTTGAGTTCCCGATTGTCTGGTTCTCACTCGCCCCTCCTGCACTCTGTTTCTTGCACTTTTTCCGAACAGCTGGCCGCTTAAGTCCTGTAGCGAACACTCCAGCCTGATCGTTCATTGACACAGACGAACACTATATTCATTTTGGGACTGTCTGTTCAATTTCTTTTCACTCTATGGAAAGGTCACCCTGATGTCGAGATCGCAAGTCCTGCACGGCAATATCATCGAAGATCCAGCCGATGCTGAGAATTGCGGTGCCACAATTATCCATTTGAAAAACGTCGGCAAAACCTATGTGACACCATCAGGCCCATTCACAGCCCTTGACGACATAGATCTTAGCGTGACGCGCGGCGAATACATCGCCGTTATCGGGAAATCGGGCAGCGGAAAATCAACCCTCTTGAACATGATCACCGGGATCGACCGTTCGACTTCAGGCAATATTGTGGTCGACGGTGTGACGCTGAATACTCTGAACGAGACCAGACTTGCGGTTTGGCGCGGCACGAATATCGGCGTAGTGTTCCAGTTCTTCCAGCTATTGCCGACCCTGACCATTGCCGAAAACGTCATGCTGCCTATGGATTTCTGCAGCACGTACCCGGCCAGACAACGGCGCGCGCGAGCCATGGACTTACTCGATCGGGTTGGCATTGCAGATCAGGCGGACAAGTTCCCCTCTGCACTGTCCGGTGGCCAACAACAGCGTGCCGCCATTTCCCGCGCCCTCGCCAACGACCCCTCTATCCTGGTTGCCGATGAGCCAACCGGCAATCTCGACTCGCAAACAGCCGATGCGATGCTTGAACTGTTCTCGGACCTCTCCAGCGCAGGCAAGACACTCATTATCGTTACCCATGAACGCGGGGTATCGCGTTTCGTTCAGCGCACCATCTCAATCAGTGACGGCAGAATCGAAAGGATAAACCCATGAATTCCTGCAATCAAAAGCAAGCAGTATCATGATCCTACCGCGCTGGAAGAAAATGACCCGAGATTTTACCGGGGAAGGCGGCCGGGCATTCTTAATGCTGGTTGCGGTCGTCGTCGGTGTTTTCGGTGTCACAGTTATACTGAGCACCTATTCCATACTGTCGCGCGAAATAACCCGCAACTATATGGATACCAATCCAGCCTCGGCGACGATCGATGTCGGTGAAACCCGCGAGGCCATGCTCGAAACCGCCCGCAATTTCCCCGGGATTGCCGATGCGGAAGCCCGCTCGGCGGTAATTGCGCGGGTAAAAGTCGGCGAAGACTGGCTACCCATGCGCTTGTTTGTGGTGGAAGACTTCGAGCAATTGCGGCTGAACACATTCACCAAACTGTCGGGTGCCTGGCCACCACCGGCGGGGACAATGCTGATCGAGCGGACAGCCGAACGGGTTCTGCAACAGGGGATCGGAGGCTCTGTGGTGCTCAGGACACAACACGGCTCGCCAACAGACATTCCGATTAGCGGGCTTGTTCATGACGCCACCCTTGCGCCTGCCTGGCAGGACCAGAGCGGCTATGGGTATATTACGAGGCACACGCTTGGGCTGCTTGGTGAAAAACCGATACTGGAAGAGTTGCGCATTCAGCTTGACGGCAACCCAGCCGATATCGCCCTCGTCGAGAAAACAACGCAGGCGCTTGCGGAAGTCCTCCGCGAACAAGGTCATACTGTACACGAACTGCGCGTGCCACCGCCGCGCACACACCCCCATCAGACACAGATGACAGGCGTCCTGTTCCTGTTTCTGATTTTTGCAATCATGGCCTTTTTTCTTGGCACCGTATTGGTTGCGACGATCGTTGCCGCATTGCTGACGAGTCAACTACGTGAAATTGGCGTGATGAAGGCGGTGGGTGCCCGCTCCGACCAGATTGCGAGTATGTATCTCGTGACCCTGTTCGGTGTTGGTTTGATTGCAACCGCAATCGCATTGCCGGGCGGTGTGATGGTCGCAGGAAATCTTGTTGACATGATTGCCGGGCTGCTCAACCTGTCGATTGAAAGCTATGCCATTCCTTTCTGGGTCTATACGGCTCTGATTGCTTCGGGCCTGCTGGTTCCGCCACTGGTTGCTCTTCCGGTGATTATCAAAGGCACCTCGGTTAGTGTGCGTGAGGCGATTTCGGACAATGGGGTCGGTGCTGGCGGCATCAAGAACGGGCGTTTCACCACACTTATGGGGAGGGTTTTCGGATTTGGGCTCGCGTCGAACATGGCCTTGCGCAACATGTTTCGCCGCCGGACTCGCCTCTATCTTGCCCTGGCACTTCTGGCTGCGGGTGGTGGCATGTTTATTACAGCGCTCAACGTCAATAAGACCTGGGATGTTTTCGTTGATCGTGTTTACACGGATCGATTCTATGATGCCGAGTTCATTTTGAGTGAGCCAAGCTCGGAGGCAGAAATTTCACAAGCGCTGGCCGGGCTTTTGTTTATCGAAAAAATCGAAATGTGGGGCTATAGCCCGACCGTCTTTGCTCAGAATGGCCAGATCGATATTTCGCGCACATACCCTGATGGCGGCCATGGCAGTTTCACATTACTAGGCTTGCCACCACAGACCGAACTCATCGAGTTTCCACTCATACAGGGGCGATGGTTGCAGGCAGACGATACTGACGCGATCGTTCTCAATCAAATTTCCAGGGCCATGGCGCCACAGGCAGAGCTTGGCGGGCAAATCAGGATATCGCTTGCTGGCAAGCACAAGACCTGGCGGCTGGTTGGGATCGTCGAGGAAGTCGGTTCAGGGGCCGCCGCCTACGTCACTGACCGTGCCTTCGATACTGCGGCAGGCACATCCGGTAGCGCCCGGATGATCCGCCTCGCAACCAGTGCAAACAATCCTGACGAACGTGAGGCGTTGATCAGGCAGATAGACGATACGCTGCAACAGGCCGGGATACGTATCGAGAAAGCGGTTCCCCTTTCTCTGCTGAGAACCGCAATGGGCGAGCATGTTATTGTCCTGGTCGTAACGTTGATCATGACAGCGATCTTGCTGGCGGTCATTGGCCTGCTTGGTCTGGCGTCGACCATGAGCATGAATGTGCTGGAGCGCACCCGCGAGCTTGGCATCATGAAAGTCAGCGGCGCCAAACCGTCGGTCATCGTCAGGATCATCACCATTGAAGCTGTGTTCATCGCTCTGATGAGTTGGATCCTGGCGATACTCATATCCCTGCCTCTGTCGCTTCAGATCAGTTCATTTATTGGTCAGATGTCGTTCAAGACCACGCTGGGCCTCCACGTATCCTGGTTCGCGGTGCTCCTGTGGCTGGTACTGGTCATTGTTCTGGCCGCATTTGCCAGCATGACGCCAGCCTGGCGCGCATCAAGAATGCCAGCCCACGAAGCTATTACCTACGGCTAGTAGTCCGTCAAAACTGTCAGATCGGGTAGCGACTATTACCGGGTGGGTTTTCGATTCTAATAACCATCGAGGAACGTGAAATCATTCCCACTCAATGGTTGCGGGCGGCTTGCCACTGATGTCGTAGGTCACGCGCGAAATACCGTCAACCTCGTTGATTATTCGCAGCGATACATGCTCCAGAAATTCGTAGGGCAGACGTGCCCAGCGGGCCGTCATGAAATCCACGGTTTCAACCGCGCGTAGCGCGACCACGTAGTCGTACCTGCGACCGTCGCCCATTACGCCCACGGATTTCACCGGCAGAAAAACGGCGAAAGCCTGACTCGTTTTATCGTAAAGATCTTGTTTGCGAAGTTCGTCAATAAATATATCGTCGGCCAATTGCAACAATGCAACGTACTCAGATTTCACTTCGCCGAGCACTCGTACACCAAGACCCGGACCGGGGAACGGGTGACGCATCACCATCTTGCGAGGCAGGCCCAGCTCAATGCCGATGCGGCGAACTTCGTCCTTAAACAACTCTCGCAATGGCTCAACGAGAGACATACGCATATGATCCGGCAACCCCCCGACATTGTGATGCGACTTGATGACGTGCGCTTTGCCCGTTTTCGCGCCAGCCGACTCGATCACGTCCGGATAAATCGTGCCTTGCGCGAGCCACTCGATACTATCGAGCTTTTGTGCCTCTTCATCGAAAATCTCAATGAACTGGCCGCCAATAATCTTGCGTTTTTCCTCCGGATCCGACACACCTTCAAGTGCAGCGAAGAAACGTTCTGCAGCATTTACGCGAACGACGTTGACGCCCAGGTTCTCGGCGAACAAGGCCATGACCTGATCGCCCTCGTTATAGCGCAGCAGGCCATGGTCAACGAATACACAAATCAACTGCTCGCCGATAGCCTCGTGCAAGAGCGCCGCTACGACGGACGAATCGACGCCGCCGGAGAGTCCCAGCAAGACCTTGCCGTCGCCTACCTGGCTACGAACCTTGTCGATCAGATCGGACGCGATGTTTCCTGCCGTCCAATCACCGGGACAGCCGCAAATATCCCGCACAAAACGGCGAATGATTTCCTGACCCTTCGGCGTATGCGTCACTTCCGGGTGAAATTGCACGCCGTAAAAATGGCGCGTGGTGTCTTCCATCGCCGCGAGCGGTGCGTTCGGGCTGCTCGCGGTCGCCGTGAAACCTGCCGGTATTTGGGTGACACGATCGCCGTGACTCATCCAGACCTTCAGTAACGACTCGTCGTCGGCATCGCTGAGATCGCCAAGCAAGCTGGAGTCGCGCGGCACGATTTCCGCGTAGCCAAACTCCCGATGCGACGAAGATTCTACCGTACCGCCAAGTTCGGCTGCCATCGTCTGCATGCCGTAGCAAATTCCAAGCACCGGGACCCCGAGTTCGAACACGGCGGGCGAAACTTTCGGCCCGCCATCGAAATGAGCCGATTCGGGGCCGCCGGAAAGAATGACGCCGTCCGGCGCATAAGCCCGGATGTCGTCATCGGACGTATCCCAGGGATGAATCTCGGAATAGACACCTGCCTCTCGAACACGGCGCGCGATGAGCTGCGTGTACTGGCTGCCGAAATCGAGTATCAGCAGTCGATGGGCGTGAATATCAGGATGGGACACTAGTTCTTCGAACGGTAGTTGGGTGCTTCTTTGGTGATGGTTACATCGTGCACATGACTTTCGATCATGCCGGCACCGGTGATGCGCACGAACTGCGGCTTGGTGCGCATCTCTTCGATGCTCGCACTGCCCGTGTAACCCATCGCCGCACGAATTCCGCCGACCAACTGGTGCACGATCGCAATCATGCTGCCCTTGTACGCGACCCGCCCCTCGATGCCTTCCGGAACCAGTTTCTCAAGCTCCTCGGTCGCATCCTGAAAGTAGCGGTCTGCCGAACCGTGGGACTCGCCCATTGCACCGACAGAACCCATGCCCCGGTAGGCCTTGTACGAGCGACCCTGATAAAGCTCAACCTCACCGGGCGATTCTTCGGTGCCGGCAAACAATCCGCCGATCATCACCGAATGCGCACCGGCCACCAGCGCTTTGGAAATGTCGCCGGAGTAGCGTATGCCACCGTCGGCGATCAGTGGTGCACCCGACTTTTTCAATGCCTCCGCCACTTCGGCAACAGCCGTTATCTGCGGAACACCGACGCCGGCAACCACACGTGTGGTGCAGATCGAACCCGGTCCAATACCGACCTTAACGCCATCCGCTCCGGCCTCTACCAATGCCAGCGCCGCGTCGCCGGTTACGATGTTGCCACCGATCACCTGCACGTCAGGGTGGCTGCTTTTAACCCGCGTAACCCGTTCGAGAACGCCTTTCGAGAAGCCGTGCGAGGTATCGACAATCAGCAGGTCAACACCGGCCTCAACCAGCGCATCAACACGGTCATCGGTATCGTGCCCGGTACCGACGGCAGCCCCGACTCGCAGCGCGCCGCTGCTGTCCTTGCACGCGTTCGGGAAATCCATCGCCTTCTGAAAGTCCTTGGCGGTGATCATGCCGCGCAACTCGAAGTTATCGTCAACGACCAGCACTTTTTCGATCCGGTATTTGTGCAACAGCGACAGCACCTCTTCTTCGTCCGCGCCCTCTTTGACGGTCACCAAACGCTCTTTCGGCGTCATGACCGTCGAGACCGGCGCATCGAGCTGAGTTTCAAAGCGCAAATCGCGATGCGTCACTATGCCGACCGTGTTCTTCCCGTCCACAACCGGTACGCCCGATATACCCATGGCCCGTGTCAGGTCGATCACTTCCCGGATGCTCATATCCGGCGCCACGGTGATCGGATTGCGCACCATGCCGGATTCGAATTTCTTCACCTTCAGCACTTGTTTCGCCTGCATTTCAATGGCCATGTTCTTGTGAACAATGCCCATGCCACCTTCCTGCGCCAGCGCGATCGCCAGCCTCGATTCGGTGACAGTGTCCATCGCCGCGGACAGCAGCGGGATATTGAGCCGGATTTCACGGGTCAGCGATGTGCTTAAATCGACCTCGCGGGGAAGAACCTCGGAATAACCGGGTTGCAGGAGGACGTCGTCGAATGTCAGGGCTTCCTTGGCAATGCGCATGGTGTGTTCTTCGGATTTAATGAACGGAATCGGTCAATTGTACGCGGCTCGGAATTGCGGGTAAACGGCCAGTGGTTCGATATACTGAGCGCATGTCAGCGAATGACCCCGCAACCGCAGCAATCTCTGTCAGCCAACTGAATCGGCGCGTTAAAACGCTGCTCGAGCAGGGCATCGCCCGATTGTGGGTCGAAGGTGAAATCTCTAACCTCTCGCGGCCCGCATCGGGCCATATTTACCTCAGCCTTAAGGACGACGGCGCGCAGGTCAGCGCCGCGTGGTTTCGCCAGCGGCAGCGTGGACCGGCGGTCGGCTTTAAGAATGGCGACCGCGTTCTGGCTTACGGGCGTGTCAGCATCTACGAGGCTCGCGGCAACTATCAGTTGATTATCGAGCAGATGGAGCCCGCCGGCGAAGGTGTGCTCAAACGCCGCTTCGATGCGCTGAAGCTGAAATTGGCCAATGAAGGTCTGTTCGACGAAGAACGCAAGCAGGAACTGCCCGGCTTGCCGCGACAAATTGGCGTCATTACCTCACCCAGCGGCGCGGCTGTTCGAGACATCTTGAGCGTGCTCGCGCGACGCTTCCCGGCGGTGCCGGTGGTGATCTACCCGGCGGCCGTGCAAGGCGATGCAGCACCCGGCGAACTTATCTCGGCGCTCGAATCTGCCGTCGGGCGCGATGAGTGCGATGTGTTGATCCTGAGCCGTGGCGGCGGTTCGCTGGAAGACCTGTGGGCGTTCAACGACGAACAACTCGCTCGTGCAATTGCTGCCTGCCCGTTGCCGGTGATCAGCGCGGTTGGCCACGAGGTCGATTTCACGATCGCGGACTTCGTCGCCGACGTACGGGCACCGACGCCTTCGGGCGCCGCGGAAATCGTCGTTCCGAATCAAGACGAGTGGCTGCATCGAATCGGCGGGCTCGCCTCGCGTATTGCGCGCGTCGGCCAGCGCGCGCTCGAAGACCGGGCGCAGAAACTGGATTGGCTGGGGCGCAGGCTTATCGCCGGCAGTCCGGCGGCAACCCTGCAGCGTCAGCGCGACAGCCTTCGCGAGCGCACGGGGCGTCTTGCGGCAGCAATCCGGCAAGAAATTCTGCAGCAGAAAAATCAGCTGCAGCGAGTCAGCGGCGGACTTATGCAGTTGTCACCAGCGTTGTCCGTACAGCGGATGATCGGTCAACTTGCGAAATTGCAGCAACGTATCGTCACCGCAGCGAACAGCGCAATCGCAGATTCGAACCACAAGGTCGCGTTACTCGGCCGGGCTCTGAATTCCGTCAGCCCTCTCGCGACCCTGGAAAGGGGCTACGCAATCGTTAGGAAAGAAGCAGATGACGTCGTTCTGACGAACGCTCACGATGCGGCGACCGGTGACAATATTCGCGCTCGACTGTCTCGCGGGGAACTTGTTGCGACCGTTACCAAGGTCATCATCAATGAGTAAGCAGATCGCTCTTGTGGCGGCGCTGTTGAGTCTAAGCACCGTTGCCATCGCCACCGAGCAGTCGCTGCGCCCGGGTGGCATCGCCATTATCGACCTTGGCAGCAGCGACCACCCGGCACCCGAGGTGCGTCTGGATGGAAAACCGTTGCTGGTGATGCGACGCAACGACAAGTGGTTTGCCGTTGTCGGCATCCCGCTGGACACGGCACCGGGCGGGTTGGACATTACCATTGGCGGAATAACTTCGGCTGTCGAGGTATCGCAGCACGCCTATCGAGAACAGCGAATAACGGTAGAGAACGAGAGTTTCGTCACTCAGAGCCAGGAGCAGCTGGATCGAATCTGGAGCGAACGCAAGATCATCGACGCGGCACTAACGAACTTCAGAGAGGTGCCGCTCGATGCCATTTCTCTGGCTGCACCGGTCGAAGGCGTTCAGAGTTCCAGCTTCGGCTATCGGCGCTTCTTCAACGATCAACCGCGCTCGCCGCATAAGGGCATGGACATCGCGGCCGCCAAAGGCCAGAGCATTTCGGCGCCGCGCGATGGAGTAGTCACTGCGACCGGCAACTACTTCTTCAACGGCAACACCGTGCTTATAGACCACGGACAGGGGTTCGTGACCCTGTACTGCCACCTCAGCGAGATTGACGTCGAGCAAGGGCAGCAGGTATCAAGCGGTGAAACCATCGGTGCAGTTGGCGCCACTGGCCGCGTTACCGGCCCTCACCTGCACTTTGGCACCTACCTCAACGGCACGGCCGTAGACCCGGCCATCCTGCTTGGCAACTAAACGCGGGAGAAATACAGTAACCGTATTTCCGTCACCGTATCGTGTGGTCCTGGTCCTTAGCAGCTTTCGAAGAAATTACAGATTACCGGGCGAAAGGCGTCCATTTCCACCAGGAACGAGTCGTGACCGCGGATGCAATCGAGTTCTATCAGCTGGGTATCGCCGCAGACGACGGAAATCCCGCTCGCGAGCTCTCGTTGCTGCTCTGGCGGGAACAGGACATCTGTACGCACACCCACGACGAGTGCCCGCTGCAGTTGGAGTTTGTCGAAACCTACCGCCAGCGACCCGCCATATTCTGCGAGATCGAATAAATCTGAAGCACGCGACAAATACAAATAACAATTAGGGTCGAAAGCACCGCTGAACTTGTTGGCGTGGTTTTCCAGGTACGATTCCACCGAAAATTCCACGGCAAACTGATCATCCGGCTGCACGATATCGGTAACGCGTTCACGGCCAAATCGTTGCGTCCATTCTTCTGCGGATCGATAGGTGATCATGCCCAGCTTTCGGGCAAGACCTTGTCCGATGATCGGGGGGTCGCTCGGATCGTAGTTGCCTTTCTGCCATTTGGAATCCGCGCGAATCATTTCTCGCTGCAAGGAACGCACGGCGATGGAGAACGGCAACGCCCGTGTCGCCGATGACAAGGAGACGAAGCGATCTACGGCGCCCGGGTGACGCACACAAAATGCCAGGCCACTCATACCACCCATTGAACAACCGACGACCGTGTGCAGGCACTTGATGCCAAGACGCTCGACGACCCCATACGCCGAATCCGCAACATCCTCCAGAGTCAGAACCGGAAATGTCAGCCGATATCGTTCGCCGCTCGCAGGGTCGATCGACGCAGGCCCGGTCGAACCGAAGCAACTGCCCAGGGAATTCACGCAAACAACGAAATATTTATCGGTGTCGATCGGCAGACCCGAGCCAATCATTGCTTCCCACCAGCCCGGCGACGGATCGGCCTCGGACGATGTCGCATGTGCTGACGGCGACAGGCCACTGAATATCAAGACCGCATTATCTTTCGCCGTATTCAACTCTCCCCAGGTCTCATACGCCAGCGTTGGCGACTGCAGTTGCCCGCCCCGATGCATCCGGAAGCGGCCATCGAGCACCAACGTTTTTCGGGCCAAACTCATTTTTTAACCTTTTTCATCAGGCGCTTGCGCTTACGCTCCTGTCTCGGTGTCAATACGTTACGGCGGCCTTCGAACGGATTCTTGCCCTTCTTGAACGCCAAACGCACCGGTGTGCCCTTGAGTTTAAACGCTTTTCGGAATCGATTGATCAAGTAGCGCCGAAATGCCTCGGGCAACTTATCGGTCTGATTGCCGTGAATCACGATCACCGGTGGATTACGCCCGCCCTGATGTGCGTAGCGCAGCTTGATGCGCCGACCGCGAACCAGCGGCGGTGCATGCGCCATCACGGCGGCTTCCAGCTCCCGGGTCAGTTCCGTCGTCGACAGATCCCGCATCGCCGCTCGGAACGCCCGCTCAACGGCCGGCAGCAAATCGCCAACTGCCGTGCCGTGCAACGCCGAGATTGTTATGCGCTCTGCGAAGTCCAGGAACGGCAATCGCCGTTCGAGATCGTCGCGAACCTTTTTTCGTTGCTCGGCGGAAAGACCGTCCCATTTGTTCGTCACAACGACCAGTGCACGACCGCGTTCCATAACGAGTCCGAGCAGACTGACATCCTGTTCGGTGACGCCCTCCTGCGCATCGAGCACAGCGATCACGACTTCCGCCTGCTCGATCGCCTGCAAGGCTTTGATGATGCTGAACTTCTCGATAGCCTCATGCACGCGCGCCTTGCGGCGTATGCCCGCGGTATCGATCAATACGTACTTGCGATCATTGCGTTCGAACGGCACCGCGACGCTGTCCCGGGTTGTTCCAGGCTGGTCGAATACTACCAGGCGCTCCTCACCCAGCATGCGGTTGACCAGCGTCGATTTACCGACATTCGGACGTCCGATAACGGCTATGCGTAACTCACGATCTTCATCCGCAATACGGTCCTCATCGACTTTGTCCTGTGGAGATTCGAATGAGTCGAGCACATCCTCTATCAGAGCCGCAACGCGATCGCCGTGCGCGGCGGACACCGCAACAGGCTCGCCCAGTCCCAAAGCATGAAACTCGGCGTTCGCTATATTCGCATCGAGGCCCTCTGCCTTATTTACCGCTAACCATGTTTTCCGGGCATGTCGTCGCGCGAGCGCTGCAACGTGCTCGTCGGCTGCGGTCAGGCCACTGCGTCCATCCACCAGGATGATCGCAGCATCCGCCTCCTGCAAAGCACGAATGGTCTGATCGACCATCGCCTCCTGGATGCCCTCTTCGCCTCCGGCCACGCCGCCGGTGTCGATCACCAGATACGGAATCGGACCCATCTTGCCGAAACCGTACTTCCGGTCGCGGGTCAGCCCCGGATAATCGGCGACCAGGGCATCACGAGAACGCGTAAGCCGGTTGAACAAAGTGGATTTGCCGACATTGGGTCGACCGATCAGAGCGATAACAGGAAGCATGGGCGCGCGCCTTCACCGCGACCGATCAGGATTCGTCTGCGTCGGCGTCAGACACATCCGGAGCACGGCGCGTGGGGCGGTCTTGTACGACGACGAAAGCCGCGAGCGACCCGTCGTCGCTCTGCACGTAGAGTCGATTGGCGATCACCAATGGATCGGCGGAAATCGCCCGCCTGCCAAAACGCAGGCGCGCAACCGCATCGCCGTCGATACTGCTTAGAAAATGCAGGTAGCCCTCGAGGTCACCGACAACAACGGTCGTATGGAAAGGCACCGGCACGGTCGGTTCACGGCGCAGCAAGTCGTCGTTGCGCCATATCTCCGAACCATTACTACGAGCCAGTGCAATAACTTCACCATCGTCGCGAGCGGTGTAAACACTGTTCCAGTCGGCGGCAACGCCGACGTGTGTCGATATCTCGCGCGACCAGAGAATCTGGCCGGATTCGGCAGCGATCGACGCAACACGGCCTTGATAACCACCTGCATAGATATCCTGGCCGACGACAGCAATTGACCCATCGATGTCTGCCAGACGGTCGAGATCCGAGCGTCCGGTCGGCAACGACAGCATCGAATCCCATTCGACATCTCCGCTGTCACTATTCACCGCCAGTAAGCGGCCGTTATCAAAACCGGCGATCACATTGGGACCGACAAACAGCGGCGAAGAAGCGCCGCGCATCGTCAGTACCGGCATTGTTTGCTCGAGCTCCCAACTCAGCTTGCCGTCAAATAACGACAACGCCCGCAGACGATTGTCGATGGATTGCACGACCACGGATTCGCCCTTGATAATCGGCTGCGCCAGAGTTTCGCCACCGATATAGGTGCGCCACCGCTCCTCACCGGACGTCGCGTCCAGCACTATGACGAAACCGTCCTTTGAGGCCACCGCAATAGCACCTTCGCCAGCACCCGGCCCCGCCGAAAGCTCGACCTCAAGATCGGACTTCCAACGTTGCTTGCCACTTTCCGGATCGACTGCAATAACTTTGCCGTCCTGGCTGGCGGCATAGACGCTATTGCCATCGCCTACCGGGCGCAGTCCGACCAACAGAAACTCCGACGCACCACCGACGTTCGAGCTCCAAAGTTTCTTGATATTCAGCCTGTTCTGTAGCTTAACCAGCTCTTTCGGCTCGAGTTTCTCTTCTTTGTCGCCAAACAGACCGCAGGAGGACAGCAGCACAGTTGCCACGATGAGGCTGCTTGTTCGCCACACCTTGTTCACTCATTTTCCTCAGATTCGGATTCATCGGTTTCGACCTCGGCGGCCGACTCCGGTTCAGTCGAGTCCGATTCAGGCGCCGCCTCGGGCGGGATTTCCGGCAAGTCCAGCGCCTTCCACTGCACCAGTTGCTGGTCGACCGTACCCTGCGACAACGGATCCAGCAAAACCTTTTGATAGGCCGCCTGAGCATCGACAACGCGGTCCAGCGCCGCGTAAGCATCGCCAAGAACCTCACTGTACGCCGCGGAAAACGCCTCGATATCCTCGGCTGCCAGCAAGTCGACAACTTCCTGCGCCTTGTTTTGATACAAATAGATACGCGCGAGCCGCAAGCGCGCAACGTGCCGTAACTCATCGTCTGCATCGCTGTCGACAACGCCTAACAACGCGTCCGCGGCATCCTGGTCACGATTCTTGTCCATATACAGTCGCGCCATCGCCAGACCGGACTGACCTGCATAGATCGTCTCGCCGTACGACATCTGTAACTCGTTCGCACTCGCCTCGGCATCGTCGAGCTTGCCTTCGGCCACGTACTGTACGAGATTTTCGTAGGCGGCCGATGCGTCCAGCCGCGCCTGCAACTGATTCGCCTGGTAGCGATAAATACCGAACAGCAAACCTGCGCCAATAACAATGCCGCCGACGATGTACAAACCGTACGTCGACCACCAGGAACGGAATTGTTGAAGTTGTTCTTTTTCTGAAAGTAGATCGTCCACAAAACTGCCTTTAGCTTAGATTCTTTGCCAGCGTTACCGCCAGTTCGTCCAGTGCAACGCTGATTTGTTCGTCAGCGCTGCGCATCGGTTTAACCCCTATTTTACCCTCGGCAAGCTCCTGCTCGCCCAGAATCAACGCAAACACCGCGCCGCTTTTGTCCGCGCGCTTCATCTGCGACTTAAAACTGCCACCGCCGAGGTTCATTTCGACCCCGATCCCCGCGATGCTGTCGCGCAATTCTTCCGCCAGTGCGAACGCACGTTGCGAAGTCCCCTCGCCCAGCGCCGCAATATAGACGTCGATACCCTCTGCCGGGGCTTCACCACCGCAGGCCTGGTACAAGGCCACAAATCGCTCCATGCCCATCGCCCAACCGATCGCCGGAGTCGCGCGGCCACCGAGTTTTTCGACCAACCCGTCGTAGCGGCCACCGGAACACACCGCCCCTTGCGACCCCAACGCATCGGTCACCCACTCGAACACCGTTCGAGAGTAGTAATCCAGCCCGCGCACCAGGCGCGGATTCACGCGATACGTCACACCAGCGACATCCAGCAGACTCCTGAGACCGCCGAAATGCTCCGCTGACGCCTCGTCCAGATAGTCCAGCATGACCGGCGCGGCTTCAACAATCGCCTGCATATCCGGATTCTTGCTGTCGAGGATTCTGAGCGGATTTTGCTCAAGGCGGCGAATACTATCCTCATCGAGCTGATTTTTCACGCTGGAAAAGTACTCGACCAGCGCATCGCGGTAAACACGCCGCGCCTCGGCTGTCCCGAGCGAGTTGATTTCCAGGTGTATTTTCGAAATTCCGAGCCGCTGCCACAGCCGTGCACTCATGGTAATCAGCTCGGCATCAATGTCCGGCCCGTCATAACCAATCGCTTCAACGTCAAATTGATAGAACTGCCGATAGCGGCCCTGTTGCGGCTTTTCGTAGCGAAACATGGGACCTGAGGTCCATAGCTTCTGCTTTTGGTTGTGAAACAAACCATTGCTCATGCCGGCCCGCACCATTCCAGCCGTGGCCTCGGGGCGCAAGGTCAGGCTTTCACCGTTGCGGTCCGCGAATGTGTACATCTCCTTCTCGACGATGTCCGTCGCCGCACCGATCGAACGCTGGAACAACTCGGTGTGCTCGAGCAACGGCAGGCGAATTTCGGAATAACCATAGGACCGGACGATGTCCTGAACGATGGACTCCAGATACCGCCAGGTAGCCGAGACATCGGGCAGGATGTCGTTCATCCCGCGAACAGCTCTGGGTCCATTACTCATGCTGTACCACTCATGAGCCCGTAATCGTCAGCCTGGCCGTTCGTCCGCGTCGATCCGCAGCGGGAATGTCGAACGCTGCACCGTCCACAACGAGGCTGACGTTGCTTGCATCACCAAACAACACGTTGAAAGGCGCTTCGCCCGAGAGGTTCACCGTGCGCCCGACCTTGCCCAGGCCGAAGAACATGCGGCGTCCCATCGCGTCGGTAATCTCGGTCCAGCAGTCTCCGGAGTACGTGATACTCAAGGACATATCCGACGACGACGCGGGTTCCACAATCGATTCGATCACCTGCGCCGGCTGAGTCACTGCGACAGGTTCTGGCGTGATCAAGTTGCTGGTATTCTCGGCAACGGTTTGCTCAGGCTGCGCCGGCAATTCCTCTTCCGGCAACGGCGCTATCTCTCCGATCATCGGCCGCACCTGCGATTCCGCTGGCGCCTCCGTTACCGCGCGGACCACGAACCACCAATACACCGCAGCTACCGCGAGCACGACGACGATGCCGGCTATCCACGGGCCAGGGGAAATCTCCCGGCGCGGTTTGCGGCGCGGCGCCAACGCGGGAGGACCACCCGCCGAACGCGTCAGCTGATAATAGTCCGCCATGATATCGGCTTCATCGACCTTGACCAATTGAGCGAATTTTCTCAGGTGCCCCTTGGCGAATACCGGAGCGCCGATCACATCAAAATCGTTGCATTCCAATGCACGAACTTTGTACTCGTCAAGGTGCAGTTCCTTGGCGATTTCAAGAGCCGGAATCTGCAACTCGCGACGCGCCTGTGCCAGCCGCTCGCCGCCGACCGGACCAGCCGACTCTTCTTCGGGCGACTCCCGATCCCGCTTGTCGTTCTGCTCGCTCATTGTTCGGAGCCCAGCACCTTGCGAGCTTCCTGCGAGCTTGGAAATTCGCGGATCAACTGATCCTCAAATTCGGTTCGACCCCTATCGTTGCCGAGCATGTCCTCGATTCTGGAGGCCAGATACAGGACCCCCGCGTTTGTCTTATTGACGGACATGAAACGCTGCACGAAGGCCCGCGCACCGAGATAGTCTTGCTCCTGGAATTTGAGCAGACACAGCTGCAGCAATGCCGCGGAATGATTGGGTTTACGGTCTAAGGCAGCGCGGAAAAAACCCTCAGCCGCTGCGACGTCCGGTTTTTGCATCATGCAAACGCCGGCGTTCGTCAACGTTTCCTCGCCATTGTCGTTCTCAGGATGACCGGCCGCTTTTTCAAAATATTTCTGCGCCTGGGCGAAGTCTTTTTCCCTGCACAAGAACACGGCTAAGGCGTTTTGCGCATCGAAGTTTCTCGGCGCAACCCGGACTGCTTTTTCGTACGATGCTCTGGCGAGACGCTTGTTCTCCAGCGCTTCGTAGGTCAAAGCGAGCGTTGAGTACGCAACCGCCATCTTCGGGCTTAGTTCCGTCGCCAACAGCAGGCGATCTCGCGCCAGTGAGTAGTTGCCGGCCCGGTAATAACGTGCGCCCAGTTGATAGTTCAACTCGGCAGCGGCGGCGGCGTCACGTTTGTGTTGGGTAATCGAGCCGGTCGTGGTAGTCACACAACCCGCCATCACGACAAGGCATACCGCCACCGGAACTATCAGTTTACTGGTTTTCATGCTGATAAAATCCTTACGTTTTTGTCGCCACTGCCACCCTGGCCAATACTCTTCTGGCCAAGCCGGGTCTTGATACGATCGCTCACTCTACCAGCTAGCTGGCCGCAAGCCGCATCGATATCGTCACCGCGAGTCTTACGGGTCGTCGCAATGAGGCCCCGGGCTCGCAGTCGAGCCTGAAAATGTCGAATCGTCTCTGCCGAGGAGCGCTTGAACTCGGTTCCCGGGAACGGATTAAACGGTATGAGATTAACCTTCGCCGGCTTGTTTTTCAGCAGGCTGATCAGTTGATTGGCGTGCGCTAGCGAATCATTTACGTCCCGCAACATCACATATTCGAATGTGATAAAGCGATTCGAGCGTTTTGCGGCGTATTGCCAGCACGCAGTGAGCAGCGAACTGATCGGATGCAACTTGTTGATTGGCACGATTTGATCGCGCAATTCGTCGTTGGGCGCATGCAGCGAAACCGCCAACGCTACGTTACAGTCGTCGGCCAGTTTGTTGATGTGCGGCACGATGCCGGAGGTGCTGACGGTAACCCGCCGCCGCGACATGCCATAAGCCCAGTCGGAGACCAGCAATTCAAGCACCGGCAGCAAGTTTCGATAGTTTGCCAACGGCTCACCCATGCCCATAAAAACAATATTGCTAAGCGCAGCCTCGCCATTGCTGCGGCGGGGTAACTCACGAATAGCGTGACGTACCTGCCCGATGATTTCCGCACTGGTCAGGTTGCGGTTGAAGCCCTGCGCACCCGTTGCACAAAAACTGCAATCGAGCGCGCAACCGACCTGCGAGGATATGCAAAGCGTGCCGCGATCGGTTTCCGGGATGAACACTGTTTCCACCGCCTGTCCCGAACCGCTAGAGAACAACCATTTAATGCAACCGTCTTTGGCGTCGAAGCGTGCCTGGACGCTCGGCGCGAGAATCTCGGCGCCGTCGACAAGTTGCGCTCGCAATGACTTTGAAAGATCGGTCATCTTGTCGAAATCGTCGATGTCGCGCTGGTAAAGCCACTGCAGGATCTGTCGTGCGTGAAACGGTTTTTCACCACGCGCGATGAGGAACTGCTCGAGATCGCTTTGCGACGATCCGAGCAGGTTTACTTTTATGGCGGCGGCAGTCACGACAGTGCCCGGTTATCGGGTCCTCGGGCAAACACCGTCATCGCCAAAGAAATAGGCGATTTCGCTGGCCGCTGTTTCCACTGCATCCGAGCCGTGCACCACGTTTTCCTCGATGCTGGCAGCGTAGTCTGCGCGAATAGTGCCCGGATCAGCGTCAGCCGGGTTCGTCGCACCCATGATTTCGCGGTGCTTTGCGATAGCGTCTTCGCCGCGCAAAGCCTGCACAATCACCGGGCCGGACGTCATGTAACTGACGAGGTCGTTATAAAACGGGCGCTCCTTGTGGACTGCATAAAAACCACCCGCTTGTTCTTCGCTCAGATGCATCATCCTCGCGGCGACAATTTCCAAACCGGCTTTTTCAAAACGGCTGTAAATCTCTCCAATCAGGTTCTTTTGTACGCCATCAGGTTTGATGATGGAGAGCGTTTGCTCAACGGCCATGTGTTACTTCCTTTTGATCAATTTCAAGTGATACCCGACGCCCAGCGACATTGCCGGGTGATCGGATTTGAACCTCTAAATTCTACTACGGTACTTTCAGACGTTGAAGCTTTCGCCGCAACCGCATTCGCCGGAAATGTTGGGATTGCGGAAACTAAAGGCCTCGCTCAGACCGTTCTTGACAAAGTCGATCTGGGTACCGTCAATCAGTGGCAATGCGTCCGGGTCGACGACGACCGTAACGCCCCGGTCCTCAAATACGTGGTCAGACTCACCTATCTCGTCCGCGTAGTTGATGACGTAGGAATAGCCTGAGCAGCCGGTCTGGGTAACGCCCAGCCGCAGGCCGATGCCACTGCCGCGCTTGTCGAGGTAGCTGCGCACCCGACCTGCCGCGGAATCTGTCAAGGAAATCGCCATTTCAATCCTGTTGTGTGCTTTGGTCCTGGATGGCTTGCCCAAGCGACCGAACCGTGTCTTCAAGCACTAGTATACGTCCGGTTTTCTCTATAGGTACAGCCAGATACTGCATAATCCGGGCGCTATCGAACCGTTCGAGGTCAGTAACCGGGCCGCCCTCGAACTTGCGGCAGATCGCCTCGCAGGCGGCGACAAGGTGCGGACAGCCCCAGGCACGAAAACGAAGGCGGATAATCGAACCGTCGGCGACCTCAGCAGACAGGCGAATGCGGATCCCCTGCTCGTCAACGTAGCCAATAGCACCATCGTGCACATCGCCAACGTATTTTGGGTTCGCGAAATACTCACGGACATCGGAATTGTAAGGATCCACGCTCATTCGCCGGACTCTGGCGCGAGGTCGCGCAATTTTGTGATTGCGCTCCGGTACATGGCTATCGCCTGATCGATCTGAGCGTCACTGGTCTGCCGGCCGAAACTGAATCGAATCGCGCTTTGCGCCTGCTGGTCACTGCGGCCCAGCGCTCGTAAGACATAAGACGGCTCCTGACTACGGGAATTGCACGCCGACCCGGTCGCGACGCAAAGTGGTTCCAGCGCCAGCAACAGACTTTCCCCCTCGACGTCCTGCGCGCTGACGTTCAGGATGCCGGGATAACCATCTTCCACCGGACTGTTCAGCAGCAGGCCGTCGATATCGCAAATTCCGCGCCAAAGACGCTCTTTGAGCGCGGTCAGATGCTGCGTATCTTCGTCAATTCGCGGTATGGCAACGGCGGCGGCCTCACCCAGACCGGCAATCAGATCGACCGGCAGCGTGCCCGGGCGTAGACGGCGTTGCTGGCCGCCACCGAACATCTGCGGGGCGATCAACGTACCGGGGGCAACATACAGCGCACCGATGCCTTTCGGACCGTAGAATTTGTGCGCTGTGATCGACAGCAGATCAACGGCAAGCGCGCCCAGGTTGATCGGGATTTTGGCGGTGGATTGAGCGCCGTCAACGTGCAACAAAACATCACGCGATCGGCAAATCGCGCCGATTCCGCCAATGTCCTGGACGACGCCGGTCTCGTTGTTCACATGCAGAATAGACACGAGTTGTGTATCGCCGCGCAGTGCCCTCTCGAACCGCTCCAGAGGCAGTCGTCCGTCACGCTCGGGCACCAGCCAGGTGACTTCAAACCCCTGTTTCTCAAGCGCCTTGAAAACATCGACCACAGCCTTGTGCTCGGTCCGCATCGTCACCAGATGCTTGCCGCGATGCTGCCGCTGTTGCGCCGCGCCGAGAATTGCCAGATTGTTGGACTCGGTAGCACCGGAGGTCCAGACGAGCGTCGCCGGATCAACGCTCAGCAGCGATGCCAGTTGATTTGCGGCGGTGTCGACAACGTCCGCGCTCAACCTGCCGGCAGCGTGATTCGACGCCGGGTTGAAACAGGCCGAACGCTGCACTTCGCGCATGCGATCCGCTACCCGCGGCTCCAGTGGTGTGGTCGCGGCGTAGTCCAGGTAGATCGGGGTCATTGATCCGCTTCCCTTGCTCGATCCATTGCGGCAAGTATTCCTCGCAGGATATTCACTTCGTTCTTGTCCGGCCGGGCACGAATAAACAGTCGCCGCAATCGGCGCATCAGGTGGCGAGGATTTTCCGGGTCGAGAAATCGTATGTCCCTGAGCACCTGTTCAAGGTGGGTGTAGAAGCGCTCCATCTCCGCGCCGGTCGCCAGCGGCGCTTCGGTTTCAAATGTCGGGCCGCTGCGCAGAGTACTTGCTACGCGCAGTTCATAGGTTAACACCTGCACTGCCATCGCCAGGTTCAGGGAACTGAAGTCCGGGTCGGTCGGAATCGACAGCAACGTGTGGCACAAATCGAGGTCGTCGTTGTGCAGGCCGGTTTTTTCGGGACCAAAAACCGCCGCGACCGTGGCATTCCTGCTCTCCAGTATCATGCGTTCGGCGCAATCGCGCGGTCCGATGCTGGGCCAGTCGATTGTCCGCGATCGCGCGCTCGCGCCCGCGACGTAGGCGCAATCGATCAGCGCCTCTTTCAAAGTGGAAACCACCGTTGCGCGCTCGAGAATGTCGGCAGCACCGGACGCTCGGGTGGTCGCGTCCTCGTGCGGGAAGCACCTGGGGTTCACGAGTGCCAGATCGCCAATGCCCATGTTCTTCATCGCACGCGCGACCGCCCCGATGTTACCGGGGTGGGTGGTTCCGACGAGCACGATTCTAATGGGCATGTTGTTGGGACAGGTCGCTGAAAGTCCGGTATTCTACCGCCCCGGCGACCCGGGCTGACAGTATTGTCGACCGATTCGCCAGGAATTTATCAAGGCTTTCCATGTTCTTTGACATTGACGGAATCGTTTCATGCACGCACTACTCAACGTAGCAGTAATGGCGGCGCGCCGCGCCGGTGCCGTATTGGGAAGAAATTTCAACAAGCGCAACAAGCTCAAAGTTGAAAAAAAGGGGCATAACGATTTTGTCAGTTCGGCTGATCTCGCGGCGGAACGCGCCATCATCGATGTCATCCACAAACACTATCCCGAGCACGCAATCCTCGCCGAGGAGTCAGGGGTTCAGGGCGAGTCCGATCACGTCTGGATCATCGATCCGCTGGACGGGACCACCAACTACCTGCACGGATTTCCGGTATTCGCCGTGTCGATCGCGGTACAAATCAACGGCCGGCTCGAGCACGCCGTGGTCTACGATCCGATGCGCGAGGAACTGTTCACCGCCTCACGCGGTGAAGGTGCGGTACTGGACAACCATAAGATACGAGTCAGCGGCAACAAGGACCTGGAGCGCGCATTGATCGGTACCGGCTTCCCGTTTCGCCAGGCCGACGAGGAACTGGGCCCCTATCTGAAAATGCTGGGTAAGGTCATCAAGAACACGTCGGGCGTTCGCCGTCCTGGCGCTGCGGCGCTCGACTTGTGCTACGTCGCCTGCGGACGACTCGATGCGTTCTGGGAAACCGGTCTGCAGCCCTGGGACCTCGCCGCGGGCACCTTGATCATCCGCGAGGCCGGAGGCATTGTCAGCGCGCTGGACGGCGCCGAAAATCACCTCGACAGCGGCCACGTGCTGACCGGTACACCACGAATATACAAAGCGCTCGCCAAGCTCTGCGCCGGAGATATCAAAGCGATCCTCACGCAATAGCGTGGACGCCAGAACAGGCTAGGGCAGATCGTCGATCAGAGACGGGTCTTTTATCGGCTCTATCAGGTCTTGCGCACTCACGTTGAGCACCAGCGCGGTTGCGCTGGCGGTATAGATCGACGAATACGTCCCGATCACGATGCCGACGATCAGTGCTATCGAAAACGGTGCTATCGATTCGCCGCCGAGCACCAGCAGCGCGACCAGCACCAGCAAGGTCGTGAGACCGGTGATTATGGTTCTGGCGAGCATTTCGTTGATTGAAATATTCATCGCCTCCTCGGCCGACTTGCCGCGGAGAATGAAGAAATTTTCCCGAATTCTGTCGAACGCCACAACCGTATCGTTCAAGGAGTAACCGATCACCGCAAGAACTGCGGCAACGACCGTAAGGTCGAACGGCAATCCAAATATCGAAAAGAAACCGACGGTCACTATCACGTCGTGCACCAGCGCCGCAACAGCTCCGGCAGAGAACTTCCACTGGAAGCGAACCATGACGTACAAGAAAATCATCAGTAGCGCGACGACCATCGCCAATGTGCCGCGTTCAGCGAGCTCAGCACCAACTTGCGGACTTACGGATTCGACGCGCCGCAGGGTCGTACCCCGGTCAGATGCTCCCAATAACAACTGCAATCGATCTCGAACTTCGTCGATATCACCTTCTTGCGGTGGCAATCTCACCAGCACCACATCATCCGCACCAAACAACTGCACCTGCGCACTGGTATAACCCGCGCCGGTCAAATCACTACGTAAACCCTCAAGGTCCGCAGCTTGCGAGTATTTGATCTCAAGCGCGATTCCGCCGGTAAAATCGATGCCCAGTTCAAGCCCGCGGGTAGCGAGAGATGCAATCGACACGACCACAAACAGTGCCGACAAGGCCAATGCAATTTTTCGTCGTGGCGCACTGAGGAAATCGATGGTGGTTTTTTCTTTAATCAAGCGCATGTTATGAAACCTAGACCGGCAACGACGACAGCTTGCGCCCGCCGAAAACCAGATTAACGATTGCTCGCGTACCAATGATAGCCGTGAACATCGAGGTGATAATGCCGAGCATCAGCGTTATCGCAAAACCTTTTATCGGACCCGTACCAATGCCGAACAAGACGACGGCGGCGATCAACGTTGTTACATTTGCATCAGCGATCGACGACAGGGCTTTTTCGTAACCGGACTTTATGGCCATCTGCGGAGAGGCGCCTGCTGCAAGTTCTTCTCGTATCCGCTCGAAAATCAGGACGTTCGCGTCAACCGCCATGCCAACTGTCAATACGATTCCGGCAATGCCCGGCAAGGTCAGCGACGCCTGCAAAAATGACAACATCGCAGCGATGAAGACCAGATTCGAAAACAGAGCAACGTTAGCGATCAAACCAAACGCCCGGTAATACACAATCATGAAGGCAACTACCGCAAGAAAACCGATCTTGATCGCCATAAAACCACGATCAATATTGTCCTGCCCGAGGCTGGGACCGATGGTACGTTCATCAATGATGAACACCGGCGCCGCCAACGCACCGGCACGCAGCAAGAGTGCCAGATCGTGTGCCTCTCCCTGCGCAAGACCGCTGATCTGGAAGCGATTCTTGAAAATTCCCTGAATCGTCGCGGTATTAATTATTTCTTCTGTCTTGATGTCACGGGTTTCCATTTTGTCCCCACGTTTCACCGTCTCACGTCGTGTTTCGATGAATACCGTAGACATCGGCTTGCCGACGTGTTCCAACGTCGTCTGCAGCATGCTTTCACCGCCGGCAGAGTCAAGGGAAATGGAAACGATCGGCTGACCCTGATCGTAGCCCGCCGCCGCATCAATGATCTGATCGCCCGAAGCAATAACCTTGCGCTTGAGTATCTGCGACTGCTCGCCCGGCCGCCCCGGATAACGTCGTGACCCGGGCTCTGTGCCCGACTGATCGACCAGCCTGAACTCAAGCGTTGCGGTAGCTTTCAGGATATCTTTGATCTTGTTCGGGTCTTGCACGCCCGGAAGCTGGACCACAATACGATCAACACCCTCCCGTTGCACCAGCGGCTCTGCGACGCCCAACTGATTGACACGATTGCGCAACGTTGTGATGTTCTGCTCGATCGCGAAATCCTGACGCGCCTTTATCTGTGCCTCGCTCATGCGCACGGTCAACGATTTTCCGTCGCTACCGTTGACCACGAGTAAGTCCGTGTCTGCCCGTTCTACGACCGCACGAGCCTCTTCCAGGTTGGCAGCATCGGCAAGTCGAACGGTGACAATTCGATTGGTGAGGTCAACACGATGCCGAATCTTTGCGTCGCGCAGACTGTCGTCCAGCGCCTGCTGATAGAGCGTCATTCGAGTATCGACGGCGGTATCCATGTCGACCTCCAGCAGCACGTAGACTCCACCACGAAGATCCAGACCCAGGCTCATGGGGTTCAGTCCGAGCGCGCGCACCCACTCCGGCAATTTGGGGGCTAGGGTCTGTGCGACACTAACATCGCGACCAAATCGAGCCTTCAGGTGCTCATCGATCTGCTTCAGCTCTGTGCCGGGCTCAAAACGCAACACCGCGCGACCGTCTTTAATGAACGCAGCCTCCGGCTTGACGCCTTTGTTTTCGACCGCGCGGACAAAGTCCTCCAGACTTGCTTCATCAAAGGCAGCACCGCTGCTCTGCGCGATCTGTACGGCCGGAACACTGCCGTACATATTCGGTAGCGCCAGTAGACAACCCGCCATCAGGATGACGAGTACCAGTATGTTGAGCCAGACGGGATATTTATTCATTGGCGTCTGTATTCAGGCTTCGTCGTACGTACCCTTGGGTACGACCATCGAGACACTGGTTTTCTGAATCTTGATCTCGGTATTATCGCCAATTTTGACAACCGCGTAGTGATCGCTGACGCCGGTAATCTTGCCGAGAATGCCACCCGCCGTCAGAACTTCGTCGCCAACCTGTAACCCAGAAACGAGTTCCGTGTGTGCTTTCGTTTTCTTTTGCTGCGGTCGAATCAGGAGGAAATAAAAGGCAACGAACATCAGCACCATCATGATGATGAAGCCGGTGGAATCGGTTTGCTGCTGAGCACCCTGTGCATAGGCGCTTTGAATGAAAAAATCCATAGTTGTGTTACTTCTTTGTTTTGAGGTATTGGGAGAGTGAAGCCCGGAAAAACAGCGCGGTATTATGGCACAAGCAGCGGAGTTGGGGGCGACTAAAGCGAACGCAAGTCCGCGCGGCACAAGTCTGTTTATGTGTCGTACGCGGCGCGCAGCCCGGCCACCCATTCCGGCAGGCTTCCGGCGCTGATCGCATCGCGAATATCGACCATAAGCTTTTGATAATAATAAAGATTATGAATCGTCGCCAGGCGCGGGCCGAGAATCTCGCCGCACTTCACCAGGTGCCGCAGATAGGCCAGCGAGTAGTTGGAACAGGTGTAACAAGCACAATCGGGGTCGGGTGGCGACGTGTCATCGCGATAAGTCGCATGCCGGAACTTGACCTTGCCGCGAGAGGTAAACAACTGCCCGTTGCGCGCGTGCCGAGTCGGAATCACGCAGTCGAACATGTCGATACCGCGCAGCACGCCTTCTGCAATATCCACCGGCGTACCAACGCCCATCAAGTACCGCGGCGCGTTGCCCGGCATGTTGGGCACCAGGGCATCCAGAACCGCATGCCGCTCTGCTTCGGGTTCGCCAACGGCCAGGCCACCCACCGCGTAGCCATCGAATCCGATACTGACCAGACCCGCCCGTGACTCCTCACGCAGCCGGTCGTAAATTCCGCCCTGCACGATCGCAAACAACGCCTCGCCGCGCTCGGGTTCCGCCGCTTTTAACTCATCGAAACGCTTCCTGCTGCGCGCCGCCCAACGCAACGATAATTGCATCGACTCCCGAGCTTCGCTCTCGGTCGCCGGGTAGGGCGTACACTCATCGAAAATCATCGTAATATCGGCGTTCAGCTCATGTTGCACCTGCATCGACTTTTCGGGCGTAAGAAATACTTCGTCGCCATTGACCGGCGACTGAAAGTGAACGCCCTCCTCCGATAATTTCCGCATCGCGGCCAACGAGAAGACCTGAAAACCACCCGAGTCCGTAAGAATTGGCCGCCGCCAGTTCATAAATTCGTGCAGGCCGCCATGCGCCCGAATCACCTCGGTCCCCGGTCGCAGCATCAAATGGAACGTGTTACCCAGCACAATCTCTGCGCCACCCTCCTCAACCTCCTCCGGTGTCACACTTTTGACCGTTCCATAAGTCCCGACCGGCATGAATGCCGGCGTCTGGATTTCGCCACGACGAAAAGTCAGCGTACCCCGACGCGCAGCACCGCATTCATTGTGGATATCGAATTTCACGTCGCAGAGTCCGGCATCAGGAACATCGCGTCACCGTAACTGAAGAACCGATAGTTCTCACGCACCGCGTGCCGGTACGCGGCAAGTACTCGTTCCTTGCCCGCGAACGCGGCCACCAGCATTAACAACGACGATTGTGGTAGGTGGAAATTCGTAATCATGGCGTCGACCGTTCGGAAGCGATAGCCCGGCAGGATAAACAGGTCCGTTTCTCCTGCAAATGCCTGAATCTCCCCGCTCGCCGAAGCGCACTCAAGTGCCCGCACAGAGGTTGTACCAATCGCGATCACACGTCCGCCGTTCTGCCGGGTTTCCCTAACGGCGTCCGCGCAGGCACGACTGACGTACACACGTTCGCTGTGCAATCGGTTCTCTTCGATATCTTCCTCGCGCAGTGACTGAAACGTACCGGCGCCAACGTGAAGCGTAACCCACGCATGGTTAACGCCTGCTGCCCGGGTTTCTTCGAGCATCGCTGCATCGAAATGCAATCCGGCAGTCGGAGCGGCAACCGCACCAGGGTCTCTTGCGTACACGGTTTGATAGCGTTCGACATCGTCGCTCTCCGCATCCCGGCCCAGATACGGCGGCAACGGCACCTCGCCATGGCCCTCAAGAAACGGCAAGATATCGCGTGTAAAATCCAGCGCGTACAGCGCTCCTTCGCGGCTCACCACTTCCGCGACAACCTTATCCGCAAGCAACAAACGACCGCCGGGTTTGGGCGACTTGCTGGCCCGGATGTGCGCCAGTGCGGAACGCTCACCCTGTATCCGCTCGATCAGTATTTCGGCACGCCCTCCGGTTTCCTTGCGGGCGATCAGGCGCGCCTTGATAACCCGAGTGTCGTTGAATACCAGCAAGTCACCTGATCGCAATAGTTCAGGAAATTCAGCAAAACCACGATCATGGATGCCCTCGCCCAGTTCCAGCAGACGGCTGCCACGCCTATCCGATGCCGGATACCGCGCGATCTTCTCGTCGGGGAGTTCGTAGTCGAAGTCTGAAATAAACATGGGCGCGCATGGTAGCAAAGCCATGCGCGCCCTTCTTCGCTGAGTTGCGCCTCTGGTCTAAGTCGACGCGGCGTCGCGCGGTGCCTTTGGGTGCACCGGTACGCGGGCAGGCTTTGGTGCAGGTGGCGCAAACATCGCACCACCGCGCGCACCACGATAGTCTGCCGGCACTTCAACCTCAATAGTGCGCTTTTTCTGATCACGCATGATACCGAGCTTCAGCGTTTCCCCACTTTGGTAAGAGGCCAATATTCGCATCGCGTGACGCACATCCTTCGGCTCACGCCCGTCAATAGTCTGGATCACATCCCCATCCCGAAGATCGAACTGCGCCGATGGTGGCGCATTGACAACCAGCAGCCCCGAATTCGTACCAAAATATTTTCCCAGCCCTTCATTGAGTTTGACCAGCTCCATATTGCCCCACGCGCTACCCGCGAACGGGAAGCCGAACTTCATGCTGAACTTCTCGATGGACTTTGGCAGGAACGCCAGACCCGGCGCATTCGGCATATGTAACTCTTCCGCACCCGGGATCCACGAGAACGCCTGCATCTCCATAACTCGTGGCAACAGCTCAACAGACCCCGCGTTACCGTTACGCAGGTACTCAATAAGCAACTCATCACCCTCTTCCACGCCGTGCATGAATTCCAGCAATATCTTGTTAGCAGCATAGCTACTGCCCGCTGTCATCGGCTCGCCATTTACCGAGGTAATGATGTCTCCCGCTCGCAGGCCCACTTCGTCAGCGGCACCCTCCGGGGTAACGCCACTGATTGTGACACCTTTTACCGATTCGCTGCTCGCCTCGCCGTCGATAGTAATTCCGATTCGAGGCTTGTTCGAATAGTTGAAGCGACTTATCCGCGCGATCTGCGGCAAACGTTCAACTGTTATTTCTGCGATCTCACGAGCCGCAATTTCCATGCGCTCCTCCGCATCACGAAGTCGCTGCGCCATCCTGGCATCCCGCGCCTCCACCGAGACCTCAGCTTCCTGATCCTGGGATTGCGCAATCGTCTGGTCGGCCCACAGCATCACCACCATTACGGGCAATACAAGTTTCCACATCTTCATAAGTTACTACTCCTTAGCTAGTACGCTGCCCGTCGCGCCTGCGCATAGCGCAACTGCAGCAATAAATTCATCATTCTGACGCGTTCGCCCCAGAAAATTTCCCGATCTCCATCCGCCCATTCGGCAGTGGAGTCATTCAGCTGGTAGTCGATCGCCGCTATACGATCCTCAATCTCGGACATCGTGGCGACGGTACTCGCTCGCGCCACCCGAGGCTCGGCCGGCAAAGCGCGCAATTCACGCTCGAGTTGCCGTGACTGCGCCTGCAGCACAACGAGCTTCGACAAATCCGTAGTGTTTGACGGCAGTTCCTGCGGCACTACTTCCTTCGGGCCCACAACTGTCGGACCACCCGGCACCATGATCGCGGCAATCAATGCTGCAGCGGCAAGACCAACACCGGCATACCATGCCGTGTGAGAACGAGCGCGCGACTGCTTAAAAAGCCCTTCCGCCTCTGCTTGCCGGCGAATCCTCGACCAGACGTCTCGCGGCGGCATCGTATCGGGTAGCGCGCGAAGGCCGCTCCGCAATGCGAAGTGTTCGTCCGCTGTTAGTGCACAAATCATCTCTTCGTCCTTGTTGTCACTACTCATCGAGGCAACTCCAAATTAGTAACTGCCGATGGTCACGCCATCGGGTTCTGCAATATCCATGACGCTCAGCATCGGTCGCAGACGCTGATAGGCCCGCGACAATTGCGACTTCGAAAAACTTTCTGTCTTTCCCATCAAACCCGCAATCTCTTTGTGCGTGAAGCCTTCGACATCGTGTAACCAGACCACAGCGCGACTGACTTCGGGCAAGTTGGCCAGCGCGGCATCCAGATCCATCGCATCGTCCGGGCGGCTGGAGATGCCGTGACTGACAGGTTCACCGGCGATCATGTCGTCCCAGTCGTCGCCGAGCGACTGTCCACGTTTGGTCCACGCGGAGCGCAGAAACATCAGCGACTTGGTCACCGCTATACGCCGAATCCAGCTCCCGAGTGCCGCCTCGCCGCGAAACCCGGCAATCGAGCGCATGATCTCGATAAACGTTTCCTGCACCAGATCTTCCGCCTGCGCCGGTGCCTTGGTAAATCTGAGGCAAATCGAGTACACCGGCGTCGAGAATGCGCGATAGATAATCTCGTGCGCCAGCGCGTCTCCACGGGCCGCTCGCCGGATAATTCCCGGATCGATCTGAATGTCTGCAAACTTGCTCATTTCTGGAATATTAGATGCTTACTTGGCGAAAAGGGTCGCATTATTTTGCGGATCGGTGCGCTCGCGAATATACTGTGCGCCGTTCGAACCGGCGGCATCCGTTCGAACTCTCCCACCACAACATGCCGGGGTGGCGGAACTGGTAGACGCGCCGGATTCAAAATCCGGTTTCTTCGGAAGTGCGGGTTCGATTCCCGCTCCCGGCACCATCCTGAAGATGGAAGAAACGATGAAGTACTGCTCAAGTTGCGGAGGTACGATAAGCCGCAAGATCCCCAAAGACGACAATCGCAAACGCACTATCTGCGACGATTGCGGATTGGTGCACTATCAAAACCCGCTCATCGTTGTCGGCTGCGTCGCCGAAAGCGACAGCAAGATTCTGCTTTGCAAGCGCTCGATAGAGCCACGCTACGGATACTGGACAATCCCCGCCGGGTTTATGGAGCTTGGCGAAACCCTGGCCGGCGGCGCTGCACGAGAGACGCTGGAAGAGGCCTGCGCAAACATCGAGATAGGCCATCAGTTCGCGTCAGTCGACGTTATTGATGCCGGGCAGGTTCACATCTTTTTCACCGGCAAACTCATCGGCGGATACGGTGTCGGCGAAGAAAGTCTGGACACGCAGTTATTCGCAGAAGACGAAATCCCGTGGGACGAGTTAGCATTTCACAGCGGCCGATTCGCGCTTAAAAAATACCTCGAAGACCGCGGCCAGAACAACGGTGTTCATTTTCATGAACTCCGGCGCCAGCCCGGCGCTGACTAGTCAGTTCAGTGCCGCCGCTTGCTGCAATCGGGTGCTCAAGGCCTGAGCCGGCAGATAACCGCTGACCAGGGTGCCATCGTCAAATACGATTGCGGGCGTACCGCTCAATCCGACATCCCGCCCCAACATGTAATGCTTGGTGACCATCGATACGTCGCATTTTAGCGTGTCGAAATTACGACCCAGTTTCGCGGCGGTCAAAGCGGCGTTTCGATCGCGAGCGCACCACACATCTTCAGACGTACTCCACGACGGAGATGTCGGTCCGTTGCGCGGATACAGCAGATAGCGAACCTGAATGCCCTGAGCAAGATATTGGTCGATCTCACTGTGCAATTTTCTGCAATAAGTGCAATCGACGTCCGTAAAGACCGTGACGCTGTATTTTATCTGTTCGGGGGAAAATAAGATCGTCTGGTCATCCTCGATGGACGACATGAGAGCCTTACGAGCATTCAGGCGACTACGCTCGCTCAGGTTCAGTTGCTGATCAAGATCGATCAGATCGCCCTGCAGCAAATAGCGGCCGTCTGCAGAAACGTAGGCGACGATCGACCCCTTTTGAACGGTGTACCAGCCGTCTATCGGGCTCGTATTAACGTCTTCCGGGCTGATTTCCTCGAACAGCGCATCTATTTTTGCGCGAACCATCTCGAGCGATGAATCCTCGGCTGCGAGCAAGGAGCCACTGGTCAATAAACTGATAGTAAGTAGGGACAACATGAGGTTGGCGATACGGCGCATAATGACGGTTCCTGGATATCGAAGGTCTTACGTTCTCGGACCGGAACAAACGTCTCCGGTTCCCGGTAGGGCGGCACAAATTCTAGCAGGTCAACCGTGGACGGCGATACCGTTAACCTTGCGGATGCTGCTCGCCGTGTAACTCCTTAAGCCGCTCACGCGCCACGTGAGTATAAATCTGGGTGGTCGACAGGTCACTGTGTCCCAACAGCATCTGCACGACACGTAAATCAGCGCCGTGATTCAACAGATGCGTCGCAAAAGCGTGACGCAAACTGTGCGGAGACATCTTTTGACGCACTCCGGCTTTCTCGGCATAGCGCTTGATGATGTGCCAGAAGGCCTGACGGGTCATACGATTGCCGCGTCGGGTCGGAAACAAATAGTCTGTCTGCCGTTCCAGCAGAATTTCCATCCGCGGCCCGTCAATAAACTCTTTCAACCAGTTTCGGGACTCTTCGTTAAGGGGAATCAAGCGCTCGCGATCACCTTTTCCGACAATACGCAGCACGCCCTGACTGAAATTTACCTGCGACAATTTGAGATTGATTAGCTCCGAAACCCGCAGCCCTGTCGCGTACAATAATTCAAGCATCGCCCGATCACGATGGCCCAGCGGCTCGTCGGTGTTCGGAGCGTTTAGCAGCGAATCAACCTCGTCTTCCGACAAGCTCTGTGGCAGCGAACGCCCGATACGCGGCATTTCGATCTCCGCTGTCGGATCGATATCCCGTCGCCCCTGTTGCACGATATAACCGAAAAAACGACGGAAACTGGACAATTGACGCGCCGTGGAGCGCGGCTTGGCACCACTGCGAACACGCTCGGCGATAAACTCCAGCAAGTCGGCCTTATCAGCACTACAGATCGTCTTCTCAGACTCCGAAAGACTGCGCGCAAGGGTCATCAGATCGGCACGGTAGGCGCCCAATGTGTTCTTGGACAATCCCCGTTCCATCCAGATCGCATCAAGAAACTGATCAATACGTTCTGCAGAACGAGTAACAATCAATGACTGCGGCGAAACCTGTTTATTACTACTGCCCATAAGGTCCAACTTCTTTGTCGCGCAATCCCTTGCTGCGATACACGTGCCAAGCGGGTGGCCAGACTGGTAGCATACGCCGTTCCGAAACCCGAAACTTCGTACCAGCCAACCCCGCATGTTCTGCCAATGCACCGCCAAGCGACGGATTTGTCGAGGTTTATGAGTATGGGGACCGCTCCCACAACGAGGCGTGACCGCTGTCACAGAAACCGGAAGGCGTTAACATAAAGTGAACTGGGTCACAGCTTTCATGCAGATCGTCTGGGGGCTCTATGCATGGCTGTGCTTTATTCTGGCGTGCATATTCTCCCTCGTAGTAGCGCTGCTGGTACCGGATCTGCATCGCAGGGAGCGCCTGGTCAGCTGGGCAGCCAGAACGATCTTCAAGCTCGCCAGAATTCGCGTTACGATTCGTGGCGTCGATAACCTGCCGGCTGACGGCTGTGTAGTCGTGGCCAATCACGCCAGCTACATAGACGGTGTATTGCTCAAGGGATACCTTCCGGCGCGTTTCTCGTTTGTCGTCAAGGGCGAAATGCGCAACATACCGGTCGTTCATTTTCTGCTGCGCCGATCCGGCTCGAAGTTTGTCGAGCGTCGTGAGGCAACCGCCAGCTCCCGAGACGCCAGGCAGCTCGTGAAAGCCGCGCAAGGTGGTGAATCACTCTGTTTCTTCCCCGAAGGCACCTTTCGTCTGCAACCCGGTGTCGAGCGATTTCGAGCCGGCGCATTTGTCGCCGCCGCAAAAGGTGGACTGCCGGTAATACCGGTCGCTATTTCCGGAACTCGAACGATGCTCTCCTCAGGACGGCTACTGCCGAGGCGAGCCGAACTGGTCATCGAGGTACTGGCGGCTATAACACCGGGCGACCGGAATTTCGGTTCCAGCCGTACCTTGGCCGAAGCCTCCCGGCAGCGGATTCTGACCGCGCTTGGCGAGCCGGATTTAACATGATGCGGCCTGGCCATCGGGCTACCTGATTTCTTGTATTGCGCTACGCCGCCTTTTGCCCGACAGTAGCGCAGTTTTTCGATAATCAAGCCGCTAGGAGACGCTCAAAATGAGTTCGGATGCCGTTGTCATCGTCGCTGCGAAGCGCACACCCCTAGGCGCATTTCAAGGATCGCTGAACCGTGCCCAGAGCCCTGAGCTGGGGGCAGCAGCCCTTCGCGCCTGCGTCGCGGAATCCGGGGTCGATCCGCACGATATCGACGAGGTAATGATGGGATGCGTACTGCCCGCCGGCCTCGGACAGGCTCCTGCTCGCCAAGCGGCGATCAAGGCGGATATCCCATTGGGCGCCGGCTGCACAACACTGAACAAAGTATGCGGTTCGGGGATGAAGACGACCATGCTGGGAACAGATCTTATTAGAGTCGGCAGCGCCGGTATCGTGCTGGCCGGTGGCATGGAGTCGATGTCGAATGCGCCGTACCTGATGCCCAAGGCACGCAGCGGCTACCGCATGGGACACCAGGAAGTCCTCGATCACATGTTTTTCGATGGCCTGCAGAATCCCTACGACGGCAATATGATGGGGTATTTCGCGGAAGAAACAGCGAAAAAGTACGCCTTTAGCCGGGAGGACCAGGACACGTTCGCCATCGAATCGATCGCCCGGGCACGAGCGGCGCAAACGAGCGGCGCCTTCACCGCCGAGATCGCCGCGGTCACTGTCACGGATCGAAAAGGCGATACCACGATTACCGAAGACGAAGGACCGGGCAATGCGCGCCCCGAAAAAATTCCGTCCTTGCGGCCCGCCTTCGCGAAAAACGGCACCGTGACGGCCGCCAGTTCGTCTTCAATTTCCGACGGCGCGGCAGCACTGCTGCTGATGAGCGCTGAGGAAGCTCGGCGGCGCAAGATTCAACCGCTGGCGACTATCGCCGGTCACTCGGGATACGCGCACGAGCCAGAGTGGTTTACAACGGCACCTGTGTTCGCAATCAAGGCGCTGCACGAAAAACTCGGATGGACGCCGGACAACGTCGACCTGTATGAAATTAACGAAGCCTTTGCTTGCGTGACCATGGCCGCGATGGCCGATGTGGGTCTCGATCACGACAAGGTCAACGTAAACGGCGGCGCGTGCGCGCTGGGCCATCCCATCGGTGCCACCGGCGCGAGAATCATCGTCACACTGTTACATGCCCTGCGAAACCGGGGCCTGAAACGCGGCGTCGCCTCTTTGTGCATTGGTGGCGGTGAAGCCGTCGCGCTTGGAATTGAAGTCAGCTAGACGAGAAGGAACACTCATGGATCTTGGAAAAGCAAAAGCAGTAATCACAGGTGGCGCATCCGGACTCGGCTTCGCCACCGCAGAACGAGTCATCGCCGCCGGTGGACAAGTGGTTCTCCTCGATGTCAACGAGGAACAAGGAAAAGTGAGTGTGACGAAACTCGGTGAGCGGGCCTTGTTTGTCGCCACCGATGTCGCCGACGAAGCCGCCGTCAAAGCGGCAATTCAAACGGCCACAGATTTCATGGCGGGCATTACGCTGGCCGTAAACTGTGCCGGTATCGCGACCGCCGGACGCACGCTGGGCCGGGAAGGCACCTGGCCTGCCGAGAACTTCAATCGGGTAATCCAGATCAATCTGCTCGGCAGCTACATCGTTACCAAGGAAGCTGCCGCGGTAATGCAATTGAACGAACCCAACGAGGAAGGCGAGCGCGGCGTCGTTATCAGCACCGCCTCGGTAGCGGCGTTCGAGGGTCAGATAGGCCAGGCGGCTTATTCCGCTTCAAAAGGTGGCGTTGTTGGCATGATGCTGCCACTCGCACGCGAGTTCGCACAATTCGGCATCCGGGTCAATACGATCGCGCCCGGCATCTTCATGACACCGATGATGGCCGGCATGCCGGAAGACGTTCGGGACTCGCTCGGCAAACAGATCCCGTTTCCGCCGAGACTTGGCCGACCGGAAGAATACGCGGATACCGCGGCGTTCATTTACGGCAATCCGGTTGTGAACGGAGAGACCATTCGCATCGACGGTGCGATACGAATGCAACCCAAGTAGCGACGGCCAAAACGGCTACATGTTCGAGTAGCTCGGGCCGCCTCCACCTTCGGGGACGGTCCAGACGATATTCTGCTTCGGGTCCTTGATATCACAGGTCTTGCAGTGCACGCAGTTTTGCGCGTTGATCTGGAACTTGCGGACGTCGCCCTCTGTAATAATTTCGTAGACGCCGGCAGGACAATATCGCTGCGCGGGCTCGTCGAACTCCGGCAAGTTGTATGCCAGCGGTATCGTTTCGTCCTTGAGCTTCAGGTGTGAGGGCTGATCCTCTTCGTGATTCGTGCTCGACAAGAAAACGGACGACAAGCGATCGAAGGTCAACTTGCCATCCGGTTTCGGATAGTCGATCACGGTCGTGGCAGATGATTTTTGCAGCGACTCATGATCGGCTTGCGTGTTGTGCCAGGTAAAGGGCAGTTTTCCGAAGAAAATATTCTGGTCGATAAAGGCAAAAGCAGCGCCCCAGAAGTTGCCGAACTTGTGCAGGCCCGGCCCGAAGTTTCGACTCTTATGCAGTTCCTTGTACACCCAGGATTTCTTGACGCTCGCTTCGTAGTCCGACAGCTCCGCGCGAGCCGTCGCGTCCGACGTCAGCGCCGAGTGCACACTCTCTGCCGCCAGCATGCCGGTCTTGATCGCGGTATGCGCGCCTTTGATCTTCGCGCCGTTCAGAAATCCGGCGGCGCAGCCGACCAGCACACCGCCCGGGAAGGTCAATTTGGGCAGCGATTGCAGGCCACCTTTATTAACCGCCCGCGCGCCGTACGCAATGCGCTTCCCGCCTTCGAGGTAACATCGTATTTTCGGATGCAGCTTCCATCGCTGGAATTCCTCAAACGGCGACAGGTGCGGGTTCTGATAATTCAGCGCAACGATGAACCCGGCAAACACCTTGTTGTCAGCCGCGTGATACAGAAAACCACCACCTTCCGTGTGGGTATCCATCGGCCATCCCGCGGTGTGTACAACGAGGCCCTCTTCGTGCAGTTCCGGGTTTATTTCCCAGACTTCCTTGATACCCAAACCGTAGTGTTGCGGATCCGCATCCTGGCGCAGATCGAATTTCTCCATCAACTGCTCGCTGAGATTGCCGCGCACCCCTTCGGCGAACACGGTGTACTTGCCCAGCAATTCGTAACCCGCCTGATAGGAAGGTTTCTTGACGCCGTCCTTACCGACACCCATATCGGCGGTCGCAACTCCGGCTACCCGCCCGTCATCGGCGTACAAGATTTCCGCGGCGGCGAAGCCGGGAAATACGTTCACGCCCAGCGCCTCGGCCTGTTCGGCCAGCCATTGGCACAATTGCCCCAGACTAATGATGTAATTGCCCTTGTTATGCATTGGCCGCGGCAGGAACAGGCCAGGGACCGGAAGGGCGCCACTTGCGCTGGTCAGGTAATGGACACGATCGCGGGTAACTGCGGTTTTCACGGGCGCACCCTGTTCCCGCCAATCCGGAAACAGCTCGTTGAGCCCGGTCGGCTCGAAAACGTTACCCGACAGGATATGGGCGCCAATCTCGGAACCCTTTTCCACAACGACAACCGACAGGCTGTCATCCAGCTGCATAAGACGGCATGCCGCAGATAACCCTGCGGGCCCGCCACCCACGATAACGACATCAAATTCCATTGATTCACGCACGATAACATCCGACATCGAAACATTTGCTCCAGGTGAATTTCGCTTATTCTAACAGCCACTGTGGCAGTCATATTGACTGCCATGTAATCTTGCCGGGCCGGAAGTGCACCGCAAATACAGGTAATACGGTAGATTGGAAATTCACCAAGCTTATGAGGACAGCCTTGCCCGGGAAGGCCATGTCCGCGATCCTGCCCAGCTCGAAGTCGTCGCAAGACTCGATCAATTGCAGCAACGGATCCAAAACCAGCGGCCAGTACGGCGAAATCTGCTGAGTTTTCTGTGGCGCAGTCGCCGGACGATCGCACCCGACATCAGGGGTCTGTACATCTGGGGCGGTGTCGGCCGCGGCAAGACCTTCCTGATGGACCTGTTTTTCGAGAATCTCGATATCCAGAACAAAAGGCGCATCCACTTTCACCGCATGATGCAGGACGTCCACAATCGCTTGCACGTGCTGGACAACGTCGAGGACCCGCTCGATACGCTGGCCGCAGGCATAGCTCGCGAAGTGACGGTACTGTGTTTTGATGAGTTCTTCGTCAGTGATATTGCCGATGCCATGATACTGGGGCGGCTGCTCGACGGACTGTTTCGACGTGGCGTTACGCTGGTGGCGACATCAAACTCCCGACCCGATGAACTGTACAAGGACGGGCTGCAACGACAACAATTCCTGCCGGCAATCGAACTCATCGAGGACAATACCGATGTAATCCAGATGCGTGGCGCGCTTGACTACAGACTACGGCTCCTGCAAAAAGCGGGCACTTACCTCACACCGGACGACGATCAGGCGCTGGCGAAGCTGAACACCTTTTTCTATGAGTCCGCCACCAGCCAAATACGAGAAAACCACGAGCTCGAAATCAACGCACGACCGGTAAGCACACGAAAATGTGCCAAGGGCATCGCATGGTTCGATTTTGCGGCCCTGTGTGACGGGCCGCGCAGTCAGGCTGACTACATCGAAATCGCTCGCTGGTATCCGACCGTCATCCTGTCCGGTGTGCCACTGCTCGACCCAATGCGCGAAGATCAGACGCGGCGCTTTATCGCGTTAATCGACGAATTCTACGACCGCCGGGTCAAGCTCATTATTTCAGCATCGGCCGCAGCCGAAGCTTTATACTCCGGCCATCGCCTGACATTCGAGTTCAACCGCACGGCCAGTCGACTGATCGAAATGCAATCCGCAGACTACCTCGCCCTGCCGCACCTCTCGTGATAAGTTATCCCGATGAACGACGAACTCAGACTGGAAGATTTCCTGCCTTACCAACTGGCAGTATTATCCAATACCGTTAGCGCGACAGTAGCCAGGGCTTACGACAAGCGATTCAAGGTATCCATACCGGAGTGGCGCGTGATAGCGGTGCTGGGACGATTTCCCGATCTATCCGCAGTCGAAGTCGCCGACCGCACCCTGATGGACAAGGTAGCGGTCAGCCGCGCGGTCACCAAGCTGATCAAGAACGGTCGTATTGACCGTCAATTTGCTGACACTGACCGCCGCCGTTCGATTCTCAATCTATCCACGGATGGCAAGATACTTCACGACGAAATCGCCCAACTTGCGCTGCAATTTGAACGCGACCTGGTGCACGGTTTCAGTGAAGATGAAATGCGAAGTCTCAATAACATCATGGAGCGCTTGTTGGCACGCGCCAACTTGATCGGTCCTTCCTAGCCCGAGCTGGAGCAGCTAAGTGACTTCAAGACAAAATCGACGGGTCGGCGACATAAAGCAGACAATCGTCGATGGCATTATCTCCGCGCGCATTCGCTCGAAAACTCTTAAGAAAGCCTCCGATACAAAGCGATTCCTGCAGCAATACGTTGCCGACGTACCGGTTGAAGATCTGCAGGGTCGTTCCGAAAAGGTCATGGCCCGCGCTGCGATCGAACACCTCGAATTCGGTGCCCAGCGTCGCAAAGGGCAGGCTCTGGTGCGCATTTTCAACCCGACACAAAAGGATCACGGCTACACCTCCGGCTACACGTTTATCGAAATGGTCAACGACGACATGCCATTTCTGGTGGATTCGGTTTCAGCAGCGATAAATCGCCGCAATCTTGCGGTGCACATCACGGTTCACCCGGTGGTCGCCGTGAAGCGAAACGCCAAAGGGCTCCTGACCGCGATAGCAAAGCCGGGCAGCAAGAACGCGAACCTGGAATCCTATATTCGTATCGCGATCGAACGAGAAACGGACGCAGATCAGCTAAAGTTACTGCGCTTGGAAATCGGCAAGGTTCTTGCTGATGTTCGCATTGCGGTTCGCGACTGGAGAAAAATGCGCGAACGCATGGTGGAAGCGCGCGACTCGCTCGAAAACGGGCCCCGGGGCGTTGATCCTCTGTTGCAAACAGAAAGTCAGGCCCTGCTCGACTGGATGGCCGACGACCACTTTACGTTTCTTGGCTATCGCGAATACAAACTGCAAAAGAAAGGCAAGCGCGTCTATCTCAAATCGGTCCAGGGCAGCGGCCTCGGCCTGTTGAGCCGTGACGATCGCCGTTCGAAGTCCGTAGAGCTAACCGCCGCGATGCGTCGACTGACGCGATCACGAGACTGGCTGATATTGACCAAAGCTAACTCACGTTCGACCGTACATCGCTCTGCATTTCTCGACTACGTAGGCGTCAAAGTCTATAACGAAAAAGGCGACGCCGTCGGCGAACGGCGTTTTATCGGCCTGTTTACATCGGTGGCATACAGTGAAAGTCCCAGAAACATTCCGCTGTTGCGCCACAAGATCAAGAAAGTTTTCGAGCGCGCGCACGTCGACGAACACGGTCACCGCGGAAAGGCACTGTCACACATTATCGAAACCTACCCGCGCGAAGAACTGTTTCAGAGTTCGATCCAGGACCTGGCGCGCACCACCTTCGGTATTCTGAATCTTCAGGATCGCCTGCGCGTGAAGTTTTTCCTGCGGCGCGATACTTTCCGTCGCTTCTATTCCTGCCTTGTGTTCATACCTCGCGAGAAATATACGACGGCGATCCGACGGCGAGTTGAAGAATTGCTGAAAGACTCGTTCGCAGGAACAACCGTCGATTCGGCGGTGCAAATATCCGAATCTGCGCTGGCTCGCGTGCATATGATCGTACGCACCAACGATGGCGCGCGACCCCGTATCAGCATTCAGGATATCGAAGACCGCATCGCCGATCTCGTGGTCACCTGGTCTGACCGGCTGCAGAAGCAATTGTCGGACGAGTCTGGTTATGACGAGGGCCGTCGACTGTTTAAGGCCTACGGTCAGATTTTCTCACCCGGCTATCAGGCAGATACGTCGTCGCCGGAGGCCTGCTCGGACATTCGTCGCATCGACCGAATGCTCACCGACGGCGTCGAGCGGACGGTCGATCTGTACATTCCGGAGAATTCGGAACCCGGTCATCTGCACTTCATGGTCTACGATACCGACCAGCCAATCCCGCTGTCAGACGCCCTGCCCGTCATCGAAAATATGGGCGTCGCTGTGTTCTCGGAACGCCCCTACGAGGTGCTATTGGCGAACGAACGATCATTCTGGATTCAGGACTTCCACCTCGTGCACGAAGGTGGCGGCGCCATCGACTTCGCGGCCGCGGACGCACGATTTGAAGAGTGCTTCCTGGCGGTTCTCGACGGCACGGCCGAAGATGACGGCCTCAATCGGCTAGTACTTAACGCTGGCCTCAATTGGCGCCAAACGGCACTACTGCGGTGCTACGCGAAACACATTCAGCAACTCGGCGTGCCCTTCAGCCAGGCGTACATGGAAGATGTGCTGGTTGCACACGCAAACCTGGTGCAGTTGCTGGTAAAGCAGTTCGAGCTGCAATTCGACCCGACAATCGCGAAATCACGCCGACAACGAGAGCTCAGGAAAGTTCGTGCGGAGGTCGCCCGAGGCGTTGCCAAGGCAAGGAACGTCGATGAGGACAGAATTCTCAACGCATTTTCCGGTGGCATCAGCGCGACGCTTCGGAGCAACTATTTTCTCACTGAAAATCAACAACCGAAATCTTACATTTCGATCAAGCTGGACCCGGCACGCTTGCCGGAAATTCCGCTACCGCGACCGAAGTTTGAGATCTTCGTCTACTCGCCCGAGGTAGAAGGCGTTCACCTGCGTGGCGGGGACATCGCGCGTGGTGGCCTGCGTTGGTCGGACCGGCGGGAGGATTTTCGAACAGAAGTACTCGGATTGATGAAGGCACAGGTTGTCAAGAACACGGTTATCGTCCCGACGGGCGCCAAAGGCGGCTTCTTCCCGAAACGCGCGCCCACGGGCGATCGCGACGCAATCCTGCAGAACGGCATCCATTGTTACAAGATTTTCATCCGCGCACTGCTTGACGTCACTGACAACGTCGTTGACGGCAATGTCGTAACGCCCGACGGAATCGTACGCCGAGACGACGACGACCCCTACCTCGTGGTCGCTGCCGACAAAGGAACCGCAACCTTCTCGGATATCGCAAATGGCATCGCGGCGGATTACGGTTTTTGGCTTGACGACGCTTTCGCCTCCGGCGGGTCGGCGGGCTACGATCACAAGAAAATGGGTATCACGGCACGCGGAGCCTGGGAAGCCGTCAAACGTCACTTCCGGGAAATGGATATTAACACTCAGAAACAGCCGTTCACCGTCGCTGGCATCGGTGATATGGCTGGCGACGTTTTTGGCAACGGAATGCTACTGTCTCGAAAGATAAAACTGGTCGCTGCGTTTAATCATCGCAATATTTTCCTCGATCCCGAGCCGGACATACGACTCAGTTATCGCGAACGCCAGCGGCTTTTCAAGACGCCGCGCACCGGCTGGGAAGACTACGACAGCGCACTTATCTCGAAGGGTGGTGGCATTTATTCCCGGCACGCAAAGACCATTCGGCTAAGCAACGAAGTGCGCAAGCTGCTGGATATCGATGACGCATCGCTGAAACCCGACCAACTGATCTCCGCGATTCTCAAAATGCCGGTCGACCTGTTATGGAACGGCGGTATTGGCACTTATGTAAAAGCCAGCCACGAAAGCGACGCAGACGCCGGTGATCGAAGCAACGACTCGGTACGCGTCAATGCGAACAAACTGCGCTGCAGAGTCATCGGCGAAGGTGGAAACCTCGGACTGACCCAGCTCGCACGCGTTGAGTACAGCATGCAAGGTGGCCGCATCAATACCGACTTCATCGACAACTCCGCTGGTGTCGACAGCTCTGACCGTGAAGTCAATATCAAGATACTGCTGAGCGATGCTGCCAAGCGCGGCAAAATGACACGCGCGAAACGCAATATTCTGCTCGAGTCGATGAC
>CAZZKW010000007.1:42759-108003 GCA_964654975.1 uncultured Woeseiaceae bacterium
CCAAGCGCGGCAAAATGACACGCGCGAAACGCAATATTCTGCTCGAGTCGATGACCGACGATGTCGCAGAGCTGGTGTTGCGAAATAACTACCTGCAAACGCAGTCCATCAGCATGAGCGAGACTCTGTCGGCAGATCGTATCGACGAGACAGCACGACTGATTACCGACCTCGAGCGCACCGGCCTGCTGAACCGGGAAATAGAATTCCTTCCTGACGAGGCTGAAATCGATGAACGACGCAGTCGAAAACAGGGATTCACGCGGCCGGAACTTGCCGTTGTTCTCAGCTACGCCAAGATCGATCTTTACAACGGCTTGATCGATTCCGAACTTACGCTGGAGGACTTTCTGGCCATCGATCCGCAACGCTATTTTCCGCCAGTGCTCAGGCAGCGCTATTCGGATTTACTGGCAGGCCATCGACTGAGTCGGCAGATCCTCGCAACCCTGATTGCGAACGCCCTCGTCAATCGTATGGGACCGGCATTCGTTAAGCGGGTGCAACTTGATACCGGCGCAAATATCGTCACGGTGGCCCGAGCCTACGAGGTCGCTCGTATCATTTGCCGGGCCGGGCCATTGCTCAGAACCATCGAGTCACTGGACTACGAGATTCCGGCAAGCGCACAGGTTTCGATGATGTTCGAGGTCAGTCGAACCCTGCGTCATGCCTGCTATTGGCTGATTGAGCAGTACGGCGACAACCTCGACATCGTAACGGCAGTGGATCGACTGAAAGACAACATGGCGCGCATTTACTCACGATCAGCGACCTATTTGTCAAAGGCGAGTCGCGCACGCAACGAGAACGCCGAGCAAGCTTTCATCTCGATGGGCGTACCGCAGAAACTCGCGAACCGAATGTCTGTATTGTTGCTCACCCGGCCGGCGCTCGACATGGCCGACCTCGCGGCTGAACGCAAGCGAAACGTACTTGATGCCGCTCGCCTGTACTCAACGTTCAACGACGAACTGGAGCTGCACTGGCTACACAACCGGGCGGAAGATCTCGATGTCTCAGGTCGCTGGCAAGCAATGGCGCGCAGCAACTTACGCGACGAATTCTACCGCTTGCGACGCGAACTCGCCTTCCAGCTACTATCGCCGAGGAGCAAACAGGAACCGGGGAAAATTGCAGCGGCATGGCTAAAGAAACACGCGCTGGAAGTTGAACGGTTCAAGAGCATGATCGAAGAAATGCAGCGTCGCGATGCAGTTGACTTCGCTGCTCTCACGGTCGCCGCGCAGGAATTCCGAAACTTGATTACAACCTAGACTACGATTGTTTGCGCACCCCTGTCGCAGTCGCAACTCACTGGAGAAACAATGACCGGCAAACTGGTACTGTGCCGTCACGGACAAAGTGACTGGAATCTCAAGAATCTATTCACCGGTTGGACCGATGTCGATCTAACCGAGAAGGGCAACCGGGAGGCGATCGACGCTGGCCGATTACTGCTTGATCTCGGCTACGATTTTGATATCGCATTTACTTCAGTCCTTAAACGAGCCATTCGCACGCTTTGGCATGTTCAGGATCAGATGGATCGAATGTGGATACCGGTGATTCGCGACTGGCGTCTGAACGAGCGGCACTACGGTTCGCTGCAAGGCCTCAACAAGGCCGAAACCGCAGCAAAATACGGCGATGATCAAGTGCATATCTGGCGCCGGAGCTACGACGTTCTGCCGCCAGAACTGGATGCCTGCGATGAACGTCATCCGGCCAACGACCCGCGCTACGCCGGAATCGAGGCGCTGCCTGCTGCAGAATCGCTCGCAACAACGCTGCAACGCGTTATGCCGTGTTGGACCGACGTCATTGCACCGCAACTCAAGGCGGGTAAGAACGTGTTGATCGCTGCCCACGGCAACAGTTTGCGCGCGCTGGTGAAAATGCTGGACAACGTTTCAGAGGACGAAATCACCAAGTTCAATATCCCGACCGGCGTTCCTCTGGCCTACGTCCTTGACGACGATCTGCGTGCGATATCGCGCGAATTCCTCGGCGATGCTGAGGCCATAGCGAAAGCTTCCGCTGCGGTTGCCGCGCAAGGCAAGTCACACTAGAAAAAATACGGTGCCTGTCACCGTATTTTCTACTTTTGAGATCTGGGCTTTGAGCGCGGCTTCCAGTCTTCGGGATCGATCACGCGCATCAATCCTTCCTGAGCCGTCGAGGCGACCAGTCTGCCGTCTTCACTAAACAATTGCCCTCGTGCCAAACCGCGCGCACCGGATGAGTTCGGGCTGTCCATGGCGTACAACAGCCATTCGTCCATCCTGACCTCGCCATGAAACCAAAGCGCGTGGTCAAGGCTTGCCATGATTACGCTACCCCGCGTGAACGACAGCCCGTGCGGCAAGGTCGCTGTACCGAGCAGTTCGTAGTCGGAAACGTAGGTCAACAGGTTTTGATGCAACACCGGATCATCCGGCAACTTATCAACCGCACGAATCCAAATGTGTTTTCTCGGTGGAAGTTTTTGCGAGGTTTCGAAATTCACGGCTTCAACGTGCCGAAATTCGAACGGCCGTTTGTCCGTCAGGAAACGACGCATCTTTGACGGAATGTGCGCGAGCATGTCCTTGGCGACATCCGTTAAGTCCTTCAGTCCATCCGGACCGGGCACATCCGGCATCACTGCGTGGTGCTCCAACCCCGCCTCCGGGGTCTGAAACGATGCTGCAAGATTCAATATCGGTCGCCCGTGCTGAATGGCGACCACTCGCCGATTCGAAAAACTGCCGCCGTCACGCGCGCGGTCAACCTCGTAAACGATAGGAGCCGAAACATCGCCCCGTCGCAGAAAGTACGCGTGCAAGGAATGCGCGACTCGATCCTCGACAGTGTGTTGAGCTGCAGACAATGCCTGCCCGATCACCTGTCCACCGAAAACCTGCGGGCTACCGATATCGCGGCTGTCGCCGCGGAAAATATTGTCTTCGATACGCTCCAGTCCGAGCAAACCGATCAAATCTTCAAGCACCGGATTCATAAATTCTCAATCGCTGTTGCGACCACCGTCGACGACAACACCTGTCCCGCTGACAAAGACGGCATCATCACTGGCCAGAAATAAAACGACTTTGGCTATATCGACCGGTTCACCCAAGCGGCGCGAGGCAGAGTTCTTGATACAATGATCGCGTAACGCTTTGTCTTTGCGAAACACGTCGCGACTGTCAGGTGTCATTACTCCACCGGGCTGTACATAGTTGGCGGTGATGCCAAACTCACCAATTTCAACAGCAAGCGCACGAGTCAGATTCGCCAGATCTTTCTCGGCGCGATCGAAGGCGTCGCTGGCATCCGCCGCGAATGAGCTGCGCAAGAAGCCCATATTTACAATTCGCCCGGCCGGGCTCTTCTTGAGGTGCGGTAAAGCGGCACGACAGATTGACAGTGTTAGCGCCGCGCGCGACTGCAACAGGCGCTCCAGCATCTCTGCCGACGCCGGCATTGGCTCACTGTGTGTGGGCGGAAATTCGTTGACCAGAATGTCGATCCCGCCCAACTTTTCAACGGCCACCTGAACTACCGTCGGCATTTGATCCGCGTCGACGAGGTTTGCCGACAGGCCTGTAATGCCCTTCACCGCAGCGAAATGCTGCTCCACACCGCTGTTCCCGGTGTCGATGGCCAGGACCGTGGCACCGTGCCGGATCAAGGTGCGCGCGGTAGCTTCGCCGATACCGCTGCCTGCACTCAAGACCAGCGCATTAAGACCGTAAAGTCGCAACGGGTCAGCCATCCGGATTCCTTCATCGATACGTATTTTCGCTTCGGTTCTACAACACCAAAACGCTAGTTTTTCATGAACTTGTTGGCCGATTCTAACGCGGAATTCCATGATAAGCTCGACGAATAAAGCATTTCTCCGAAATTCTCTAGAAACAAACAAGTTCGCCTATGCCTGACACACGAATAACCGTTGGCCTCGCGCAGATCGCACCGATTTGGTTACATCGCGACGCCACACTCGAGAAAGTTGTCAGCTGGATTGGAAAAGCCGCGGCAGATGACTGTGCCGTGGTCGTCTTCGGCGAGGCGCTGCTGCCTGGCTACCCTTTCTGGGTAGAACGAACCGACGGTGCGCGCTTCGAATCCGACGTGCAAAAGTCCCTGTACGCACACTACGTCTCGGAGGCGGTCACCGTAGACTCCGGCGATCTCGAGCCGGTAGCCTCAGCCGCCCGCGAGCACGGCATCGCTGTATACCTTGGTATCATAGAGCGCGCATCGGATCGTGGCGGCCACAGCCTTTACTGCTCCATGGTATTTATCGACGCAACAGGCTCGATCCAATCCGTGCATCGCAAACTCATGCCAACTCATGAGGAACGGCTGGTCTGGGCGATCGGTGACGGCAACGGTCTGCGCACTCACTCGTTGGGGCCATTCACGGTGGGCGGGCTCAACTGCTGGGAAAACTGGTTGCCACTCGCGCGGGCTGCGCTTTACGCGCAAGGCGAGGATCTGCACGTCGCCATATGGCCCGGCAGCGTACGCAATACAGAGGAAATCACACGCTTCATCGCACGCGAAAGCCGTTCGTACGTAGTGTCCGTATCCGGATTGATGCGAGGCTCGGATATCGATGCAAACCTGCCACATGCTGACCTGCTCATAGACACCGCCGACGAACTGATGGCAAACGGAGGTTCCTGCGTTGCCGCACCAAACGGCGACTGGTTACTGCCGCCGCAATCGGGCAAGGAGTCACTTTATGTCGTTGAGTTGGATCACCGACGAGTGCTTGAAGAACGCCACAGTCTCGATCCGGTCGGCCACTACTCCCGCCCCGACGTAACCCGGCTGATCGTCAATCGAAAGCGACAGACAACAGCCGAATTTATTGACGACTAGCACTCCGACGGGAATAGATTATTCCTTGAAGAAATACATGCCCAGGGTTTCGGCAACGCAGGCGGGCTTGCGTTGACCCTCCACTTCGATTCGTACCTGTGAGGTCAACAACAAAGCGCCCGCCCGCTGACGAGCCTGCAGAACTATCGCCCGGGCGCGCAATCGGGAGCCCACTGGCACCGGCGCATAAAAACGGACCTTATTGAGACCGAAGTTGATCGCTCGTGCGAGATTTCTTACTTCAACGAAGTCGCCGGTTAACGCAGGGATTAATGCCAAGGTCAAATAGCCGTGAGCGATAGTCTTGCCATCCGGCATCTCTTTCGCTGCACGCTCGGTATCTACGTGAATCCATTGATGATCGGCGGTCGCCGCAGCGAACTGATCCACGCGCTGCTGATCAATAACTGCCCAGTCGGAAAGTCCGACCTCTTCGCCGATCAGCGCTTTCGCGTCGTCGATGGAATGAATGATGCGCACGCTAGCCGCCTTTGTCGTTCTGTATTCGATGCGGAACGTTAGCACAGCGTTCGCAATTCACCCAACCGGAATCGCCATCAACGTAGTGTTCCTTTTTCCAAATAGGCAATCGAACTTTTACCTCATCAATAATGTAACGGCAGGCATCGAAAGCCTCGTCGCGGTGCGGTGATGAGACCGCGACCCATACGGCACAGTCCCCGATCTCGAGCAGGCCGGATCTGTGCACGCAACAGGCCTGTAAATGTGGAAATCGTTGTTGCGCTTCCCGCAGGATTTTTTCGCCCTCGGTAATTGCCAGTGGCGCGTACACTTCGTATTCCAGCCGCTCAACCTCGCGACCTTCGTTTTCGTTGCGAACCCATCCTTCAAAGACGCAAAAGCCACCGGCGCCAGGAGTCATCATACTTTTTCGAAGCTTGACGAGATCGAAGCTCTTGTCGTGTACCTGAAACAAATCAGCCACCGGCCACCGGTGGAAACAACAAGACAGTATCGCCGTCGCTCACCGGCGACGACCACTCGGCCATTTCGTCGTTGATCGCCACTTTGCAGTGGTGCATCGGTTCGTTCGAGGCGTGCCGCAGGCGCGTTTTCTCGAATACGTCCATTGCCGTCGCCGCGTCCAGGTTGAGCGTTTCGCCGGCCATTCCGGCAGTTTCGCGAAAAATCGCAAAATATCGAACCTTAATGGTTTTCATTCTCGCGCCTCCAATATGCTATCGCGCAAGTCATCCGGCGTATTTACGTTGTCCAGAGAACCGGGTTCCAGTTGCTGCAACAGGTGCGTCTTTGAGCGAATCAGCATCTTGCGCGGGCAGTGCATCCCGTCGTCGACGAATCGCTGCACGATTTCGCCGCAACCAAAATGGTATATAGCGCACAAAGGCTCAGGAAGCCCGTCGTAGCTGCTCGCATACGCGGTAAACGCCTGCTCGCCGGAACGATGCAACAGCAGCCTGCGAATCGTTTGCGTGTCAATATTTGGCAAATCGCAGGCAACAACCAGCCAGTCAACATCGGAATACTGTTGCAATGCAGAAAGAATACCGGCCATCGGACCGAGGTCATCATAGCGGTCAACAATTTGCGGATACTTGCCTCGTTCGACATCGTCCTGCTGCCCGGGGCGCGTCGAGACGAACACCTTGTCCACGAGCATGTCGAGAAGTTCGACTATGAATGCCAGTTGTGATCGACCACCGCGATCCAGCAAGGCTTTATCGCGCCCCATACGACGACTCTTGCCACCGGCGAGAACCAACCCGTAAACCGGTCTATTCGTCACGTGCAAAACTCCGCTTACCGCCGGACTTCGACATGAGTTTCGTCGCACTGATTACGATGTCGTGCGACAACGCCTTTAGCATGTCGTACACCGTCAGCGCGGCAACGCTTGCCGCCGTCAGCGCCTCCATCTCGACACCCGTCTTGGCGGTCACCTTGCAACGGGCATCGATGACGACGGCACCGTTTTCGACCTCGATTGACAGCTTGCAGCTTTCCAGACCAAGTGGATGACAAAAGGGTATGAGTTCGTGGGTTTTTTTCGCTGCCATTACACCGGCGATAATTGCCGTCGCGAAAACCGGGCCCTTTTTTGTCGCGATTTCGTCATCGACGACATGCTCCAGGACTTCCGCGGGCAAAAGGACGACCGATCGCGCATGAGCCTCGCGGGCTGTTACTGCCTTATCACCGACATCGACCATCGTTGGTCGATTGTCGCTGTCTACATGACTGAGTTCACTCATGTCATCCACCTATCCTGTACATTTCGACTTTTTGCAAAACATGGTGCTCGGCCAGTTCCGGACTGCGCAGTTCACTGTACCGATCAGCTCGTTGCAACCAGATGCTGGCAAGAATATCCCGAAGCTCGTCGTCAGACACGCCGTTGCGAAGAGGCGTTCGCAGATCAGTGCCCTGATTGGCAAACAGGCAGGTATACAGCATGCCGTCTGCTGACAGTCTGGCGCGACTGCAACCGCCGCAAAACGGTTCCGTTACCGAAGAAATGAATCCGATCTCACCGCCACCGTCGACATACTCATAGCGACGCGCGACCTCCCCGGGATAATTCTTGTCAACACTCCGCAGCGGCCATCGACGCTTGATTCTCTCAAGCAGATCGCGGGACGCTACTACCTGATTCATACGCCAACCGTTGCGATTGCCCACATCCATGAATTCAATCAGGCGGACGATCGTCGCGCTGCCGCGAAAGTACTCCAGGAGGTCCAGCACAGCGTGATCGTTAACCCCCTTTTGCACGACGACGTTTACTTTTACCGGGCCCAGTCCCGCGTCCCGGGCCGCTTCGATACCGGCGAGAACCTTACCAAGGTCACCTCTGCCACCGCTCATCGCACGAAACAGGCGCTCGTCGACGCTGTCGAGGCTAACGGTGACGCGATGCAGACCGGCACCGGCGAGCGTCTTCGCAACAGGGGCCAGTAACTGTCCATTGCTCGTCAGCGCAAGATCTCGCACACCGGGCAACGCCGCAATGCGCTGAACAAGGTCGCCAATATTCTTGTCGAGCAATGGCTCACCACCGGTCAGACGAATCTTGCTAACACCCAGGGCGGTGGCCGCAGTCGCAATCCGAATGATCTCGTCGTAACTCAGTCGTTGTTGCCTTTTCAAGAACGCGTAGTCCGCGTGGTACTCCGCCTCGGGCATGCAGTACGGACATCGGAAATTACACTGATCGAGCACCGATATGCGCAAGTCGTGCAGCGGCCGACCCAGTGCATCGACGGTTGCACGGGGTTTCTGCGCTGGCGGCGGAAATGCGGTAGAACGAGACGTCATCACCGCATTGTGCAACAAGAGTGCCGCCAGCCCAATAGAATCAGACGTAAACCTCATGATTTGCTAAGCTCACTGGCCAATTTTGATGACCAACCTCGACCGGGCTTATCTATGAATGTCACCTTCACCGCAGAAGAACTAGCGTTTCGTGCCGAAGTTCGCGCGTTTTTTGAGACTGAATTTCCCCAGGACATTCTTGCCAAGCAAGAGCAAGCGATCCCGCTGACGCGCGATGACATGGTTCGCTGGCACAAGATCGCTTATGCGCGAGGCTGGGGCGCACCAAACTGGCCCACGGAATACGGCGGAACCGGCTGGTCCACAGTGCAGAAGTACATTTTTGCCGACGAGCAGGCCCGCGTAAACGCACCGCCGTACCTGTCTTTCGGCGTTTCCATGGTCGGACCCATTATCTATACCTTCGGCTCTGAGGAGCAGAAGCAAACATTTTTGCCGGATATTCTGGAGTTCAATACCTGGTGGTGTCAGGGCTACTCAGAACCCGGTGCCGGTTCCGATCTTGCCTCCCTCAAGACCCGTGCCGACCTCGACGGTGATCACTACGTTATCAACGGCACCAAGACCTGGACCACACTGGGACAATACGCGGACTGGATTTTCTGTCTCGTGCGCACCAACAGCGACGTTGCCAGACGACAGGAAGGCATCAGCTTCATTCTTATCGATATGCAGCAACCCGGTGTCAGCATCAAGCCAATAGTGCTGCTCGACGGCGAACCCGAGGTCAACGAAGTACATTTCGAGAACGTTCGGGTTCCGGTGGAGAACCTGGTCGGCGAAGAGGGCAAGGGCTGGACCTACGGCAAGGTCCTGTTACAACACGAACGTACCGGGATCGCCGGCGTTGCGGGTTCGAAATTCAGGTTAGCGCGTCTGCGAGCTCAGACAAAAACATCCGTGCGAGGTGCCGCGCCGCTGGCAGACAATGCGATCTTCATGCGCAAGATCGCGGCAGTGGAGGTCGAACTGAAGGCACTCGAGTACACCGAGCTGCGCACACTCGCCTCGGTAGTATCCGGCAAGGCGCCCGGACCGGAGTCATCGATTCTGAAGATCGCCGGTACGGAACTGCGCCAGCAAATCGACGCGCTGTATCTCGAGGTCGCCGGGTACTACGCACTACCCTACGTTCGTGACCAATACGTCGTCGACTTTCCGGCCGACGAACGTGTCGGCGAAGGTGCGCAAACCGACAGCTCGCTGGTCTACTTCAATAATCGCAAGGTATCGATTTTCGGCGGCTCCAACGAAATTCAAAAAAACATCATCGCCAAGCACGTGCTTGGACTATAGGGCCTTACACCATGGATCTTTCACTCAACGAAGTGCAAACAATGCTGGCCGACAGCATCGAGAAATTCGTCGCCAATGACTACGACTTCGAGACTCGCCAAAAGTACGCCGGCAGCGAGGCAGGTTTTAGCTCGGAAGTATGGCGGACCTTCGCCGAACTCGGCTGGACCGCAGTTACGTTCAGCGAGGACGATGGTGGCTTTGACGGTGGACCGGTAGACCTGACGGTGGTCATGGAACGCCTTGGGCGCGGCCTGGTGGTCGAACCCTATCTCGCCAACATCGTATTGGCTGGCGGAATTCTGAAGCGCGCCGCAAGCGAAACCCAGAAAGCGAAGTGGCTGCGCCCGATGATTAATGGCGAATTGCAGGCCACGCTGGCCTACGTCGAACCCTCCGCCGGCTACGAGTTGAACGATGTCTCAACAACCGCCACGCGCACCGACGACGGATGGCGGATAAACGGTGAGAAAGGCTACGTGCTCAACGGCGGCACGGCAGACCTCATCATCGTTCCGGCACGTACCGCAGGTGATCGCGCGGACAAAAACGGCATCTCCCTGTTTGGAATCGCAGCAGATGCCGAGGGTGTTTCAATCCGCGACTACGCGACAGTCGACGGCCTGCGTGCCGCCGAAGTAACGCTCGCCGGCGTCATCGCCAGCGATGCCCAACTCATAGGCTCCGCGGACGAAGGATACGACGCCCTCAGCGGTGCGCTTGCCGATGCGACGCTTGCTGTCTGTGCCGAGGCGGTCGGTATCATGACTGTTCTGACCGAGAAGACCATCGAGTACTCCAAGAGCCGCGTGCAATTCGGCGTCCCGATCAGCAGCTTCCAATCACTGCAACACCGCATGGTGGAAATGTATACGGCCTGTGAGCAAAGTCGATCATTGCTGATGTGGGCCTCGATGAATGTCGCGGAAGGCGGCGAGTCTTCCGCGCGCGCGATTCACTCGATCAAGTACCAGATCGGCGTTGCCGGCAAACGAGTGGGCGAGGAGTCTGTACAGATACACGGCGGTATGGGCGTCACCTGGGAGCTCGACGTTGCACACTACTTCAAGCGGCTGACCGCAATCGGATTGATGTTCGGCAACGCGGACTGGCACCTCAATCGACTTGCCGTCCGGAAGGTTACCTAAAGGGGACAAAACCCGATGCATTGGTCAGGTGTCATTACGATGACGACGGACTTCGGCCACAAGGGTCCGTTCGCCGCCGTCATGCGCGGTGTGATTCTCAGCCGAAACCCCGACGCTCAGGTTATTGATCTGGCGCACGAGATTCCCCCGCATTGGCCGCCTGAGGCAGGTTTTTGGGTTTCCCGTGCATACCCATACTTTCCACCCGGTTCTATTCACCTGGCAATTGTCGATCCCGGTGTCGGCACCGAGCGGGAAATTCTTGTCGTTGAACACGACGGCCACGTATTCATCGCGCCCGACAACGGCTTGCTGGCACCGCTTCTAAAGCGCGCTGAAAATGCCAGGATATGGCAGCTCGATATTCGCCGGCTGAAAGCGCTCAAGCTGGCACCGCCCAGTAACACTTTTCATGGCAGAGATATTTTCGCACCAGTCGCCGCGGAGCTCGCGGCCGGAAGACTGCCGCTCACCAGCGTTGGCAGAGCCGTCGAGGAATGGACTCCGGCGTGGCTGGACGAACCCGAAGTAAGCGCAGGAAAAGTCACCGGAACGATCGTCACAATCGATGCTTTCGGCAATCTTATCAGTGATATAGAAGCATCGATGATTCAAGGCTTCCGCGAACCCGTCGCGCGGATTGCCGGACACCAAATAGCAATGCTCACAACCTACGGCAGGGCAAAACCCGGTGACTTGCTGGCGCTGGTTAATTCCTTTGGCGTGATTGAAGTTGCCAAAGCGGAGGGCAGCGCAGCTGAGGGACTCAGCTCCGCACGCGGTGCGCCGCTGGTCATGACCGACGGTTACAGCGCTTGATCTACGGGTCTGTAAACAGACCCTAGGAAAGTTCTGTCTGCTGCATCGCCTGTTTTTCGAGTTTGGCCCAGGAGTCCCGAAGCGTCACGATGCGGTTGAATACCTGCCCGGTCGCGGAATGCACTTCATCATCCCGACAAAAATACCCCAGGCGTTCAAACTGCACTGCTTCGCCAGCTTCAAGCGTCGCGAGCGATGGCTCTAACTTTGCCGCGACCGTCTGCAGCGAATCGGCGTTAAGCACAGCACGAAAATCCTCCGCAGCATTTGGATTGACGGCGTTAAACAAGCGGTCGTATAAACGTACCGAGGCGTCGATACTGTGTGCACACGACACCCAATGGATGGTTCCCTTGACCTTTCGATCACTGGTGCCGGTTCCGCTGCGCGTATCCGGGTCGTAGCTACAACGCAGTTCTACAACATCGCCCGCGTCGTCCTTGATGACCTCATCACAGCGAATGATGTAACCGAACCGCAAGCGAACTTCGCCACCGGGCTTCAGGCGAAAAAACTTGCGCGGCGCATCTTCCATGAAATCGTCTCGCTCTATCCACAGTTCGCGGGAGAACGGTACCTCCCGCGTACCGAACTCAGGTCGTCCAGGGTGATTCATCGCGCTCATCATTTCGACTTCGTCGTCGGGGTAATTCGTCAGCACCACCTTTAACGGCCGTAACACCGCCATGCGACGCTGCGATTCCTCACCGAGATTTTCCCGAACGCAATTTTCGAGCGCCCCCATCTCGATGAACTTGTCTTTTTTCGTAACCCCGGCTCGCGCTACGAAATCGCGCAGCGCGGCTGCCGGATAACCGCGACGACGCATGCCTGCAATCGTCGGCATGCGGGGGTCGTCCCAACCTGCAACGACGCCCTCCTCGACCAGCGCATTCAGCTTGCGCTTGCTGGTAATGGCGTAGGCAAGATTCAGGCGCGAGAATTCGATCTGCCGGGGCCGATGCTCAAGCTCCAGACGATCGAGAAACCAGTTGTAAAGCGGGCGGTGGTCCTCGAACTCCAGCGTGCACAGCGAGTGTGTGATGCCCTCAAACGCATCGCACAAGGTGTGCGCAAAATCGTACATCGGGTAGATATGCCAATCGTCGCCCGTGTGCGGATGCGTTACGTGGCGAATTCGATACAGTGCAGGATCGCGCAGATTCATATTTGGCGACGTCATGTCGATTTTCGCGCGCAGGACCATCGCACCGTCTGCAAATTCGCCCGCCTTCATGCGCGCCAGCAAATCGAGGTTCTCGGCAACGCTGCGGCTGCGGTGCGGGCTGTTCTTGCCAGCCTGGGTCAGCGTTCCTCTGTAGCTTCGTATTTCGTCAGCACTCAGGCTGTCCACATACGCGAGCTCCATTTCGACCAGTTTGACTGCTGCCTCGTAAAGCCGCCCGAAATAGTCCGATGCATGCGTCAGGCGATCCTCCCAGTCGAAGCCCAACCAGCGCACATCACGCTTGATCGCCTCGACATATTCCGGACTCTCCTTTCCAGGATTCGTGTCGTCGAACCTCAGGTAACTGCGCCCCGAGGTCTCGGCGCTTACCCCGAAATTCAGGCAAATCGACATGACATGCCCGATGTGCAGATAGCCGTTCGGCTCCGGTGGAAACCGGGTCACGACCTGATCGTGTTTGCCCGACACCAGATCGTCGTGAATGATCTGGCGGATGAAATCCCGCGATTCGCCTGCGCTCATAAAAATCGATCTGGAAGCTTTTCGAAGAGGCGCATTGTACTCGGAATTGATCAGAGCTTCCCTTGCTTTATCCGCGGGGCATTTCGCGTACAATATCGCGCCGTCACTTCCGACAAACCAGACAGCAGTTTAAACGATGCCAAAAATCACATTACCGGACGGTTCCGAGCGTCAATTTGATGCCCCGGTCAGCGGTGCCGACATCGCCGCGAGTATCGGAGCGGGTCTGGCGAAAGCCGCAGTGGCCGTCCGCGTGGATGGCGAAGCCTGGGACCTCAACCGACTAATCGAGAACGACGCGACGGTCGCCATTGTGACGCGCGACTCCGACGACGGGCTGGAACTGTTGCGCCACGATGCGGCGCACGTGCTCGCCGAGGCCGTCAAGGAACTGTGGCCAGACACTCAGGTAACCATCGGACCGGCCATCGAGAACGGTTTCTATTACGACTTCGCACGCGCGGAGGCTTTTACCGATGCGGATCTCGAAACCATAGAAACGCGAATGAAGGAAATCGTTGATCGCGACGAGCCGATAGTGCGCGAGGTCTGGGAGCGCGACAAAGCGATCGAGTTTTGCCGCAGTATCGGAGAACAGTACAAAGCCGAAATTGTTCAGAGCATCCCGTCGGGTGAAGACGTAACGCTTTATCGCCAGGGCAACTTCGTTGACCTTTGCCGTGGCCCGCACCTTCCCGCGACCGGCAAGCTCGGAAAGTCCTTTAAGTTGACTCACGTCTCCGGCGCGTACTGGCGCGGCGATTCCAACAACGAAATGTTGCAGCGGGTTTACGGAACAGCCTGGGCCAACGACAAGCAACTAAGGCAACATCTGCATCGGCTCGAAGAGGCCGAGAAGCGCGATCATCGGCGGCTCGCCCGAGTGATGGACTTGTTTCACTTTCAGGAAGAAGCACCGGGCGCTGTTTTCTGGCATCCGAAGGGCTGGAGCATTTTCCAAACCCTGATCGGCTTCATGCGCGAGCAGCAGAATGCGGCCGGTTATCAGGAGATCAGCACGCCTGAAGTTGTTGCCCGCTCCCTGTGGGAAGCGTCAGGACATTGGCAATCCTTTGGCGACAACATGTTCACGACCGAAACTGTCGACGGGCGCAGCTATGCGATCAAGCCGATGAACTGTCCGGGCCACGTGCAGGTGTTCAAACAAGGCATCACGAGCTACCGCGACCTGCCCTATCGCCTCGCCGAGTTCGGCAAATGTCACCGATATGAGCCGTCCGGTGCGCTGCACGGCATGATGCGCGTTCGCGCATTTACGCAGGACGATGCGCACGTATTTTGCACGCCAGAGCAAATTACCGAGGAGTCGATCGCAATCTGCCATCTGATTCTCAGCATCTACAAGGGCTTCGGCTTCGACGATATCCGCATCAAGTTTGCAGACCGGCCCGAAACGCGAGTCGGAGAAGACGCGGTTTGGGATCAGGCAGAAGCGGCTCTGCTCAAGGCACTCGAAACCTCGGAGCTTGAGTACACGCACAATCCCGGAGAAGGCGCGTTCTACGGGCCGAAACTCGAATTCGTACTGCGCGATGCGATTGGCCGCGACTGGCAGTGCGGTACGCTGCAGGTCGATCTGAACATGCCCGGCCGGCTTGGAGCCACTTACATCGGTGAAGACGGCGAAAAACACGTTCCAGTGATGCTGCACCGCGCGATTTTCGGCTCGCTGGAACGCTTTATAGGCATTCTCATCGAGCACCACGCTGGCAACCTGCCTTTGTGGCTGGCACCGGTGCAAGTGAAGATATTGACGATCACCTCCGACGCGGATGACTATGCGATCGAGATCGAGAAAAGCCTGCGCGCGAATGGCTTACGCGTCGAGACGGACCTTAGAAACGAGAAAATCTCCTACAAGGTTCGCGAACACAGCGTCGCCAAGATTCCCGTACAGTTTGCGGTGGGACAGCGTGAGCTGGAAAACCGTTCGGTCGCTGTTCGCCGAATCGGGTCGAAAAAGCAACAGATTATGTCACTCGACGATGCTCTGGCGGAGCTCAAAAGCGAAGTCGAAAGTCGAGGACGCAGCGACTAGATCACGATTCTGAGCGCACCTGCTTTCGCCCTGCGCACGCAGCCCGCATGGACCCACTCCTTTTGGGCAAGCGCCTTGAGCAAACGTGACCTGCCCTGCACTTCCACTGTGCGCCGCGTCACAAATTCGACATTATGTCGCGAGCTAACGACAATCTCCGGGAACCCCAAGGCTATACTGCCCGGACGCAAGGACTGCGCGAGCGATTTGACATAGGATTATGGAGAATGAGAAGTGCCGCTAGACCAATTCAAAACACAGATATTGTTGCTGCATAGCGAGCAGGCCACGCTCGATAATCTTAGCTCCGGGTTTAGCGACAGCTACACGGTACATTGTGCCACCAGTGGTAGCGAAGCGTTGCAAACACTCGTCGAGACACCGATTAATATCATCGTAACTGCTCAGGATCTTCCCGGCATGAGCGGGCTTGATGCGCTGCGTGAAGCGAAAAAGCGTTCGCCGGATACGATCGGCATACTGCTCGCCGGAAACTCGGCCAATGAGATCGAGGCACTTGTCGGCGACGAAGAGGTTTTCCAGGTAGTCCGCGGCAACGTCAGCGGCGATGCACTGCTGAAACTGGTGGAGAACGCCGCTCGTCAAAATCGTCTAATGGCTTTGGCTGAATCTGCGAATGACACGGTTGCAAGCGTCGACCAGCCCGCCCAACACATTGTCATGGAAACCTCGGAGAACGGCGCCACGATCATCAGCGACGGAACAGGACGCATGCCGGCGCTGGACCCAAAGAAAGTATCGGCGGCGACTGGCGTCGGTTCCCGGGCCGTCGATATCCTCGTCCTGACTCATGACATGGAGTTCCTTGAAACAATCAAGGATTCATCGCGTGGAATGCACAAGGTGTATTACGCAAAAACGCTGGCGCAGGCCAACGAAGCGATTGGCAAACACAAGATCGGTGTCGCCGTGGTCGACGCATCGATGGTCGGTGACAAGATCGAGCAACTGACGCAGCATCTTCGTAAAGGCTCAGCACGGCTGGTGTCGATTGTCGCAGGGCGTCGTGACGATGGTGAGATGCTTATGGATCTCATCAATCGCGGCAAGGTGTACCGTTTCTTGCTAAAACCGGTATCGCCCGGTCGCGCTCGTTTGGCAGTGGAAGCATCGGTCAAGCACCACCTGGAAGCACCGGATGCTGCTTTTGGCGCTAAAGACGCTACGTCCTCCGCTAAACCCGCCGTAAGCAAAGCGGCTCCCCCGCCAGCTCCAAAACCCGCCGCTGCCAAAACTTCGCCCGAACCGGTCGTCAAAGCCGCAGTAACCGCAACACCAGACAAGCCGGAAACCCCGACCCCGGTGGATCCACCGCTGGGCTCCGAGGCCGGCCCGGAAGATAGCTCACCGATCGAAGATAGCCTGGCAGGCGCTTTCGGCCAGGACGACGGGAGCTTCACTGAAACGGTAACAGGACTGATCAGCAGCGTTGGCGAAAAACTTTCGGCAAACAAGCAGCCAGAACCTGAAATCGCGCCGTTCGACGACACCACAGAGTCCGACATTACGATGCCGGGCTCTTTCGAGGACAGCGACGGAACGTCGTCGCTGCCACCGCGCATTCTCGGCATCGGAGCGGCCGCAGTTGCCGTCATTGCGGCGGGCCTGTTTTGGTTTCTTAGCGGATCCGATGAGACAACTGTTCCCCGACCGGAAAATGCCGCTACGCCGTCGTTTGGCGAGGCCGACGTTGTTGTCGACAATCAAACAATAACGGCAGCCCCGATCGACGTTGATCAGTTGCTCAGCGAAGCTCGACTTGCTCGCGATGCCGGTCAGATTTTCAACCCGGCCGGCAGCAACGCCATAGAACTGTATGCGGCGGCCCTGGCCGCAGATGCCGGTAACGCGGCGGTCACGGCAGAACTGGAAGGCGTGCTCTCACAAGCATTGGGTATGGCTGAATCAGCCATGCTTGAGGCACGGCTCGACGACGCGGACGCTGCATTACAGCGTGTGGCATCGGTAGATGCACAGAATTCCAGACTGCCATTTTTAACCAGCCAGCTTTCGCAGATGCAGTTACGCGGACACCTCGACGAGGCACGTTCTGCTGTTCGCGAAAGCCGGTTTGAGGATGCGGCGAGCGCCCTGGGTGCCGCCCGTAATCTCGGTACGACCGATACCGTGGAGATCGATGCAGTGACAGAAGAACTGTCTGCCGCCCGCAGTGAGCAGCAGGTTGACGACGTTCTCGCCAAAGCAGCCGCCCGACTCGACGACGGCGCGCTGCTCAGTCCGTCAAATGACAATGCCCGCTACTACTATGAACTCGTGTTGTCGAACGACGCCGAGAACGCAGCAGCACGTCAGGGCTTGAGTGTGATTGCCAGCAAACTGGCCTTCCAGGCCCGCACCGAGATGGACAACGGTAATCTGGATGCCACTGAAAACATCTTGGCCGGCGCTCGCGCGGTCGACCCAGGCAATAGCGATGTCTCCGCGCTGGCAACCGCCCTGCGAAGTGCCCGGGCTGCAATTGTCGAGCAGCAACGTCTCGCGCAAGAGGAGAGGCAGGCCGTCGAAACAGCCGCAGCAGAGGAGGCCGAGCGCCTTGAGCGTCAAGCAGAGGCCGACAGACTGGCCGCAGCGGCAGATGCCGAAACACAGGCGATTGAGGGTGAGACACAAGCTTCGACCACGACCACCGACGAGTCTGCTGGCGATGTCGAATCTCAAGGTTCGGATGGCGTGTTGGACGGTGTGGACAAACCGCAAAATACGCCAAACGCATCGACAGCCCCTGCCGAACAGCCGAGTATTGTGGCGGTAAGCTCGCTTACTCGGGTTACTTACGTCGCCCCGAAATACCCTCGTAGTGCCCAGCGCCGCAATCAATCCGGCTGGGTTGACGTCGTTTTCACCGTTGCAACCGACGGTGCCGTGACGAACGTTGACGTTCGAGGCTCCACACCCGGCGATACGTTCGTCGCTGCTGCCGTAAAGGCGGTTGAAAAATGGAAGTTTGAGCCGGTTATCGAAAACGGAGTGGCGGTCACCAAGAGAGCCGGTGTCCGCATGCTGTTCGCACTGGAATAGGCTGCGCTGAACGGGCTTCTCGGCGAACAGTCGTTTCCACACTGGACCAAAAGAGCGAATCCGGCTAAGCTGCACGCAATTAGTCCAGCTTGGCCAATAAAATGCCCGTAACCGCTGCTTTACACCACGAACGACCGGCCCGAAAACAACAAAAACGCAGCATCGCCACTCAGCAAAAGCTTCTGAATGCTGCGATTGAGGCATTTTCGGAGAATGGCTTCAAAGGTACATCGACTCGCGATATCGCCGAACGCGCCGGTGTTCATCATCCGTTGATCACCTATCACTTCAAGAACAAAGACCAACTGTGGCGAGCTGCGGCAACCCGGGTGTTCAACGAATTTACGTCGTCGCTTGCGGGTTCGCTGGAAGAACATCGAAACTCGTGTCCGAAGAAACGCATGGCCGCCCTGATTCTTGCGTATGTGAACTACGCCAAAGCGCAACCCGCCCTGCACAATGTATTGATCCTCGAGGCCAGCTATCCAAACCCGAGGCTCGACTGGTTGGTCGCGACACATCTCAAGCCGATGTTCCAGGCGACGTTTCGCATGCTCGAAAACTTGCAGGAACTGGGCGTTGCAGTACCCGGAAATCCGGCGCTGTTGTTCAACATGATTCGCCTCTCTTCCGGTGGGCTAATCGGACTCGGAAATGAACTCAAGAAGTCCAGCAATATTGACGTTTACGACCCCGACACCATGGCAGAGATTGCCGACATGATTGTTCAGATCTTCCTGCCGGGCGACATGCCATCTTCGAAGAGCGCTGAAGCCGCAGCGTAGTACAGGCGACGGACAGCCGGAGACACAGTCTCAGGCCTCGGCGCGTCGTCCGAACGTCTTCAGAATCCCATACAAGATGGCCGCGCTGATGAGCAGTGAAATCCAGGGCGGTACACCGAAACCGCCCGGAATCGTTCCGACGAACAAAGCGACTGCACCCACGACCAGGGCGTAGGGAAGTTGCGTGCGAACGTGTTCGATGTGATTGCACCCGCTCGCGATCGAAGACAATACGGTGGTATCCGATATCGGCGAGCAATGATCGCCCCAGACCGCGCCAGCCAGGCAACAGGCGATGGAGGAATACAGAATGTGCATGCCGCTGGGGTCCGCGATCCCGTGCGCGAGCATCACCGCCCAGGCCAGGGGAATCACCAACGGCATCAGGATCGCCATGGTTCCCCAACTGGTTCCTGTCGTGAACGCCGTGATTGCTGCCAGTAGGAATACGATGGCTGGAATCAACGCAACCGGCAACGAATCGGCAAACAGAGTCACCAGAAATTTCGCCGTACTCAATGCCGCAGTGACATCCGAGAGAGCCCACGCCAGAACCAGGATAATCATGCCAAAAAGAGTTGCACGTAACCCGCCATACCAGGCGTCGACGGTTTCGTGAACCGTCAAGATACCCTGACTGATCGTCAACGTCGCCGCGACCAACACACCCACGAACGACGAATACATCATTGCTTTGTACGGATCTGTCGTTTCCAGAATCTCGGTAAGACTTGAGCCCTCGCCCAGCCTGATCAGGCTCACACCCAACGCGACAATGAGCGCGATAATTGGAATGAACGCATTAAAAGCACGCAGCGGAATATTATCCTTGGGCGCGAGTTCCTCACCCTCAAGCGCCGGCAGAGATTCCGCCGTCGCTGGTTTCACCTGCCCGTTTCGAGCGCGAAGCTCCGCTTTGTACATCGGACCAAAATCCCGGCCCGTAGCCGATACCATCAATACGAATAGGATAGCCATTATCGGATAGAAACTGTACGGAATAGACTGGACGAAGACGGCGTAGGCCTGCATATCGGCCAGCCCTTCGATCGAGCGGAATGCCTGGTCGATAAGGCCGACTTGATAGCCTATCCAGGTTGTAATCAACGCTATACAAGCGACTGGAGCGGCGGTCGAATCGACGATATAGGCCAGCTTTTCGCGCGAAATTTTCAGGTGGTCCGTCAATGATCGCGCAGTGTTACCCACGACAAGCGTATTGCTGTAGTCGTCAAAGAAAATCATCAAACCCATCAGCCAAACCGCAATCTGGCCGCTGATCGCTGTCTTGGCCTTGCTGACGATTGCCAGCACGATACTGGCCATACCGCCGTTACGTGTGATGATCCCCACCATGCCGCCGATCATCAACGTAAACAATACGATTGAGGCACGATCAGAATCCGCCAGAGCACCTCGGACATACACTTGAAACGTATCGAGCAAACCGAGACCGGCACCGCTTGGCGTAAAGGAGTGCAATGCCGTCGCACCGAGCCACAACCCGACCAGCAACGCCGGGATAACGTTGCGCAATGCCAGCGCAATGGCTATCGCCAACACCGCAGGCAAGACGGATAGCCATGCAGGAATGACGCGTATCTGCCGAACAATAACCTCATCACCAACCGTCGCTCGCAATGATACCGGCCCGCTTTCGTCGATGGTAATCCCGGAAAACCTGGCGCGACCCGATGCGTCGGCGGCCATACTGTATGACTTTCCGTCGAGTGTAATACTTGCCGGTTCGCCATCTGCCACACCGCTGATGACGTAATCCAACGGAACACCCGCAAGACCAACAGCCGGTGCCTCGATTTCGAAGGCGTGTACGGAAAAAGAAACGGTCACTGCTAGAATGCCCGCAACGCACAGAGCAAACGATAAACGTCGAGGTATCTTGATAGTACTATTCCTGCCGCATCTAGTCGGCTTCCGTTGCGCGAGCCAGGTCGGTATCGATTTTACGTCCGGCAAGGAAGTAATGGACAGCGGCCCAGGGCAAGATAAGAGTCGTGACCAGCAGCAGACTGTAGCGAATGGACTCGTCCCCAAACTGCGGTGCCAGCAAGTCACTCAGAATACCCGTCACCTGTGGCCCGATTGCCAAACCAATAATATTGATAATCAGTAACACCAGCGAGGCAGCGGTGGCCCGCATCCTGATAGACACCAACCCCTGCGTCAACGCCAGCACCGGAGCGAGATAAACATTCATGGTGGCGGCAGGCAACACGAAAAACAGCAATGATAACTGCCAGGTACTGGCCAGAAACATCGATGACATCAACAATGTGGTAATCAGCATCGCCACACTTATGAAAGTCAGCGAACGCCGGTGGCTGGATTGCCCCAGCCGATCGGAAATGTAGCCACCAAAAAAGAATCCGGCACCGCCCGCGAAACCCAGAATCAAGCCCAGCCAGGTACCAATTTCAAGCATTCCCGCATCAAAGCTGCGATCCACGAAGCTGGGCAGAAAATTGATCACCGAGTAACCGACCAATGACGAAAGCCCTGCCGCGATGGCCATGTGGAAAAAAGCCGGGCGGCTTTTCAGAAATCGCCAAACTTCGATCAGGTTGGGTCGCGTTGTTTCACCGCTGCTTCGATCCTCGGAAGAACCTCGTTGCGGTTCGACCAGCGTAAACCTGACCAACAAAGCCAGAAACAGACCGGGCACTCCGACAACAACAAAGGTGGCGCGCCACCCGAGTTCTTGCACCGCCCACCCGCCCGCGAGATACGCGAGCATGATTCCCGCCGAAATACCGATGGTGTAAAAACCCATCGCCGTTGAGCGCTTCTCCGGCGGAAAATAATCCGCGATCATTGAGTGTGCCGGCGGACTGCAACCCGCCTCACCAATACCCACCCCAATGCGCGCCAGCGTCAGATGAACAAGGTTGGTGGCAAAACCGGAGATCGCCGTCATCGCACTCCAGATAGCGACCGACGCCGCAATCAAATTGCGCCGATTGCATCGATCAGCATACTGCGCGATAGGGACGCCCAAGGCCACATAAAATATCGCAAAGGCCGGCCCTGCCAGAAACCCCAGAAACGTATCGCCGACGTCAAACTCGGCTTTGATCGCCGGCAAAAGAATCGCCAGAATCTGCCGATCGACAAAATTGAACATGTAGACAACGGCGAGGACCAACATCGCATAACGACGCGCGGCTACAGACAGTACGACCGGCTTCGTGTCGAGCATCACTCTGAATGCACCGCACCAGGCGCAACGCTACCGGAGTATGGTCGTCGCGTATCGGATGCGCCGAAAAAGATATCGCCGACGACACCAACCGTTTGCAAACTACCCATTGAGTTTCCATTGGTTTTGACGGTGTGCCCGCGCTGTTCTAACAAACGAATCGTATCCAGACTAAAGCCTCTCTCCATCAGCAAGATATCAGGAAACCATTGATGATGTATGCGCGGCGCCGCAGTCGCGGAAGCGAGATTCATATCGTGGTCAACGACGTTTACGATCATCTGCAACACTGTAGTGATGATTCGTGGCCCACCCGGACTGCCGGTCGCAAACCAGGGTTCACCGTCCGCGAAAACAATAACCGGCGTCATCGAGCTTAGCGGCCGTTTGCCGTTCTCAATCGCGTTGGCCACGCCCCCGATCAAACCGAACGCATTCGGCGCACCGGGCTTGGCGGAGAAGTCGTCCATCTCGTTATTCAGCAAGAATCCTGCGCCAGCTACCGCAATTCCGGAACCGTAGGAAAAGTTGAGCGTATAGGTATTCGACACCACGTTACCGTCGGCGTCGATCACAGAGAAGTGTGTCGTTTCGTCACTTTCGTAAGGCGGCTCCACGCCCGGCGCAACGTCCTCCGAGTGGCGGGCTTTCTGCATGTCGATGGTTGCCGCCAACTGCTCGCCGTACGCTTTGCCGATAAGCCAGTCCACCGGAACGTCAAAGAAGTCCGGATCGCCCAGGTGTTGTGAGCGATCCGCATACGCCAGGCGCGCCACCTCGGCGAGCAGATGTACGCCGTCGGCGCTGCCAGCCCCCATCTGAGCAACCGGAAAATGCTCAAGGATATTTAGCATCTGCAAGATGTGCACACCGCCGGAACTCGGCGGCGGCATCGCGACAATCTCGTAACCTCGATAGTCTCCGCGTACAGGCTCACGCACTATTGGCGAATAGGCCGCCAACGACTCGGCGTCCACCAATCCACCGCCGCGCTGCATCTCCGCGACAATTTTCCCGGCAATCTCGCCCTTGTAGAAAGCATCGGGTCCGTGCTCGGCAATCAACTCCAGCGTATCGGCCAAGTCTGCCTGTACCAGGGTCTCGCCTGCCTCGTAGGGTACTCCGTCTGCCTTGAAAAAATAGCCGCAGGCTGCCTCGAACTGGCACAAGCTTCTCTGTCGATACTGCAACAGTAGTGACATTTCGAAATTAACAACAATACCGTCGCGGGCCTGTTCGATTGCGGGCTGCAACACCTGCCGCCATGGCAGTCGACCGTACTTCTGGTGTGCAAGAAAAAAACCGGCAACGGTTCCCGGAACCCCGGCAGAAAGATGGCTGAAGCGCACCCGGTTGGTGTCAACATCACCGTTTTCGTCCAGATACATGTCCTGATTTGCGAGTCTCGGCGCCGTCTCGCGGTAGTCGATCGCGATCTCTGCATCGCTCTGGGCGTGATGAATCAGCATGAAACCGCCGCCACCAAGGTTGCCGGCTCGCGGCAGAGTCACGGCCAGGGAAAATCCGGTCGCAACGGCCGCATCGATTGCGTTACCGCCCGCGGCAAGGATTCGCGCGCCGACCTCGGCCGACTGGCGATTCTGCGCCGCGACCATTCCGTCTGCACCTAGAATCGGTTGGTGTCGTTCCCCGTAGCGAATGATCGCCGTGTTATCGACCTGCGCAACCGCGACTAGTGGCAACGCTGCAATGCTCAGGACGATCAGGGATTTACGCAAAGGGTTCTCACAGCGGTTACGGCAACACCAGCCGGAACAGGAAGAAAAATATAATGGCCAGAAAAGCGCCGGCCGGAATTGTGACCACCCACGAAACCATGATGCGCGCAACAACGCGCAGATCAATCGCTTCGATGCCGCGCGCCATTCCGACACCGAGCACGGCACCAACCAGCGTATGGGTCGTCGAGATCGGTATGCCGGTACCAGAGGCCATAACAATCGTCGTCGCTGCGGCGAGCTCAGCCGCAAACCCGCGGCTTGGCGTGAGCTGGGTTATTTTCTTGCCGACAGTCGCGATGACGTGCCGGCCGTACGTCGCAAGTCCGATTACGATGCCGCCACCGCCGATTACCAGCACCCAAATTGGCAGCGACGACTTGGCTGCAATGCTGCCGGTAGTTGCAACGCCAATGACCGCCGCCAACGGTCCGATCGCGTTTGCAACATCGTTCGAACCGTGTGCAAACGCCATGCCGCACGCCGTTATTATCATTAGCACGCCGAACACGCGTTCGACCGTATAAAAGTGCTGATGTTTTTCCGCTTTCGGGTCCGGCTGGATCCGGGAGATAAAGTATGCACCCACCAGCGCGACACACACGGCGATCCCGATTGCCAACAAATAGCTGTCCTGCAGACTCAAATCCAGGCCGACGTGCTTGAGACCCTTCAGAATTGTTACCAGTGTGATAGTAAGCGCCGCGAAGAATATGTAGATCGGCACGTAGCGTTTTGCTTTAGCCAGCGGATCGTCCTGGTGCAGGATCAGGCGCTGCACGCTCATGTAGATCAGAAACGCGAGGAAGCCTGACGTCAACGGCGAAATGACCCAACTCATCACAATTTTGCCAACTTCGCCCCACTGCACCGCGTCTACGCCAATGCCGACTGCGGCGAAACCCACAATGGCACCGACAATCGAATGCGTTGTCGAGACCGGCCAGCCGTTGCGTGAGGCGATTAACAACCAGGTGCCGGCGGCAAGCAACGCCGCCAGCATGCCGTAGATAAGCAGCTCTTCCCTTCCCGCAAGCAGTGACGCATCAACAATGCCCTTGCGGATAGTGGAAGTCACTGCACCGCCTGCCAGTACGGCGCCGGCGAACTCGAACACGGCGGCGACCAAAATCGCCTGCTTGATTGTCAGGGCTTTCGAACCCACAGAGGTCGCCATGGCGTTGGCGACATCGTTGGCACCGATCCCCCAGGCCATAAACAACCCGAACGCCGCGGCCAGACCGATGTAGATATATTGCGCTTCCATTGATGGCTCCCGGGACTCGCGAGGACCCGATTCTTATTATTGTTTAGTGGGAGAGCAACAGCTCAAGACGGCGACCAACTCGTTCGGCCATGTCGGCGATCTCACCGGTCAGTTCAATCACTTTATAGGTGAACATGGCATCAATAGGGTCCAGCGTTTTTTCGATGGCGAACAAGGCCGCACGAAGTGAGGCCTGTTTCTCGTCCGTATCCGTTTCGATGCGATCAAGTTCCTCAATCAATCCGGAGACGAGCGCCACCTCGGCACCGCGAAATCCGGAGGTAAACAACTCTTCAAGCTCGCGCACGCTTTTGCGCGCTTGCTTGGCAGCATCGATGTTTCGTTCGACGAAATCGAGAAACTGGTCCGCGATCTGCGGAGGAATCTGCAATTTCCGCCCCAGCACCAAACCTGAAACGTCCTTGGTACGGTTCGCTATTTTATCCTGCACCAGCAACAGCTCGAGCAGATCCTCGCGCGGTACAGGCATGAACAGGCTTTTCGGTAGTTGCAATCGAATCTTTTTCTTAATGTCGTCCGCGCGATGCTCGAGATCTTCAATTTCACGCCGAAACTTCGCGGCAGTGTCCCAATCGCCACCAACTGCCGCCTCGAAAAATCCGCTCAATTGTTTGGCACACTTGAAAGCGATCCCGATGTGCTCTTCAAGCGGCTTAACCGGCGAAGAACCGAATATGTTTGCCAGTACGTTGACCATCCGCCATGCACCCCGTAGGACCTAGATTTGCTGGCGCAATCCTACCATAGCAATACCGGCCAATTAACAATTTTCTACATGATAAACTGCCGGTTTCTGAGTATCGAAATGAGGCACAAATAAACGACATGGCTTACTGGTTAATGAAGTCAGAACCCAACGATTACAGCATCGACGATATGATGCACGACGGTCGTGATATGTGGGACGGGATCCGCAACTACCAGGCCCGCAACATGATGCGCGATGACATGAAAATCGGCGACGAGGTCTTCTTCTACCACTCCAATTGCAAGCAACCGGGCATCGTTGGAATCGCCAGAGTGGCCAGCGCACCCTATCCCGATCCGACACAATTCGACCGAAAATCAAAGTACTACGATGCCAAAAGCTCGAAGGAAAAACCGCGCTGGCAGCTGGTCGACGTCGAATTCGTCCGGAAATTATCGCGCAATATCACGCTGACCGAAATCAAGGCAGAGAAGAGCCTCGCTGACATGATTCTGGCACGAAAGGGCAATCGCTTGTCGATCATGCCGGTGGACGGCAAGCACTGGAAGAAGATTCTCAGTCTTGAGTAGCGGTGATTTAGGGAGAACAACTCCCTGTCCTATTTACCTATAGAACCGCCGTATTCGACTATCGTTCGGCATGTCCGGACATGGAATCCGGGCATTGCCACTACAAATCCGACGACGCAATTTTCCAGCTCTGTTTCGCAACGACGCCAAGAAGTACTGTCGCAATTATGGTGGCGATGCTTACCGGTATATTGCCCTCGGTCAACAACACGACCAACGAGATCAAAAATGTCGCTGCCACCGTAATGGCGCCGATAAACCGGGTTTTCCTGAAGACCAGCAAGATGCCCCCGATCAGTTGTGTTGTTCCGTACGCCATAAGCATCGGGTTGGTGAATCCGTACTTGCCAAAGAACTCGACTTCCTGTGGCAGTAGCGCGATTTTTACAATCCCGGACGAAATGGCCAGGAATATTAAGGCGATCAGGATTACTACTGATGCGATTTTCATATTAATCTCCGGTAGCAGTCAAAACTGGTCGTCGCAATCGCGAGTACGGCGATCCCGGTACGCGCTAAACATGACAACGCTTTGATCAGCCTGGGCTGCCGGTCTGCAGGCGTCGCTGTAACAGTTCCTTCATCGCCACAGTGGGTGCCGATTTGAGCGCTTCATCCTGATAGCATTTTGCCATGGCGGTGTTTCCACAACGACGATGCAAATCAGCCAGCACCGCGCCCCACAGGTAGGAACCGACCAGCCAAGTCGGCGCTTCGAAGCCGTTGAGAATGGCGAGCCCCGCTGCTGGTCCATGCCACTGTGCAACCGCTACCGCCCGGTTCAGCCGATGTATCGCAGAGGGTGCGATGCGTTCCAGCAATGCGTAACACTCCACTACCCTCTCCCAACGCGTCTCTTCGAAAGAGGGGGCCAGGCAGTGCTCCGCCGCGATCCCGGCCTCCGCGTGATAGCGGGAAAAACCGTCGCCTTGTGCAGATTTGGCCAGCCACTCCAACCCGACCTGAATTGTCTGCCGGTCCCAAAGCGTTCGATCCTGCTCTTCCAACAGCAGCAATCCGCCAGAGCCATCCTGACGAGCAGTCATTCGTGCCACGTGCAGATGCATCAACGCCAACAGGGCAAACGTTTCGGGAACCTGGCCTACAGGGTGTTCCGCCAGGATGGCGCCCAACCGAATCGCTTCGTTACAAAGCTCTTGGCGAATAGCCACCTCTGCGTGGGAAGACAGGTAGCCCTCGGTGAAAAGAATGTAGAGAATCTTGTTTACACCCGGAAGTCGCGAGGAATATTCGTCGCCGGTCAACGCCCCGATACTCGGTGGGTTTTTCCGAAACCGACTGCGAGCCCGACTGAGGCGTTTGTACACATTGGCTTCGCTCGTAAACAAGCGAAGCGCAATCTCCCGAACTCCGAAACCGCAGAGGGTCTTCAACGCGAACACCAGCTGTGATTCCACAGGAATTGCCTCATCGCAGCAAACAAACAGCATCCGCAGCAGGTCGTCCCGCACTTCCCCCGTCATCAAACACTCTGGATCGTTCTCCGGAGTGCCGATGACGTCGTTTGTGTATTGCTCCAGGATGCGACGGCGACCCGTGCGTTGGCGCAGCTCTCCTAAAAGCGTGTTGTTCGCAACGCGAAACAGCCACGCCGACGGATTGTCCGGCAAACCCGCAGTCGTCCAGACCTCAAGCGCTTTCATCTGGGCGGACTGAACGGCGTCCTCAACAGCCTCGATGTGTTGCACTCCGACCCGGCGCGACAATATGGCAACCAGCCTGCCGTACTCGTGCCGGAAGAAGTGCTCGACAAGTTTGGGTGGGGTCAAGAAGTGCTGATCTCTCTAACCTCAACACTGGACCCGGGGTAGATTCCGGGGCTCTGCCGAGCTACCTCCACTGCTTCTTCCATGCTTTCCGCTGAGACGATCATGTAGCCACCGACCACCTCCTTTGCTTCCACGAAAGGACCGTCCGTCGCACCTTCCGAGGTGACAATTTTTCCACCGCCCAGCTTCCCTCCCATGTCAACGATGTTGTCCTGGAACTTCTCCTTCCAGGCGTTGAATTTGGCGTACATCTCCTCCATCTGGGCGGGAGACGGTGCTTCGCCTTTTCCGGACTGCCCGGGCTGGCTTCGTTGGATACATAGATAATTTTGCTTAGGCATAATGCCTCCTTTCTTGATCGTTGTTAGTCCCTTCAACCTTACGATGCTTGGGTACCGGCGTTTTGGACACTTCGACAACTAATCACTACCGCGCACCCAACGCCCGCAATCGCTCCTGTATCGGCGCAGCCCCACCCAACGCAAGCATGATGACAAGATCGCCCGATTCCGCCCAGTCGAGTGCGGCATCGAAGGACTCCTGCTCGTCGTCAAAATGCACGATCTGAGTGGCATCCGCACCGCAGGCGAGCAACTCATCTTCGATGACCGCGAATACCTCGCCATGCTCGCGCCCGCGATGGTAGTCGGCGAGTTCGGAGACAATCACTCTGTCCAGACCGATGGACCACGCGTCGCGGACCATTTGGCGAATCAGTTCGTCCGGCCGGTCGCCCGCCTGACCGAAACACAACGCACGGCGCTTGGCAGGAATTGCCTGCGCCATATCGAACAGTGCGTTCATCGCCGCCGGGTTGTGGGCGAAGTCGAGCAACACCTTGAAGTCGCCGACCGCGTACACGTTACACCGTCCTGGATTCTCATCTTGCTGCATGCTCGTCAGCCCCGCGCGAATCGCATCGATCGTATAACCGAGACACCAGGTCAACGCTGCCGCTGCCAGCGCATTTGCAACGTTGTGGCGCGCCAATCCACCGAGCGTGACGGGAATTTCCTGGCTGCGACATATCAGCTCACGAACCTCGCCTTCAATCATCAGCAATTCGTCGTTGTCGAGTACAAAGCACACAGCGCCGCTCTCTATTCGCGAACGAGTCGATGCGCTCTGTAGATCCAAACTGAACCACACTACCGTGCCGTCGAATTCTTTTGCTTTTCGCCGCAGTAATTTATCGTCAGCATTGAGGATCAGGCGACCCGGCGTGTGCACCGCACGGCTAACGATCCACTTCACCTGCAGCAGTTCATCCAGGCTTTGCGAGCCGAAATCGCCGAGGTGGTCCTCGGCGATATTGGTAATCAGTGCGGCGTCGGCTCGGTCAACGCCGAGACCCCGTCGCAACAACCCACCCCGAGCAGATTCCAGGATCGCGACGTCTACTTCCTGTTCGCGCAGTACCGCGCGCGCACCGCCCGGACCCGACCAATCGCCGCGTTCGATGACGCGGTCATTCACAGCGATCCAATCCGTCGAACTCAGGCCGACGTTGTCGGATGCCGCGCGCGCGATGTGCGTCGCAAGGCGCACGGTCGTCGTTTTGCCGTTGGTCCCGGTCACCAGGCCGACCGGCACGTCGTGATACCGATCCCAGTCCACGTTTTCCGGAATCTCGCGCACCGGCCAGGTTTGCGATCCACGACCGAGACCGACAGAAACCTCGTCGTCATCCCACAGCAAGGTTCTGCCGTGTTGCGCCGCACTCTCGATGAGCTGCATCAACTCGGGATTCGCCTCTTCCGCGATCGCCTCGCGCAGCGTAGCGACCGTGACGTCGAAGTCGGGCTTTTCAACAGCTGCCCCCAACTCGCTGGCACTCGCCGCCCAGGCCCATTCGTTAATTTCCGAGGCGACGTACAAGGCATCGATGGGCGCGGAAAACGCCATGCTGACACCATCCAGCAGTTTCTGCGACGCGAACGTCGCCTGCTGCCAGCCCAGCTCCGACAATATTCGCGTCACGTTGCGCTGCCAGAGCGGCACCAGCCGGTCTGCTTCAGCCGGTGTACAACGGACGTCGAGTATTGCGCCCGGCCCGTCGAAAATCAGGCTCGGTCCTGTCAGTCTGCGCGCATCAAGAAATTCCATGGAGTGCGACTAGTCGCCTTCATCACGGGCTATTCGAACACCGCGCTCGTCGCTGATAATCTCAAGATCGGCCCCGAAATCGAAGCCACCGGTGTCCGGTAATTCCATCGCAGCCACCGCTTTCTTACCCGTGTTTTCCGCCTGCGCACCCGAGTTGAAGTAAATGATCTGTTTCCAGGTACGCTTGATGTTATCGCCAAGGACAAGAACCAGGTCTCCGGACTCCGCCGTTTCGAGCGCCCGAGTGACGGCCTCCTGCTCATCCGGAATGACCTCGATGCGATCCGCCGCAACACCCTCTTCAAGCAGCTTGTTTTTCAGCATCACGGCGACCTCGTCCTCTCCGCGCCCACGGCGTCCATCGTCGCAGCGACAGATAAAGTGGTCGAAATGCCCGGACGCGATGCTCGCGATCTCGCGAATGTCCTCGTCGCGACGATCTCCCGGCGCAGCAAGCACGACGACCTTCCGGCCCTCCGCGTCGAAGCGATCAACCAATCCGCACATCGCGGCAACGGCCGCCGGATTGTGCGCGTAGTCGAGAATGACGCGAAACGGATGTTCGTCGTAGATATTCATCCGCCCCGGCGCCTGAAAGAAACTCGAATCGAAGGTGCGCAGACCCTGACGAATATCTTCAAGACTAATGCCTAAGTTGTACGCCAGCGCTGCGGCGAACATCGCGTTTTGTACATTGTGCAAAGCTCGCCCTTCAATCGTCGCCGGGATCAGATGTGTCCACAACAGCGGCGTGTGAGCCTCGTTGTCGTAAATCGATATCAGATGACCGTTCATGCCCTGTTCCAGCACGAAAGCCTGCCCGCCGGCCCGGATATGCTGTTTCACCAGGGCGTGCGCCGGATTCATCGTTACGTAGCTCAGTTTCGCGGCATCCGTGTAATCCGCCATCTGCAGACAATGGGGATCGTCGGCATTGAGTACTGCGGCATCGGTGGCGATTTCGATCGGCACGCGTTTCACCTCGGCCAACTGCTCCAGCGTATCGATGCCCCGCAGGCCGAGATGATCGGCCGATATGTTGAGGCAGGCAGCCACGTTACAGGTCTGGAATCCAAGCCCACTGCGCAACATACCGCCGCGCGCGGTTTCCATGACAGCAGCGTCCACTGACGGATCGCGAAGAATCATATGCGCCGATACCGGGCCGGTCATATCACCGGGAACGCTGAGGTTACCGTCGATGTAAACACCGTCGGTCGAGGTCAGGCCGACTGTGCGACCGGCCATCTTCAAAACGTGCGCAAGCATGCGCGAGGTCGTCGTCTTGCCGTTGGTGCCGGTTACCGCCGCGATTGGAATCCGGCTGGGCGAGTCGGGCGGAAACAGCATGTCGATCACCGGCCCGGCAACGTCTCGCGGCGTGCCTTCGCTCGGTGCGACGTGCATGCGAAAACCGGGTCCGGCGTTGACCTCGCAAATACCGCCGCCGGCGTCACGATACGACTCCGTGATGTCCCTTGTCAGAAAATCGACGCCGCCGATATCGAGGCCGATCGCCTTGATCGCACGAATGGCCATTTCACGATTGTCCGGGTGAATCACGTCGGTAACATCAATCGCCGTGCCACCGGTCGAGAGATTTGCGGTGGACCGCAAATAGATCTCTTCGTCCTCCTCAGGCACGGTGTTTTTATCGTAGCCGAGTTTCGCCAGCAGGCGCTCCGCCTGATGATCGAACTCCAGCCGCGTCAGGACTTTCTCGTGCCCAACGCCACGCCGCGGATCTTCATTGACCTTGTCGACCAGTTGTTCAATCGTCTGCTTGCCGTCCCCGACGACGTGGCCCGGAACGCGCTTGGCGGCGGCAACCAATTCGCCATCGATAACCAGCAAACGGTGATCAAAACCGTCGATAAAACCTTCAACAATAACCGTCCGGCCGTGCTCACTCGCCTTTTCAAAGCCGGCCTCAACATCCTCGTCCGTGCGCAGATTGATCGCGACGCCGCGACCGTGGTTACCGTCCAGCGGTTTCAACACCACCGGAAAGCCGATGCGATGTGCCGCACGTACGGCACCATTCTTGTCCCTTACCATGATTTGCTTCGGCACCGGCAGCCCGAGATCACGAAGAATACCGTTGGTCTCTTCTTTGTCGCCGGCAAGATCTACGGCGATATTGCTGGTACGACCCGTGGTCGTCGCCTGAATACGCTGCTGAAAACGGCCGTGCCCGAACTGCACCAGGCTGTAGCGGTTCAGCCGCAACCAGGGAATATCGCGCTCTTCGGCTGCCTTCACCAGAGAGGCGGTACTCGGCCCGAACTCACGGCGCTGCGCATAGCGGATAAAGCGATCACGCACCGCGGCGAAATCCCAGTCGTCGTCGGGGCCGCTTTTTGGCTTGAGATCAGCAGGCAGCAAGCTGTGAACAAGATTCAGGGCCAGCTCGGACGCCTCGCGTCCCACAGCGGCGTCCTTGTACTGAAACACCATGTTATAAAAACCCGGCCGGCCTTCGATCGAACGCGTTCGACCAAACGTAACGTCTGAGCCTGCAACGTTTTGCAGCTCAATGGCTACATGTTCCATGACATGCCCGAGCCACGTGCCCTCGTCTTCCCGCAGGCGGCGAACAAAACCACCCGGTTTGCGGTACGAGCAACCGTGCTCGTGCAAGCCGGGCAGGAACTCGAGCAACGGTCCGATAAAGTCCTCACCCAGGCGCCCGCTGGGCCATTCTTCCAGTTCACCGAGATCGAGCACATGGCGAATGACCGGAAAGCGCGCAAACACATTCGGTCCGACGTATACGTTGGTGCTCTCAATTTTCATGACTTTAACCTGTCGTTTTTGTTATCGGCGTCATCTTGCGTGCGCTTCTCGCGAAGCAATATCGAAGCGCCCGCCCGATACCAGTATATGCAGCTTTACACCGATCAGGCTAACGGGTTCCCCACCGCGGGCGGTATCCATCGACGAATAGCTAAGATCCGTAGGATCTATCACGGTAATTCCGCCACTTCCCACAACCTCGACCTGATCGTTGGCGCAAATAAACGCCGCGGTATCTTCGTCCAGCCCGATGCCGACGGCGAACGGGTTGTACGCCAGCGCCGTTAACAAACGACCCAGCCGGTCGCGCTGGCGAAAGTGCTGGTCGATGATAAACGCGTTGGTCAGGCCCAGACCCGGTGCCATCGTCACTTTATCCGGGCTGGGCGTGCTGCCCTCCGTACCGCCCGCAATCATGTGCTCCGGCATGAAGGCCGCACCGGCGGAAGTACCCGCGACGTGCATGCCTCGGGCATTGCGGCGGCGAATGAGTTGCGCAACCCGGGTTCCGCCCAGTGTCGTCGACAGTCGTAATTGATTGCCGCCGGTCATGAAAACGCCGTCGCACTTTTCGATGTAGTCGACATCGGTCCCGATCTGGCAATCTTCGCGCGTGATGAACGGCAGCACTCTGGCGTGCTTGACGCCGATCTCGCGAAACAGTTTTTCGTAATTGCGGCCAGTATCTTCGAGATCGGAAGCCGTCGGAATAATCCCGATTCGGGATTGCTCGCCACCGCAGACGGCGATAAACCGGTCGAGTATTTCGCGGTTGTTCAGCTTTTCCTCAGCGCCACCGATTGGAATGATGTAACCACGGTCTACGCCGGAAATATTATTTGCAGGACACATGAAATAGAGCTCCGCCCGCGACACGCGAGCAAGGATATTAAAGAGGTGTGAAAAAGGTCGTGTATTTTACACAAGATTCCGGCAATTCCGGCGCTTAATCCGGCAAAATAACCAGAAGCGATTCTCAGGGCCATTTCATGACTGACAACACCGCGCCACTCGGCCGGAATACCGACTATCCGGACCAATATACGCCCGAACTGCTGTTCGCGATCGCGCGCAGCGCCAGCCGCGAGGCATGTGGCATTAGTGAACCCCCATTTCGCGGCACCGATATCTGGAACGCCTGGGAATTGACCTGGCTAAATCTGCGCGGTCTGCCGGTCGTCGCGACCGCGGAGATTCGGGTGCCGGCAAGCACCCCGAAGCTGATCGAGTCGAAGTCTCTGAAACGCTACTTGAATTCGTTCGCGATGAGCCGCTACGGCGCACCCGATGCAGTAGCCGAACGAATTTCCGCAGACTTAAGTCAATGCGCTGAAGGTCGAGTGCGGGTGTGTATCGCGCTGCCCGGCGATGGCGAGGCTGCGGCGAATACGCTATCAACGCTGCCGGGTGTATGCCTGGATACGCTACCCGTGACTTGCAGTAGCAACGGGGCGGACGCAACGCTGCTTGCTGCCGATCCCGGCACTCGCGTCGCAGAAGACGTGCACACACACCTGCTGCGCAGCCTTTGTCCGGTCACCGGGCAACCCGACATCGGCAGTCTTGCTATTCGCTATCGCGGTGCGAGGATCGATCCTTCGTCGCTGTTGCAGTACGTCGTGTCCTACCGCCAGCACGAAGATTTTCACGAGGCCTGCATTGAGCGCATGTTTGTCGATATTCTGGATCGCTGCGGCCCTGAAGAACTGAGCCTCTACGCACGTTATCAACGTCGAGGTGGCATCGACATCAACCCGTTTCGCAGTAATTTTGAGGACTGCCCGGAAAATATCCGTCTGTGGCGCCAGTAATCAGCCAGACCCGATGTCCTCGGCATCCAGCTTGTGCCCCCAATCCTGCTTGGCGCTCAGATAGCGACGATTGTTGTCACCGACACCGCTAACGTGCTTTACGCGCGTGATGTCGCGCAAACCGCGCTCAGTCAGATCGTCCACTTTTTTCGGATTGTTGGTCAGCAGGCGAATTGGCTGCGCGCCCGCGAAATACTTCAACAGCGACGCGGCGTCGCTAAAATCCCGCGAATCGTCCGGCAAGCCCAACGACCGGTTCGCCTGATAAGTGTCTTCACCGGCATCCTGCAGCAAATAGGTCGCCGCTTTCGCCCACAAACCAATACCGCGGCCTTCGTGTCCCGACATGTAGATGATCAGACCACCTTCTGCGTCATCCTGAATCCGCTGGATCGCGGCGTGCAGTTGCGGGCCGCATTCGCAACGCTGCGAACCAAAAACATCGCCGCTGAGACAACTCGAATGCACGCGTACCAGTGGGCTCTTCCAGCTCTCGGGATCACCGATGACGAGTACGCTGTTAACCGCCATGAACGAGGCCAGCGTCGCAAAAGACTGCTGACTATTTTGTTGACGCAGATCGTCGGCCAACCCCTCGATCTTGCTCAGCTCTGTATTGCGGACGCAGGCATACCACTGCACGTCGACTTTCGTCGCACACAACTGCAACGGCAATGGAATCGGCCCGAGGATGCTGATGAACGAACCGCCCGGCAGCGTCCGGGCAGCATCCCTGCGAACGCCGTCATCGTCAATCTGGAATAACTTCCCCTGCTCGGTCAGGCGTTCGCGGACTGCAGGATCGATGTAGGTAAACATGGCCGGAGTATGCCGCATCCGGTGAAATATTTGACCCTAAAGACTTGCTGACTGAATGGTCATTAACTATACTTACTGACCGACGAGTTAGCAACGAGTACACCGTGAGCAAACCCCGCTATCGGCGCCGCAAGCAGGACCGGCCCCAGGAAATCACCGCAGCCGCGTTCGAGGTATTCGCCGAAAACGGCTACGCCTCGACACGCGTTGAGGAAGTTGCGCGGCGGGCGGGCGTCAGCAAGGGGCTGATGTATCTGTATTTCAAGACCAAGGAAGAGCTCTTCAAGGCGGTGATCCGAAACATTGTTATACGACGTGTCGATGCCTTGATCGACGATGTTGAAACAACCGAGCTATCGTCGCGGGACTTCATCCGCGGGCCTTTGGCATCTTTCATGAAAAAAATCCCCGGATCGCCGGTCGCTGTTGTTGTTCGATTGCTGATCTCGGAAGGACCGCGGCATCCCGATCTGGTTGAGTTCTACTACGCAAACATCGTCAAGAAAGTATTGGCAGCGATCCATCGCTTCGTCGAGCGAGGAATCGACCGCGGGGAATTCAAGCACAGTGCGATAGACGAACTGCCCCACCTGTTCTTCGCGCCGGTGATGTTGTCAATTGTGTGGCGCAGCACATTCAGCAAGCACCCTCTCGACACAGACAAACTCATTCAAACTCAAATAGACATGGTACTGACGCAGATCAAGGCGTGAGTGAGGCATCGAAATGACGCGAACTATCCCCTTCTTTCTTACACTTTGCGCGTTGACGGCCTGCTCAGCCGAAACCGACAGCAATCGTGTCGTCGGTGAGCTGACATCTGTGCGCATCGAACTAACGTTCGAGTTTTCGGAGCCAATCACGGACATAATCGTCACAGAAGGTGAGACTGTAACGACGGGGCAAGCACTAATAAGCCAGAACAGTGCACGCGCACGCGCACGCCTGGCAGAAACCGATGCCGCGTACCTGCAGGGCAAAGCTCGGCTTGATGAATTGGTGCGCGGGCCTCGTAGTGAACTTATCGCTGCCGCCCGAGCAAACCTGAACGGCGCGGTCCAGGAACTCGACTTTCGTAACAGTGAACAGTCAAGATTCGCCGAGATTCATCAGCGCGGTCTGACATCGACGGAGACTCTCGACAAGGCGAACGCCGCGCGCGATTCCGCGGACGCCGATTTCGAGTTGCGACAAGCTCAACTTGAGGAACTGCTTGCAGGAACGACGCTGGAGGAATTATCGCAGGCTGAACAATCGGTCAAACGATTCTCGGCACAGCGCGACAGTGCGCAGATTGACGTTGACCGCCACACACTGCGAGCACCCGCTGACGGCGTGATCGACAGCCGCCTGTTTGAGCTTGGCGAACGACCGGCTATCGGACAACCGGTGTTGATCTTGCTCGCCGGAGAACAGCCATACGCGCGAGTGTATGTTTCCGAAGAACTGCGAGCACGCGTTCACAGCGGTACGAAAGCAAGAATCTACGTTGACGGACTGGAAATGCCCGTTGCCGGAGTGGTACGAGTAATCGCTACCGAACCGGCGTTCACACCCTACTATGCACTCACCGAGCGTGATCGCGGTCGCCTGAGCTACGTGGCGAAAGTCGACATAGCCGAGGTGCGCGAACGCCTGCCGGACGGCGTACCCGTCGAAGTCGAATTCCTGCTGGACTAGCAATGGCACCGGAATACGCAATAGAAGCACGCGGCTTGAGCAAACACTTCGGTGACTTGCGGGCAGTCAGCGCATTGGACCTTAAGGTTCCCAAGGGCCAGATTTACGGTTTTCTCGGACCAAATGGTTCCGGCAAATCCACCACGATACGCATGCTGTGCGGCCTGCTGACACCGACGAAGGGCTCCGCCACGGTACTCGGTACCGAGATTCCGGGTGACGCGAGACCCCTGAAACCACGAATAGGTTACATGACACAAAAGTTTTCGCTGTTCGGCGATATGACGGTCAGAGAAAATCTGCGGTTCATCTCCGAGATTTACTCTTACCCAGCCGGTGATCGCCAACACCGTATAGGGAGGCTACTGGAGGAATACCACCTCACCGAACAAAGCTCGCAGCTAGCGGGGACGATGAGTGGCGGACAGAAGCAACGACTTGCCCTCGCTTGTGCCGTATTGCACCGCCCCGACCTGTTGCTGCTGGACGAGCCGACCAGCGCGGTCGACCCCCAGAGTCGCCGAGACTTCTGGGCGAACTTGTTTCGATTGGCCAAAAGCGGGACAACCATTCTGGTCTCGACGCATTACATGGACGAAGCCGAACGCTGCCACCGTCTGGCGATTCTTGATCGCGGCGTTAAAGTTGCCGACGGTACGCCGCAGGAGTTGCGGGCGCAAACCGGGATGAATATCGTCGAGGTGACTGCCCGCGACCCCTATGCCGCTCAACTTGCGCTGGACGAACATGAAAAAATCGCGAGCGTTACCCAACTCGGCATATTGCTGCGTGTACTGATACGCGAGAAACACCGCGATCCGATCAACATCGTAAACAACGCACTCGCAGCGAGCGACGTAGCGGCGACGGTCGAGATGAGTTCCGCCACACTTGAGGACGTTTTCGTGGCTGCCACGATGCGTCCGGAACAGGCTCAACCATGAAGTCCCTCTCCAGACTCGGCGCGATTATCAGAAAAGAAGTTCTTCAGCTCGGTCGCGACCGGCTGACTTTTGGCATGATTTTCGGCCTGCCGATGATTCAGATACTGCTGTTCGGCTACGCAATAAACACCGACGTCAGACACCTGAAAACCGCCATCTCAAATCAAGCAGGCACACACCTGTCACAACAATTTGTATCGGAACTACGAGCTTCCCAGATAATACGTGTCGTCACTTCTGCCAACAGTCCCGCGGAACTCGAAGACCTGCTGCGCACGGGGCAAATTGTTGTCGGCATCGTTATTCCCAAGGACTTTGATCGTAGAGTGGCCGACAGCAATCGTTCAGCGGCGCAGGTTTTGGTCGATGGCAGTGACCCAACCGTTCTTGCTGTCGCAAATCAATTGCTGACCATGCCACTGGCGTTCGACGCGGCTACGCCGGCAGCCCGAACCCGGCAACTGATCGAGTTGCGGCCGTACTACAATCCCGAACGGCGTACACCGGTGAATATCGTGCCCGGACTTATGGGCGTTATCCTGACGATGACCATGATGTTGTTCACGGCGGTCTCTATCGTGCGTGAACGCGAACGCGGCAATCTTGAACTGCTGATCAACACTCCCGTGACGTCTGCCGAACTTCTGGTCGGCAAGCTATTGCCGTACGTCGCAATAGGCTTGTTGCAGCTCGCGATTATTCTCGGCCTCGGCCAGCTGTTATTCGACGTTCCGATCAGAGGCAGCGTCGTCGACCTGTACATTGCCGGCATCGCGTTTATCGCTGCGAACCTTGCCCTGGGTCTGCTCATTTCGACGATCACCAAGACCCAGTTTCAAGCGATGCAGGTAACCATGTTTATTCTCATTCCGTCGATCTTGCTAACCGGTTTCATGTTCCCGTTCGACGGCATGCCGGTAGCGGCCCAATACCTCGGTGAATTGTTGCCGACGACACACTTCGTTCGCTTGACGCGTGGAATCATGCTGCGCGAGGCAGCTATCGGCGAGATAGCGTCAGATTTGTATTTCCTGATTGGGTTTACGCTTGTCGCGATGACCGCGGCGGCCAGGCGTTTTAGAAAGATTCTCGATTGAGCGTTGCCGGCAGCCTTCAACCACCCTCCGAATGCAGCCGACGCTGCAACCATCCCAGCATCGTTTCGGCATAGATAGCACAAGCGACATTGCTGACGAACGGATTGCCTTCGTCGCGTCTTTCCAGCTTATCCTGCATGCCGAAAAAGAACGGGTGCGGTGACAAAAGAATATCGCAGTCAAGCAGGGAAATGATATCGGCACTTTCGATCAACTGATTCGCCGCCGGGCCGGCGCTGAACTTGTAGCCTGCGGCGGATACGGCCGTCAGGCTGTCCGCGTAGACAATCTGGTAACACGTGTCGAGTGCACAGGATTCCCAGCTCCAGGTCGTGCCGCCTGGCGTGTGGCCCGGCGAATAAACCGCGGTGATATTCACACCGCCAATGCTCACGACAACGCCGTCGCCGACCGCCTCAACGTTCGCTATCGGCGCAAAAGCGCTTTTGGCGGTTTCCAGATATTGCGGATCGTCCGTTTGCAATTCGCCACTGCCAAGCGTTTTTGCGCCCTCGATGCTGGTGTAAACCGTGGCACCGGAGAGACGCTGCAAGGCCGCAACACCACCGGCATGATCGAAATGCGCGTGCGACACAAAAATCGCCGAAATTTCCTGAGGGTCAAAACCCAGGCTGCGAATATTGGTGTCGATTACACCGGCGGATTGCGGCAGACCGCCGTCGACCAGTATCAATTCATCGCCCGCCTCCACCAGCAACGCCGTCAGTCCCGCGGTACCGACGTACCAGGTATTGCCGTAGATCCGAAACGGCTGCTGCGGCAGATTCCAGTTATCGCAAAGATCACACGTTGCCGGCGGATCGGGCTCGAGTTGTCGCGGGTCGCAGGCTGTCAGCATCAACCACAGTAAGACGAGTAGTACGGTTCGAGTCATATCAATGCCTTATACAACATTCGAGCGGCGGCCAAACAAAGGAAAACACCAAACGCGGTGCTGAGTTTTTTTTCTGAAAACGAATGTGCGATCTTTGCACCCAGTGGCGCCATGAGAACCGTCGCCGGAACGATCAGCGCAAAACCGATTAAACTGACGTAACCGAGGCTTCCTGGCGGCACCCGCGCATCATTCCAACCGGCGATAACGAAACCCAGAGTGCCCGGCAGACTGACAATCAGACCGAGCAACGCGGCCGTACCGACGGCGCGATGTATGGGCTGGTTAAACAGCGTCAAAGTCATCACCGAAAACGTGCCGCCGCCAATACCCATCATGCTGGACAGGCAACCGATCGCCGCCGGTATGATTGACCACAACGGTCCGCGCGGTACGTCACTCGTCAGATTGCGGCTTTCCGGGAACAGGACCAGCTTCATTCCGATAAGAATCGCGACGCTCGCAAACACAATCGCCAACACACGACTGTGCACCTGTGCGGCGAACCACACCCCGAGCAGCGCTCCGAAAAGTACGAATACTCCCCAGCCTCTGACAATCTGCATATCGACTGCCCGCCGCTGATGATGCGCCCGGGCGGATGCCAGTGACGTCGGTATGATCGTCGCGAGTGACGTGGCCACCGCGACGTGCATGCGGATCGCTGGATCGACGCCCAATAGGCCCAACGTCAGTTCCAGCACCGGCACGATGACGATACCACCACCGATACCGAACAGGCCGGCCATGACGCCGGCGACACAGCCGGTTGCCAGCATCGCCGCCGCGAGAAGGAACCATTGCTGCGACAACATTCCGGAGTCAGCTCTTGAGCTGCTCGGCGTGAAAGTTCAGGTGGTCTTCTATAAACGTCGAAATAAAGTAGTAGCCGTGATCGTAGCCTTCGTGGATGCGCAACTCCAACGGCAGACCACTGTCGTTACAGGCGGCCTGGAGGAGCTCCGGCCGCAATTGCTCCTCGAGGTACGGGTCCGCTTTACCCTGGTCGACGAGAATTCTGTCGTAGGTACCGGCATCGGCAACATTGCGGGCGACCTCACAGGCATCGTACGGCGCCCACGTCGCCGTGTCGTCGCCCAGGTAATTGCGCATCGCTTTCCTGCCCCACGGACTGCCAAGGGTCGTGCATATCGGTGCAAACGCAGACAGCGATTTGAACATCCCGGGGTTTCTCAGTCCGATGACCAGCGCACCGTGACCGCCCATGGAATGTCCCGTCAGACCGTGCCGCTTCGCGTCCCCCGGGAAATTACCGAAAACGATCTGTTGCAACTCCTGAGTCACGTAGTCGTACATCTGATAGTGCTGCGACCAGGGTGCCTGCGTCGCGTTGACGTAGAAACCGGCGCCCAGCCCAAAGTCATAGTCCTTGTCCGGATCGTCCGCCACATTCTCGCCGCGCGGACTCGTATCGGGTGACACGAGCATCAGGCCCAGCTCCGCGGCAACGCGTTGCGCGCCGCTTTTAACCATGAAGTTTTCTTCGCTGCAGGTAAGCCCGGAGAGGAATGTCAGTACCGGTACTTTGCCACTGGCTGCCTGCGGCGGCACAAAAACCGAAAATCGCATGTCGCAGTTATTCGTGCGGGAGGCGTGCCGATAGAATCCGATCTTGCCGCCATAGCAGCTCGTTTCGCTTAAGGTTTCAATTCTCATGCCGCCGATTATGGCCGACAACGACGCCGATGAAAAATCAGCGTTTCTGGAAAACCAATGTACCGTTGGTACCGCCGAATCCAAAGCTGTTAGTCATAGCCGTCTTCAGGCCCGCATTTTCAACCAACTCGGTAATCAGTGGCGTACCCTCGACAACCGGATCCGGATCGTTAACGTTGATGGATGGCGCAATAAAGTCGTTTTCCAGCATCAGCAAACAGTGAATCGCTTCCTGCACACCGGTCGCACCCAGCGAATGCCCGCACATCGACTTCGACGAGCTGTAGCGCGGCATGTTCTCGCCGAACAACTCCCGCATCGCCTCCACTTCTTTCGAATCGCCGACTGGCGTGCTGGTGCCGTGCGTATTGATGTAGTCGATAGGGCCTTCGACCGTCGAGCGCGCAAGTTCCATGCAACGGATTGCACCCTCGCCCGACGGAGACACCATGTCGCTGCCGTCCGAAGTCGCGCCGTAACCGACCAGCTCCGCGTATATTTTCGCGCCGCGGGCTTTTGCGTGTTCCAGTTCCTCAACCACCAGCATACCCGCGCCGGCCGAGCTGACGAAACCGTCGCGCGTCGAATCGTAGGGGCGTGATGCCGAAGCCGGGTCGTCATTGTATTTGGACGACAAAGCGCCCATCGCGTCGAACAGGCAGGCCAGGGTCCAATGTTCCTCTTCGCCGCCGCCCGCAAATACGATGTCTTGTTTACCCAGTTGAATTTGCTCGGCCGCCGCCCCAACGCAATGCGCACTGGTCGCGCAGGCGGACGTCAGCGAGTAGTTAACGCCCTTGATCTTGTAGGGCGTGGCCAGGCAGGCCGATATCGAACTGCCCATTGTGCGCGTCACCATGTAGGGCCCGATCTTGCGTACGCCCCGAGCGCGCAGAATATCGGCGCTCTTGACGATGTTTTCGCTCGAAGCGCCGCCGGAGGCGGCGATAATACCGCTACGAACATTCGATACGTCGCTATCCTCAAGCCCGGCATCGGCAATCGCCTGTTGCATTGCGATGTAGGCGAAGGCCGCCGAATCGCCCATGAAGCGCCGCACCTTACGATCGATATGCTCGGTGATGTCGATATTCACGCTGCCGGAGATCTGGCTGCGCATGCCCATTTCCTTGAAGCTCTCGTTCGCCACGATTCCCGAGCGCCCAAGACGCAAAGATTCGCTAATCTCTTCTCTGGAATTGCCGATGCACGAAACCGCACCGAGGCCGGTAATTACGACACGCCGCATGATTCGATCCTAGAAGTTTTCGGTTGAGGTAAACAGGCCGACCTTAAGGTCTTCCGCAGTATAAATTTCGCGACCGTCAACCGACACGCTGCCGTCGGCCATCGCCAGCACCAACTTGCGCGAAATAACTCGTTTGATATCGATCTTGAAAGTGACCAGCTTCGACGTCGGCAATATCTGTCCGCTGAACTTGACCTTGCCGCAACCGAGCGCACGACCACGGCCCTGATGGCCACACCAGACGAGATAAAAGCCCACTAATTGCCAAAGTGCATCGAGCCCCAGGCATCCCGGCATCACAGGATCGTCTTCGAAATGACAATCGAAGAACCACAAGTCCGGCTTAATATCGAACTCTGCCCGGATTTCACCCCTGCCGTACTTGCCGGTATCCTCGGTGATCAGAGCCACGCGATCCGTCATCAGCATCGGCGGTTTTGGCAGTCGGCCATTCTGCTTGCCAAACACCTCGCCGTGGCCGCAACGCAGCAGGTCGTCATAATCGTAGGAATTTTTCTGCGCTGGCAATTTCTCAGCGGCAGCAGCACTGGAGTCAGTCATACGCCCCCCGGCGTTGGTGTCGTTCTTAGCCCGATTCGGGCATACGAGGGCCAATTTTACGCCGATAGCCGACCGGGCAGTTTTGAAATCGCGCCAACAGGCACCCGGAAAGCGCTGAGCCTCCCATACTCAGGCCTTGTCGTAATCCAGCAAGACCTCGTCGCTGAGCGGCGTGCTCTGACAGGCCAGAACAAAGCCCTCGGCGACTTCCCAGGGCTCCAGCCCGTAGTTGCTCGCCATCTCAACCTCGCCCTTTTTCACGTAGGTGCGGCAGGTCGCGCACACCCCGCCTTTGCAGGAATACGGCAACTCGACACCCTCTGCGGCCGCGGCGTCGACAATGCTGATACCGGCCCGCGGCATTTCGAAGGTCTTCTTGTGGCCGTCCATCACGACCGTCACCGTGGCCACATCGGACGCATCAGCGCTTGCCATTGCCGGCGCCTTGCCCGACTTCCGGGGAGCGCCGAAACGTTCGGCGTGTATGTGTTCGGACGAAATTCCCAGCTCAATCAACGTTGCGGTCACGGTCTCGATCATCGTATGCGGACCGCAGACGAAGACTTCGTCCACCGCCTCAGGCCGAGTAAAGTGTTGCAACAACTCGCGAACCTTCGCGTCGTTGAGTCGTCCGCTCGCAATATCAAACTCCTGTTCTTCGCGGCTGAACAGGAAGTGCAATTGCAAACGCTCCGGGAAACAGTTCTTGAGCGCGAAAAGATCGTCGATGAACATCGTCGTGCCCTGGGTACGATTGCTGTAGAACAGCGTAAACCGGCTGCCCGGCTCACCACTCAATACGGACGCAATGATCGAGAGAATTGGCGTGATACCGCTGCCCGCTGCAAAACCGAGATACTGTTTCGAGCGGTCTGCGTTGATCACCGCGTGAAACCGCCCGGTTGGCGGCATCACATCCAGCACGTCACCTGCCTTGAGTTCATTGGCGGCAAACTCGGAAAACTGCCCACCCGCCTGCACACGAACGCCGATCTGCAGCGGCCACTCGCCCGGCGCCGAGCAGATGCTGTACGTCCGTCGTAGCTTCTTGCCATCGCGCTCGATTTGTATGGGCAAATGCTGGCCGGCCGTAAACGTATATTCCGTGCGCAAATTTTCGGGTACGTCGAGAGCAATACGAACCGAATCGCGAGTTTCCTGCAGCTTCTCGGCGACGACCAGGGAGTGAAACTGTTTCATAGGCATTTGAAATACTCGAACGGTTCGAGGCAATCGAGACAACGCCAGGCGGCCTTGCAGGCCGTAGAGCCAAACTCGCTAACGCGTTCCGTGTGCAGCGACTCGCATTGCGGACAGGCGACCTTGTTGTTCTCACTCGGAGGTGCAATGCCGTAGCGTCGCATTTTTTCGCGGCCCTCGAGCGTGATTCTGTCCGTCGTCCACGGCGGTGACAGGACTCGCTTTACCGTGACGTCCTCGACACCATGCTGTTGCAGCATCCGCCGCACGCTGGACTCGATCACTTCGGTCGCCGGGCAGCCAGAGTAGGTGGGCAACAGGGTCACTGTCACCGTATTGCTTACACTGACCTCCTGAACGATGCCCAGGTCAAGAATACTCAACACCGGAATCTCCGGATCCGGGACCTTCGCCAGCCATTCGAAAACCTGCTGCTTGCTGACCATTGTCGCTACCATGCCGCACCTGGAAACGAACGCGGCAGGTATTGCATTTCGGCGAGCAGAAAACCCATATGCTCGCTGTGCCGACCTTGCTTACCGCCGCTGGCCATCCACTCATCGTTCGGCTGCCTCAGCGTTGCCTCGGCCAGCACTTTCCCGACGTCACGTCGCCACAGTGTGTTGATAGCGGCCAGGTCTGGTCCTGCAAAACTCTCCCGGAAGGCATCGTCGATTTCGTCCGCGACAAACATTTCGCCGGTATAGCGCCAAACGTCGTTCAATGACGTCTGCACCCGAGCATGGCTCAGTTCCGTACCATCACCGAGGCGAACCAACCATTGTGTACTGTGACGAAGGTGATACTTCACTTCCTTGATCGCACGCGCGGCGATTTCGCTCAGGCGCTGATCAGAACAGCGCATCAGCGCCTCCAACAGGTGAACGTAGAAGCTCTCAAACAGAAACTGCCGGACAAGCGCATCGCCGAAATGTCCGTTCGGTTGCTCCAGCAGCAACAGACTGCGAAATTCGTGTTCGTCACGCAAGAATGCAAGGTCGTCTTCGCTTCGATCCTGGCCTTCGAGTTCGGCGCCGTAGGAGTACAGCATCCGTGCCTGACCCAGGAAGTCGAGTGCGAAATTCGCGTTCGCCAACTCCTCTTCCAGTTCCGGTCCGGCGGCGACCAACTCGACCATTCGTTGCGCGATTATCACTACGTTGTCTGCCAAGCGCAGTGTATAGGCAAGCAGTGCCTGATCGGCAGTCACAGATTTTCCACCCCGTCCGGGACTTCGTAAAAAGTCGGATGCCGGTAGATCTTGTCTTCGGCCGGCTCGAAAAATGCGGACGTCTCTGCAGGATCGGAGGCGACAATGCGGTCTGAGCGCACCACCCAAAGACTCACACCTTCGCTGCGGCGTGTGTACGTATCGCGCGCGTGATCCAGTGCCATTTGGTCGTCGGGCGCGTGTACGCTGCCGGCGTGCCGATGACTTAAGCCCGCCTTGCTGCGGATGAATACCTCGTAGAGCGGCCATTCCTGTTCTGACATGTCGATTCCTCTCAGGCTGCTGCCAGTGTCGCTTGTTTCTTCGCGTAAGCCTGTGCCGCCTGGCGCACCCAGGCTCCGTCACTGTGTGCTTGCCGGCGTTTCTGCAACCGTTGCTTGTTGCACGGACCGTTGCCGGCAATCACGTCAGATAATTCCTGCCACTGAATTTTGCCAAATTGGTAGTGACCGGACTCTTCGTCAAATTTGAGATCCTCATCCGGAATACGGATGCCGAGAAAGTCCGCCTGCTTGACGGTGACGTCAACGAACTTCTGACGCAGTTCATCGTTGCTAAAGCGTTTGATTTTCCACACCATGGATTGCGCCGAATGCCGGGACTCCGAATCGTTCGGACCGAACATCATCAAAGACGGCCACCACCAGCGACTCAGCGCGTCCTGCGCCATCGCCTTTTGCGAGTCGCTGCCGTTGCACAAAGTATGCATGATGTCGAAACCCTGGCGCTGATGGAAACTCTCTTCCTTGCACACTCGAACCATTGCGCGCGAATAGGGGCCGTAGGAGCAGCGGCATAGCGGAATCTGATTCATGATCGCAGCGCCGTCCACCAACCAGCCGATAGCACCGATATCCGCCCAGCTTAGTGTCGGGTAGTTGAAAATACTCGAGTACTTTGCCTTGCCACTTAAGAGGTCTGCGACCATTTGATCGCGAGAAACCCCCAGCGTTTCCGCCGCCGAATACAGGTACAAACCGTGACCGGCTTCGTCCTGAATTTTTGCCAGCAAGATCGCCTTGCGCTTTAGCGATGGTGCACGCGTTAACCAGTTGCCCTCCGGCTGCATACCGATAATTTCAGAATGCGCGTGCTGTGAAATCTGTCGTATTAACGTTTTTCGGTAGGCTTCCGGCATCCAGTCTTTCGCCTCGATCTTCTCTTCGGCGTCGATGCGTTTCTGAAAGGCCTGCGATTGTTCCGCGGTTTCTGCGGCGAGCTGCTGGGTCTTCTCCGCCTGGTCCAGGCCTTGTGTGTACATCGGGCTACTCCGGTGGCTACGTTACTAACTTGACACTGTTTTCTACTTTTTTCAATATTTTACGTATCACTTTCATTAGAAATCAGCGATTCTCCGGTAGCCACTGAGCGACCGCGAAACAACGCCACCAACTCAGCGCCCTGATTTCGCACCTCGACCGTGTAATAACCACTTTTTCGCCCCCGATGATCTTCCCGTGCGCTGGCGACGAGCTCATCGCCCAGCCGACCCGGCCGCAAGAACTCGACATGCACTGACGCAGCGACGGTGACCTGACCGTATGCATTGCAGGCAAAAGCGAATGCCGTGTCCGCCAACGCAACGATCAAACCACCGTGGCAGACGTCCAGGCCATTTACCATGTCCTCACGAACGCGCATAGTCGCCAGCGCAGCGCCGGCAGCCGGAATGTCTATCTCGATTCCCAAGGCATGCGATGCCCGATCTTTATCCCACATCAGATCCGCGCACAGGCGTGCAATTTCTAACTTATCCATTGCTGACTCTTCTCCCGGGGTTCTTATCAAGCCCACCGAAGCGGGTCAGAAACACATTCGACGGCGGCGGCAATGGACCGTCTGCTGTCGTCATCGTCGCACTAAGGTATTGATCGGCTGGCTGGTACAGCACGCGATACAGATTTGTACACAGTCGATACGCCGCCGCTCCGTGCCATTCTGCCGGCAACAGTTCTGCAGGCAGTACCGGATCGCGAAGCATGATTTTCCGATACTCCTGAATCAGCAGTGTACGGGCCAAAAATGCTGTTTTTTCCGCTACTTTCCGATCCTTGTCCAGCGCCCGCATGATTGGCCTGAAAGCCCTTACGAAGTCTGCGTAACGCACATCGAGATCGGCGAGATTCCAGCTATCGTGGGCCAGGCGCCGCATGCCTGCCTCGTTTCGGATGGTTTGACCGCCGACGACGACCAGCTCGTCTGCAACGCCAAGACGTTGCATTGTTACATCCAGGTCCTTAAGCTTCGGCGCGGGATGCGCCAGCACGTTTGCAGACATCTGGCCGAACCCAAGCCACGCGCATTCCTTACGTACGGAATCTTTTTTCGCTTTGTCGAGGCCGGATAACAGCAACAAACACCACTGGCCGTCCCAGTCCGACGTCGGCGATCCGTAGATCCGCCGTGTCGCCTGGTCGAAACGCTCACGACCGCTTTCAGTGAGGCTGTAATAGGAGCGACGTCCCATCTGTTCGGATTGCAGCCAGCCGTCGCGGACCAGGCGAAACACCGATGTGCGCACCAGACGTTCGCCGATACCGAAGTGCGACATGACCTCAACGAGACTGCCAAGCCAGACCTTGCCGCCGCGCGGCGCGATTGCATCACCGAACACCGTGACGATCAGCGATCCCGACCGCAGCGTCGGTCTCGATCGGAACTCGTTAATCAGTCGGCGACACGCCGTTTCTACCTTCATTCGCTAGCTGCTTGATTTGTCTAGCAGCGACAGTACAATCCGATACACTTTTTTTCAATTCCGGTTGTTTTTTGTATGCAAAAGAAACTCGGCAATCTGGTACTGGATCAATGGCTGACGGGCGACGGTGACGGCAAATTACTGAGCAGCGCGGTCAACGGGGATCCGCTCGCAACCATCACCAGCGCCGGTCTGGACTTCGGCGGCATCCTGCATCACGCTCGCACCGTTGGTGGTGCCAATCTTCGCAAACTCACGTTTCACGAACGCGGCGAAATGCTCAAAGCGCTGGCGCAGTATCTGATGCAGCACAAGAAGGAGTTTTACGCGCTCTCGACCGCGACCGGGGCTACACGCAGCGACAGTTGGGTCGATATCGATGGCGGCATATCCACGTTGTTCGTGTTCTCCAGCAAAGGTCGGCGCGAGATGCCCAACGACTACGTCTATCTTGACGGGCCACCCGAGCGCATATCGAAAAACGGTACGTTTACCGCACAACACATCTTCACGCCCAAGCTCGGCGCTGCGGTGCACATCAACGCCTACAACTTTCCGTGCTGGGGCATGTTGGAGAAACTCGCCCCGGCGCTGCTGGCCGGCGTTCCAGCCATCGTCAAGCCAGCATCGAGTACGGCGTATTTGACCGAACTCATGGTGCGAAGAATTCACGCCAGTGGCCTGTTGCCCGACGGCGCCCTGCAGTTGATCTGCGGCGGTGTCGGCGATCTGTTCGACCATCTGACCTGCCAGGACACCATTGCGTTCACGGGCTCAAAGAAAACTGCGGAATATTTGCAACAGCACGCAAAAGTCATCAGCCAATCGGTCGCGTTCACTGCGGAGACCGATTCCCTGAATTCATCGATCCTGGGTCCCGACGCGGTACCAGGCACCGCTGAGTTCGATCTCTACATCAAAGAAGTCGTGCATGAAATGACCAGCAAGGCGGGCCAGAAATGTACCGCTATTCGGCGGATTATCGCGCCCTGCGCTATCGCCGAAGATGTCGTGGAGGCAATATCGACTGCGCTTCGCCTGGTTCGAATCGGCAATCCCGGCACCAAGGACGTCGATATGGGCGCACTCGCCAGCCAGGGACAACGCGATGAAGTTCGCGACCGGGTCGCTGAGCTCGCGCGCGAGGCAAACATCGTCTACGGCGGCACTGGCGATTTTGAGGTTATTGACGCGGATGCCAGCAAAGGCGCGTTCTTCATGCCAACACTGTTGCATTGCGAAACGCCGCTAACCTCGAAAACCGTGCATTCGGTGGAGGCGTTTGGCCCGGTCAGCACGGTTCTCGCTTACAACGGTCTGGACGAGGCCATTGAGTTGTCACGACTGGGCGAAGGCAGTCTGGCAGGATCGGTATTTACCAATGACAATGCCATCGCGCGTGAGCTGATACTGGGAACTGCCGCCTATCACGGCCGCATGCTGGTCATTAACCGGCACTGCGCGGCGGAGTCCACCGGTCACGGCTCGCCACTGCCGCATCTTGTGCACGGCGGTCCCGGACGCGCCGGCGGCGGCGAAGAAATGGGTGGCATCCGCGGCGTATTGCATTACATGCAGCGCACAGCAGTTCAAGGCTCGCCCGAAACGCTGACCGCGATCGGTCGTCGCTGGATTCCCGGCGCCGATCAAAAAGACCCGGGGGTACACCCGTTTCGTAAGACATTCGAGCAACTTGAGATTGGTGACACCTTGATCACCGATTCACGCGAAGTCACGCTCGAAGATATTCAGCATTTCGCAGAATTCACGGGCGATACCTTCTACGCACATACGGACGAAGAGGCAGCGGCAAAAAATCCGTTCTTCGACGGCCGGGTCGCGCACGGCTATCTCATCGTTTCCTTCGCCGCGGGTCTTTTTGTAGACCCGGACTTCGGGCCGGTGCTCGCGAACTACGGTGTGGACGATCTGCGATTCGCCCAGCCGGTAAACTACGGCGATACCTTGAAGGTCCGTCTGGCCTGCAAGCAAAAAACCTTACGTGCCGGCACCGGCTACGGCGAAGTTCGGTGGGATTCGGAGGTTACCAACCAGCACGGCGAAGTGGTTGCGCAGTACGACGTGCTAACGATGGTGGCAACGGACGAGCACTGGGAGTCGGTGAAGTAAGCCGTGCCCGGAGCATGTTGTGCCACGACTGATCGACCCTGATCAAGAGAACTTTCGAAACGGTTCGTCAACGGGAGTTTTCGCCAGATGGTTGGTGTAGTTACTCATCAACTTCTGGGCCATGCCGAGAATAATCTCCAATAGCTGGCGATTCTGGTACCCCGCGCCGTAAAACCTCGCCAGGTCCGTATCGTCGAGTATGCCCCGGTTGCGGACCAGCGCGAGTGTTGTCAGATGCAGCGCCTGCAGTTTTTCGGTCGGCATTTCAGTCCGGTTACGCAGCGCGTCGATGATCGTCGCGTCAACCTTCATCATATGTGCGATCGCGGTGTGCGCTGGTATGCAGTAGTGACAATCGTGCTCAATGTTAATCGTCTGCCAGATCACCGTTTGCTCGTCGGCGTCGAATGAGGTTTGTTGGAATAGCCGGTGCAATTGCTGATATCCCTCAAGCAGCGGCGGTGCCTCTGCCATCGCGGCGTGCAGATTCGGAATCATCCCAAAAGTCGTAACGGAATCGTCCAGCAGCGGCTGGCTGTCCGCAGGTGCGCTATCTTTATCGTGCAGTTTGAAGTTCATCTTCGATTTCCCGGTGATTGTACGTACATTTATGGACTAATCGGTCCGTATTGAAGCAAAAAAAATCAGCCGAGCGCAGGCAACGCGACCTCAACTATTTGTTTGATGGTCCGAGGGTCGGCACCAGCTTTCACCATATTCCGCAGACCACTGATTGTACTCACGAGATAAGTCGCCAGAGAACGAGCATCTCGGCTTGTCTGGATCTCACCCTGTTGCTGCGCTTGCAGGATGGCAACTTCAAATACGTCAGTAAAACTGTCAACGCTGTGACTAACGATGTCGGCGATGCTGGCATCTCTCTGCGAAAATTCGCTGGCGGTGTTCATCAGCAAACAGCCGCGACGAGCGTCCGGGCCGCTGGTTTCCAAGCTTACGTTGTTGAGTACATCGCTGATGAACCTCTTCGCGGAGTCCGCGCGGCTCAAACGCTCACGCAACTCAGCGGTCAAGGTTCGTCGGTAGTGTTGCAGGCAGCGTTGAAACAGCTGGTGTTTGCTCTTGAAGGTCTGGTAGAAGCTACTCTTTGACAGGCCCATGGCAACAATCAGGTCCTGCAGGGATGTGGCTTCGTAACCCTGACGCCAGAATAATTGCATGGCACTTTCAAGCACCTCGTCTGTATCAAATTCTATGGGTCTGCCGAGCATGCGCCGATTATAGGACCGATCGGTCCTTATGATCAAGTACAACGTGACAAGAATTTCCCGTTGACGGAACTGCCTTTATGCTTCAGGGAGTATGCAGAACGCCTGCGAGCGCTGCGGTATTGTACGGATCCGACCGGTGTTCGGCGATCAGTTCGAACAGACTGGGCTCCACCTCGCCCATCCAGGTCGTGTGTCCGTGCTCATTCGTCGTAACGCGGGCGGGACGTCGAATTCGAATCGTATCGCCAATATTGTTTTTGCTTGCGGTGTCCATAGTGAGGGTTTCGGCAACCCGGGCCCAAACTTTAGTACTTGAGCGTTCGCAGTCACTTGAACGGCAGCGCGGTATCCGCCTTGATCTCCTTGAGAATGATGTTGGATCGCACTTGAGAAACACCGGGGAGCCGGAACACGAAATCGTCGAGGAAGGTGTTGTACGCATCCATATCCTCAACCACCACTCGTAGATGAAAATCTGCCTCGCCGCTGGTCGCGAAACATTCCAGCACCTCGGGGTGCCGCGATACCTCACGAATGAAGTTGTCGACATTTTTTTGCTCGTGCCGCGCCAGCGACACATGCACCATCGATGACAATTCGAAGCCGGCTTTCTTGGCATCGACAATAACCGCGTAACGACTGATGACCCCGTTGAGTTCCAGCGCCTTCACGCGTCGCCAGCATGCCGAGGTCGACATGCCGGTTCGATCTGCCAACTCCTGCATGGTCAGGCGACTGTCGCGCTGCAACTCGAACAACAACCGCTGATCCTTATCTTCAAGCACAAACCCCTCCAGAATTCGCGAAATTCGGGTAATCATGCCAAATTTACTAAATTTTTGATACAAACATCCGAAATATCTCCGAAAACCGGGATGAATGGCATCCATGCCCGACGTTTTCCTGAGACACTGTTCGATTGTCGCAGCACCGGATCCGACCATGACCCAGACCGCCGCCCCACCGTCGTACCCGCTGGACAATTACGAACTCGATGATCGATATCGGCGTGAATCCGGGCGGATCTTCCTGACCGGCACCCAGGCGCTGGTACGCATCGCGCTGATGCAGCGGACGATGGACCGCGCTGCCGGTCTGAACACCGCCGGTTTTATCAGCGGTTACCGCGGCTCCCCGCTCGGTGCCTTCGATCAGGAACTCTGGCGCGCCAAATCCTTTCTCGACGAATACGGCATCGAGTTTCTACCCGCGGTTAACGAAGACCTTGCCGCAACGGCGGTGCTCGGCTCGCAACAAGTTGAAACCGAACCGGACCGCACCGTCGACGGCGTATTCGGGATCTGGTACGGCAAGGGACCGGGCGTTGATCGTTCCGGCGATGCCTTGAAACATGGCAACGCGTTCGGCAGTTCGCCGCACGGCGGAGTCCTGGTGATCGCCGGTGACGATCACGGCTGTGTCTCCTCATCGATGCCGCACCAATCCGATGTCGCATTCATGACCTTCATGATGCCCAACCTGAATCCTTCCAGTGTCGCGGAATACCTGCAGTTCGGTCTCTACGGGCTGGCCCTGTCACGATTCTCCGGAATGTGGGTCGGCTTCAAGGCGGTCTCGGAGACCGTCGAGTCCGGCGCGTCAATCGAATTACCGCCCTACCCGCAGTTCGTCATTCCGAGCGACTTCGAAGCGCCCGCCAGCGGACTGCACTATCGATGGCCGGACTTTCCAGGCATGCAAATCGAAGAGCGCCTGGAGAGCAAGAAAGCGGCAACGCTGGCATTCGCCGCCGCGAATCCCATCGACCGCCGGATTTTTGATGTCCCGAACGCACGCTTTGGCATCGTCACTACCGGCAAGGCGCACCTGGACCTGATGGAGGCGCTGCGCCTGTTGGGAATAGACCGCCACAACGCCCAAGAAGTCGGCATTGATGTTTACAAAGTCGGCATGGTTTGGCCACTGGAGCCAAACGGCGCGCTGGAGTTCGTGCAGGACAAACACGAGGTGCTGCTGGTCGAAGAAAAGCGCGGCATCATCGAAAGTCAACTCAAAGAGTATTTCTACGACTATCCCGGCCGCAAACCAAAACGCATGGTCGGCAAGGCCGACGAAAATGGCGATCGGCTGGTTCCGTGGATCGGCGAGTTGTCGCCCGTGCAATTGGCGAAAATCGTGGCGCTGCGTCTTGACCGTGCATTCGGCGGCGATGTTTATGCGAAACGCGCCCGACAGCTATCAACGGATTGTGGCTCGACCATCGAAGTCTCCGGCGCGAAACGCACGCCGTATTTCTGCTCCGGCTGCCCGCACAACTCATCGACCAAAGTGCCGGAGGGCTCGAGAGCACTGGCCGGAATTGGCTGTCATTTCATGGCTAGCTGGATGAATCGCGACACGGACGGCCTTATCCAGATGGGCGGTGAAGGTGTTAACTGGATAGCGCGCTCGAAATTCAACGGCGGCAAGCACATTTTCCAAAACCTCGGCGACGGCACCTTCTATCATTCCGGTTCGCTGGCGATCCGTCAGGCTATCGCGGCTACCACCAACATTACCTTCAAGATTCTTTACAACGACGCGGTCGCGATGACCGGCGGCCAAGCGGTCGACGGCCCGATATCGGTACACGCGATCGCACACACAGTGCGAGCAGAGGGCGTTGAGCGGATCGCACTCGTCTCTGACGACCCCGATGCGTTCAACAGCAACGACTTTCCGAAAGGCACCAGTATTTCACACCGCCGTGAGATGGACAGCATTCAACGCGAGTTGCGCGATATCCCGGGTGTCAGCATTCTCATCTTCGCGCAAACCTGCGCCACCGAACTACGGCGTCGCCGCAAGCGCGGCACAGTTTCGGAGCCGAAAAAATTCGTGGTCATCAACGATCTTGTTTGCGAAGGCTGTGGTGATTGCTCTATCGAGTCCAATTGTCTGTCGATAGTACCGAAGGAAACGCCGTTCGGGCGAAAACGCCAGGTTGACCAGAATTCCTGCAACAAGGACTACTCGTGCATCAACGGTTTTTGCCCGAGCTTCGTGACCGTTGAAGGAGGTACCTCCGCCAAGGCGCAAGACAGTCCCACCAGCCCGGGCGTGCCGCTACCGGACGAGACTCTGCCGCTACCGGAAATTCCAGCGACGGGGCCCTGTTATGACCTGCTGGTCACCGGAGTGGGTGGAACCGGCGTCGTCACCGTGGGCGCTATCATTACGATGGCCGCACACATCGAGGGCAAGGGTTCCAGCGTCCTGGACTTTATGGGCTTTGCGCAAAAATTCGGCCCGGTGTTGAGCTATATTCGCATCGCGCCGAACCCGGCCGATATTAACCAGGTGCGTATTGAAGCCGCTCGCGCGGATGCGCTGATCGGTTGCGACCTTGTCGTTAGTTCGTCGCCGAAAGCATCATTAACCTACCGCAAGAATCATACCCGCGCGGTCGTGAACACCGCGGAAATAGCGACCGCAGACTTTGTCAGGTATCGCGACGCCAGCTTGCGAGCAGGTGAAAGAGTTGACGCGATAGCCAACGCGGTTGGTGATGAAAACCTGTCGACACTGGACGCCAGCAAACTGGCCGCCAAACTCATGGGTGACACGATATACGCAAATGTCCTGTTGCTCGGTTACGCGTGGCAGCGAGGCCTGCTGCCAATTTCGCTGGCAGCGCTACTGCGCGCAATCGAACTCAACGCGGTCGCTGTCGACAACAACAAGCTCGCGTTTGCGTGGGGGCGAATGGCAGCCGCCAATCCCGACGAAACAGGAAGCGCCTTGAGTGGCGAGCACCTGGCGGATGAAACGCTGGACACGCTCATAGCCCGGCGCCGGGCGTTCCTGGTTGACTACCAGAACGAGGCGCTCGCCACACGATTCGGTGAACTCGTGGAACGCGCACGTAGAAGCGAGACGGCCGTTGGCGGGCAAGGCCTCTTTACCGCTGCGCTAGCTCGAAGTTACTTCAAATTATTGAGTTACAAGGACGAATACGAAGTAGCAAGACTGCACACACACAAAGAGTTTACCGACTCAGTGCAGGCGGAGTTTGGCAACAAGGCAAAGCTTCGATTTCATCTCGCACCACCAATTCTGAGCACCGGCGTAGACGCGCGCGGACGACCCCGGAAGCGGGAATTCGGTGCGTGGATGTTGCCGGTGTTCCGCATTCTGGCCAGTCTGCGCGGACTGCGCGGCAGCAGCTTCGATCCGTTCGCTCGCAGTGCGGACCGCCGTGCGGAGCGCGAACTGATCGTCGAATTCGAGCAGCTTGCAGAGCAGCTATTACCGGCACTGCGAGCGGACCTGCTGCCCGAAGCTACCGAGATCGTCGAACTCTATATGGACATCCGTGGCTATGGCCCGGTCAAGGAAGAGTCGGTGAGTCGGGTGCGTCGGCAGATTACAGAACGCCTGCAGCAACTGGTGTCCACCGGCGTCCTATAACAATCACCGCGCCATGATGGTTTTTACATGGGCAGCATCGAGCAGCGCGAGGCTTTGCGTCCCGGCCTGAGCAGCTCCGGCGCACTTTCCAGCGAATCCTGTGCTACCTTACGCGGCGTTCCGACGTCTATCCTCGAGGCCTTTTATGCCGCTGTTCAAACGCACGCTGAGTGAATTCGTTTTCCGACGCTTCATGCTCAAGCACTATGCCTCGAACCTGCTCGTCGACATGAACCTCGCGGCCAAGCGGGAGACGCTGGACTACATCAAGGCAAACATGCCCGATGCGCCGTATTTCGAGAAACACCCGCAACTGGTCCGATACGTCGTCAAACAAGTCGATACCGATGGCCTGTACCTGGAATTTGGCGTTGGCAGAGGTAAGTCGATGCGGTGGATCGCACCCGAGGTGGACGGCACCGTGCACGGCTTTGATTCGTTCGAAGGGATTCAGGAACATTGGAACGGCAATCCCATCGGCGCATTCGCTCAAAAACGGATGCCGAAAGTACCGGAAAACGTCGAATTTCACGTCGGCTACTTCGACGCAACGTTACCCGGCTTTCTCGAAACCAACTCGGATCCAGTCGCGTTTCTACACGTCGATTGCGATCTGTACTCCTCCACCGTGACGATCTTCGAGCAGCTCGGTGACCGACTGCAAACCGGAACGATCATCCTGTTCGACGAGTACTACAACTTTCACCGCTGGCAGCAGCACGAATTCAAGGCGTTTCAGGAGTTCGTACAACGCACCGGACTCAGCTATGAGTACATCGCGTTTTCAGTAACGGGACAACAAGTCGCCGTTCGAGTGCTGAGCAACCCGACACAATCCAGCTAGGCGCGCGATGCCAATTCGATCTCTTTGCATTACTGAAAGCGCAGACCGGCCAACGGTACAAACTTTCATCGGCATGAAGAATGCCGGTATTGATATCACCGTGGTCTGCCCCGCCGACCATCCGAACAATGATTTGCTGCAACAGGCCGGTGTTGCAACCGTGGACATACGGCTGCCAAAAAATTTCGACAAAAACGGTATCGCAAAGTTGCGCCGAGAACTGATTCGCGGCGACTACGACATCATGCACACGTTCAACAACAAGGCGGTTACCAACGGCTTGCGTGCCTGCAAGGGGCTGGCGGTCAAGGTCGTCTGCTATCGCGGTATCGTCGGCGCGGTTGGTTTCCTGGACCCGATGTCGTGGCTGCGCTATCTGAACCCCCGTATCGACAGAATTATTTGCGTTGCCGAGGCGATCCGCCGTCATTTTCTGGAAATGCGGCCGGCGTTCCTGCGCATGCCCGAAAGCCGCCCGGTCACGATTCACAAAGGTCATGTTCTCGATTGGTACAACGAAGAGCCCGTGGACCTGAAACCGTTCGGAATTCCCGACGGTGCGTTCGTGGTTGCCTGCACCGCAAATTACCGACCGCGAAAGGGCATCGACTATCTCGTTGATGCAATAGAAATGATGCCCGCCGACGTGCCCGCGCATTTGCTGCTCATCGGGCGAATGGACGCGGCCAAACTCACGGCGCGTATTGAAAAGAGTCCGGCTCGTGATCGTATTCACCGCACGGGGTTCAGAACAGATGCTCCCGCAATCAGCGCCGCGTGCGACGTTTTCTGCATGCCGTCGACGAAACGCGAGGGACTCGCTCGCTCGATCATTGAGGCGATGTCTTATCGTGTGCCCCCGGTCGTCACGGATTCCGGCGGCAGTCCTGAGCTCGTCGTCGACGGCGTTTCCGGTTTTGTCGTGCCACCAAAAAACCCGCAGGCTTTAGCAGAAAAATTCGAATTGCTATACCGAAAGCCCGATTTGAGTTCCAGGATGGGGCGCGCCGCAAGAGAGCGCATCGCGACCGATTTTCGTAACGAAGATACTGTGGCAAAGACCATCTCCTTGTACGAGGAACTTGTTCAGACCGGCACCGCATCCCGCACCGGTTGAGCTCAACAGGTATCGACGCCCCGCAGCTGCTCGACGTTCTGTGGGTTGGGTCAAGATAATTTCCGAGCAAATCAAGTATTCTACATAATTCGGACAACAACCAATCTTAGAGCGAACTTCATGCATACCAGACTGAAATGGCTTACGGCTCGTACTTCGGGCCTCGCATTCGGGCTCCTCGTCAGCGCACCGATCTTACTGGGATTTCCTGAAAAGACAGCATTCGCGGAAGGCTCCGCACAAATCGGCCTGAATCAACGGCTTCTCGACCTCGACGTGGCGATTTCCGAGAGTTACGCAGCGGACGTGCCGTCAGGGTCATATTACCTCGATATCCTGGCTGTAAATGAGGTCATCAACATATCGCTGTGCGGTGCCGCCAATACTGATGACATCGATATCGAAATTTTCGACGCCACGGACACGTCTGTTTTCACGATATCGCTGGCCGACGGGAACGTCGATTGCGCCGACCCGATGTCAGCCGCGTTGACCAACCCCGTTCGTTACACGGCAACTACTACCGGCGCGCATCGAATTGTCGTGCAGAATACGTCCAGTACGTCGTTCGTCGGCAGTTTTTTCGAGCGTTATGACTTTACCGTCACACCCGATGCACTGACCGACCCCGATCCCACGGCCGCGACCGGCCGACTCTGGGCCTACAGCTGGAACTTCAACGCCGGGTCGTTCGATGAAGTTGATGCCACCGATGCCGATTATTTCGTGCTGGTACCGGGTGGCCGACCGAACACCAATTACACCTGGATGCTGGATCTGAATAACTTCGCCGGCTTCGGCTACAACATCTTGGCCAACGACCTGGGCGTCGACGCGCCCAACTCCGGCTATTCGACACCGGTAGCCGGTAACACGGTTTCGTATAAGTTTCCTGTGTACACCGGGATACCGGCGATCGCGGATCCTCAGCCCGTCGATCCGCCGTCGGTAACAAACGTACTGTTTATTGACGACGCTGGCATTGATAGCGGCATTTCCCCGAGCGTAACACCGGGTATTCAGGACTCCGGGGTTTTCCAGTTTGATTCCGACGTAACCGGTACCTACGCTGTTTTCATCGACATTGACCAAAACGGTGTATTCGGCAACGTCGGTGATGTCTTGCTGCTCGGCAATACGATCGTCGGTCAAAACCAGATCGCCTGGGATGGTACGGATGCGCAAGGCAATATCCTGCCAGTTGGCACTTACAACGCCCGCATCAGCGTGCGCATGGGCGAATACCACTTCATCGCGAACGATGCGGAAACCAGCGGTGGTCCGAACGAGGACGGCTTGACGATTCTGCTGACCGATCTCGCCGGCGTTACGACCGATACCAGCGTCTACTGGGACGACCAGACAATACTGGCAGACATCGACGGCACCTCAACACTGCCCGACGGCGAGAGTTCCGGAACGACGGCTGGCCGACATACGTGGGGCGACTTCACTTCTACCGGATTCGGCAACATCCGCTACATCGATACCTACGTTTTCGGCTTGACGTCGACGACCACGACCACAGCGCGGATTACCCTCGACGATACATTGCTGACGGGTGTCGACGGCTCAGTCGATATTTCGGATACGGTGATCGCGGGTAACGTCCTGACCGTTACGGTTACCGATCCCGATATCAACAGTAACGCCGCGGTGGTTGAGACCGTTGGGGTTGACGTTGTCAATAACGCCACCGGCGAACTTGAGCAAATCATTCTTACGGAAACCGGACCGAATACCGGTGTGTTCACCGGTACGCTCCCGAGCATCGCGGGTGTCGCGGGTACAAACAACGACGGTGTCCTGAACGTAGAAGGCGGTGACACCGTTACAGCCAGCTACACCGACCAGATAGACGCTGTGGGTAACACGGTTGTTCGCACGGATACCGGGTCGGTCCTGAACGACACAGACGGCGATGGCATCGGTGACGCGCTTGATGCTGATAACGACAACGACGGTATTCCCGATGCGCAGGAATTTCCCGGCGACAGCGATCTCGACGGGATTAACGACGCATTTGACATCGATTCCGATGGTGACGGCATCGTCGACAACGTCGAAGCGCAGGGCGAAGCAGGTTACGTCGCACCGACGGGTATCGACAGCGATAACGATGGACTCGACGACGCCTACGATACCGACAGCGGCGGCGTTGCGATCGTTATTGTCAATACTGACGACACCGACCAGCCGGACTACCTTGATGACGACTCCGACAACGACGGAGTACCGGACCTAATTGAAGGACACGATGCAAATATGGACGGCATCGCCGATGTAGCACCCGCGGCTGGCAATGCCGATGCGGACGGCGACGGTCTGAATGACAACTTCGACACCGTTGTTTTGCCGGCAGCCAACAATGCGACCGGCAGCAACAGCCCGCTGCAGAATTCAGACGGCGCTGATAATCGTGACTGGCGTGATGCGGATGATGATAATGACACCGTCGATACCTCGGGCGAAGATGCGAACGATAACAACAACTTCGCTGACGACGACATGGACGGCGACGGAACTCCGGACTACCTTGAGTCGTCAATCGCCGACGCCGACGGTGACGGTATACCGGATGAAGTCGATCCGGGCGATAGCGATCCCTGTATTCCGTCACAATTTGGCACCGGGTGCACAACCGACACTGACGGTGACGGTGAGACCGATGCTCTTGAGGGCGAGTTACCGGACGCGGACAACGATGGCGCGCCCGATTACACCGAGTCCTCCATCCTCGATGCCGACAATGACGGCGTGAGCGATGAGTTGGATCCGGCGAACCTTGATCCCTGCATTCCTAACAATCAGGCCGCCGCATGCGATAGCGACAACGACGGTGTCACCGACGGCGAGGAACTGATCAACGGCACGGACCCGTTGAATCCAGATACCGACGGCGATGGAATCCCGGACGGTGTTGAGAACATGGATGCGGACGGCGACGGTCTCAACGATGGTATCGATACGGACTCCGATAACGACGGAATTCCGGATTCGGTCGAGGCAGGACCGATGCCGGCAACGCCGGTCGATACGGACGGCGATGGCTTCGCCGACTACGTGGATCGCGACGCTGACAACGATGGCATTCCAGACAGCATTGAGGGCAGCACCGACACGGACGCCGACGGCGTCGCGAACTATCGCGACCTGGACAGCGACGATGACGGCATACCCGATACCGTCGAAGACGATCTTGCCTACGGCGTTGACACCGATGGTGATCAGATCGACGACGGGTACGACGTAGACATTAGCCTCGGCACCGATGCGAACGGTGATGGCGTCGATGACGCGTTTCAGCCGGCGGACAACGACGGCGACGGCGCGCCCAACTATCTGGATATCGACAGTGATAACGACGGTATTCCCGACACAGTTGAGGCCGACCTGGATGTCCTCGCGGACGCCGACGGCGATCAGATCAATGACCAGTACGACGTAGATCTTACTGCCGGCACGGACATTGATGGCGACGGCGTGGATGACAACGTGAGTCCGGCGGATACGGATGCCGATACGGTGCCCGACTATCTGGACCTTGACGCGGACAATGATTCCTTGCTCGACGTATCGGAAGCCGGTGGCGCGGACACCGACGGCGACGGCATCATTGACGACCCCGCGAACAACGAAGGTACGATTCCGATGCCGACGGACAGCGACTTCGACGGCATTGGCGATTGGCGCGAGATCGATAGCGACAACGACGGAGTGAATGACAATGTCGGCACACCGTTCGAGATCGCTGACGCCGATGGTGACGGCATTATCGATGACGCCACTGATACGGACGGCGATGGCATTGCAGATGTCATAGATCGGTCAGGTAACTTCGGTACGGCACGCGATTCCGATGGCGATGGAATCCTGGACGACACCGAGGGGCAAGGCGACACCGACGGTGACGGTTTGCCGGACTTTCAGGATGAGGACAGCGACAACGACGGCATACCCGACTCCACGGAAGCAGGTGTTGACCCCGATAACCCCGTCGATACCGACGGTGACGGCATGGCTGACTACGTTGATACCGACAGCGACAACGACGGTATTGACGACCGCCTGGAAGGCACCGACGATCTCAACAACAATGGCATTCCGGACTACATCGATGCGGGAGAACGTTTAGAAACAGCGGTGTCCGGAGCGGGTAGCGTGGGATGGTTATTCGCGGCCGTACTTGCGGGATTGATCGCATTGCGCCGCAGCCGACTCCTTGGCAGGGCAATACCGCTGTTCGCTATCGCGTGCATCGGTCTGGCACCGGAGCCCAGCTTCGCCGAGTCGAATTGCAAACAAAATGCCGCTTACAACAACTGTTGGTACGCCGGCGTGGGTTACGGCTATTCCTATGTAGCGCCAGAGCAGGAAGCACAGAACTTTCTGCTCGACAAAAGCGAAGACAACGATTCCGGCTTCAATATTTACGTGGGAAAATACTTCTCGCCGAATTGGTTTGCGGAGTTGAAATACGCAGACCTCGGTGAGGCTGGTATTACCAACCGCAATCCGGCTATCGCAGCGGCATTCCCCAACGCGGCGATAAGCTATCGCGTGCCGTCCGCTATGGTCGGTTATCAATGGCGAGTCGACGAAAAATTCAAACCGTTCGCGAAAGTTGGTATCTCTGCCATCAATAACAGCGCGAAAGGCGGGCCGATTCCGTTCGAAAAGCTGTCCTCGACACAGATCGCGTTCGGTGCCGGTCTGCGATATGACTTCGACACGAACCCCTGGTTCCTACGTGGTGACCTCGATTGGTACGATCGCGATGCCTGGTATGCGGGGATTTCCGTGGGGCTCTTTTTCGGTGGCCAATCCGATGATCGCCCGGTGGCGGTGCCGCCGGCGAGCGAGGCTGCGCCCGAAGAACCGCCCGCGCCGCCCGTCATACCCGTTGCGCCGCAGGAACCGGCGGATGCCGATAACGATGGCGTGCCCGACGATTCGGACGCTTGTCCGGATTCTCCGGCCAACGTCCTGGTCGATGAGAATGGCTGCGAAGTGATGGACGAGATCGATCTTCCTGGCGTCCGCTTTGAAACAGATTCGGATATTTTACGACCGGGTGCTGTCACGACAATAGAAGACGCTGCGCGGACATTGCTTCGCAACCCATCGTTGATCGTCGAGGTGGCCGGATACACAGACAGCGTTGGTGACGCCGATTATAATCGCGGACTGTCAGAACGCCGGGCGAAGACTGTTAGAGACTATCTACTCACGCTCGGTGTCGACGCTGAACGTCTGTCCTGGGAAGGTTACGGCGAACTCGAGCCCGTAGCTGATAACTCCACCGCGCAGGGACGTGAACTGAACCGTCGAGTCGTACTCAGAATTGTTGGGCGATAATTTGGGCTTTAGGGATTCTCTGAAAACGGCTCCTCGGGCTAAGGACACCTAACGACGTGATCAGCGGCCGACGGGCCGGCGCCGCAGGCGCTAACTGCATCACCTAGTTAGGTTTACCCGGCATTAATCCACAAGAGTATGGACTGGGACAGCGGCCAACCGTAGGTCGGTCCGGCTGCTTCAACTGGCTATGGGGCAATGCCACCTCGGTTTTCAAGTTGGATGAGATTGCTGACAGTTTAAGCAAGGTAATTGAATACGCCCTAGGTCTGTCAAGGCTGCGCGTCGCTACCATCGAACAACCAACGGCAAATTTGGCGTCATGTCGTTCGATTTCCCTTCCTGCTCTTCATTGAATACAAGTTCCAGTCGATGAGGTTCGTTTAGTCGCAACGTGACACCCTCGCATTCGGCCATCGCCTCCAGCGTTAAGGATGGCCGAACAACTGGCACGCTAATACGTATTTCAGTGACAGTTCTATTTGAATTTTGTGGTGGGAGCTGACTCTCGAGCAGTGACAAGCCGAGCGGCATGCAAATGCAAAGCGGCTCTTGGAGAAGATCCGAATTATCTCCAACGTGAAAGCATTGATCAGATTGAAAATACTCCGGGCAATAACGCCATCCAGGGAAAGGTAACGAAGCTAGTTTATCGGTCGCCTTCACTATCAATCCGAATGGCGATGCTTTGGCGTCAGCTGTACGTTCCACGAAACGTAATCGACTTCCGCGACCATTTGTCGCTTCATTCGGGTCACGCACGTAAAGAAGCTCGAGCATGGAATTTCGGAAGAAAAACCGGCGATTCGCCGTGCCTTGACCGGGGTGATCGTTACACGCTCCTTCAATCAGTCCTATCTCGGACAAAAGGTCCGCTTCCGGAGCTCCTGGGTCAGTAAGAATGAAGAAGTGGTGAAGCTCAATAGTCATCGTATGAGTATGATATCAACACCCTGCCCATTGTTGGATAGCTAGAATTCCGTAAAAGCAACAATCGAACCCGCCCCATAACGCC
>CAZZKW010000008.1:0-5810 GCA_964654975.1 uncultured Woeseiaceae bacterium
CTGACCCAGGCCGTGTAAAAACCAGCCCCTTTACTCATTATGCAACGGTTGCGTTGATCATAGTTCATTTTTCAGTTTGAGTGACTCAGAAGCTGCCATTTGAACGATCTTGTTGAGTACGTTTTCCGATTTATTTTTTGTTGCCGTGGGCAGGCGCTCACGCGGCGAGCAAGGTAATAGCGGCCCGATCAGGCTGTCTGTATCTTTGCAATCAGTCCTTCCACACCAAAAAGGTTGATCAGGCGCTTCATGTTGTAAGCGAGCACGTGCAGACTCATCTCGGTGCTGACGCGTGGCAGAGTCTTCATCTGGAAGTGTGTATACCCCATCCACGATTTTATCGTGCCGAATGGATGCTCCACCGTCTCCCGGCGCACTCGCATGCGCTCCGGTTCTTTGTCTAGGCGTTGCTCAAGTGCTTCAACGACGTGCTCATGTTCCCATCGTGCCACACGCCGGTTCTTGCTCGTTGTACATTGCGCTTTGAGCGGGCAACTCGGGCAGGCTGAAGACCAGTACTTGTGCAGTGCCTGACCGTTCTGCTCACTCGTATAGCGCCAGATCAGGCGCTCGCCGCCCGGACACGCGTACTCGTCGTCTTCGGCGTGGTAGATGAAGTCACGCTTACTGAACAGACCCTTCTTCAAGCTCCGTGAGGTCTGCGGCTTCGGCAGGTACGTCGTGATGCCGGCCTTCTCACAGGCGAGGATCTCCTCGCCCTTGAAGTAACCGCGATCCGCGACAACGTCCAGCTCGTCACTGCCCATAGCCTCTCTGGCTTGTGATGCCATGTTGTGTAGCTGGCTGCGATCCGTGCCGATGTTCGTCACTTCGTGAGCAACGATCAGGTGATGCTTTGCATCCACCGCCGTTTGTACGTTGTAGCCCACCATGCCGCTACCACGGCCACTGGTGGCCATGGAGCGGGCATCGGGGTCGGTCAGGGATATCTGCTGGTCCGGTGTCTCAAGCATCCGGACTTCGAACTTTTTTAGGCGCGCCATCTCCTTCTTCAGGGCCGCGATCTTGTCTTCCAGTCGTTCGACTTTGTCACCGGCTGTAGCCGTCTCCTGACGATCGGCACTGGCAATCTGGCCAAGGTAACGTTCGATGCTCTCGTCGATCTGTTGCAGCCGGCGCTTCATCTTCGCCTTCGTAAAATTACGATCGCGAGTGTTCACTGCCTTGAACTTGCTGCCATCGATGGCAACGAAGGCATCCTTGAACAGATTCAGTTTCCTACACAGCGTTACGAACGCACCGCATACCAGGCGGATCGCTTTGCCATTGTCCTTCCTGAAGTTGGCAATGGTCTTGAAGTCCGGTGCCAAACGCTCGGTCAGCCACATCAGCTCGACGTTGCGCTGTGCTTCTCGCTCCAGACGTCGGCTAGACTGCACACGATTCAGGTAACCGTATACGTAAAGCTTCAACATCATCCTGGGGTGGTAGCCGGGGCGGCCTGTATCGGCCGGTTCAGTCTTGAAGCCCAGGCCTGAGATATCCAGATCGTCAATGAATACATCAATGACCCGAACCGCACTGTCCTCAGCGATGTATTCGTCCAGCGACTCCGGGAACAGTACCGACTGACGGCGGTTCTCGCCCTCGATAAAACCGCTCATCAACTTCCCCTTCAACCGGAAAGTGTGATTATATCAAGCGAAGAGTTTTTACACGGCCTGGACCCGTTTTTTCCACTCAGGTTGCGTGAGTCCCACTCCATGTTTGTCAGTCAGTTTGTTGGATTCCGATTTTTTCTGCCAAAGCAATCTCGCGATTCATTCTTGATAGACGCCAACCTAGTCGACTGAAAAGAGGCAAGGAGTGCTTTCAGACAATTGCCATTCAAGAGGGCGCGTCTTCAAGAGATTGTGTTCTGTGCCTTCGGCCGTAGATACGGATGCGAAGTAGCCGCTCATTGTGAAATTTACATCGTCTCCTTCGCAAACCCAAGTGCCGGCACGGGCGAGGCTTCGCTGTCTATCCGCATCAGAACTTGTCGATACTGACCCCTCTACCAAGCCACATGTCAGTAAGTCAGTACCGGTATCAGCTCGTTTCCGAGTGCCAACGTATGTGGTTTCAAGACCCTCCTTTATTCCAACACCAAGGTCGAGCGAGATCGTTCCCCCGGCGCACGAAAGAACATAGTTCAGCCCATCCGTCTGGAGTTGCGAGCCGCCAAGCCCCGGTCCAAGACTGATCTCCGGCAGTGACGGTTGTGGTTGGGAACTTGATTCTGTGTTTGATTCGGTTGTCGAATCGGTGCAGCCGATTATCATGTACAACACGAACGTCGTGGCGATTAGTGTACGCATTTTCGATTTCCCTCGGACAGATTTATATCCGGATATTCTATATGGTATTCAAGAGCTCTGTTCGATCCAGTCAGGTACCGAATAGGCCGATACGGGTGCGAATCAATGCCGCGGTGAAACCAGGTCCACGGCTTACCCGCTCTGAAGTCGTTGAAAACAGCCTTGTATGAAGGAAAAAGGGGGGCTATTCTTGGAATGCCTTTTCACGATGCGTTAGCCTCAATCAATACAAGACAAATAATTATGAAAGTGAAGATAGCGGCCGTTTCCGCGCTTTTATGTCTCATCGCCGGGTGCACCTTGTATCCTGTATTTACGATCGATTCAAAGCCCTTTACTAACGATGGCAACAGCGAAAAAATTCAAGTTGCAGCCACTGTTGTGACCACCCCGAAGCTCAGCAGTTATGTTTTTCGAGGTAATGGCTGGGCCTACGCCTATACGGGTATAGGACAAGATAGCGTGCAGATGAGTAGGCAGTTGTTTGACGAAGTCAGTATTAGAGAAACAATGCCGGAGCCAGGCGAAGAAGGAACACAGCTTATCCTTGTGCCGAAAGTTATCGAGATCAGAGAATGGGGAAAAGGCGGTATATCGCTCGCTTTGATTCAAGAAATTACTCTCGGATGGAAGGCCTACGCTTATCCCAGCCTAAAGCTTATCTATGAAACAGAGGAAACCGCACAAGAGAAATCTTATGCTGGCTCAATGTTTAGTGTGGAATCACAAGCGATTGAGCGAGCACAATCCACAGTGCAAGCCGTATTTAAGCAGTCTCTGAAAAACTTGTCTGCCTCATACCAGCTCCATCAATATGCCAGCATACCAACGCTGGTCAATGTCCCCGATAATGAGCGAGTTTCGACTGCTCTTTCAATACTAAACCGAGGCTCCTCAGAAGAAGTCAGGAGCACCATGCTCTATTATGCCAATGATGTGGATGACTACAACCTGGCAACCGAGCTACTGAAAGCAGGCGTTTCCCCTAACACGCTGGATAGACGGCGAGGCGGTTTAGCGCAGCATGTTGCCGCCAAAAAGCACAATTCCCGTATGCTTGGCTTGTTATTGGATCATGGCGCCGAGGTCAATGCCTTAGACGTCGCCGGGAAAAGCGTACTTTATTATGCTGTACAGGCTGATGACCAAAAACAGATCGCTGAACTATTTCGGAGGAAGGCTAAGGTAGTTGCGCTTAGCAATAATTCCAATGAAAGCTATATTAGCGGAAAAAGTTACCTGGCTCTTGCCAGCTTTCAGGAAGCCAAACAACCTGATGCGGCGGCGCTGCAGAATTACAGCAAAGCTCGTACTCATTTTGAGGAAGCCACAACCCAATACCAGCAGTTGGCCGATGACATGAATGGGGCTCTAAGCTCCGCGGAGCTTAAAGGATTCTTTTTGCAAATGCTGGGCAGTGCAGTTATTCAATATGGCACCGCAAAACAAGCACAGCTGCAAGATCAGCAATGGCAGGAAATTACAGCACTAAGGGAGGCCAGTAACAGCAATACCGGGTTGAATGGCTACTATCGTAATCGCAATCAATTGGGCTCACAAATACAAGTAACTACAAACCCGGATCTGGTCTTGCCCAACATCAATAATCAGGAGTCGCTCGACAATAGGCAAGTGCAGCAATGGGCAAAAATTTACGAAGATGCAGCGGCGAATAGTGCGCAGATTGTGAGCAATATTGATGAGAGACTAAAATGTTTAAAAAGTAGCGTAGACAGAGGCGTGTGCCCACATCTCTAATCTACGTTTCAACTTCCGGCTCATCGGCGAGGACATCTTTAAAGAACAAGAATTTCTTCTTATTTAGCAGGGCTTCTACTTTTACAATATTTCCATTTCTGCAAGCCTTGTAGAAGGCTGTTTGATTGTTCATTGTCGGTCTCCGGGAACAACCGAAAGATGCGTGCTTTTCAATGAGTGCGTTGTTCAGCAGAAACGACCGTTAATCTGGCGCCGACGAACGCGTTCGGCCTGCAACCTTTACCGCCGTGGCCTTGATTGCTTCTGCAACTTCTTCCGAGGCTCTGGCGCTTTTCATTGCTCGCGTGACGTTGATCCCGCCTATGAGAATGCCGAGCATTGACCAGGCTCTTGCGCGAAGCTCGTCGTCTGAGCCACCTGCGAGTCCCTTCGATACCACGTCAGCGATCACAGTCATCTTATTTTCATAGATCGCGTGTATGTCCGCGCCGAAACGGACCACTTCCGCTGTTAACGTTGCCATTGCACAGCCGGTCTCAAGATTACTCCGATGGGATTTGCCTAAGTAGTAGTCCACGAATGCCTTGACCCAATCACTCCCGTGTTGGCGTCGAAATTCTGGCACCCCCTCAATGACCTCATCAAGGCCAGCGGCCAAGGCGCCGCTAAATGCACCGCCTTTGGAGCCGAAGTGCGAGTAAATAGCCCCGGATGTCACGCCAGCCGCCTCCGCGAGACCGTTTACGCCGATGCCGGCATAACCGTACTTTCGAAAGCTACGGCCGGCGGCCTCCACGACTTTCTGTCGTGTTTCTTCCTTTGGAACACCTTTGTGACGCATCGGCTACCACCTCCTTTCGTAGCGATCTCTATTTAGATGTTGACAAATAGTGTTCACTATTTAATACTTGCGATAGTGATCATTATATAGAGGTCACTATTTTATGCAAATGGAGACACGCGGTGAGAAAGGAACAGAATCCGTCGTACCAAACTGATGGCAAGACCATAACTCGCCGCAAGGCGCTGAAGCTTGCCGCATCAGCAACCGCTGCGGCCACGGCGAGTTTCGGCGTACTTGCCTTAGCGACAAATGAAAACCTCAAACCAAAGGCGAATATCATGAAACAGAAAGCGTTCGTTTACACGGAACTTCAATTATCCGTTCCGTCATTCGATGACATCCCATGGCATCAGGTCAATCTAAACATTAAGGAGCAACCCGGCTTCATCAACAAAACCTGGTTGTTTGGTGCTGGAAACAACTCGGGAGGTGGACTATATGCCTTTGACAGCATTGAAAATGCGCAGAAGTTCGTCACGGGTTACTTTCCCGAAGAAGCCAAAGGCTTTGGTGTGGCGCAAACGACGCGAGTGTTTGATGCTGATGCCAGTGAGGCGGCCAGTCGTGATATGAACTCCATGCACTATGACGGAAAGATCGACCATCAACCTGGTGCGTTCGTTTACGCTGAAGTTCAATTGCACGCAATGCCGTTTGATACAACGGCGCCTTGGCGTGAACTTAACCCCACACTCAAGAAACAACCGGGCCTCCTGGCAAAGACATGGTTGAGTGGACTTCATACGGGTACGCCTGGAGGATTGTATGCGTTCGATACGATAGAGAATGCAAAGAAATTCGCTTTGGATTATTTCCCGACGGCGGCGGCCGCACTAAACGCCGCTTTCTACACTCGGGTATTCGATGCTAAGGCCAGCGAGGCGGCAAGCCGAGAAATGGACTCTCCGTTCTACAACTAAGCGGCG
>CAZZKW010000008.1:5910-28830 GCA_964654975.1 uncultured Woeseiaceae bacterium
CGGCGCCACCTGCGCGCATGTTGCACACCATGATTCGCGTCAGCAATCTCGAACGATCGCTGGCGTTTTATCTGGACGCATTGGGCATGCACGAACTGCGCCGTGAGGACTATCCGGAGGGCCGTTTCACGCTGGTCTTCGTTGGTTATGGCGATGAAGCATCGAACACCGTCATCGAGATGACCCACAATTGGGATGAAGGTGACTACAGTCACGGCACCGGATTTGGTCACATTGCTATCGGCGTTTCAGACATCTACGCCGCCTGTGAGCGCCTCGGGTCAATGGGTATCAACATCGCCCGGGACCCTGGCCCGATGACGTTTGCGGCGGACCAAACCGGAGCACGCGATGTGATCGCGTTCGTCGAAGATCCCGACGTTTATAAAATCGAGCTTATCGGAACGGCATGATCATTGCGTCACTGGGGCTGGGACATACCTGAAATGACAATCCGTTTCCTGCGGTTGCCCCTGATATTGGGCAAGATTTGGTCGATTGTCAGAAGCTCCAGGAACAAAGTGACAGAAATATTCGGTGTCGTTCGGTTAACTTTATGACTCAACAATGCGTTGCATTCGCAACAACGTAGCCGTACGCTGGCTATAGGCCTTCGGTCCGGAAATAGCTAAGGCGAGACCATGACGGGAACAATCATTTCGATATTCGTTGCGCCAAAAGCCGGAATGTCAATGCGTTCGGTTGACAGGGCGCACCTGGAAAAAGGCAGGGGGGTTGTCGGTGATCGCTACCATTCTGGTAACGGCACCTTTTCGGAGAAACTGAAGTCCAGCGCCGACAGCGAAGTCACCCTTATTGAGTCTGAGCAGGTCGATCGTTTCAATCGTCTGAATAACCTGGATATTGACTACGGTGCGCCCCGACGAAACGTCGTGACCCAGGGTGTAGAGTTGAACAAACTTGTTAACACTCGGTTTCGAGTTGGCGAAGTTCTATTGCAAGGGATTCGCTTATGTGAACCTTGCGCGCATTTAGCACGCCTTGTCTCGGATAAAATATTACCGGGCCTGGTTCATCGTGGCGGCCTGCGGGCAAGGATAGTCTCCGGTGGTTCTATCAAGCCCGCGGATAGCATAGAAACCATCTAACGCCGTGCTGCGCTTTAGGCCGGGTCTGCCGGAGTGAAAATCGAAATCAAGTCTCCAGACTCGACCTTAAAGTCTTCGCCATCGCCCCAGGAACTGAACTGGTCGGTTAGTACGAAGTCATGCTTTTGCAGCAACGTTGTAAGTATCTGCAACGTCAACGTGCTCCTCCAGTTGTGATCCGTTTTTCCGATAATTCCATGATGGAGAATGATGCGGCCGCCCTTTCTGAGGATGCGCCGAAACTCCGATAGATACCGATCAATGTCTACCGGTTCTATATGCACGAAGACGTCAAACGACCATACGAAATCGATACTGTCATCGGCGACGAAGTCCAGGCTTCCGCCGTCATTCAAATGGAATTCGATGTTGTCGTTTTCGCCAAAGGTCTTCTTGCAATGCTCAATGCACTTTTCCGAAATGTCGACAACAATCAGGCGTTTGGATATTTCGACCAATTTGCGGGTCCATCGCCCGAACCCGGGGCCAATCTCGAGAACGGTGCGATCTGGTGTAATGTTCTTTAGCATCACATGATCGATAATGGATTGTTTCCACTCCGCAGACTGCGTCCACTCGTTTTCGCCGAGCTCCCATCGGTAATGATTCCACTTCAGTGTGTTTTCCAAGACGCTGTTGGCCCCGGGAAGACTGAATCGCTCCTCTCTGCCGAGCATGATGTTGCCCAGGGCGCGAAGAGCGCCGTGCAGGAAGTGTCGAATACTAAAGCACAAGGTCCAAATAATACCGTTCTGCTTTATGTGCAAGAAAAACAGTTTGAAATAGAACTTTATTGGGTAGCTTCCCACATTGACTCCTTAGGCTGTCAGCCAACAGTAATCGCTATTGTGACAACGAGATTTTAGGATCGAACTTCCGACAATTTCTGTCGTCCGAAGGGCGTGCTGACAATGGCAACGACAACGGCGACGAACGATATGCCTGCCAGTACAATAAGGTTTTCGATCTGACTCGAGAACTGTGGTTGCCCGATATACCAGCGCAAGCCTACGCAAACGGCCACAACGGAGATCGCCGGCGCGGCAAGGCTATGCAAATACCAATGCAACTTTTCCCGCCTCAAGTACTTTCGGTGCATTAACGGAACGCCAACAACTATGTAGATTGTATTCAGTAGAACCCATACGTATGCGGCACCGATCATTCCGAACTTCGCAATACCCCAGTACATCAGCGGAACGAGCGCCAGAACCATCACCAAGTTTAATGTAGACATTAGTTTTGTATAGCCGTACGAAAGCTGGAGCGTGTACGGCAAGCTCATCAATCCGTTCAGTACGGTGCCAATCGCATAAACGCTCAGCACGCCAGCACTCGCCATCGCGGTTGCCTCGTTTTGTGTCCACAGCATCAAAAGCTCCGCTGAGTATACCGAGATCACTATGCCAGCCGGTATCACAATTACCGCGAGCATTTGCGTGGACTTTCGATAAGTCTGCACCAACAACGCTTGTTCCTTCTTGGCGATCAACTCCGTCATTCGTGGATACGCACCGTTGTTAATGGGCGCGGCGAGAGATGTCAGCGCGCTACAAACGGACGTGGCCAGCGTGTAAAAACCGAGGTATCGCAGTGGCAGCATCAGTGAGATAAAAACCTTGTCGGACTGCATCAATACGGTGGCAAGAACGTTCACGCTAAAGACGCCAAAAGCGAAATCCCAAACACGCCTCAAAGCATGAAGATCGAAACCGACTTTTTGCTCTGTTCGAGGTATCAGCCGGTAGGTCTTGCTCGCAATAACTGCCAGCTCAGCGACTGCAACGGCAGCCTGGAACAAGAAAAAGGCTTCGATCGTTGGGGAAATGAAAATTATTAGCGGTATTACTCCGAGGCCGCGAACAGTCGCGAAAACGACCGCGATCTTGTTAAGCCAAACCTGCTCCTGGAGCCCCATTATCGCGCCTCTGTACAAGGTCATAAACCACCGCACGGCGATAATAAGCCCCATAAGTACAATTGCCGTTTCGACGGCATCGACGGATAATTTCTCAATTGTTAACCATGAGCCGGCAATCACGGACGCGGCCAGAAACGAGCCGATGATGACAATGGCGACAACTGCGATGTAGACACATTCGAGCGTGCGCAACAGGCGGCGTGCGGACAGATTGTCGTGTTCACCAACCTTGTAACGAGCCATCTCACGATTCAGCGTCGGAGTCATTCCCATGTCCAACAACGCAATCCATGCCTGCATGGTGACGTAGACGCCAATTAGTCCGTATGCTTCAACTCCCAGGTATGCGATGTACACGGGTACGAACGCGATACCCATTAGGATGGTCCACGTTCCTCCGATATAGTTCGCTACGATATTTTGCTTGAGTGTCGGCATTACATCGTCAGAGTCTTTTTAAATACCCTGATGGTGCAGCGGAAAGTAATAACTTGTCATCAATACGACTGTCGATTTGAAATTTCAGAGCGCTTCCATCACTCGCCAGCACGGTGTTGGTTTCGAGCTGCTCCAGGAATTCGAAGACTGCAGTTTTCGCGTTGTCACCAACACCCCACGGGCGATCGGCAAACAGGGTTTCCGGCAGGTCCTCGATGACCGTATCGAAAACGATACAGTAACTTCCCACACTGGCCAGCGGCGCGTACGCGCGTAGCTCAGCGAGTACGTGCTCATGAGTATGATTCGAATCGAGCATTACCAGGATCGTTTCAAACTGTTTGGCGAAATCGTGTACTTTTTCTACCGTTTCTTTGCTGGTAGAAGAGCCCTCGATAAGCTCGATCCGGCCAAACATCGGGTGTTTCTCGATCTCCAGTCGATTGTGCGGCCTTATGTCGATGTCGATAGCCAGCACCTTTCGTTTCGGCGCGTTCGGATCGATCGTTTCGCCGGCCACTGCCGCATCGCAATAATCGAGCATCGCAAGCATCGATGCGCTGAAAATGATTGATCCGCCATGCGCTATTCCGGTTTCAATCACCAGGTCCGGTTTAATTGACCAAATGAGTTCCTGAACAGCCATGATATCCTGGGGGTATTGGATAATAGGGCGCCCGGCCCAATCGAAGTTATACGAGTATCGTGCTCCGATCGACTCGTCGCGAAACGATGCTGCGGCATCCAGTAATCCGGAATTGGATTTATAGGTGGAGATGCTCGCATCTCGTTCGTCGTTGAAATTGTCAGCCATGTGGTTTCCTCAATAATGGCGCAAGCAGTCCCAGGGTCGTCGGCGACGGTCTAACGCGTGCCTATTAGCGAACTCAACCGTTCCGTTGAGCCCCAAAAGTTCCTGGGTTCGAAATCAGGATACGGGTAGAACCCGCGGTCCAGCTCAATGTCACTGTTTTTACCAGAAGCAATTTCCTGCACCAGCGAAATAACGCTTACCGGTTTGCCACTACAGCAATTGACCACGCCGTCTGCGGTTTTGGATTCAAGCAGGTCGATCAAGCATTCTGCGACCCGCGTCACCGGCAGGAAATCGCGCAGTTGATCGCCCGGCGACATGCGAAAAACCTTGTCACCGCGCTCTATCGCCTGGTTAAGTGTAGCGACAAGTGACTTCGGGTTCTGCCCGGAACCGTACATATAGAAAAGTCGTGCCCAGATCAGCTCAAAAGGATGTTCTGCCTGCAACTGCTGCAGCAGTTTTCGGAGACTGTCTTTTGCTATTCCGTAGGATGTCGTCGGGTCAGTTACCGTGTCTTCTTGCAGACAGCCTTCAGACATTCCGTACTCCAGGCAGGTCCCCGCAACAAGAACCCGCTCGACTCCGGCATCTACCAGTCCGCGCACCAGGCGATAACTCGCGCATACGTTTCGATCGATGTGAGAAATATTCCGGTAGTCCGGCAAGCCGTGCCAGGCAAGGTGAATGACGCCATCGAATCGAGTGGTTTGAATCGAGGCAAGAAACTCCGCCTCTTTACCCAACTGGTACTCGCAGACTTCGATGTCGGCCGACGCGGCAAAATCGCAATCCGCGAGTTGAGTCGTTGTCAGGGTGACCCGATGTTGTCGCGAAACGAGCTCACGAACAACGTGCCTACCGATAAAACCGGTGCCGCCAGTTACCAGAATGTGCATCAGAATATACGAATCTCGGGGATAGCGGTTACGAACTTCGAATCCCAATCGCGAATTTTCGAATACTTGCTTTGTACTTCTTCGATCAGGTTCCATGGAAAGACGAGCAGATAGTCTGGCCTTATGTCGTCGATTATCGAGGGGTCTGAAATGTAGATATGGCTGCCGGGCAGATACTTGCCCTGTTTCGATGGCGCTGCGTCGCAAACTGCAGCAATCAAATCGCCCTTGATTCCGGAAAAGTTCAGCAGTGTATTTCCCTTTGCTGCGGCGCCATAGCCAACAACGGTCTTGCCCTCCCGCTTTGCATCAAGCAGAAACCGCAATAACTCGAACTTGATCGCATCTGCTTTTTCCTGAAAGCCACGGTAGGCGCTAATCGTCTGGAGCCCCATGTTCTTTTCTTCTGCAATAATATTCGAGACAGCGACCGACTCGTTATGAGACGCATTTTCCAGGCAGCCGTAGACACGTAAGCTGCCGCCGTGGGTCGGCAATTCTTCAGCGTCGAATATACGCAGGCCGGCACTGGAAAAAATGGATCGGACACTGGTCAGGCTGAGATAAGAAAAATGCTCGTGGTAAACCGTATCAAACTGTCTGCCCTCAATCAGGCGCAGCAGGTGTGGAAACTCCAGCGTAACAACGCCGTCGTTATTTAACGCTACCGCAATCCCCTTTGCGAAATCCAGTATATCCGGGACGTGCGCGAATACATTGTTGCCGATCACCAAATCTGCACCGGGTCTTGTTCGGCGGAGTTCTTCGGCAAATTTCTCGCCAAAAAACTCGGTGATAGTCTCTACACCAAGCTTTCTCGCCGCCGTCGCGGTGGCATGGGTAGGTTCAACCCCAAGGCACGGAATGCCAAGGCCGACGAAATTCTTAAGCAGGTAACCGTCGTTACTGGCGAGCTCAAGGACATGGCTGGACGGGTTGAGGCGAAGGCGCTCGACAATCATATTCACGTATTCGGCCGCGTGTTCTTGCCAACTGGACGACACCGAAGAAAAGTAGGCGTAGTCAGGACTGAATAGCTCGCTGGGGTGTGCAAAATCTTCCGTCTGCACCAGCCAACAGCTTTCACAAACGAATAACCTCAACGGATAGTGAAGTTCTGGTTCGTGAAGTCTATCGGCCGTTAAATACGAGTTTGACGGCGGCGCGAATCCGAGATCGAGGAACTCGGTATTCAGCAGCGTCGAGCAATGTCGACACTGCGGTGTGGCACGGGATGCGAGGCTCTCAATCATACGGAGACTCCGGCGAACTCCGGCCCAAGTAACGCGTGCGTACGATCCCTGTCGGAGATCTCGGTGACCTCGAGTGGCCAATCAATGCCCACTAGCGGGTCGTCGTAGCGAAACCCGGTTTCCAGCGTCGGATCGTAATGTGCCGTGTGCAGGTACAGAAGTTCGGAGTCGGGCTCGATCGTCTGGAATCCATGGGCGAATCCTTTCGGAATAACTACCGCCAGATTGTCATCCGCTGACAGATGTACGCCATGCCATGCCAATAGGTTCTCGGATCCGGACCTAAGGTCGATGGCGACATCGAATACCTCACCCCTTATGCAGCGCACAATTTTCACTTCCGCTGACGGCGGCTGTTGTAGATGTAGTCCCCTCAAACTGCCTGGCGTAGTCGTCTTTGAGTGGTTAATCTGCGCGATGGGTGCTCCGTCCAGTACGTCACGCAGTTCGCGATCGCAAAACAGCCTGCAGAAGCTGCCGCGGCTGTCCACAAATTGTTCGAGCTCCAGTATCAGTAAGCCCGGAAGTGGTGTGCTGTGCGTCTTCATTCAGTTGTCGTATTGACGTAGTCTAGAATGTGTTGTCGACACAGTGTTTGCGGGTCTTCACCGCTACGTTCGTCGCTATACCACTGCACGACTCGTTCTACGGTTTTCTCAATATCCCACTTCGGTGTCCACCCAAGTTGTGTCGTCGCCTCGCCGCTATCAAGCTTCAATATAGTCGATTCATGGGGCCGCAGTGCGGAATCCGTCATCACGGCGCACGGAGTACCCGACAGCATTGCGACGTGTTCGGCAATCCATCGTACGGACCTCACGTCCGCTTCGTCTGGTCCGAAATTCCACGCACGATCGAAGCCCTCTTCGCCGCCGCCCAAACGCTGCGCAAGCAGCAGGTATCCGGAGAGAGATTCGAGGACATGCTGCCAGGGTCGCACAGAGTCCGGGCTGCGAAGCACGATGTCTGTGCCCTTTTCGATTGCTCTCATCAGGTCTGGCAGCAGGCGATTTTCCGCCCAATCCCCTCCACCGACTACATTTCCGGCCCGGGCGGTCGCGATTAACGTGTTCTCCGCATTTTCAATCGCGCTCGAGAAATAGGATTTGCGATATGAGGCTACCAGTAATTCTACGCACGCCTTGCTGCTGCTGTAAGGGTCGTGACCGCCGAGTCTGTCTGTCTCCCGATAGGGTCGTTCCCACTCCCGGTTCTCGTAGCACTTGTCCGAAGTTACTATTACCGCCGCCTTGACCGAGGCCGCAGATCGAATTGCTTCCAATACGTGCAGAGTACCGAGCACGTTCGTTTCGTACGTTTCAATCGGGTCTTTGTACGAAGCGAGGACGAGCGGTTGTGCAGCGAGATGAAAAACAATCTCCGGCATTGCCTTGGCCACAAGTTCTGTTAGTGCGTCCGCGTTGCGGATGTCCTGGTAATGGGACTCGATGAGGCCGCCAATTTTCGCAGCCGTGTACAGGTTTTTCTCCGGCGGGGGAGCGAGGGCGCAACCAACAACATTGGCACCCATGTCGTGTAACCACAACGAAAGCCAGCTGCCCTTAAAGCCGGTATGCCCGGTTACCAAGACTCGTTTGCCGCGCCAAAACTCCGGCTTCATTGCCACCGTTTCCAGGGCGCGCTGCCAGAGTCCCACAAGGATTCAAGAAGCTTCTTGTCGCGCAGTGTATCCATACACTGCCAGAAACCATCGTGAATAAAGGCGGAAAGTTGATGCTCGCTTGCGAGCCGCTCGAGTGGCTCGCGTTCCCATATCGTCTCGTCACCCGAAATGTAGTCCAGAACCTCGGGCTTTAACACGAAAAACCCGGCGTTGATAAAGTTGCCGTCGCCGGCAGGTTTCTCTCGAAAGCTCGTTACCAGATTTTCCGTCATGTCGATGGCGCCGAAGCGGCCAGGTGGCTTGCAGGCGACGACCGTTGCCAGTGTTTTTTGCGACTCATGAAACCCAATGACTTTGGCGATATCGACGTCACTCACGCCGTCGCCGTAGGTGAAGCAAAAGTCTTCATCATCCTTAAGGTGGTTTCGAACCTGCCTCAGACGGCCACCCGTCATCGTCTCGACGCCAGTATCTACCAACGTGACGTTCCACGGCTCAGAATAATTTTGAAGAACGTGGACTTTGTTTTTCTGCAAGTCAATCGAGACATCGGACATGTACAGGGCGTAGTTGGCGAAGTACTCTTTGATGACAAAGCCCTTGTACCCGCAGCAGATAATAAAGTCGTTCACGCCACAGGAAGAATACATCTTCATGATATGCCAGAGTATCGGGTATCCACCGATGGAAACCATGGGTTTCGGTTTCGAGTCCGACTCTTCGCTGATGCGTGTTCCCAGTCCCCCGGCAAGTATTACTGCTTTCATGTGCGCCCCAAGAAATCGCGGCCGTTTCAGTGTGTTGCAGCGTAACAAAAAGACCGATCAGGCGCATACTTTAGGGAGTTAGGACATCATTATTCACCGTTTTTCGATAGAATTATCGAGATGTGAAAAACTCAGTGCGGAGTTTTTCTCCATCCGCCCAAGCACGCTTAGATAAGCCACTGCCGAAATAGATTCGATTAAGGTCTGCGAGTTTGAATCAACCACTAGTCAGCATTTGTATCCCAACCTACAATCGCGCGCAGCAGCTTGTGCGGGCACTCGAAAGTGCGATAGGTCAGGATTATCGCAATCTCGAAATCATCGTGTCGGACAATGCATCGACTGACCAAACGGCAAGCGTGGTCGCTGAGTATGTGAAACAGGATTCCCGCGTCCGCCACATTCGAAAGGCAAGCAACGTTGGTTTGACCGCGAACTTCAACGAGTCCATCAGATCCGCCTCGGGTACCTTCAGAATGTGGCTCGCTGATGATGATTGGCTCGACAGTAATTTTGTTGGTTCTGCAGTATCGGCGTTGATCGCCGACCCCGACGTGGTAATGGTCACCGCCCAATGCAAGGTTCATAGAGAGGGCGAGCCGGCCGAAATGGCACGGAGGATTAATATCACCAGCGACAGCACTGCCCGTCGCATCATTCGGTACTATGCGACAGTTGCAGAGAACAGCGCCTTTTACGGGCTATATAAGGCAGAGGTAGTCACGACCATAGAACTGGCTGCCGACAAGATCAGTGCGGACTGGCAGTTCCTCGCGACGGTGGCACTCGCGGGTAAGATTCGGACCGTAGGTACCACCTCTATTCATCGAAACGGCGATACCGGAGCGTCCAGCAATTTGCGGGAATATGCCCGGCAGTTTGGGTTATCGAAAGTTTTCGTATACGAGCCATATCTGGCTGCGGCCATTGAGGCGTTTAACGACATCGCTCGTGAGAACGATGCGTATTCCCGGTATTCAGCCTTTCAACGAAAGTCGTTAGCGCTGGTAATCTTTAGTCTTATCATTTTCAAGAAGGTAATAATGCGGCGAACGTATCGTGCATTCAAAGCGATATTTTCGCCGCTTGGAAAATGAAGCTTTGCCTGGACGTTAGGTCATCTGAGGTGCTCGTCTCCGAGCGCCTCGATATGCGCGAATCCAACATATTCGAGCGGCCTGCTGATCGCCCGACGTGCTGCAACTGAATTTGCATGACCCAACACAGATTAGGCATCGCGTTGTCGTTACTTGCTGTCGCCGCCGGCATGGCTTTCTTTATTTACTCCGGCTCCAGCCGGACCGTGGAGCGGCCGGGTACGGTACGTACCGCAGTTCCCTCGCCTTCTGTAAAGCCGATTTCGCAGTTGGTAAAGTCAGAATGCGTCTCCTTTGAGAGGTTTGTGCAAAGTCCCGAAGCCTACAAACTGGATGAATGGTTCCTGAGTTGGGGGGCGCCGCCAATCGCAAATACCGCGTTGCTGAGCCGACCTTATGAACACTATGGTGTGGAGGTGCTTGAATCGCTTGCCGGTGGCGGAGATTCTGTGGCGCTGCACGAGCTCGGTCTGGACCTCGTTTGGGCCGCTCTCAGCCAAGTGAACGCGCTACCGAATTATACGACGCTCTGGGATCTTGGTGATGAAGAGCATCCATACACATCGACGATAGACAGTGAAAAGCTTCGGCAAGGAAGAGATGATCTTTTTCAATCGGCGGTTATGGGCCGAACGTATGCTTTGGTTGAAATCGGGCTTAGCTATTCTCACGAGCGTATCATCAGAGAGCGAAATGGAACGGCCACAGCAGATGAGTTACAGGAACTTCGAATTAGCGCATACGGGTATGGCAAGTCGCTCGAGATGTTGATCCAGGAGCTTGGTCCTGCATTCTACCAATCATCTATACCGGTCGATGCAAAGGAAGAAGCGGAAAACCTCGTTAAACTTGTTACGGGTGAAGTGTTAGCCGAAAGGCGGAAAATAGATCTGGCAGAGACCTTGGCAGCGGAGCGTGCGCCTCGGGGATTCGATTTCTGTATCGAGTCGGATGGTCCATAAGACGTGCAATCGCCAAAGCCCAGCAAGACGTTAATCGCCAAACGCATAGGCATGGGGCTTCTCCTGCTCATTGTCGCCGGCCTTCTCGTACCCGAGCGTCTCCTGGTGCCAGTAGATGGCGCGACCGTATCCGATTGGAACAAGGACACGTACTGGTACGAACCGTGGGGTGCTTCCGGGGTTCACAAGGGAATCGATATTTTTGCTCCGACGGGGAAGCGTGTTCTCGCCGCCACCGGCGGGGTTGTAGTGTTTCAGGGTAACAACAGGCTTGGCGGAAACGTCGTCCTGGTTCTTGGACCCAAGTGGCGGGTTCATTACTACGCACACATGGAGTCTTCGACAGTTTCCTCTGGAGATTTCGTATCGCGTGGCGAGGGGATTGGCATGGTTGGGGATAGCGGTAATGCATCTGGAAAACCGAGTCATTTGCACTACGTAATTCTGTCCGTCATTCCCTATCCGTGGCTTGCCGATACCGGGACTCAGGGCTGGAAGAAAATGTTTTACCTGGATCCGAATGCAAAGCTGCGGGCGGATCTTGGGTATTAACGATGCGCCGCACCCGTAGTCCAACCCCACCAAGCTCGCGGCATTGCTCGAATGCTCGTTAAGAGGTGACTTGCTACTACGCTTGACGGTTGCTAGTGACCTCGGAAAACACGCGCATGAAATTGCCGCCCAGTACTTTCGCGATATCCGCGTTTTCCATTCCGCGTTTCCGCAGTTCGACCGGCAAATGTGGCAACTGGCGATAGTTCGTAAACACCGGGCGGTAGTTCGCGTCCATGTCCGTTCCAAGGCCAACATGATCAATGCCTACTTCGTCAACAAGGTGGCACAATTTATCGATAAAAGCCGGAAAGTCGACGCTGCCAATTCCGGAAGGCCATGCGCCGATCAGACCGCCGCTCGCCGCGACCATCTTGGCGTGGTCTTTGCTCAGCAATCGCGGATGCGAGAGGTCCTCAGTTGCGATAAAGCTGTGCGATACCATTACAGGTTCGGAGGAGATCTCCACCGCATCTCGTGCTGTTTCAAATCTGGCATGTGCCAGGTCAATCAGGATTCCCAGGCGGTTCATCTCGCGGACGGCTTCCTTTCCAAAGTCGCTTAATCCGTGGTGGACGGGCGCAGCGGTTTGAATGTCGCCGATATCATTGACGTGATAATGAACGAGGCCAATGCACCGGATGCCGTCAGCATAAGCCTCTTCAATTCGTTCGCCTTCCTGCTCGAGATAGTCCGCGCCTTCTGTCGCCAGGACAGCAGCGATCTGTCCGGAGTTTTTTGCTTTGTTAATGTCTGTGACGGAGAGCCCGGCGATGAGTGCCTCTGAATCGATCAAGTGCTGCAATACCTTGATCTGGCGCTTGTGGTCTGCATAGGCCTCGCCCGGCTCGAATTCGCGTCGAGCAAACAGGCCGGCTGTTTCGCTGGCACCGATCAACCTGATGTCGGCGACCGTAGTGAACAGGGCCGCACTCAGTCCACCGGCGCGCATGTCAGCAATCGTGCGGGCGGCGAAACCCGCGGTCGATGCCATCTGGGCCAGCAGTGGGTCCTCTGGCGTCTCCATGCCATCGAAAAAGAACATCCCGGGATGGCAATGCAGATCTACGCTCATGGCATCCCGCAATATTGCTTGCGCAGTGCTCAAGGATTCGGTCGATAGCGCCGTCAAACCGGGTGGGATGCTCCTCGGCGTTTGTAGGGGCGGTTCGGTGAAGGGCTTGGGAACTTCGGTCGCGGGCTCTTCCGAGCGACCGCACCCGGTTCCGAGCAAAGCAGTCGATACGGTGGCGGCTATTGCGCCCAGGATCAGCCGGCGCTCGTTGTCGCACGCCCGGTCTTTTGTAGAGCCACACACCGAATTTTTCACTCACCACTCCTCTTGTTCGTTCCAGCATCGCGGATAACGCCGTGACGTGACGATATTCCGCTTATTCTAGAACACGCCGGCATGCCGGTCGAGTGAGGGGTGCCGGCGAACATGCGCTATCATCCCTAATTATGAGCAACCCGCAGAGCCCACTTCGACTGAGAAAAAAGCACAGCGGTGATGGACCGGTCCGGTCAACCGCTATCGATGGCCAGAGATTGCTCGAGATTCAGTCGATCCGCAACGCGGTCATCGCGGGGCTGCTCACGGTACTCGTTTTTAGCGCGCTCTGGGTCTCGCTAACCGCGCTGCTCGATCGTGTATTTCCGTGGTTCACTGTGGTGTTGGGGTTTCTTCTGGGTTTCGCAATACGGGTCGCCGGCCGAGGTGTCGATTGGCGCTTCCCGTTGCTCGCGGCGTTGTTGGCCATTGGCGGCGCGCTATTCGCGAACGTTGTTGTCGCAGCGTCGACGACGGCTGACGAGTTCGGTGTCAGCACGGTGCAGATACTTCAGTCCGTTACTTTTATGACATGGCCGGTATTTTTCAATGAGGTTCTGACGGCCGCAGATGCGTTTTTCGCGGTCGTCGGTGGTGGTATCGCGGCTTTCTACGCAAACCGAAAGTTGTCGCGATCACAGTTTTACGCGTTAAGACTATGGCAGGAGGAACTCGATGACTGATCGACCGGTGTTCTACGGGGACTCGATATCGGGCAATTGCTACAAGCTGCAGCTTGTGTGTTCGGAACTCGACGTCGAATATCTCTGGAACGAAATCGACATACTGGCCGGAGCGACTCGCACTGAGGAGTTTCTGCGCCTGAATCCGAACGGCAAGGTTCCATTGATGGTACTGCCGGACGGGCGCTGCCTGCCCGAGTCCAACGCTATACTATCGTACCTTGCAGATTCCGGTGCATTGCTGGGTACCGGCAGGTTCGCAAGAGCGGTGGTGCAGCAGTGGTTGTACTTTGAGCAATACAGTCACGAGCCGTTTATTGCCACATCTCGATTCATCGTTAAGTACCTCGGCAGTCCGCAGGAACGACAAGCAGAGTTGGCGGCCAGGCAACCGGGTGGCTACAAGGCTCTTGGCGTCATGGAGCAACAACTTGGGAAAGACGACTTCATAGCAAACAACGACTTCAGCGTTGCTGATATTGCGCTCTACGCGTACACGCACGTGGCGCATGAAGGCGGTTTTGATTTACTTGAATACCCGTCTGTCCGAAAGTGGTTGCAACGAGTTGAGGCGCGACCCGCCTATGTTCCGATGAAGCAGCCGTCAGGCGGGCATCAGTAAGGGATCGTCAGTTTTCTTGCGTGTGCCGGTCAACGATGCGAGCTGCCGGGCGACGAGTTGCTCGATGTCCTGCACGGCATTCGCGATGCCGAGGAAGTAAGCCGGTTCGCGTCGCAATAGCGACCAGTCATTGCTCTTCAAGACGGTAACCAGGTGAGCGATGTTGGTTCCTATTGCGTCGATATACGGATTCTTGCCGCCGTACAGTACTTCCGCATAGCGATAGGCTCGATTAAATTTCGAGTTCAGGCGGTCCCGCGTTACCTGCTGGTAAAAGGCCGGAGTCTTTTTCAACAGATCTTTGCCGGATTTGTAGCGGACCATATACTCACCCGGTTTCGCATTTTCTACAGCCACGCCGCCAACGACAAATTCTTTGTACAGCCGATCACGGCATTTCTCAAGATAACAACGGTCAGCCATTTGTGCGATCAGATCCGCGGTGCCAATAAGATGCCCGCAGATGATATCGCGGGGATCATCGAGTTCGATCTTGTCCAGGTCCAGTTCGTAGCCCGTGAAGTGCACGATCATACTGCTGATACCAACATCTTCGGCCATGCCGAGCTCAGGAAGGTAACGCCGCAGAAAGTCGGCGCTGCGTGAAACATGATAAAGCGTGAATTCGGCGCCATTTGAGAAATCTTTATCGCGGACTTCGTGCCGGATATAGCCGGAATCATGAAACAGCGACGTAACGATGGCCATCTGAGCGCGCCTCGAACCAAGGCGATCAGCGGGCTCAACGCTGCGCTCGTAACCGACGACGAGGCGTGCAACCGCGAGTGTCATATCAAGTGTGTGCTGCATGTCGTGGTAGGTCGTGTCGCAGCCTCTATAGCCGGGATAACGGCCGTTGAACAGGCGTTCAAAATCGTAGAAAGCGAGCCATAGCTTGTCAAATGACATGCCAGGAAAGGTCTCAGTGAAAAGCTCGTGCACAGCATCGCGCACCGCGGCAGGGTTACTGACCTGTACGGTGTTGGTTACGTCGTAGTCATTGCGTCGATCCTGAGACATAGCTTCCCGATTTTTCAAAGCCATCATACACGGCAGCTAAATCAGCGGCAGCTCGATTCTCGGGAATATGTCATATCCGGGCCCGGCTTGTAACAGGCATCTAAAGGTCGAACTCTGCGACGACCGGCGCGTGGTCCGAAGGTCGCTCCCATCCTCGCGGTTCCTTGTCGATGTAACTTGCTGAGCAGCGTTTGGTCATTGCAGCGCTGCACAGAATCAGATCGATGCGCAGGCCGGCATTTCGACGAAACCCCGCCGCGCGGTAGTCCCACCAGCTGAAGGTTTTCTCAGGCTGCTCAAATTCTCGAAAGACGTCCGTCAGACCGAGATCAAGCATCTCGCGCAGTGCCTTTCGTTCGGCAGGACTGCAGAGAATGGCTTCACCCCATTTTTCAGCGTCGTGCACGTCCTCATCCGCCGGCGCGATATTGAAATCGCCGAGTACGACAAGATTTTGATGCTTTGCCGCTTCTGCCTCAAGAAAGCGTCGTAATGACACCAGCCAGGCGAGTTTGTACGCGTATTTATCCGAGTCAACTTCCGAGCCGTTCGGAATATAGAGATTTACTACCCGAACATCGCCGAGTGTGCACGCAAGAATACGGCGTTGTGGATCATCGAAGTCCGGGAAGTCCGTTATCGGGTCGCTCGGCGGGTTCTTGCAGATCATGGCGACGCCGTTGTAGGTTTTCTGGCCGCTTGCGATCGAGTGATAGCCGATCGCCCGCAGTTCTTGCGTGGGAAACTTCTCCGTGACCTGCTTTATTTCCTGCAGTACCAGTACGTCAGGCTCATGAGCCTGCAGCCACTCGATGACATGCGGCTGACGCACGTTCATCGAATTGACGTTCCAGGTTGCGACTTTCAAGCAGGCTGAATTCCGTTTTGGCGGAGTAAGGCGTCGATGGTCGGTTTCCGGCCACGGAACGCGACATAGGCTTGCATGATGTCACGACTGCCGCCGATCTCGAGGATCTCGCTGCGGAACCGCTGCGCCGTCTCCGGGTCGAAGATGCCGGCTTCTTCAAATGCGGAAAATGCATCGGCGGCCAGTACTTCCGCCCACTTGTAGCTGTAATAGCCAGCCGCGTAGCCGCCGGCAAAGATGTGCGAAAACGCATGCGGCAATCGATTGTAATTCGGGTGTGTAAGCAAGCTCACCTCTTCACGGACGGACCTGAGCACATCAAGAGCGCAAGCGGGTTCGTCGGGTTGGTATTCGGCGTGCAAGCGAAAATCGAAAAGCCCCAACTCCAATTGCCGCAACATGGCGAGGCCGGCTCCCGCGTTTCGGCTTTGCTCAAGCTTGTGGAATAACTTGCGTGGCAGTGGCTCTCCCGTTTCGGGGTGAGCCGAGCACTTTTTAAGGACCTCGTAACTCCATGCGAAATTCTCCATGAACTGGCTGGGCAGTTCGACGGCATCCCAGGGCACGCCGTTGATCCCTGAAACGCTCGGCAGATCGATGCGCGTTAGCAAGTGGTGCAGCATGTGGCCAAACTCGTGGAACAGCGTTACCACGTCGTCGTGTGCGAGAAACGACATGCCGGCCTCGTCCAGTGGCGGAAAATTACACACCAGGTAGCCGACCGGGAGCGCTGCCGTGCCGTTCAGATCGTGGCGACTGACACACTCGTCAATCCATGCGCCATTGCGTTTGCCGTTACGCGCAAAAATATCCGTGTAGAAGCCGCCGATCACATCGCCATCGCCATTTCTGACAGCGAAATAGCGAGCGTCCTCGTGCCAGACTGCTACGTCATTGAGTTCGACCAACTCCACGTTGTAGAGCCTTGCGGCGAGTGAGAACAGCCCGCAGATAACCGTTTTCGCTGAAAAATATTGTCGCAACTCTTCGTTCGAAACCGAGAAGCGGGCTTGTTTGTACTTTTCGAGCCAAAAGGTGATATCCCAGGGTTCGAGGGACATGCCGGCGAATTCCTGAAGGTCGGTCAATTCTCCTTCCGCGGCGTCCCGGGAGCGTGCCGCCAGTTCGTGCAGAAAGCTCAGAACCTCGTCGGTCGAGCCCGCCATTTTTGTGGCGAGCGAATAGTCGGCGTAATTATCGAAGCCAACCAGGTTAGCGGCTTCGTGACGCAAGGCCAGAATTTTTCGAATATTGTCGCCGTTATCCAGGTCCGGATTGTCGCTTTGATCGGAGCCGCGTGTTGCCCAGGCACGGTAGATTTTCTCGCGAAGCCCTCGATCATGGGCGTGCGTCATGATGGCGTCGTAAGTCGGGTAGTCCAAAGCCCAAAGCCAACCGTCGAGCTTCTTGCCTGCGGCGCTGTCCGCTGCCCGATCCAACGCTTGTTTAGGAATGCCTGCCAATTCGTCTGCGTTGGTGATGTGCAAGGTCCAGGCGTCGGTCGAATCCTGCACCGTGTGCTCAAAACTTGCCTGTATCGCGGCAAGTTCCTGCATGATTTCTTTGAAACGGTTCTTGCCAGCCTCCGGAAGATCAACGCCAGCGAGGTGAAAATCACGCAGTGCCTGATTGACTGCGCTTCGATGAGATTCGCTGGCATCGGTGGGTAACGACGCACTCACACCAGCATAAGCGTTCTGCAAGCGGGCGTTTTGTGATATTTCGGTGCCGTGCTCGGTCAATAGTGGCAGCGCACGTTTGTACGCGTCACGCCAATCTCTTGATCCGAGTACACTCTGCAGGTGCGTAACCGGTGACCAGACGCGTCCCAGTTCGTGCTCCATTAACTCAACCGGGATGACCAGCGAGCTGATGCTCGGAACACTGTTTTCGTCAAGGAGCGTGTTGAGCTGCTTGCGGTGATCAGAAATCAGTTGCTCAATCGCCGGGACCACGTGATCCGGTCTGATTTCGTCAAAGCGAGGTAGGGAAGATGTGTCGAGCAGGGGGTTGTTCATTAAGCGCTTGATATCCGTTTCAAGGGCCGCATTTTAGCACGATGCAGGCACGGAACGAAGAACAGGAAGAACATACTATGAGACAAAAGCCAGTGGATAAATTCGACTTGCTGGTCATTGGCGGTGGCAGTGGCGGGCTCGCTCATGCGCAACGCGCGGCTGAGTACGGTGCATCTGTGGCCGTGGTTGAGTACAAACCGCTTGGTGGCACCTGTGTCAATGTTGGCTGCGTTCCGAAGAAGGTTATGTGGTATGCGGCGCACCACGCGCATCAGAGGCATTACGCGGAGGATTATGGTTACTGTCATTCGGCGAACGGTATTGACTGGGGCTTGCTGAAGGCTCGGCGCGATGTCTACGTTGAGCGACTGAATGATCTATACAGTACTAATCTGGACCGGCGCGGTGTTACACACATCCACGGCGCAGCACGGTTCGTTGATGCCAATACCGTTGCTGTTGATGGCAGGGAATATCAGGCAGAGCGCATTGTCATCGCGACGGGTGGGCGACCGATAGTACCCGACCTCCCCGGCGCGGAGCTCGGCATCACGTCAGACGGCTTTTTCGAGCTCACCGAGCAACCCAGGCGCGTGTTGATTGCCGGCAGTGGCTATATCGCCGTCGAGCTCGCAGGAATCTTCAATGGCCTCGGGAGCGAGACTCAGCTGGTCGTTCGCAAGGACGGCGTGCTACGCAGTTTTGACAAGATGCTGAGCACCGAACTTGCCGAGGCGATGCGAAGCAGCGGTGTGGCGCTCGACACCGGTGTCGTTCCACAGTCGGTTCGGGAAGTAGACGATGGTTTGATATTGCATGCGGCGGATGGCCGCGAATTCGGCCCGGTCGATTCGATCCTTTGGGCGATTGGCCGTGCACCGAACATCGAATCGCTGGACCTCAAGAATGCCGGTGTCGATACTGACGAAGGAGGCTTCGTTCCTACCGACGAACTGCAGCAGACCAATGTAGGCAGTATCTTTGCGCTTGGCGATGTGACCGGACGCGCTGCGCTGACTCCGGTTGCCATTGCCGCCGGGCGGCGTCTTGCTGATCGCCTGTACGGTGGTATGCAAGGGCGCGCTTTGGACTATCGACTGATTCCAACGGTGGTGTTCAGCCATCCAACAATTGGCACGGTTGGAATGACCGAGGAGGAGGCCGTTCAGGAATACGGTGGTGGCGCGATCAAAGCCTACACATCGGCGTTCACACCGATGTTTTATGCGCTCGGCAAGGATAAACAGCGCACGGCGATGAAGCTGATAACAGCCGGTGACGAAGAGCGCATCGTGGGCTTGCACGTCATCGGCGACGGCGCAGATGAAATGTTGCAGGGGTTTGCTGTCGCGATGCGCATGGGGGCGACCAAGAAAAACTTCGATGACACTGTTGCGATTCACCCCACGAGCGCCGAGGAGTTTGTCACTATGCGCTGAGGGAGCTGTTTCGGCAGCTCAGGCGGTAATGGACATCTGTTTTAGCACCGCGGCGGTATCCGGACGAACGCCTCGCCAGAGCTTGAAAGACTCAGCGGCTTGCTCGACCAGCATGCCCCAACCCATAACAGACTGGGCCGCCCCGGCGTCACGAGCCCAAACACTGAAGGGCGTTGGCTTCAAGCCGTACGACAAATCGTAACAAATCGTTTTCTCCGATATTGCCTCTGCCGGATACGGTGGCGCTTCGCCCTTAAGTCCTGCGGAGGTCGCGTTAATGACCAGATCGTAATCCTCGGTCACGGGTACCGCGTTGAAGCGGCACGCGGATACCGGTCCCGAGTGCGAAAAGTGTTCTGCAAGTACTTGCGCCTTTCCGAGCGTTCGATTGGCGATTCTGAGTGACGCCGGTTGCATTTCCAGCAGCGGCCCAACGATGCCTCGCGTCGCACCGCCGGCACCAAGAATCAGGATACTCGAACCCTGAATAGAGACGCCGAGGTTCACAGCGAGATCGTGCAATAAGCCGATGCCGTCGGTGTTGTCGCCGTAAATTTCGCCGCCTTTGAAGGCGAGCGTGTTGACAGCGCCCGCGGTGGCGGCGCGCTCACTCGTTTGATCGACGAGTTTCGTCACCTCAGACTTGTGCGGAACCGTGATATTGAGGCCCTTGCCGCCGGTGCGCTGGAATTGCCGTACGGCGGTCTCAAGTTTTCCCGGCGACACCTGCAACAATTCGTATTGAAGGTTCTGCCCGGTCTGCAGGGCGAACAGACGATGGATGACCGGTGAGCGGCTGTGGGATATGGGATAGCCCATGACTCCGTAACGATCAATGGCGGTGGTCTGGGTTGTCGAATCTTCTGTCAAGTATCTACTCCGATAGCCATCGTGCGGCATCTATTGCGAAGTACGTCAGTATGCCACTGGCCCCGGCACGCTTGATGCCGAGCAAGGATTCGAGCACCGTTTCGCGTTCGTTGAGCCAGCCATTTGCCGCCGCGGCCTTGAGCATCGCATATTCACCGCTGACCTGATATGCAAACGTCGGCACGTCGTAGCTGTCTTTCACGCGGCGTACGATGTCCAGATACGGCATGGCGGGTTTAACCATAACAAAATCTGCGCCTTCATCAATATCCAGGCCAACCTCTCTGATGGCCTCGTCGCCGTTGGACGGAGCAACCTGATAGGTCGACTTATCGCCGCCCGCCAGATTTTCGGAAGAACCGACAGCGTCGCGAAACGGGCCGTAAAATGCCGAGGCAAACTTCGCCGCGTAGGCCATGATCAGTGTATTGCTGTATCCGCCATCTTCCAGAGCCGCTCGAATGGCGCCGATACGCCCGTCCATCATGTCGGACGGGGCGACCATGTCTGCTCCCGCAGCTGCGTGTGACAACGCCTGAGTCACGAGCATCTTGACGGTTTCGTCGTTCAGCACATAGCCGCTGTGGTCGATGATGCCATCCTGGCCGTGGGTGGTGTACGGATCCAGTGCGACGTCGGTAATGACAAGTAATTCCGGCAACTCGTCCTTGATGGCCTTGATGGCACGCTGAACGAGGCCGTCCGGGTTGGCGCACTCGGTGCCGTCGAGGGTTTTCAGTGATGTGTCGATGACCGGAAACAGCGCGACCGCCGGAATGCCCAGATCGCGTGCGGTAGTTAGTTCGACGAGCAATCTGTCGATACTGTGGCGGTTAACGCCTGGCATTGAGGTGACAGGTTCAGTACAGCCTTTGCCCTCAAGTACGAAAACCGGGTATATAAGGTCATCAACAGACAGCGCGGCCTCGGCCACGAGTCGCCGCAACGCACGCTTGCGGCGGCTGCGGCGCAGGCGAATAAACGGGAACTGTCCGGCGGTCGTTCGACTCATAGAAAATCAGAATAGTGCAATTCAGGATAATAGCGGTATTTACTTATTTTCCCTATATTTGGCAAGGGTTTCCACGTCTTAATCACAGTTTCGGATGGAAGCAGTAATAAATAATACAAGAGGCGGGTCATCTCGTATGGACAGTAACAGCGCCGTGGGCGATCGAAAGCGCAGGTTTGACCGGATTGTGGCCGTTTTCTATGCAGACATGTACCGCTATGCGGCGTGGCTGTGCAGGGACAAGTCTATCGCGGAGGACGTGGTTCAAGAGGCGCTTTTGCGCGCCTGGAAGTCCCTGGACGCATTGCGAGAGGACGCGGCAGCAAAACAGTGGTTACTTACGATCGTGAGGCGGGAAAACGCGCGCTACTTTGAGCGCCGCCGCCTGGAGACGGTTGATATTGACAATTTGACGGCATCTCAGTCGGCGCTGCTTGCCGAGACGCCAAATGACGAACTCGACGAGCTCAGAGAGGCGATTTACGGGCTTGAGGATGACTACCGCGAGCCGTTGGTCTTGCAGGTCCTGATGGGCTATAGCACCAACGAAATCGCGGAGCTTATGGGATTAAAGCAGGGCGCGGTACTAACGCGACTGCACCGAGCTCGATTGAAGCTCAAGGATGAGGCTGCGATTGGGGTGAGCTCATGAGCCAGGGATTGCAAACATGAACTGCGAAGACTACAGAAAGGCACTGACCACGGAACCGGCTTACGAAGATGAGTCCGGGCACGTGCGCACCTGTGCCCGCTGCCAGGCGTTTAGCAGCGAAATCACGGCCCTGAATGAACGCATCCTGGCGGCCATGGAGATCGCGGCGCCCGAGTTGCAGCTGCCGGCGTTGCCGGAAATTGATACCGAAAACGTGGTCGCATTGTCGTCGCTGCGCAGCTTTTCCAGGCCCGCCTGGTTTGCCGTCGCCGCGACGGTGTTGCTGGCAGTATTGCTCGGCGTACAGATGACCGGATCGGACGCAGTAGGAGCAAGTCTGGCGGAACAGGTTGTTGCACACCTTGATCATGAACCGGGAGCGCTGGTCAGAAGCAGTACTCCGGTAGGCGACGCCCGACTTCTGCAGGTTGTGCCGAGCGATATCGCGACGATGAATCATGATGTGGGTCTGATTACCTATGCAGAAAATTGCACGATCAATGGCAAGCAGGTCCCGCACCTGGTTATCCAGGGAGTGCGGGGACCAATAACTATTCTGTTGATGCCCGAAGAGAAGATCAGCGGGGCTGAAACGCTCGATGGACAGAGCATTCACGGCGTTATCTTACCGGTGGGTGATGGCAGCATCGCGATCATCGGTGAGCGTGACGAGCCGCTTGATCGCGTACAACAAGATATCCTGAGTTCAGTGGAGTGGGGTGTATGAGTTTCCGCTTTCTGATAAATGAGCGCCCGGTCTTGGGCATATTCCTGTAGGAGAGAAAGAGATGTCAGAGAAGAAAGTATTGAAGCCCGTAGCGTTGGCAGTAGGTGCCGCGCTAGCCGGATCGTTTGCAGTCAGTGGTACCGTAAACGCCGAAGTCATCGACAATCCGTTTGAGATGTCTACGCTAAGTGTTGGTTACATGCTGGGCGAAGGCGAAGGTTCTTGCGGCGGCGACAAGAAAGA
>CAZZKW010000008.1:28930-104033 GCA_964654975.1 uncultured Woeseiaceae bacterium
TGCGGCGACAAGAAAGAAGGCGAAGGTAGCTGCGGTGACAAGAAGGAAGGCGAAGGTAGCTGCGGTGACAAGAAAGAGGGTGAAGGCAGCTGCGGTGAAGGCGAAGACAAAGATGCTGAAGGTAGCTGTGGCGAAGGTTCTTGCGGCGGATCAGTTTAAGCTGATTTCTTTTGCAAGCAGCTCGAAGGGCCCGCGCAACTGCGCGGGCTTTTTTTGTGTATGACTGAACAATCAGCACTGAGATATGCTGGCCGCTTTGCTACATTATAATCGACACGATCGGGGGGTGGCGGCGAATGACGAAAGCTGTGGCGCGTTGCAAATGGGCTAAGGGCATGAGCCCGGAATACATCGAGTATCACGACAAGGAATGGGGCGTGCCCGTCTGGGATGATCGTGTGCAATTCGAATTCTTGATTCTGGAGGGCGCGCAGGCCGGGTTGAGTTGGTCGACAATTCTGAACAAGCGTGCCGGCTATCGGAAGGCGTTCGCCGGTTTCGATCCGGCAAAGGTCGCGCGGTTTACCGACAAGCGCGTGGAAAAACTTCTCATCGACCCGTCAATTGTCAGAAACCGCCTGAAAGTGAATTCTGCCGTTAGCAACGCGAAAGCGTTTCTGAGCGTGCAAAAGGAATACGGCACATTTTGCAAGTACATCTGGAGTTTCGTAGGCGGCAAACCGCTGCAAACCAACGCCAAGAAAGACAGCGACATACCGGCGACCTCACCCGAGTCTGATGCGCTGTCGAAGGACCTCAAGCAGCGCGGCTTCAAGTTCGTCGGCAGCACGATCATGTACGCGCACATGCAGGCTACCGGTATGGTAAACGATCATGTCGTTGCCTGTTACTGCCACAAGCCTTGCAAGGCGCTGGCAAGGGCAAAAGACTAGTTACCGATAGTGATAATGGTCAGCTCTGACAGTGCTTGCGGCGTGACGTGCGATATACCGCCAAGATAGATCGTATTTGACAGCAGCCCGCTCCAGCTCACGGTGACGTCAGCAATGGTGCCCGCGCTTACAAACGCCGGGCCGCTGGCCGTCATGTTGCCCACGTTGTCGACTTCGCCAATTGACCAGGCCAGCAGGCTGTAGTTGGAGCCCGGGCCGCCGTTGATCTGGTCAGTTTCGAATCCGTGCACGTATACGCCGTATACACCGGCTGCCGGCCGGTACAGGTTAAATTGCTCTTGCGACGTTGGTTCGCCGCTTTCGCCGATGCGGCTGCAGGCACTGCCGTCAAGGCCACAGTAGTAAACGTACATGTCCAGGTCGTCATCGCCATCCGTTAGCGCGTCGAACAGCGAGAAGCGTAGGAATAACTGATTCTGCGGCACGATCAACACATGCTCGGTTACGCCGTTGTCGGTTCGGCGCGTAAAGGTTTTGTTCGGGTCGTTATCGACGAATCGATTCTGAATCAACGGCAGGTTCAGTCCGTGCACGCCAAGGTTGTAGCTGCCGTTGTAGCCAAATTGCACGCTGAATGTTTCGCTGCCGGAGCCGCCGAAAGAGACGATTTCGGTGGGCGCCGTAATTGACTTGGGTTTCACCGCGATAGCGCTGCGGACATCGTAATCCTCGTTGCTCCACGTCAGCGAACCAAACCGCCACAGATCCAAAGGACCGGATTCGTACGTCAGGGTGACCTGATAACTCACCGATGCGCCCGGACCCACGCTGATCACGGCAGGGTCTACGTCGAGTCGGATGCCGGGTGGGGCAGAAACCTGGACGCTGTAGCTTGCGACCTCGTCGCTGAGATTGGTAACACGGCGAGTCACGGTTTGTTGATTCGCCAGCCGGGAAATTGAAATCGAGGGCTGGTTCAGATCTCTCGAAAAGAAAGACATACCCGCCGTGGCCAGTTGATCACAGCGTGCCTGCGTCACCGCAGGCGATGCGACGCCACAGGCGAATGCGTCGTATTCGTCATCGCTGACGTCGTATACCAGCCCTGGATCAAACGCTTCATTTGGCACGATGTGACCGGCACCGTAGTCGAACGGGTTCGGGGATGAAGTGCCATCCGGTAATTGCAGATCCTGTCGCGCACTGGTCATCAGCGCTGACTTGATGGCGGCGGGTGACCATTGTGGATGAGCCTGACGCAGCAGAGCCGCAACGCCGGCGATGTGTGGCGTCGACATCGATGTGCCGCTCAGATACGCGAAGTTCTCGCCCGGCGTCGCATTTGCCGGGTCGGGAGTAAAGCCGGCGATGATGTTGACTCCCGGCGCGGTAACGTCCGGTTTCAGTACATCGGTATTTGGACCGGGGCCGCGCGCCGAGAAGCTGGCCATGATGTCGCCCGTATCCGTCGTCGTTAGCAGCAGGCTTTTTTCGAGCACCACACTGACTTCGCTACCGGCATCCAGCTCCGCGAGGATCAGGTTGCCGTCGGCTTGTCCGATCATGAGTGTGGGTATGCCGACCAGCCCGGTTTCGCCGAACATGACGATAGGGTCGCCTGCGATGTTGTAGATCAGAACCGCTACAGCGCCAGCGTCCTCTGCATTCTTCGCCATGTCGGTAAACAAACAGCCGGATCGTTGCAGTAACGCAATATTGCCGGACATTTCCGAGCTGTTGATCAGTGTCTGACAGCCATCGGAAGTAACGCCTGGCGTTCCAGAGGGCAGAGTATCGTCACCGTCATCCGCCAACACCAGCCTGCCTTCGATTGGATCGTTATCGGATAGCGGTGGGGAAAACAAGGCCTCTTTGCTTGCATACCTGCCGGCAATCGAAGCTGGCTGGGATACCTGCATGGCCTCAACCGACGATTCTCCCGTGCGGCTTGACGCTGCAGCCGTGATTACCCACGGAGCGCCGGCCGGCGATCCAATCGTTGCCAGATTCGGCCCTTCATTGCCCGCCGCAACGACGGCGATAATGCCCGCTTTGGTTGCTGCCAACAGGGCCGCGTCGTCAGCTGCAGCCACTTCCCGCATAGAGCTGCCGACGGAGTAGTTGATGATATCAACGCCGTCTGCAACGGCAGCATCGATAGCGCGCGTGAGGTCCGAGGTGTTACATGCTGCTCGAGACTGGGACGGACGTAACCAGCAAGCCTTATACACAGCGATCCGCGCCCTCGGCGCCATGCCCTCGACATCGCCAATGAGCGTTCCGAATATGGATGCGCTGCTGCGCCTGCCAGCGGCGGTGGTCGCGGTATGTGTTCCATGCCCGTCTGCGTCTCGCGGCGAACGAAATTCGTTGTCGTCGATAAATCCGGTATCGTCCGCGCCGGCAACAAACCAGCGAGCACCGATGAGCTTGTTGTTGCAGTCGGTCGCCTCGAATCGCTCACCGCTTTCACACACGCCGCTCCAATTTTCCGCGGGCTCGAACTCCAATACGTCCGACCGCTTGTCGTAGCGACGACACAACCATTGGCCGAGCAGCGTGCTTTCTGCCCAGCTGCTGCGACACAGGCGCGGTCGATTGGCCTCTCGCGTATCGCGTAGCGCCGGGTGCTCCGGTGCGATACCACTATCGATTACGCCGATAATGATGCCATCGCCGTCCAGGGCGTGTTCACTGCGAAGTCCTCCGACATTGTCGAACAAACCGAGAAAGCTCGCGCTTTGCCGCGTTGCGAGCGGGCGGACTTCGTCCTCCCAGACATTGAGCACCTCCTCAAGACCCCGGAGTTTTTGCGCCTGAGCGACGCTCATGCGGGCCGCAAAACCGTTCATGCTGTACTTATAGCTATATATTTTCCGAGTATCCGGGCCGGATTTGCGCAATACGCGTTGCTGTTCCTCGGCCAGTTTTGCCGTGTACGCTACGATTGCCGAGTTGTTTTTTTCGAACCGCGGCGGTGCGTTGTTGCCGCTGGAGGTTGCTGTACTCGCCGGAGCCTGTTTAACGAGAGTGGCATGGTGTTCGGCAGCAGACGGTGATCGTAGCTGAACGATATAGACCTTCGACGTGGCAGGGTCTTCCGCTCCGGTCAGGTGCAGGTTGTCCGCACCCTTGATAGCAGGTTCGCTCTGAGCGCCGGCGTTGGTCGTCGTCAGAAACAGGCAAAAAAGTAATAAGGCGTGGTTCGGCTTCACTTCGGTTCATTTCACGGTGTAGAGGGAAGCTATCATACCGTGAATCGTGCTCGCAAAAGACCCAACCGCTCGGTGTGTATTCCTCAGTACAGCGAGTGGCGCGTCCTCTCCTCGGAGAGGCTGCCCATAAGTACGGTCCGATCGGTTTCGTCAGTTTCTTCGCCGCTTGGCAGGTGACCGAGAAAATCGAAACTGGCACCATCGTCGCCGAAAACGAATACCTGACAATTTCCCCAGTCCTTTTCGAGCGACCACTTGCGCTCGGTGTCAACGGTGCCGCTAACGCGCTGGTGTTCGCAGCGGGCCTCGAATCGCTCGACGTTGCCAACGAGATTGGCAAAGGAGAAGGTTCGTCGAACTGGCTTGTACTCCCAAAGCGCCACGCCTTCGTCGCAATTGCAGGGAAGCGCAACTGTCGCTTTGGCAGTGACGATTTCAGAATGAGCAAGAATTTTCGATATTTCGTCGGCGCGTGCTTCCAGTCGCTCAACGGCCTTGTCATTGCCTCGAATGCCGCGTAGCGTTTCCAGTGTTGCCAGCGCGGCAGCGTAGTGTCCCAGGCGGGACTCAAGTTCAAATATTTTCTCAAGCAGATCAATACGCGCATTGCTGCGCAAAGACCGCGAGTCACTGACGGCAAGTCCGCGACGGTACATTTCGAGCTGACCCAAGTCGTTGCCTTCTGCCCCCTCGATCCGACCAACCATAAGCCACAGAATGGTCGATTCGTAGAGGCTCCAGCCACCGTCATCAACCGCGGTGTTCGCCTGCCGCCTTGCGAGCTCAGCGTTTTCACGCTGCAGGGCCGTCATTATATGCCTCGCGTGGCGAGCGAATTTTCGGGTCGTTCCTTTTCCGCGACCGATAACCGTAAAGCGGGTATCCGCGATGTTGTACGGGAGTTCGGCGCCGCTAACGGTCGGTTCAAAACGCCAACGTTCAGTGACCTTTCGAACTTCGTTTTCAAAGTTAGCACCGCCGCTCGAGTCAACGACGATAGGATCGATTGCCCGACCGTCCGGCGTGACAACGTAGCTGATGCGTACCCACGCCTCATGGGTTCTGCGCACTTTGTTACCGGGTGAGGCAGGAAGCTCTCGATCGATGGCAACTGCGAGTCCGTTGTAGTTTGACTTGGTATCGTACTTGTCTTTGTTCTTGTCCGCTGCGCTGGATGCCATCGTGAGCATCATCAGTATGAATCCGCCGACAATCTGTTTGTATCGCTTTGCCATGGTCATAGCTTCTTCCGATTGAGCCAATGGAGAAAATCGTTACCTGGATATAGTTCGATGCGCGTTGGGCACAAAAGGTTGCGTCTGAAAACGTGGTGTCCGGCGGTCACGGACGCGCTGTGCACCCGAGCTACGACAGTTTAGGCTGCAAGTGAAACTCGCTCAGGCACTGAATTCAGCGTAAACGTTGATATACGCTGTCGTTACCCGATGTCCCCGAGCCAGTCGCGAGGGTGCAAATAATTCTGATACAGCTCTTCCTCGGGCGAGCCCGCTTCGGGTCGCCAGTCGTACTGCCAGCGCACTTCCGGTGGCAACGACATTAATATCGACTCCGTGCGGCCACCGGACTGCAGACCAAACAGTGTGCCACGGTCGTAAATGAGATTGAACTCGACGTATCGTCCGCGACGGTAAAGCTGAAAATTTCGTTGTCGGTCGCCAAAGGGATGACTGCGGCGTCGCTCGACTATCGGTCGGTAGGCCGACATGAAGTTGTCGCCCACCGATCGCAGGAAAGCAAAGCTATCTTCAAATCCCGGTTCGTTGAGATCGTCGAAAAACAAACCGCCGACCCCACGCGTCTCGCCGCGATGTTTGAGATAAAAATACTCGTCACACCAGGCTTTGTAACGCGCATACAGGTCTTCGCCAAACGCATCGCAACTGGACTTTGCTGTCTTATGCCAATGTAAGACATCTTCGTGGAAGGGATAGAAGGGCGTCAGATCGAAGCCACCTCCAAACCACCATACGGGATTATCTTCGCCCGCGCTAAAAAAGCGGAAATTCGCGTGGCTTGTCGGAACGTAGGGGTTTTCCGGGTGCAGTACGAGTGAAACGCCGACGGCCTGAAAGCTCTTGCCGGCGAGCTCCGGCCTGTGGCGCGTCGCAGACGGCGGCATCTCACTGCCAAAAACGTGAGAAAAACCCACACCGGCCTGCTCGAATACCTGTCCCTGCGACAACACGCGGCTTTCACCGCCACCACCACCGGGACGCTGCCATGCATCCCGTGCAAACGTCGCCTGGCCATCCAGTTGTTCCAGATCCGAGCAAATGCGGTTCTGCAGCGCCAGCAGATATTCTTTGACCTGATCGATGTTGCTCAAGCTGTTTTCCCCAACGTTCATGGCCGTATTACGCGACCCGATCGCAAATCGCGTATTTCCGAGGCGCCGGAGGAAGGTCCACAGTCTCCGGGTACGATGTAGTCTACTAGACTACGAAACTGGCGGCGTAATTCCTGCTGGTTGCCGGCGGCGGGTTGGCCGCTAAGGTTGGCGCTCGTCGAGATGATCGGTGACCGGGCGGCGATGCAGATTGACCGGGCGACGGCGTTGCCTGAAATTCTTACCGCGACGCTTTCATGGTTGCCACGAACGATCGCGGCGACATCGCTGGCGGCCGGCACTATCCATGTGATCGGTTTGTCAGGATCTGCGTCGGGCAGAGACAGGCCATCGGGCAGATCGACCCAGGCATCGAATTGCAGCGCATCGGCAGCGATCAGGATGAGGCCCTTCGCTGCGTCGCGCTGCTTGATTCGTAGTACGCGCTCAACGGCGCTGGAATGATTCGGCAGGCAGCCCAGTCCAAATACACCTTCCGTCGGATAGGCGATAACGCCGCCGCCGTGCAAGATCGCCGCGGCCTTATCCGCAACCGTCATCGCTCAACCCTTGGTTTTTTTTCTTGCGGTTTTCTTCTTGGTTTTCTTCTTAGCGGCCTTCTTTTTGGCCGGCTTTTTCTTGGTGGCCTTTTTCTCGGACGAAGTCTTCTTGGTTTTCTTCTTAGCGGCCTTTTTCTTACCGCGTCGACCGCGGACGGGGGCGGCTGCGAGCAATTCTACGCATTCCTCCAGCGTAAGAGACTTCGGTTCGCGATCCTTCGGTACTCGGGCATTCTTTTCCTTGTTGGTGATGTACGGTCCGTAGCGCCCGTTCAACACCTGTATACCGTGTTCCTCAAAGTCCAGAATGAGTCGATTGGCATCGGCGATGATTTTTTCTTTTACCAGCTCCAGGGCACGCGGCAGCTCGACCGTGTACGGGTCGTCTTCCTTCATCGATACATACTTGTCACCGTAGCGAATGTAGGGGCCGAAGCGGCCGACACTTGCGGAGACGGCCAGGCCATCTTCCGTTTCACCCAGTTTGCGCGGCAGCTTGAACAGTTCCATCGCGGTGGCAAGGTCGATGTCGTTCATCTTCTGCCCAGGACGGAGCCCCGCAAATTTTGGTTTTTCTTCGTCGTCTTTCGTGCCGATCTGTACAAAGGGCCCATAGCGCCCCATGCGGACGGTTACCGGCTTGCCACTTTTTGGATCGGTGCCAAGCTCCCGTGCCTGCGCAACCTGCTCTCGTGTAACGGAGCTGTCTTTGTGTTCACAGAGCTCGTGAAACGGCCGCCAGAACTTTTCGAGCAGTGGCACCCAGTCTTTTTCGCCCAATGACACCAGGTCGAGCTCGTCCTCAAGATTCGCCGTGAAATCGTAATCCACATACTGTGTGAAATGTTCTGTCAGGAAACCGATGACGATGCGCCCGATGTCGGTGGGCGTGAAGCGCTTCGCGTCCATCTCCACGTACTCGCGATTCTTTAGCGTTGCAATGATGCTCGCGTAGGTCGATGGCCGGCCGATACCGTACTCTTCAAGGGTTTTGACGAGGCTGGCTTCAGTAAAGCGCGGCGGTGGCTCGGTGAAGTGCTGTTCGGGCCGCAGCTCATCGAGTTTAATGATGTCGCCCTCCACGATCTCCGGAAGCAGCCGGTCACCGTCGTCATCCTTGGCGTCGTCCTTGCCTTCCTGATACACGGCCATGAAGCCCGGCTCCACCAGCACAGAGCCGTTGGCGCGCATGCGATGTCCGTCGTCCGCAGGACCCGCTGCCATTTCGATGGCGACGGTGTCGAACACGGCCGGCACCATCTGGCAGGCCATCGTACGTTTCCATATCAGGGAGTAAAGTTTGAGCTGATCTTCGTCGAGTACCGTTTTTAGATCGTCCGGTGTGCGCGCGACCGAGGTCGGGCGTACGGCCTCATGAGCTTCCTGGGCGTTCTTGGCCTTGGTTTTGAATTCGCGTGGCGTCTCGGGGACATTGTTGGCACCGTAGCGCTCTGCGATAAGTTCGCGGATTTCGGTGACCGCCACCTCAGCGAGTGTCACCGAGTCGGTACGCATGTAGGTGATCAGCCCGACCTGGTCTTCACCCGGCAGCGCTATGCCTTCGTAAAGTTTCTGCGCAACGCGCATGGTGCGTTGAGTGTTAAAGCCCAGCTTTCGCGACGCTTCCTGCTGCAGTGTCGAGGTTGTAAACGGTGCCGTCGGGTTGCGGCGGCGTTGCCGCTTGGTAACACTAAGAACACTAAACTTGCCAGCGGCGGCGGCGAGCAGCGTTTTTTCCACTTCGCGAGCGGCAGCTTCATTTTCGAAGCTGAATTGCTCAACCTTATCGCCCTTGTAGGCCACCAGGCGCGCTGCGAACGGTTGCTCGTTCTTGTTGACATCCGCTTCTATCGACCAGTACTCGCGCGCACTGAACGCCTCGATCTCGAGTTCCCGCTCGACGATCATACGCAGTGCGGGACTCTGTACGCGCCCGGCAGAAAGTCCGCGCTGCACTTTTTTCCACAACAACGGTGACAGGTTAAAGCCGACCAGATAATCGAGCGCCCGGCGTGCCTGCTGCGCACCGACGAGATGATCCGAGATGCCGCGCGGGTTGGCGACTGCATCGCGCACGGCCTGTTTGGTGATTTCATGAAACACGACGCGATGCACGGCCTTGTTCTCAAGCACCTTCTTTTCCTTCAGCAACTCGACCAGGTGCCAGGAAATGGCCTCACCTTCGCGATCCGGGTCAGTTGCGAGATACAGGGCATCCGCCTTTTTCAGCGCCCGAACGATAGCGTTTACGTGCTTTTCGTTGCGCTCAATAATCTGGTACTTCATCGAAAACCCGTTGTCGGTATCAACCGCGCCTTCTTTCGGTATCAGATCGCGAACATGGCCGTAGGACGCGAGGACTTCGAAGTCCTTGCCCAGATATTTGCTGATCGTACTGGCCTTGGCGGGCGATTCGACTATTACGAGATTTTTCGACATTTTGTGATTCGCGACCTTTTCTCTCGGGTGCATCGATTCCGCAAACGCAGAATCGCAGACTGTGCCGCGGTTGAATTACAGGCTTGTCAGCGACGTGTCAAGAAAATCAGAGCTTCCCTAGTGAACCAAGCCGGCGTTTTCCTCGAAAACCAGGTCCTCCATACGTGCGTATGCAAGCTCCTGGCCCGGTTGGCTGAACAGCACCATCAGTACGACCCACTTGATCTGTTCGACGTCAATATCCGCAGACTCGAGGGCGAGCAGGCGCTCAATAAGAACTTCGCGCTGCGGCGGCGAGAGAATGCCGGTGTGTTCGAGGTAAGTGATATAGCCACGGCAATTCGAGTCCAGTCGCTGCTGTTCGAAGTCGTTGTAGATTCGAGTGCTGCGCGCGGTCAGATTGCCGTAGTCGAGGCTTTCCTGATGATCCGTAAGGCCATCCAGCCACACTAGTGCGCGGTCGATTTCACTGTCGCCAAAACCCGCTCGCGACAACTCCATACGCAGTTCATTCTGGTCGGATTCGGGATCTTCTTCAGTGTCGACGTAGGACTCAAATAAATACATGAGTACGTCGAGAACGTTTTCTTTCATGCTTGGAGCGGCTCCTTATCTTCAAGCAATTAGCGCGTAGCGTCCGCCGGACAGAGCTTCAACTTCGCCGTGGAGCTCCAGTATCAGAAGCATGGAGGAAAGCTGATCGATCGTCAATTCGGATTGACTCTTGAGGGTGTCGATGCTCGTCGGGTCATGACTAAGGATATTGCGCAGCGCGGCGTAGTCCTCATCGTGACCCGGCGTTAGCACCGGCGTACTGATCTGCGTAGACGACGCGGCAATTTGCCGAAGATGGCCTGCCAAAGGAGCGAGTTCAGAGCAAATGTCAGCAGCCGTCTCGACCAGCTTGGCCCCCTGTCGAATCAGTTCGTGGCAGCCGCGGGCCAGCGGATTATGGATAGAACCGGGCAGTGCAAAGACTTCCCGGCCCTGGTCGGCGGCCAGGCGGGCGGTGATCAGGGAGCCACTGCGGCGGGCAGCCTCAACGACCAGCGTGCCGAGGCACAGGCCACTGATCAGGCGATTACGCTCCGGGAAGTGGCGCCGATCCGGTGCCGCGCCCAGAGGATATTCCGTCACCAGTGCGCCAGAGGTGGCGATCCGATGGGCGAGGTCGTGATTTTGCCGCGGATATACGCGGTCTATGCCATGACCGAGAAAAGCGATGGTTTTGCCGCCAGCATCCAGTGCACCACGGTGTGCAGCGGTATCGATACCCTGCGCCAGGCCGCTGACAATCGTGTAGCCGCTGCGTGCCAGATGCCGTGAGAACTCCACGGCATTTTGCACTCCGCCGCGGGTTGGGTTGCGACTGCCGACGATCGCGAGCGATGGCAGATGCAGTGCGTCGATGTCCCCGTTGACGAACAGCAACAACGGTGCGCCGCTGCACTGCGTCAGCATTTCCGGATAGTCGTCGCCTCCGTAGGTGACGATGCCATGCCCCTCGACCTCTAACCAACGCAGCGCTGCCGAAATGGCCTTCTCATTCGGCGCCGAGACGGCACGGGCTTTTTTCTCGGACAGACCGGCTTTACGGAGTTGGCCCTCGCCCTGGCCGACAAGTTCCTCGATGTCGCCAAAACGCTCCTGAAGAACGAGAAATTCGGCAGCTCCGACGTAGGCGTATGCCAGGGTTAGCCATTCACGGTGTTTCATTGGCGGGACCGAAGAGTATTGAGCGCCAATGATAACGTCACGCGTGACGAGGCGAGGGATTAGTTCTTAGGTACTAAACAAAAAAACGACGCCGAAAGGCGCCGTTTGCTATTGCTTGTTTGCGCGGTGTTTAGTCGGGGTTGCGCACGGCATCGTGGATGTGAATGGCATCCGTCGCCTCCATGACCAGTCCGTAACTGATGCGATCATAGGTCTTGAAAACCATAACCGTACCTGCACCTTCGTCCGGCAATTTGATTTTGCCGCCACGGAAACGATCTTTGACGACTTCGCCCGCCTTGAAAACGGATAGAACATCGCCGACTGAAAGGCCGTTATTTGACCCACGATTCATGACAACGACCTGATACTGGCCAATCTGAGTTACTCCACCCACAACCGAAATAATTCGACCTTCGATATTGCTGCTCGGTGAGCGCGGGAAGAAATTCAACGACACATCGACAGATGCTGGCAGCAAGCGATCTCCCATCACTGCTTCCTGCTTGGAGCTGGTCAGCGCCACGGTCGCCGGGTCCCCTGCACGACGCAGAGTGCCCTCGCCAATCATGATGCCGTGATAGCCGATCAGGCGATTATCGTCAGGATCGATCAGCGGATCACCGACATTGATAACGTTATAGCGTGTGCCGGTCAGGTCGCCTTCAACGCCACGCACGTAGACCTCATTTCCCGCCGACGCTATCAGGTGATCGCCCCGGGTTTCGAGAATGTACGGCAACGCGTCTGCCTGAGATTTTTCGAGCACGACACCTGAGCTCAGGAAGGCGGCAACATCTTCGAAAGGTATGCTGGTTACAGATTGTGATATGGGTGATATTCGAGCCTGCGGCGACATCCGATAGGTCGAGGCGCGCACGTTCGTAATGCGGGTTTGACCGTCGATATAGACAAGACCGAGAACGTCGCCCGGATATATAAGGTGTGGGTTGTCGATGTCGGGATTGACATACCAGATTTCGGGCCAATACCAAGGATCCCGAAGGAAGGCAGCGGCGATGTCCCACAGCGTGTCGCCGACCTGCACGACGTACTCGTTCGGGTGGCCTTCGGCGAGCGGTACGGGTTCATTAATGCGCTCCACTACCGGTTCGTACCGGGTCGGGGTAGCTGCTGCACTGCTATCGCCGTATGACTGAGTCGTTGCAGCAGATTGAGTCGTCGAATCGGCGGAAACGGAGTCTTGCGGATCGTCGGCGTTGCTCCACGGAAGGGAAGAACAACCGGCCAGCAGGGCAGCCAGCGAAACCGCGGTCAGCCGCAGGCCAATATTCAGGAAATTCGTGCTAGAAGACATGATTCGCGATTGCTCCCTACAAATAGGTTTGGGCCTGTGCGTACAAGGCGTTGCTATACTATGTCGGTCCGGCGCTACCGAGGCTGCCAATCACGTCACATTTCCGGCCCCAAACAGCGTCCGGAAGGGCCTATTTCAGGCGGCATTGTCTGACATCTTATTCAATAAAGTCAAACATTTAGGTCGCGTTTTGGGCAATTCACACGAAATATCGCCTGATTCATTATGTTTCAATGGCTTGATTTTGACGCAATACCGGGCCGTGAGGCTTATGTTCAAACTATGGCAACTCTAAAGATTCTCGAATTCCCCGATACCCGCCTCAGGACCAAAGCCCTCCCCGTGGATGTGGTTGACGGTGAATTGCGCGCGCTGATCGCGGACATGTTCGAAACTATGTACGCGGCGCCCGGCATCGGGCTCGCGGCAACGCAGGTCGACGTACATCGCCGACTGCTGGTGGCGGACGTTTCCGCAGATAAGGACGACCCCCGGGTATTGATCAATCCGGAGATGCTCGAAAAGGATGGCGTTATCGTCACCGATGAGGGTTGCCTGTCGGTGCCGGGTTACTACGAAGAGGTTGAGAGGGCCGAGCAGATAAGAGTGCGCTTTCAGGGTGGCGACGGAGTTGAGACGGAGTTAATGGCGAGCGGCTTGCTGGCAGTGTGCATACAGCACGAGATTGACCATCTCGACGGCAAGTTATTCGTCGATTATCTGTCCGAAGCCAAGCGAATGCGCATTCGTAAGAGCTTGCTTAAAGATCGTCGTCAGCATTGAGCATCCCTCGCATCGTATTTGCCGGTACGCCGGAATTCGCGCTTGCCGCACTGACTGCGTTGGTGCAGGCCGGGCTTGCGCCTGTCGCGGTGTACACGCAGCCGGATCGCCCGGCCGGTCGTGGGCGACGGACAGCGTCCAGTCCGGTCAAGCGCCATGCCCGGGAAATCGGTATTGAGGTACTGCAACCGGGAATGCTGCGAGACGAGGCCGTCGCGAGTGAGCTTGAATCCCTGCGACCGGATGTTCTGATCGTGGCGGCCTATGGCCTCATTTTGCCCAAACGCATTCTGGAAATTCCGGCGCAGGGCTGTCTAAACGTGCACGCATCCCTATTGCCGCGATGGCGCGGCGCTGCTCCGATTCAGGCAGCAATTCTGGCGGGCGACCGGACAACCGGGATCAGCTTGATGAGAATGACCGAGGGTCTGGATTGCGGTCCGGTTTATTCATCGCGCAGCGTGACGATTGGTGACGACGAGTGCGCGGGCGAATTGCACGATCGTCTGGCAGCGCTCGGAGGTGAGCTGCTGGTCGCGGACTTGTGCAACATTATGGACGGCACAATTTCTGCGCTTGCGCAGGAAGAGGCGTTGGCGACGTATGCCGGCAAGATCGGCAAGTCGGATGCCGAGCTGGACTGGACGTGTACGGCGGAAGCGCTGCAGCGCCACGTCAGGGCATACAATCCTGTTCCCGGGGCCTTTTTCTTCGGCACGGACTCGCTGCGAATCAAAGTATGGGGGGCGCACGTCGTCGCCAATATCGACGCGAAACCAGGGTCTTTTGTGCAATACGACAGCGATGGCATCGTCGTCGCCTGCGGTCATGACGGTCTGCGGCTGGAGTCCCTGCAATTGCCCGGTAAGCGCCGCGTGTCGGCGCGCGAGTTCGTTTCCCAGATCGACCTGCGTTGATGACCGGCACAGGGGCAAAAGTCCGGGCAGTGGCTGCCGAGGTCGTCGACGCCGTTGTGAGCGGTGGACGGTCGCTGGATGTCGCGATCGCACAAAACGAAGTGCGACTGCCACCGGAGGAACGCTCGTTGCTGCGCATGTTGTGCTTCGGCAGCGTGCGTCAGCATTGGCGATTGCAAAGCTGGGTGGACCAGCTTACCAGCAAGCCGCTGCGCCGACGAGATCGCATCATCAATTCCCTGCTTGCGGTGGGCCTTTACCAACTGGTGGAAACGCGCATTCCCGATCATGCGGTGGTATCCGCAACCGTTGCCGCGACCCGGACATTGCGTCGACCGCAACTTGCCGGCCTCGTAAACGCGTGTTTGCGGCGTTTTGGGCGCGAAGACGTCGCTGAACGCGATCCGGCGAATGAAAAAGCCCGTTGGAACCATCCGACATGGTTAATGGAAACGGTACGTAAGGACTGGCCCGACGATTGGCAGGCAATTCTCGCTGCGAATGACGAGCGTGCGCCAATGTGGCTGCGGGTGAACGCGGCGCGAACGTCGCCTGATCTGTATCTGAGCCGGCTGCAGGATGGCGGCGTTGCCGCTGAGCGGATTGGCGGCATTCCCGACGCGCTGCGGCTGGCGGAACCGCAGGCGGTCGAGGCGCTTCCCGGATTCAGCGACGGCGACGCTTCGGTGCAGGACGCGGCGGCACAAATCGCGGCGCGCTGGTTGTTGCATAACACTTTGCTGAATAAAACCACGACTCGAATCCTGGACGCCTGTGCGGCGCCGGGCGGCAAGAGCGGCCATCTGCTGGAAGTCGGCGGCGCCGGTATAACGCTGGTTGCGGTAGACAGCGACGAGTCACGCACCGTCAGCCTCACCGAAAACCTCGCCCGTATCGGCTGTAACGCAACCATTATTGCTGCCGATGCATCGAAACCAGAGCAATGGTGGGATGGAGGGCGATTTGACGGCATCTTGCTCGACGCGCCGTGTTCGGCCTCGGGCGTTATCCGCCGCCATCCCGATATCAAGCTGCTGCGACGGGAAAGCGACATCAGGAGCCTGGTCGACCTGCAGCGCTCGCTTCTGAATGCGCTTTGGGCATTACTGGCACCGGGAGGGACGCTGTTGTATGCGACCTGCTCGGTCATAGCAGCGGAGAATGACGAAGTGGTGGAACAGTTTCTGAGGGACCATGGCGACGCGACTGAAAACGATGTGTTGCCAAATAACAACATCCGCGATCTAATGCGGAGGAAGACGTGTGGTTACCAGATATTGCCGGGAACGGCCGGTCTGGATGGCTTTTACTACGCGGCCTTACAAAAAAAGAAGGTTTCCTGAAGATACTGATGTTCCGGCCCGCCATTATCGAATACCTGAAGTCGTCGAGACGCTCGGCGTTCGTGCTTCTTGCCTTGACCGCGCTTGGCGCGGCCTTTGCACAGGAGCGCGTTGAGCGTGAAGGCTATTTCGAGGTCAGATCCGCGTCCTCGGAGCGACGCGATGGCGTGCATACGCTGGAGGCCCGGCTGCAGCTTGTATTGAGCAGCGAGGCGTTGGCGGCCCTGGAAAGCGGCGTGACACTGACCATCGAGTTACAGCTGCAGGTCATTCGTATTCGACGTTTCATGATTGATAGCGTCGATGCTGAGCTTGCCGTTCGCTATGAGCTCGAATATCGGCCTCTCAGCCAGCGCTACATCGTCAGGAATCTCAACAGTGGAGATCAGGACTCCTTCGCTACACTCTACTCCGCACTGAACAGCCTTGGCCGGGTTCAGGGACTACCTGTGATTGATCATGAATTGCTGCAAGCAGACCAGTCTTACCGGCTGCGAATGCGCGCGATGCTCAATACGCAGCAGTACCCTGCGCCGTTACGGTTGCTGTTCTTCTGGCGCGGCCAGTGGCAGTTACAAAGCGAATGGTTCGAATGGTCGTTAGAACACTAAAGCGCATCTTTTTCACCGTAATTGGCGTGGCCGGCGTCACGTTGGTGCTGGTCGCGTTGTTCTTGCTCACCAAAACCGTACAGCGTTCGGACGACTTTGATCGCCTGCAGAACCTTATCCTGCTGATCAATGTTGCCGGCGGTGTGATTTTGATCCTGATCCTGATCGCCAATCTGTGGCGCTTGTTGCGGGACTACCGCCAGAACGTACCGGGAGCGAAACTCAAGGCGCGTATGGTCGGCATGTTTGTGGGTCTTGCCGTGCTGCCGTTGATTGTTGTGTTCTATTTTTCCATTCAGTTCATTAATCGCGGCATCGACAGTTGGTTCAATGTGCAGATTGAGGAGGGGCTTGAAAATGCCCTGGCCTTGAGTCGTGCGGCGATTGAGTTTCGCAAACGGCAGAACCTGTACGCAACAACACACGTCGCCCAAAAGCTCACAACGGTGCCGGATCGTCAGCTGGTGTTCGAGCTCAGCATGTTGCGCCGCGAAAGCGGCGCAAGTGAGATGACGCTGTTCGGGGACAACAACAGAATTCTTGCCACCAGCACGGACAGTGCCCTGGCAACGCTTCCGAAGCCGCTCACCGAAGAGGTTGCGCTGCAAATGCAACAGGGCCGGCCGTTCGTGAGCCTTGAGCCGCTGGGCACCGGAAATGTTGAAATTCGGACGGCCGCGTCATTTACCTATCGAGGTAATCGTTTCCGCCAGTCGCGCACGGTGTTGGCGCATTTCCCGGTCGAAGAGCGGCTGGGGAACATGATCAACAGCGTCGAGAATTCGTATTCCGAATATCAGCAACTGGTGTTTTTTCGGGAAGACCTGAAGGACTTGCTGACGCTGACGCTCGCCTTCGTTTTACTGCTGAGTTTGCTGGCCGCAATTTACGGCGCTTTCCTGTTGTCACGTCGGCTGGTAGCGCCCATTCAGGACCTCGTGGCCGGTACTCGTGCTGTTGCTATGGGCGACTTCGACACGCGCCTGCCAACGCCGCCCAGAGATGAGATCGGATTCCTGGTGAGTTCGTTCAACGACATGACACAGCGGCTTGCGACCGCCCGGCGTGAGGCGACGCAGAGTCAGGCCCTGGTTGAGGCGGAGCGCACCAATCTCGAAGTCATTCTCGCGCGCCTTTCAACCGGTGTTCTGGCGCTCGAGTCCGACTTGACGATTCGCACGGCGAATCAGGCGTCTGGCGCAATCCTCGGAGTGAGGCTCGAAAACAGGGTCGGCGAAGCGATTCGTGATGTCGCGAAAGGCGCGCCGTTGCTGGAGCAGTTTGTCGACGTTGCATGTGTGCATCTGGACGCTGGCGAGACGGAGTGGCGCGAACAGATCGTGTTGCGCGGCGAGGTCGGTCGCCGCGTGCTGACTTGTGCCTGCACGACCTTACCCGGCGATGATGTGAACGCGGCGGGTTACGTTATCGTATTCGACGACATCACCGCGCTGTTGCAAGCACAGCGCGATGCGGCCTGGGGCGAGGTTGCCCGCCGGCTCGCTCACGAGATCAAGAATCCCCTGACACCGATTCAGCTATCCGCTGAACGTATGCGCCGCAAGTACCTCAAGACGATGGACGAGGAGGAAGCGCAGGTTCTTGATCGAGCGACGCACACCATCGTGCAGCAGGTTGAATCGATGAAAGAGATGGTAAACGCATTTAGCGACTACGCGCGTGCGCCCGACATGGACATCAACAGTTTCGATCTCGACAAGCTCGCGCATGAGGTCGTCGATTTGTACCGGGCGCAGGAAAGCGATGTCGAAATTATCCTGACATCCGATCCGATGATGCCACCGGTAGAAGGCGACATGGGCCGGATACGCCAGATCCTTCACAACCTGATTCGCAACGCTGTGGAGGCACTTGAAGGAAGCAGCGATGGTCGCATCGACGTTCAGGTCGGGGCTGCACAGTTCGATGCGATCGAAGTCGTGCAGATTCGCGTTGAGGACAACGGTCCGGGCTTTAAGACCGGCTCGGTGAGTCAGGTGTTCGATCCTTATGTTACGACCAAGCCGAAAGGTACGGGCCTCGGGCTGGCGATTGTAAAGAAGCTGGTGGAAGAGCACGTCGGCACGATTCGCGCCAGGAACCGAACCGATGGGGGAGCGATTATCAATATCCGCTTGCCGCTAAATGAAGCGGCCAGAGAAAAAATGATTGCAAAGGCGCCTGGGCGCGCCGACAAACGGAGGGAACAGGCATGAGCAGTCCTCATGTATTGGTCGTAGACGACGAGCAGGACATTCGCGCGTTGATACAGGACATTTTGTCCGATGAAGGTTACGGCGTAACGGCCGCAGCGAATGCTGCGGAGGCTCGAGCGGCGCGTGTGAATCGCAAGTTCGACCTTATTCTTCTGGACATCTGGATGCCGGATACCGATGGCATCACGTTGTTGCGCGAGTGGTCGGAAGGTGGGGATCTGAATTGCCCGGTGGTCATTATCTCCGGTCACGGCACCGTCGATACGGCGGTAGAGGCGACCCGACTCGGCGCCACCGATTTTGTCGAAAAGCCATTGTCGCTGGCAAAATTGCTGCGCACGGTCGAATCGGCGCTGGAATCTGCGGGAAGGCAATCCCGAGCTGCACGCTATTTGTTGCCGTCGTTGCTTGCGCCGGTTGGTCGTAGCGAAATCATGCAGACGCTGCGAGAACGTGTGCAGCAATACGCTCGGCACGACGGTCTCGTGTTGGTGAGTGGAGAGGCCGGTACCGGTCGCGGCGCGTTCGCGCGATACATGCATGCCTTAAGTCGTCGCGCGGACGAATCATTGACCACCCTTACAGCAGCCTCCATAACCGAAAGCAACGTCGAGGAGCAATTGTTAGGTCGCCAGAGTGGCGACGAAGTAACGCCAGGCGCGTTCGAGCGGGCATCAGAAGGAACGCTGGTTATCGACGAGCTGTCTGATCTAAGTAGCGCGGCGCAGAAAATACTACTGGGGGTCATCGAGGACGGTCAGTTTACGCGCGTCGGCGGCACCACGCTGGTCAAGGTTCGGGCGAGAATTGTCGCGACGGTTGGTGTGGATTACGAGCTTCTCATTGCGAACGGGCGATTACGCCGCGATCTCGTGGCACAGCTAAGCGAGCTGAGCTTGAGGGTCCCACCGCTGCGGGAGTACTCGGAAGACGTGCCGGAATTATTGGCCTACTACGTCGATAAACTGGTCGATGCTGAAGGGCTGACGTTCCGGCGTTTCAGCGTTGCAGCGCAGAACAGGTTGCGTAACTATCCGTGGCCGGACAACGTGCGCGAACTCAAACACCTTGTCAGGCGCCTGTTGCTGTCAGGTCGCGACGACGACATTGCACTCGATGAGGTTGAGGCGGAGATCACTGCTGCGACGGCGGTCGATGAACCGCTCGTCAAGCAAGACCTGCTGGCGCTACCGTTGCGCGAAGCGCGCGAACATTTCGAGCGCTCGTATCTGCAGCAGCAACTGGTTTTATGCAATGGCAAGGTCGGACAGTTGGCGAAGCGCGTCGGCATGGAGCGCACGCACTTGTATCGTAAGCTGCGCTCGCTCGGCGTCGATTTCAAATCAGTCGGGAGTGACGATTAGTCTCCCGGGAGTATTAGCGGGTGAAGTTCTACTTCGCCGCGCTCGATCGCCTGGATAGTACCGTCGGGATGAAAGCGTAACCCGGGCTGGCCGAAGTCGTCGATGCTCAGGCCGCGAATCAGGTTCAGTGCACGGTGCTTTTTGTCGATGCTCGGGCCGGCCGGCCGCAACTGCACCGTTGAGGTAATTTCGCCCTCGACAAAAACGCCGTTGCCGTCCAGCGTCGCTGTAAGGATCGGTGCCACTCCCTTTATTCCTGCAACACTGATGCCGTAGTAGGTCGCGAAGTTGCCGAGGCTGTAGGCGATCAGGCGATCTTTGTATCGCTCCATACCACGCACGACGTGCGGGCCGTGGCCGATGACAAGATCGGCGCCGGCATCAACAACGCCGCGCGCAAACCAGACAACATCGCCTCTGGGTTCGCCGAAGTACTCCTCTTCTGCGAACGGTATGCGTGTCCTGTCCGCACCTTCGGCACCGCCGTGAAAAGAAACAACGACAATGTCGTGTGTGGCGGCAAATTGAGCAACCGTCGCAAACGCGAGTTCGTAGTCGAGCATCATGTTGGAGTTTCTGGTAACCGCGTACGCGAGAAACGCAACCTTGAGGCCGTTCACTTCGAGGCGTGCGAAATCCCCCTCTCGGCCGGAGTGATACATGCCACGCGCCGCGATTGCGAGCATGCTGCTGTCGCGGCCTTGTTCGTCGAAATCGCGCGCATGGTTGTTGGCAAGGCTTAAGACGTCGAATCCCGCCGCCTTAAAGTGGTTGGCATATCGGGTAGGCGAGCGAAACAAATAACACGCGGCGGGATTGCTGCATGTCTTGCCGGGCAAGCCGCCATCGAGCAGCACACCTTCGAGGTTACCAAAGCCGATATCGGCCGCTGAAATGACGTTGCTTACGTTCGCCAGGAAACTGACGCCGTCGTCGTCAGGCAGGTGGTTTTCCGGATAATCCGTGCCGAGCATCATGTCGCCGACCGATGCGATACTGATGCGAAAATCCGATTTGTCCGGTGGCGGTGGCGGTGCGGCGGGCTCCGGCGCCGCTACCGGCGGTTCTTCGGTCACAGGTTCGAGTGTCGGTTTTGGCGGCGTATTCGTGCATGCCGCAAGCAGCAGCGCGAGTATCGGAATCAACCTTGTTGGATGACTAGTCACCGAGTCGAATAAGCATGATGTCAATCTTCGCAGCCCGCAAGCGGCTGCGAGTCATGTTCAGTTCATCGAGGTCGTCAATCGGACCAATGTAGATTCGATAGAAATCCCGGTTATTGACCTTCGCCCGTTGCACCCGCGATTCGATACCGTGCAGGGCGAGTTCGGCACGGCGTCGGTCGGCATCGTTATGAGTAGAAAATGACCCGGCCTGTAACAAGAATAATCCCGGTTCGTCGACTGCCTGTGGTGTGACGTCTGCAGCGACATCCGGCTCGTCTTCGTCAATGATAATCTCGAACGCTGGCAACAAGTCGTAGAAATCGAAGCGATTCCTGGGAGGGTCTTCGGGTGCTACAGCGTCCGCAATATTCTCGCCGCTGTTGTCGAGAACACCCTGTAGACTCGCTGCCTGCTGCTGTGTCGCAGCAACTTCCAGCGGTGGTTCGCGATCCTTTACATAGACGGCGAAGGCGACAGACAGGCCGATTGTCAGGCCGAATATCATCCACACCCAACCGGGGTATTCGTTGCGTTGCTGCTGGCTTCGAGAGCGTCTTTTTCTGCGTTTTGCCATTACATTTCTTCCGGCGCGGATACGCCGAGAATCGTCAGACCATTGGCGACGACGATTTTCACGGCCGCGTACAGTGCGAGCCTGGCGTCGCGAAGACTCGCATCGTCACCCAATACTTTGTGCGCGCTGTAGCTGGAATGGAAGTCGCTGACCAGATCGCGAAGGTAATGCACCAGCGTTTGCGGTGCGCGGTTTCTGGCGGCGAGTTCGATGATCTCTGGATAACGGCTCATCGCGGACAGCAGGGACTTTTCCTGCTTGGCGTTCAATCTGTCAAGGTTGGCGTTGGCATTGTCCGGATTCCAGCCAAGCCCCAGCTCCGTCGCTTTGCGGAAAACGCGGGCGATGCGTGCGTGTGCGTACTGAATGTAATACACCGGGTTGTCGTTTGACTGCGATGTCGCGATATCGAGGTCGAAATCGAGATGCTGATCGTTTGAGCGCATTACGTAATAAAACCGCGCGGCATCGTTGCCCACTTCGGCTCGCAGTTGTCGCAAGGTGTCGAATTGCCCGGAGCGCGTAGACATCTGCATTTTTTCGCCAGCACGATAAAGCGCTACGAACTGTACCAACTCGACTTCGAGATCATCACCCTGATAGCCCATCGCCTCAAGACCGGCACGCAGTCGCGCGATATATCCATGGTGGTCGGCTCCGAGAATGTCGATCAAAAGATCGAAACCCCGCTCGCGCTTGTCGAAATGATAGGCGATGTCCGAAGCGAAGTAAGTCTTGACGCCGTTTTCGCGAACGACAACCCGGTCTTTTTCGTCACCGAAGTCGCTGGCCGGAAACCAGGTAGCGCCGTCTTTCTTGTACAGGACGCCGCGTTTTTCGAGAACGGCCAGAGCATCGTCGACGCGACCGGTTCGGGCCAGGCTCTGCTCCGAATACCACCGGTCGAAGGTGACGCCGAATTGTGCAAGGTCGTCTTCTATGTCGCTGCGAATAGACTCCAGTGATTGCTGTCGAATACGGTCAAAACCGTCCTCGCCCTGCAGCTGTTTTGCTTTCGCGATCAGCGCCTCGACATAGGCGTCTTCGTCTCCCGACTGTTGCTCTGGCAAGTCGTCGAGGATTGCGCCGGCATCGGGTACGGTGAGGCCGTCGGTATCGATTTCTCCGGCAATGTCTCGTATGTATTCGCCCCGGTAGCCGGCAGCCGGAAACGGCATATTGATGGCGTGTGTTTCCAGCCAGCGCACCCAGACGCTCGCACCGAGAATATCCATCTGTCGGCCAGCGTCGTTTACGTAGTATTCGCGGTGTACCGAATACCCGACCGCCTCCAGGAGATTGCCCACACACGCGCCGTACGCGGCAAGGCGCCCATGGCCGACGTGCAACGGACCGGTCGGATTGGCCGAAATGAACTCGAGCAGGATTTTCGGCCGCTCTTTGCTCTTCTGTCGCCCGTAAGTATCGCGCTGACTTAGAATGGTTTTCAGTTGCGCGTGAAACGCGGTCGCGCTCATGTGGAAGTTAATGAACCCGGGCCCGGCGACTTCAACTTTATCAACCTGCTCGTCGTCACCCAGAGCATCGACGACGCTGTTCGCAATTTCGCGCGGGTTCTTGCCGGCAAGCTTGGCCAGTCGCATTGCGACATTGCAGGCGAAGTCGCCGTGACTGGCGTCGCGCGTGCGTTCAATCGTAGTCTCCACGACTAGGCCAGCCGCCGCTTCTTTGAGGTCCGGCAGTTTGGCAAGCGCGTCGTCTACTAGTTTTGCAACAGTGTGCTTCATCGGGCGTTCTGGTCTGATTCCGGCAAGCGGGCAATTCTACCGGGATAACGCTGGCTGTATAGACCCGTGTATGCGCATCTTAGTAATGCCCAGTTCCTGCCAGGAGTCTAAGCGGCAGAAACAACCGTCGCGCGAAAGTGCCACAGCAAGGCCAGTTTTTCGTTTTGCGGCTTACCGTTGCTGCCCATCATTGCACACCACTCCAGCAATCAACACGTACTTATCGTCTCATCAACGTGTTATCAGCAGTAGTTTTGCGACAGAATAGACCCAAATTGGGACGCTCACAGTTTTTCGCAAGAATACGAATTTCACCACTAATACGCTGTCATTGGCGGCAAACTGACGTCACCGACAGTCTCATATATCTCCTACTATGAAGTTCAACTCACGATGAGGTTTTAATGTTTGTAAGAGTTCTAAGACGACGAATGCGTCTTTCCCAGGAGCAACTTGCAGAATCTTCCGGTCTCAGCCTTCGTACAGTTCAACGGGTAGAGGGCGGTCATCGAGTGAGCTATTCCTCGTTGCGAGCCCTCGCCGACGTATTTGACATTGATGTAGACAAACTTGAACTGGAGCTATACGCGATGGATAAAGCGGGTACAGATTATAGAGAGCTGCCATTATGGGTACGGCTCATTTTGGGTCGCGGGTGGTACTCGTCGAGCCGACGCGAGCTCCTTTTCACGGAAATTATCTTAGTTCTAGTAGGCTCCGTTTCTGGTGTGCTATCGGCAGTGAATCTATTCTGGCCGCTGATTTACGATCCAAAAGGTAGTGCTTTGTACACGAGCCTGATCATGTTCCTGTTTGCCTGCTTGGTTTCGGCGTGCATTCGAGTTGGCGATAAGTATGCTGTTTGGCCATTGCTCGGGCAATCGCAACCTCGTAAGTTCTTCGGGTTTGTCGAAAAGAATTAGAATGTCTGCATTTTGCGTTGCAGGCCCATCTTGCTTGGGCTAGAAAAGCTCGACCGGATCGACATCGATGGACCAGCGAACCTTGCGTGCTGCTGTGTCGTTCTCGAGTATCGGGCGAAGATTTCTCAACACGCGGTGCAGCGTGGATCGTTCGCTGCTTTGTAACAGCAGTTGTGCCCGGTAACGACCCGCCTTGCGCGCCATTGGTGCGTCTACGGGGCCGAGAATTCGCAAAGATCCGCTGGCCTCGCTATTGAGGTGATGTCTCGCCACATCGAGAAGGCGGTGTGCGTCAGCTTTCTTGTGGGCCGCTGATCGTAGCAATGCCAGACGTGTGAACGGCGGCCAGCGCGTGATCTCTCTTTCCGCGAGCGCTTCGTCCGATATCTGCCGGTAACCGCCTTCGAGCAGGGTTTTCCAAAAGCCGTTTTCCGGGAACGCGGTCTGAATCAGAACTTCGCCCTCCTGCCGCTCGCGTCCGGCGCGCCCCGAAACCTGAATAATCGACTGTGCCATGCGCTCGCTGCTGCGAAAATCGGTGCCGAACAAACCCTGATCTGCATTGACGATGCCGACCAGGGTCAGGCCTGGAAAGTGATGCCCCTTCGACAACATCTGGGTACCGACGAGAATATTTGCGTGACCCAGCGTGGCGCTTTGCAGCGCGTCGTGCATTGCGCCCTTCAGTTGTGTGCTGTCGCTGTCGATTCTACTGATCACCGCATCCGGGAACCGGGTTGTCAGCGATTCCTCCAGACGTTGCGTGCCCTCGCCCAGCGGCATGACCGTCTCACCGCATTCGTCGCATTGCTCTGTGAGCGGGCGGCATGCACCGCAATGGTGACAACGCAGTTGCTGTTCGCGCGCATGCACGGTCATGCGTGAGTCACAACGCTCGCAAGCGGCGACGTACCCGCACTGCCGGCAAATCAATGTCGGGGCGAAGCCGCGACGGTTCAGAAATACCAATACCTGATTGCCATCATCCAGATGTCTTCGCATGGCCTCGGCAAGCGGTTCGCTGATGCCGTCGCTGGCGGGTGAGCGCATCGTATCGATGAGTCCGAGTTTGGGCGGTTTTGCCTCGCCAGCCCGCTCCGGTAGAACGATATGTTGATACGAACCGTTGCGGCAGTGCTGCAGTATCTCGAGCGATGGCGTTGCACTGCCGAGGATGACCGGAATATCCAGATGCTTTGCTTTGGCGATGGCCAGATCGCGAGCGGAGTACCGCAGTCCTTCCTGTTGTTTGAACGAGTGATCGTGTTCCTCATCGACAATGATCAGACCGGGATTTTTCAGCGGTGTAAAAATGGCGGAGCGTGTGCCGACGATAAGCCGGGCCGCGCCGGAACGGGCGGCACGCCAGGCCGCCAGGCGCGCGGTATCGCTCAGGCCGGAATGCAGCAGGGCCGGCTTGAGGCCCAGTCTTTCGCTTAGCCTCGACACCAGCTGCGGCGTGAGGCCGATTTCGGGAACAAGAAACAACGCTTGCCTGCCGTCATCGAGAACATCCTGTACCCGTTGCAGGTAGACCTCGGTCTTGCCGCTGCCGGTGACGCCATCGAGCAAGAACGCGCCATATCGGTCGCTGCGTCGTAACGCAGACAGCGCGCGGTCCTGATCGCCGTTAAGTGTCGGACCTGTCTGTGGTTCTTGGCTAAGTTTTTCGTCGAAATCCTCGGCGCGCCTTGCAGATATTGAGATCAGCCCCTTCTTCAGCAGGGCGCTGGCTGCTCTGCGCCATGTCGGCAGGGTTTTGGTCAACAGGTCCGGGTCCAGGCTGTGAGCCTGGGTATTCTTGAGCGCGACCAGCAACTCTGCCTGCCTGCGTGCGCGTTTCGACAGCGCCTCAAGGTCGAACGCCGCGCCAGTCTCGGTGATCGTGATTCGCTCGACACTCGGATGCAGCGACTTACCCTGGCGCAGCAGCGAAGGCAGTGCGGCAGCGACGACTTCGCCGATGGGGTGGTGGTAGTACTCGCTGGTGAAGCGGATTAGCCACAGGTCTTCAGGAGACAGCAGGGGTGTTTCGTCCAGAACCTCCTCGCAGCGTCGAATCCTGGCTTCGGGTAGCGCGGATTTGCTGGTTAACGCCATAACTACGCCGATTTGCTGGCGCCGACCGAATGGCACGAGCACCCGAGCGCCAATCGCCGGCGATGGGCCAGAGGTAGGCGCGAGGTAGTCGAACTCCCTTGATAACGGGACGTTCACGGCAATTTTTAGAATGGGGGTATCGCTCACAACTCTTTACATAATCTGCTGGTTTTCGGTCCGTTGTTTGTCAACTTCGGCGCAACTTCGGCGTTATTCTGAGGAGACAACTTAGATTACCGACTGGTGGAGTCAAGGAATATGACCGCAGGCACTGCATATTTTACGGTATCGTGCACCGTACCGTCGACAGGAGCACGAACACTGCAAAAGGAACGGCAACTTGACCAGTTTCTGGCTGAGGTTGAGCGGCGAGCACTGCGAATCGCCGAAATCGGTGTGCGCGACCGGGACGAAGCGCTGGATTTGGTGCAAGACGCGATGATCAAGCTGGTGAAGAACTACAGTTCTCGTGACGAGGGCGAATGGGCGCCGCTTTTTTATCGGATACTGCAAAACGGGGTGCGTGACTGGCATCGGCGGCAGGCGGTTCGAAACCGGGTCATGGTGTGGTTTAAGAAAACCAGGACTGACGACGATGACTATGACGTTATTGCGGCGGCGCCGGACCCCGCGGGCCGTTCGCCGGACGAGGAGTTGCAAAACTCCGAAGCGATGCAGGACATGGAGTCCGCCGTGCATGATTTGCCGAGACGGCAGCGAGAGGCATTCATGCTCAGAACGTTCGAATGTCTTGATGTCGCTGCAACCGCCGTCGCGATGGGCTGCAGTGAAGGCAGCGTCAAGACACACTACTTCCGCGCGGTGCATACGCTTCGGGACAGGTTGGGAGAGCACTGGCAATGAATCAGAAAGACGATCAATTTGAGCGGCAGCTGGCAGAGCGCGCAAAGCAGGCGTTCGATGAGTCTGTCGAGGGCCTTGATGCTGCAACGCTGTCGAGGCTGAATCGCAGCCGGCAGGCGGCGTTAGCCTCAGCGGCTCGCCCGAACACACAATGGTTGCGATGGATGCCCGCGACCGGAGTTGCGGCTGCCGTGTTGCTGGCTGTGGTTACGATACGCGGGCCGGCGGATCTGGACGTCATTTCGGCGCCGGCATCCGATCTCGAAATACTGTTGAGTGAGGAAAGTATAGAGATGTTCGAGGATCTCGAGTTTTACAGTTGGCTCACCACGCAGGACCTGGATGGCGAAGGCGATTTTGGCTAAATACGGACTACAGACGATCGTTTGCGGGTTCGCGCTGTGCGTGACAGCAAACGCGATGGCTGAAGAGGATGAGGTCCCGGACGGTGAGTTTCTTGAATACCTGGGATTGTGGGAAGAGTCGGATGAAGAATGGTTGCTGCTGACCGATGAGGTGGTTGCCGATAATGAAGAGCGGAGCGATCCCGTACCGAAAGGTGAAGAATCCACGGAGACAGAAGATGAAAGCTAGACACATCGTTGCAATTGCCTGTTTGCTACTGGTCAGCTCAGTGTCAACAGCGGATGACAGCATTAGCTGGGACAGACTGGACGCCTCGCAGCGAGAAGTCCTTGCACAGTTCTCCCAGGATTGGGACAAGATGCCGGCGCCGCGCCGCGAACGTCTGCTAAGAGGTGCTGATCACTGGGCTGACATGACGCCCGAGCAGCGCAACAACGCGAAGAATCGTTTCGTGGACTGGCGCCGCTTGTCGAATGAACGCAAAGACCGTATTCGTGAACGCTACCAAACCTACCGCAGCTTATCGCCCGCTGAACAACGACGTATCCGCGAAAATTTTCATCGATTCAAGCGCATGAACCGGGATCATAGGAACAGGATGCGAGATCGATATCGTAAGATGACGCCAGAACAACGTCAGCGTGCGCGTGATCGGATGCGCGATCGGCCAAGGCCCAGCAGACCCCACGACTAGCCGCTCATCGGCCAGGGCACTGTTTATTTTGTGCCGGTAGACCAGCTCCGTTAAACTGCCGCAGTCCAAACGGAGGGATCTGTATGAAGATCGGTGTACCGAGAGAAATTCACGCGGGTGAACGGCGAGTCGCAACGACGCCGGACGTCGCCACTGAACTCATGAAGCTGGGATTCAGCGTTACGGTTGAGCGGGGCGCCGGCGAGGCGGCCAGCTACTCAGACAAGGCCTATCAGGATGCCGGTTGCGAGCTTGCGAGCGCAAGCGACGTTTGGTCAGAATCCGACATCGTTCTGAAGGTCCGGGCGCCGGAAGGCGACGAGGCCGGAAAACTGGGCGCCGAGCAGACGCTGATCTGCTTCATCTGGCCGGGGCAAAACCCCGACCTGTTGCAGCAACTCACGAACAGTGGCGCGACAGTGATGGCGATGGACAGCGTGCCGCGCATTTCGCGGGCACAAAAAATGGATGCCCTGAGTTCGATGGCAAACATCGCCGGCTATCGGGCAGTGATCGAGGCGGCGCAGCATTTCGGCCGATTCTTTACCGGCCAGATTACGGCTGCGGGTAAGGTACCACCGGCGAAAATCATGGTTATTGGCGCCGGAGTGGCCGGCCTTGCCGCCATCGGCGCGGCCAAGAGCATGGGTGCCATCGTTCGTGCATTCGATACCCGCCCGGAGGTTAAAGAGCAGGTCGAAAGCATGGATGCCGAATTCCTGATGCTTGAGTTCGAGGACGACGAAGACGGTGCGGGTGAAGGTGGCTACGCAAAAACGATGAGTGAAGAGTTCATCAAGGCCGAAATGGCGCTGTTTGCGGAGCAGGCCAAAGAGGTGGACATCATCATCACGACCGCGTTGATCCCCGGGAAGCCTGCGCCGGAACTGATTACGGCCGACATGGTGCGCTCGATGACCGATGGCAGTGTCATTGTCGATCTTGCTGCTGAGCAGGGAGGTAACTGCGAGCTGACAGAAGCCGACAAGATCGTGAAAACGAACGGTGTGTCGATTATCGGTTACACGGATTTGCCAAGCCGGCTGGCGACGCAATCAAGTCAGCTGTATGCCACTAATCTGCGCCATTTGCTGACCGACCTGACGCCGGAAAAAGACGGCAATATTAACGTCGACATGGAGGACGAGGTCATTCGCGGTGCGACGGTTTGCGCCGGCGGCGAAACGACCTGGCCGCCACCGGCGCCGAAGCTTTCTGCGGCGCCGCCGAAGCAGGAAGCTGCGGCAATTCCGATGCCGGAAGAAAAGAAAGCATCAGTTGCAGGTCCCATCGTCGGCATGATTATAGGTGGACTGCTGTTGCTGGGGCTCGGTGCCGTTGCGCCGGCGTCATTCATGGCGCACTTCACGGTGTTTGTACTGGCGTGTTTTATCGGTTACATGGTGATCTGGAACGTGTCTCCGGCACTGCACACACCGTTAATGAGTGTAACGAATGCGATATCGAGCATCATCGTTATTGGCGCACTGCTGCAAATCAGTTCGACAAACACGGTTATCCTGTGGGTAGCGGCTGCTACCATTTTCGTAACGAGCATCAACATCGCGGGCGGCTTTGCCGTGACGCGACGCATGCTTGAAATGTTCCGTAAGTGAGGTCCTGATGATGAGCGAAGGCATCGTAACTGTGTCGTACATCATTGCGACGATACTTTTTATTCTGGCACTCGGCGGTCTCTCGAACCAGGAGACAGCGCGGCGCGGTAACTGGTTCGGCATCATCGGTATGATGATCGCCCTGTTGGCGACCATTCTTGGGGTCGTCGAACGCCACTACGAGATATTGCTGGTGGCCTTGCTGCTCGGCGGCAGCATCGGCCTGCTGCTGGCGCGCCGCGTGCAAATGACGCAGATGCCGGAGCTGGTCGCGATCCTGCACAGTCTGGTCGGGATTGCTGCGGTCGCCGTGGGATTCGCGAGCTTCCTGGATCCGGATAAACATTTTGTCGGCGTTGAGCTGACCATTCACGACATCGAAACCTATCTTGGTGTGCTGATCGGCGCGGTCACGTTTTCGGGTTCGATTATCGCATTCGGTAAACTGTCGGGACGCATTGGCGGCAAGCCGCTGACCCTGCCGGGTCGCCATTGGTTTAATCTCGGCTTGCTGATTGGTGCAATCTGGTTCGGGTACGAGTTCGTCGTGCAATCCGCTGCTGGCGGCGGTTTGGATCCGCTGCTCATCATGACGGGTATCGCGCTGCTGTTCGGCATGCACATGGTGCTGGCAATTGGCGGCGCGGACATGCCGGTGGTTGTATCGATGCTGAACAGTTACTCCGGTTGGGCGGCGTCAGCGACAGGTTTCATGTTGGGCAATGATTTGCTGATCGTTACCGGCGCATTGGTCGGTTCCAGTGGTGCGATTCTGAGTTACATCATGTGTCGCGCGATGAACCGAAAATTCTTCGCGGTCATCGCTGGAGGGTTTGGTACTGGCGGCGGCGTGAGTGCCAGCAGCGACGGCGAAGAACAGGGCGAAGTTGCTCCCATCGATGCACAGGAAACCGCCGCGCTGCTTGCGGATGCCAAGGAGGTGATGATCATCCCCGGCTACGGCATGGCAGTCGCTCAGGCGCAGCACACGGTGTACGAAATTACCAAAGTGCTGCGAGCAAAGAAGGTCAATGTGCGTTTCGGCATACATCCGGTTGCCGGTCGCATGCCCGGCCACATGAACGTTCTGCTCGCCGAGGCGAAAGTGCCTTACGACATCGTGTTTGAGATGGACGAGATCAACGAGGACTTTCCCGACGTCGACGTTTCGGTCGTTATTGGTGCCAACGACATTGTTAATCCGTCAGCATTGACGGACCCGAACAGCCCGATCGCCGGTATGCCGGTACTCGAATGCTGGAAAGGCAAGACCTCCATCGTTCTCAAGCGCAGCATGGCGACCGGTTATGCTGGTGTGCAAAATCCGCTGTTTTTCAAGGAAAACACGCGGATGTTGTTTGGCGACGCAAAAGAAACCCTGGATGAGGTGTTGAAGGCGCTCTAGCTCGGACTATTCATAAATTGCCGCGATGATTGGGCAGAGACTTGTTCGCACATAGAGTTTTCGGACCGAGTGGAATACCCGAGCGTATTCCCGAGAGAGGAAAACTCTGTGTGCGAACAAGGATTAAGCAAGGGCGCGTGCATATTTATGAATAGTCCGGGCTAGACTTTGTCATAATCGGAGCACATCTCAGGGGGACGGACATGCTCGCAGGACTCGCATCCGATATTTCGCAACAGGTCTTAAGAACCGACGTTGCCGGAATGCCGCTCGAGTGGATCGACTACCGCGACGCGGTACGCCTGTACCACTCCGAGCAGGTTGCGTACGATTGTGGCACGCTGCTTTACACAGTCTTTGGTGGTTACAGTTCCTTTGACGGCAATCGCAGCCGCATCGACGTGAACTCCATCATCGCGACGCACGGCAGCAGTCAGAGTTTATCCCGCAATCGCGACCGTTACGTGCCGCCCTTAAACAACCGGACGCTGTTCAAGCGCGATGCCAACCTGTGCCTGTACTGCGGTAATCGCTACATGACCCGGGACCTGACGCGCGATCACATTACGCCGGTATCGCAAGGCGGGCGGGATCGGTGGAACAATGTGGCAACGGCGTGCCGGCGCTGCAATAACTGCAAGGGTGGACGGACGCCGGAACAGGCGTCGATGGAATTGATCGCCGTGCCGTTTACACCCAACTACGCCGAGTACATTTATCTCAAGGGACGGCGAGTACTTGCAGATCAGATGCAGTACCTGCTGGCGCACATCCCGCGTTCCAGCCCCTTGCACGCGCGACTCAGTGATCACCTCTCCAATGGAGACGAGATTGTTGAGGTGCACTTTCACGATTGATGCAATATCTGATTGATGCCAGCGTGTACGTTTTTCGGGCGTACTACTCAATGCCCGACGACATGGTTGATGACAAGGGCAATCCGGTTAACGCGCTCTACGGGTTTTGTCGTTTCATCGGCGACTTTATGGAAAACGTCACACCGGAATACGTCGCGGTGTTGTTCGACGAAAGCATGACCGAGTCGTTTCGCACCGAAATCTACCCCGAGTACAAAGCCAACCGAGACCCGGCGCCGCCGGAATTAAAGCGGCAGTTCGGACAGTGCCGGCGTTACGTGCGTGCGCTTGGTTTGATGGAGCACAGCAGTCCCGCGTACGAAGCGGATGATTTGATTGGAACATTAGTGCATCACGGGCGCAGAAACGGGCGGCCGTCGACTATTGTCACGCGCGACAAAGACCTGACGCAGTTACTGAGTAAAGACGACGTGTTCTGGGACTTCGCCGGTAAGGGCAAGCTTCGTTACGAACAGATTCCGGATTCGTTCGGCGTTTGGCCCGAGCAAATCGCGGACTTTCTGGCGCTGGCCGGAGATGCGGTGGACAACATCAAGGGCGTGCCGGGGGTCGGGAAAAAAACCGCGACCGGCTTGCTGCAGCACTTCGATAACCTGGACGACATCTACGCCAATCTCGACAAGGTGCACGAAGTTAATGTGCGTGGTGCAAAAACGCTGGGCGCGAAGCTCGCGACGCACAAGGACGACGCCTACCTAGCGCGCCGTTTGACGGGCATCGCCTGTGATGCACCGATGGAGAATATTGACAGACTGATGCAGCCGGCGGCGCCCAGGCTCGGAGAGATTAACGCATTGTTCGATGAAGCAGGAATTGGCACGGCGCTGCGGCGCCAGGCGGAGCGAGTTTCTGACATTTATCGCCATTAGTCCAGACTAGTCAGGGGTTGAAGCGATGAGCAAAGGTTGGGCACTTATCACCGGAGCTTCTGCCGGACTCGGCGCGGAATTCGCACGCCAATTGGCAAACAACGGTAGAGACCTGATTCTCGTTGCGCGTCGCGTGGAGCCGATGGAAAAACTGGCGCGCTCGCTGTCAGATGACTACGGTGTGGCTGTAGAAGTCATTCAAGAGGATTTATCCGAGACGGTGGCGACGTCGAGACTGTTCGCCGCGGTGAACGAGCGCGGGCTTCAGGTTGACTACCTGATCAATAACGCGGGTTCGGTTGGCCCCGACCTCCTGCAGGGTCGCGACTGGCCTGCGCAGCAGAAATACATCGAGCTGATGATGACCTCAGTCGCAGGAATGTGTCATCACTTTATTCCGCCGATGCTGGAGCGCGGCTTCGGTCGTGTGCTGAACGTTGCATCGGTCGCCGGTCAGGTATCACTCGCCGGTGATACCAGCTACGGCCCCACCAAGGCGTATTTGATCGCGTTGTCGAAAGGGCTTGCCGCGACGGTTCGTGGTCAGGGCGTTCATGTGCTCGCCTTGTGTCCGGGTTTTACGCACACCGAGTTTCATGCCTCTGACGAGCTTGCGAAAATGAAGCGCAGCTCGCCATCATTTATCTGGTATGACGCGGATGTTGTGGTCCGGGAAGGGTTGGTGGCGCTGGAGAAGGGCAAGGCGGTTTACAATTCCGGGCGATTGTATCGTTATTTGGTGCCGGTGTTGCGCAGTGTGTTTGGCCAGTGGTTAATGGGCAAGATGGGGGTTAAGCGGGATTACTGATACACGCGGTCAGCGGATGTATTAGTGCTGCGAAAGGACCTGCGACCGGAGGTTTTTCGATCTTCTCTTCGATATCGTGCTTCTTCGCGGCCAAGCCCTTCTGTCGCATTTGTTCAAGATGGGTCGACCTCACAGTAGTTACGCTTGGCTCAATAACTGGAGCTGCACTCATGAGATTGGAATACACGATCCTTTACATCGAAAACGTGCTCGAAACGCTGTCCTTTTATCAGCAGACCGACCATATGAACGCCAGCCCGCAGGCGTACGGAATAGCTGGATCCACTCAACTGAGACACAAAACATCGAACGCGGTTGTTGTTATGGCGCGTTCGTTTCGACTAGATACTCGGAGAGTGTTGGTCAGCTCTCGCTGACGATCTCGTAGTGAACAACCGACGGTTCGAACTCGAGCAAGAAACCGTCGTCCTCGGGGTAATATTTTGCTTTCTCCGCGTCATCGCCGGCGAACGCTTTGATGGCGTCAATGTTTTCCCACGACGTCATCGTTATAAAATGCGTGGAGTTGTCGTCACGTCTTTCGAGTATTTTCACGTCCATGTTCCCGTCCACGGACTGGTAATCTGGAATGGCGCGCTCGATAAGAAACTGTCGATACGCGTCTGCGTCATTGTGCCTCACTCGTCCGTGCCACATCCGAATAATCATTTACAATTTCTCACTGGTCATCTCCATCGCAAATCTACATAGGGGAAAACTCAGGACAGCCATCGATTTGTAACAACAAAAGAGAAACTATCGACGAGGATCAATCGTCTTCCACAAACATCCCTGGAAACCTCTCCCAAAGGACTCGACCATCATAAGCGAACCATCGGTGCTTGAGTCGACCGGGCAGACCAACAACACCGATATCTCCAGTGATGAACGCGTGTGTTTGACTCATTTGTTGACGAAGTCACCGATTATCGATAAATTTCGTTCGGCGAGTTCTACGATGTGTCTACCTTTGTGGTAGTTGCGGCCAGGTTAGAAGGGACTGCTGATGATTAGCCGGATATTCCCCCAGACAATTGACAACAAGTTGAGCGGGCACTGGCTCGGATACTTGCTGCTCATACCCGTGTTGCTGTTGAAGCTCATGATCGCGATCGGATCGATGGTGATGCCGGCTGAAGCCAATAGCACTGATGGCATAGAGATGTCTGGTTATCCCGTCACAGCACTTCAAGAGGCGATTGCTTCTACGGCTTTGCTCGGTCTTCTCCACCTGTCTATCGGTCTTATCTGCGTGCTGGCATTGATACGTTATCGTGCGATGATTCCGTTGATCTATGTTTGGCTATTGTTTGAGTTTGCGGGTCGACGTTTATTGCTTGATATTTACCCCATTGAGCGCGCCGGAGATACTTCATCGGCTTCGATAATAAACTTGGTGCTGCTTGCCCTTATGGTCGTTGGCTTCGGATTTTCGGTCTGGCCTCGGAAGCAAAAGACAGCCTAAACTTACTTGCGCCAAGTCCTTTCGTAAGAAGGGGGCAAGAGTCAGGTAATGGATATTCTACGACATCTTTAAAATTGCCGTTTCTAACTTCTTTGGAGCATTCAGCCCCAATTCGTCAGTTTCTTGCAGGACGTCAGGCCGCTACTTTTTCGACGACGAATCCGCTGGAGATCGCATTTCGACCGAGCCGTTAAAAGTCGCGCCTTCTTCGAGCGCAACTTTCGGTGCAACGATGTTGCCTTCGACCTTACCGGATTCCCGCACGGTAACGCCGACGGACGCGTGCAGGTTTCCTTTTACGTAGCCCTCGATGAAGATCTTGGTCGCGTTTACGTCGGCAATAATCTTGCCGTTGGGCTTAAGGGTGAGACAGCATTTACCCTGATTGATCTTGCCTTCGACGGTACCTTCAATCAGCAGGTCTTCGCCAGCCGAGAGCTCGCCCTTGAAGTGCAATGATTCGCCGATCACGGAGACCGCCGGATGTCCAATGCTGCTGCCCTGGTCCTGACGAACGGACTCTGGTACATCCTTGAAAGGAATGACCTGCGAATCCGTAAATTTCTCGTCGCCCGCCCAATCCGGGCCCTTCATGATTTCTGTATCACTCACAATAAAACTCCCTTAGAGGTTTAAGCGGCACTTGCCGATCGTTTTTTGTCCCGCTTTGACTTATTGTCCGACGCGTCCGGCTTATCGGTATCTACGGCTTTGCTCTTCGAGCGATTGTTGTTCGTTTCGGCGATGTTTTCAGGCGAGTTTGCCACCGGCCGCTCCTTGCCAGTCATGTCGATGCTGCCGTTAAACGCCGATCCTTCATGTAGCGTTACGGTTGGACTGAAAATATTGCCCTTGACGTCTGCACCCTCTTTTACAACAATTGCTTTACTGCCGCTAAGATCGCCGTTTACTTTTCCCTCGATACAAATGTATTCAGCTTTGACATTCGCCTTGATTCTACCTTCCTTACCGATCGTAAGGTTGGACGTGTGGTTGATCGAACCCTCAACTTGTCCCTGAATGAGCAGGTCTTCATTGGCGGTCAGTTCACCTTTGAATTTCAAGGTTGGTCCAAGTACGGACGACGCGGGCATAGTGGGCTTGTCATACGGGTTACTCATTTTCCTACTCCTTGGATAGTGAGGCCGCGACAGATTGGTCGCGCAGGGCTGACGTAATAGTGGAACCAGGTCACTAGAAATGCAGTGACGCTGGTCACAGATATCCGCCACCACTCAACTGTCGCAAAGTGGCAACAGAATTTCGGGACAAAATTTCGGGACACCCAGCAAATGAGGGAAGAGTTTCAGGACATCCATGAAGTCTGAGTCCGCAGCGGACAAGGACGGCCGTCGATTTGGGTGCATTTCTTGACGTTTCACACAGAAACGAAATCGATGGGTGTCCCCATCTTGCCCCACTCTAGTCCCCGTTTTGATGGGTGTCCTTATTCTAGTTTGGGAAATCTCGCACATCGCCGGACTCGTCAACCTCGTACTTTTCGCCGAGAAAATCTTCTTCGAAGGCGTAGAGTGTTGTTCCCTCTGGCGCCTGAATCGCTACGAAGGCGCCCTCAAAGCCTGGGAACTTTTCGAATTTCATCGCGTTCTGTTCCAGCAGGCCCATCAAGCCGTGCCGATCCGGACACTTGAAGCACAAAGACGGTGCGGTGACGGCGATGCTTTCTGACAAACCCAGCGGTGCGCCGTCAGCCTCGAAACGCATGTGCGTCGTAGGTTCCTCACGCATCTCTAACAGCGCCGGGGCAATCGGGGCCCAGAACTGTGCGGACCGCACCGCATCGCGCACCGGCAGTGTGAGTTCAAACCAACTGCCGCACATGGAGTTGTTCTCTGCGTCCTCACTGTGATTATACGTACGAGCCTCGATCATCGTGACCATGTGGCCGTCGCGATCGGGGAAACCGAGTTCGTTGAAAACGTCTTCGTCCAGATGCATGAAGCTGAACTCAAAACCGTGGTCCGCCATGGACCGTGCGTGCTTGGCGATATCCTGCTGCACAAACGTTATCGCCGGGGCGGCGAACATCCGATCGTGCAGCCCGATACTTATCTCGCCGTCGCTGACAACCGCGTAGTTGTGCGGCCACACATCGTTAATCTCGAGCTCCACGAAACCCAGAGTTTTGTAGAAATTTAACGACTCGAGGATGTCCGGTGCGTGCACTGAAAATTCGTGGAAGTGTCCAATGCCACTCATGACAACTCACCGACTGCTTTGGCTGGTTTGTGTAACACGTTGGGCGATGCGTCGTTGGACCAGCCAGCAATATGCTCTGTCACCAACGTGACCAGAAACCGCACATGATCCTCGCGCGCATTCAGCGCCGGAATGTAACGCAGAGACTCCCCGCCCGCAGTCTTGAAAAGAGCGGCGTTCTGCATTGCAATCTCCTCCAGTGTCTCGAGGCAGTCGGTCGAAAAGCCCGGGCAGACGACATCGAGTCGCGACAAGCCACTTTCACCCAATGATCTGACTGTTTCATCCGTGTAAGGTGCGAGCCACTCCTCGCGCCCGACGCGGGACTGAAACGATATCAGCCACTCGTCGTCGTTGAGCCCCAGCTCATCGGCCAATAGTCGAGCGGTTCGTTGACACTGGTCGTGGTACGGATCGCCATTCATTATTGAACTCGCCGGGATGCCGTGAAAAGACATCAATAACTTTTCGCCACGTTCGTTCGCTGCCCAGCGTTCCAGGATGCTGGAGGCCAGCGCCTTGATGTACGCTTGTGCGTCGTGATAATCATTGACGAATCGAGATTCAGGTATCCAGCGCAGCGCACCCATCTTACGGGCAACGGCATCGAACACCGCGGCGGTGGTAGTGCTGGAGTACTGCGGGTACAACGGCACGGTGAGCACACGGCGAGCACCCGCGGCCAGTAACTTGTCGATGGCACTGTCGATCGATGGTTTGCCGTAGGTCATGGCCAGTTCGACTCGCACTGGAGCGTCGGTGTGTGATGCCAGGCGGTCTCGCAACTTATTCGTGATTGCCAGGGAATGAATCAGCAACGGTGATCCTTGTTCGGTCCAGATTTTTCGGTAGGCAGCGGCGGAGCGCGGTGGGCGAGCCTGCAAGATAACGAGATTTAAAATCAGCCACCACAACAGGCGCGGATATTCCACGACGCGTGGGTCGAAGAGAAACTCTTTGAGGAATCGCCGCACCGCCGTCGCGGTCGGCGCGTCGGGCGTGCCGAGATTAACGACAAGTATTCCCGTCGACTCGGCTAGATCGTGCTGGGATGGCGGCGTTGATTGGTGGGTAGGCATAATCTCGGGGCCATATCTAACGCGTCCAACATTACGGCAAAGGAACGTCTCGCGCCAGTAAATTTGACCTATAATCGCTTGTCTTAATTGACTTTTGTCAAAGCGACGAACCCATGAAAGCGCTCTCCGAAAAAGAAAAACTCACGTCTCAACGCTGGACCTTGCTGCGCGATCTGGGCGTCTTGCAAGTGAAGCTAATCGTCGACGGCTTGCGAGATTTGGTTCTCGTCCCGGCCTCACTTATCGCCGGAGTTATCAGCCTGGTGTCGGGCAACGACGGTAAGCCGGGATTGCAGTTCTACCAGCTGCTGGGCTGGGGAAAACGAACGGAAGTCTGGATAAATCTGTTCGGTGCCGCAAAGAACTCACCGGAAAAACTGCGGCAGCCAAACGCATTCGCTGATCAGGGTATTGACGATATTGTCCGGCGTTTCGAATCGTTTGTTGTAGACGAGTACCGGCGCGGCGGAGTGACCGCGCAGGCGAAACACGGGCTCGACAAGATGCTGGACGCGCTGCAGCGGAACCGACAAGAGTAGATACGCTTACTTTTTCCCGTTCCCATCGGCTAACAGCATCTCAAGACTCGGCGGCGGGTGATCCGGCCCTAAACGACCGGACTTGAGCCGCGCGACATACTCCTTATATGCTCTCATCGCTTGATAGCCGAAGAACCAGCAAATTGGAATGTTGGCAAATAACATGACGGCAGTACCGACACCGGTCATGTTGTCGAGGTCTGCGTCGGTCTTGATAAAGCCCAGAGTAGCGACAACGATCAATACGCAATAGACCAGCTTGTAGCCCAGTATCGACTTCTCGCCCGCCAGATACACCATGCCCTGCTCGCCGTAGTAGCTCCACGAAATCATTGTCGATATCGCGAACAGCCACGCGGCAATCGAAATCAGCCACTTGCCCAGTCCGGGCGTAACACTATCGAACGCCTTCGCTGTTAGCGTCGCGCCGACGTAGGTGCGGTACATGCCATCACCAACAGCGATCGGTTGCTGCGGGCTGGCGAAGGGCACCCAATCAACGACGTAGTCGCTGCCGATTGCCGCGACTACTCCCTCGATGCGATGCAAGGCGTGTCCGGTGGTCTCGTTTGCGTGCGCGCTAACGACCAGCATGACGCGGTCGTCTTCCACCCACGCCTCACCCGGCGCGGCGGTTTGCGAGAACTGCCAGCCCGATTCGGTTTGCGTTGCCACCGGCAGCGTATCCAGCGATACATCCGGCGCCCGATTCCATATGCCCGTCGAGAGAATAATGAGTGCGGTGAACGTACAAACCACAATGGTATCGATGAACGGCTCCAGGCCCGCCACAATGCCCTCGCGGGCGGGCTCATTGGTTTTCGCCGCTGCATGAGCAATCGGTGACGAACCCTGCCCGGCTTCATTGGAAAATGCCGCACGCTTCAGGCCGAACAAAAAGGCGGATGCCGCGGAGCCGCCGATAAAGGCACCGGCTGCTTCGGTCGGAGCGAAGGCGGATTTAACGATCAGTGCGAAGATTCCCGGGATGTCGCCGACGTTCAACGCCAGCACGTAAAAGCCCGCACCCAGGTAAAGAACAACCATCAAGGGCACCAGGGTCGCAGCCACTTTGCCGATGCGCTTGATGCCGCCGATGATGACGCTGCCGACGATGATCGCGAGCACGATGCCGGTGATCCAGCTCGGCACCGAGAAATATTCCTCTGTCAGTTCTGCGACATTCCATGCCTGGAACATGTTTCCGCCGGTCGCCGTCGAAATCAGCAAGGTCACGCAAAAGATGACGCCAATGGCTCTTCCCAGCCCGCCAAGCCCTTTGCGTTCCAGCGCCTTGTGCGCGACCCACATCGGGCCACCGTGGGGGTTATCGGGATCGTCGGTATTACGGTACAACATCGACAAAGTCACTTCGGTGAGCTTGATCGCCATACCGAGAAAACCGATGATCCACATCCAGAACACGGCTCCGGGGCCACCGAGTGCGATGGCCAGAGCGACGCCACCGATGTTGCCTAACCCGACCGTCGCAGACAACGCGGCAGACAGTGCCTGGAAGTGATTGATTGCGCCCGGATCGTTCGGGTCGTCGTAGGTGCCACGCAGCACCGATGGTCCGTGCGTCAAGGCCTGGTATTGGCAAAAGCCGCTCCAGAACGTAAACAGAACTCCGGTACCGACGATCGCATAGAGCACATATTCGTGCCAGAGTACGCTGTTAAGTGCTGCGAGAAACGCGCTGAATTCCGCCATTAATCCCCCCGGATAGCGTCGAGTTTATGCTGCTTCCATGATCGCAGAGACACCCATGCCGCCCGCGGTACAAATTGATATCAAGCCTCTGCCGGAAGCATTCTCCTGCAGCAGTTTGGCCATCGTGCCGATGATGCGTGCACCGGTTGCTGCAAACGGGTGACCGATTGCGATGCTGCCGCCCTTGGTGTTCAGCCGCGCCAGATCAATGGCTCCCATTGGCTGATTGCGACCGAGTTTCTTGCGACAAAACTCCTCCGATTGCCACGCCTTGAGTGTTGCGATGGTCTGCGCGGCAAAGGCCTCGTGAATTTCGTAAAAGTCGAAGTCCCGCAGCGTCAAATTGGCTTGTTTTAACATGTCGGATACAGCGTACGCTGGTGCCATCAACAGACCCTCGTTGTTGATAAAATCAACCGCGCTGGCTTTCGCGAACGTGAGATACGCCATGATTGGAAGGTTTTTCTGGCGCGCCCAGTCTTCTGACATCAGGCACACCGCGGCAGCGCCGTCGGTCAATGGTGTGCTGTTGCCAGCGGTCATCGTACCGTCACTGCTTTTGTCGAAGACCGGTTTTAGCGTAGACAGTTTCTCGAAGGTTGTGTCGCGCCGAATGTTGTTGTCTTCCTCGGCGCCCCTGAACGGTACGACCAGATCCCCGAACCATCCCGCGTCGTAGGCGGCGGCGGCCTTGATGTGGCTGGATAAGGCTAACTGATCCTGGTGTTCGCGCTGCACGTCCCACTGCTGCGCGGTAAATTCCGTACTCTCGCCCATGGACAGCCCGGTGCGCGGTTCCGTGATGCCTGGAAACTCCGGTTTGAAATGTCTGGGCCGAAACCGAAAAACCTGTTTGATACGATCAGTCAGCGAACGCGAGCTGTGAATGTCCAGCAGTATTCGGCGGTAGTCGTCGGGATAGACGATGGGCGCATCGCTGACCGTATCCGTACCGCCCGCAATGCCGGCCTCGATCTGCCCAAGCGAGATCTTGTTCGCGATCATGATCGCAGCTTCGATACTGGTTCCGCAGGCACGCTGCAAGTCGACCGCCGGCGTTCGCATCGATAGTCCGGATTCGATGACGCATTCTCTGGCGAGGTTCCAGTCGCGGGTATGCTTGATCACCGCGCCCAGAGCGACCTCTCCCAGCATCTGCCCCTTAAGGTCAAGCTTCGTCACGAGTCCGTCGAGGGCGGCCACCATCAGGTCCTGATTCGTGCAATGTCGATACACTGAGTGCGAGCGGCAAAAGGGAATTCTAGATCCACCGACTACCGCGACTCGTATTGACCGTCCGTCGTGCAACATGCCTGTCTCCATTCTGGATCGTAATCGGGACGATGCAACTTTACACCATTCACGATGGCGACCGTAAGTTAAGATGCGCGCATGACGCGCATTGGCATAACAGAACTTAGGACACAGGCGAAGGGGTTGCTGCGCATCGGCGGCCCGCTGATGATTAACAACCTCGCCGTCGCCGGCATGCAATTCGCCGATGCGGTCATGGCCGGCAGCCTGGGTGCAAGAGAGTTGGCAGCGGTCGCTGTTGGCGGCAGTTTCTGGTTTCTCGGCTTTACATTGTGTCTTGGCATACTCATGGCAATTTCGCCGATTGTGTCGCGGCATTTCGGCGCCAAACAATACGACCTGATCGGACGCTACACTCGCCAGGGACTTTACCTGGCGGTCCTGATGGGCATACCCATGGTGTTGCTGGGGCAATACGCCGCCGAGCCTGTACTGGGGAAGTTCGGGATCGACTCGGAGTTTCGGGACCTGAGCGTTGGCTACGTCGGTGCGATAACGCTCGGCGCACCCGGAATACTCGCTTTTCTCGCGTTGCGATTTACAACCGAAGGTATCGGCTATACGCGCCCGATCATGTACACGTCGGTTTTTGCGCTGGTCTGCAACGTATTTCTCAACTATGTTCTGATGTTCGGGCACTTCGGCGCGCCGGCGCTCGGCGCCGTAGGTTGTGGCTACGCCAGTGCGATATCAATGTGGTTGGTAATGGCGGCGCTGGCGACGTACATGATCGTGAGCCCGCGCTACCGAAAGTTCCATTTGTTCGCGAGGTTCGCGCCGCTGCGATTGTCGGCCTTTAAGGAAATTATTACGCTCGGAGTGCCAATCTCGATAACGATCACCGCGGAAGCGGGTCTGTTCTCGGCGATTTCCATACTGATGGGAACCCGCGGCACAGCAATTACCGCCGCCCATCAGATTGCGATCAGCTTCTCATCGACTACCTTCATGGTCCCGCTGGCCTTAAGTTCGGCGACGACGATTCGGGTAGGACAACTGATCGGCGCTGGCAAGCTACACGATGCACGGGCTTGCGGTGTGGCAGGCATCCTGCTTTGCGCGGGTTTCATGACAGTGTCTGCAGCCTTTCTTTTGATCTTTCGCGATGCGGTCGTCGGCTTGTATACGGACGACACCGTCGTCACCGGAATTGCAATTGGCCTGTTGTTGATGGCGGCGATTTTCCAGATCGCCGACGGTATTCAGATCGGCGCTGCGGGCGCCTTGCGGGGTTACAAAGATACCGCGGTCCCGATGCTCATCAACATCTTCGCGTTCTGGGTGCTCGCGTTTCCTCTTGCCTATCTGGCTGCCGTCACCTACCAGGCGCCGGCCGACTACGTGTGGGCTGGATTTATCGTCGGCCTCAGCGTGGCTGCGACGCTGCTGAGTTGGCGTTACCACCGCATTTCTCGGGTTCAGGCCTAGGCGGGAGCATTACCCCCGCCTGCTATCGCATCTACGGTCTAGGTCTGACCGAAATCGGGGCTGTCGTCGGCGAGGTACTCAGCCTCTTCGGCCGTGTTTTCCCGGCCCAGCACTTTGTTGCGATGCGGGAAGCGGCCAAATTGATCGACGATGTCTTTGTGCAATTCGGCGAATTGAGCAATGGTCAGGAAGGTTTCCCGGTCCGTCGCGGATACTGTTTCGGCCAGTCGGTTGTAAAGTTCGACGGACTTCGCCTGTACCTTGCGTGATTCGGTGTGCTGCAGCGGCATGTAGAAAAATACTCTTTGAATCGGCGTGAGCCCCTGGTCCTTTTTTTCCACAGCACCCTCAACGCAAAGTTTCAGCGCCAGCTTGTCTTTCGAAAAGGCATCCGGTGAATTTCGATAGATGTTGCGTCGAAACTGATCGATCAAAATGATCAGCGCCAGGCGGCCGCGAGGTTCAGCAGCCCAGTGATTCAGCTTGCCGTCGCTGGCGGCGGCAACATCATCGGCAAACTCTTTTTCGACTTGGTGATCGAAAACCGTGTCTTTGCTAAACCAGGTATCCATGCGCCGGTCGATTTGCGGTGCCGAAAGCTCTTGTTCTTTAAACCAGAAGGCCAGGATTGTTTCGATGCGGGCCTGATCTTCGTCAGTAATCGTCGCATCCATGCTTTCGCTTAACAGTTTTACGGCCATTTTTGCGGGTCCGAGTGGTTTGAGATGCCTGTGTCGCTCGCCGAAATGCGAAGCAAGTCACATTTCGGATCGAATCGACCACTTGATGTCGTCGTTGCCAGTAGACTTTAGCAGATGAAGCGCTCGGTCACTCGATATCGCAGTCAGTCGGCACCGCGACCCGCGGTAACGATTGGCGCTCTGGCGGTCCTGATGGGCGCCTGCGGCGGGCCGGATACGGGGCCGGAAGAGCAGCTACGGCAATGGGTCAATGAGGGGCAAGCGGCTGTCGAGGCGAAACGGTGGAGCGAGCTGGTCGATATGATATCGCCGGCGTACGTCGATGCCCGCGGTTACGAACGCGAACAGATCAACGCGCTGTTTGCGGCGTATTTCCTGCGACAAAACAGCATTAAGTTGATGCCTTCGATCGAAAAAATACGCTTATATGGTGAGACGGCGGCGAAGATCGATTTGACGGTCGGCATGGCGGGTACGAATGACGGCGTGTTTGGGTTTAGCGCCGATGCGTACCGGTTCGAGCTGGAACTGGAGTACGACGGTAGTGACTGGTTGTTAATCTCGGCTCGTTGGGGCGAGTTGGGGAAAGGGTTGAACTGACGGGGTTGGCCGGTTGGCCGATGCCAAGGGAGCTTACGATGAAAACGACGCGGTTAGGACTTGTGCTGCTGGCCTGCAGTTTGTCGGCGTGTGCTTCTCTGCCCGAAAACATCGTCGCGACACCCGTGGTTACGCTCAGCGATGTTCAGGTCGCCGGTCTTGGCTTCAGCGGTCAGACGTTTGTGTTGTCGTTCGATGTGACAAATCCGAACGCGTTCCCATTGCCGGTCCGACACATCGAATACGGCCTCAAGCTGGACGGGCAACGGTTTGCCAGCGGACAAACGCCCTGCGAATTTACCGTTCCGGCGGACGGCAGCGCGAGTTTTGCGATCAGTGTCGATCTCAATTTGCTCAAGACCGCGCCGCAACTGCTGTATCTCGTGCGCGATGGAGCCCGGCGAGACATTCGCTACGAACTGGAAGGCGAGCTTGGCGTCGATATTCCTTTGGTGCCATCGATTGGATACCGTAACGGCGGTTCGATTCGCTTTGGGTCTGACTAGTCCGCATTCACGGTTTCGCGCGCAACCATCGCATTGCACTGTGAAATAGCCGCTTCGCTCATCGAAATCCTATGTTTTTCTGCCGAATTTCAGCCAAATCGGTGCTGAGAGGGCAATTGCCCGGATTCCTGTCATATACTTTTTACTGATCCGGCTTGCGAGCCGATCCCGGCGTTTCGACGCCACCTCAGTAATTCCATTAATTCGGGGAACGCCAGTGCGCCTTCCTCGCGGCGTCTATGACAAAGCAAACAGCGAAAACCCTGTACGACCCCGAGTTCGAGCGAGACAGCTGTGGTTTTGGTTTGATCGCAAATCTTGACGACTTGCCGAGTCACTGGGTCGTAGAGACGGCGATCGTGGCACTGGCGCGCCTAACGCATCGCGGCGCCATCGCGGCAGACGGTAAGACCGGTGACGGCTGTGGTTTGCTTATCAAGTTCCCGTCATCGTTCCTGCGTGCGGTCGGCGAGGGGTCGGGATTTGCTCTGAACCAACGTTTCGCTGCGGGCAGTGTTTTTCTGAGCCAGAACGAGGCTGAGGCCGCCGCTGCACGTGGCGTCATCGACCAGGCGATAGCGGAGACCGGGTTGGTCGTTGCAGGCTGGCGCAAGGTTCCTCTCGATCCGAGCGCTTGCGGCGAGCAGGCGTTGGCGACGTTGCCAAGAATTGAGCAGGTTTTCGTTAATGCGCCGGACGGGATGCCGCGGGGACGCTTCAACCGCCGGCTGTTCCTCGCGCGACGTCGCGCTGAGAACCGGGTTGCGGACGCAGAAACCTATATTGCCAGCTTGTCGTCGGCGACGATCAGCTACAAAGGCATGGTCATGCCCTCCGCGCTGCCGGAGTTTTATCCCGATCTTAGAGACCCACGACTCGAGACATCGGTGTGTGTATTTCATCAGCGGTTCTCGACCAATACGCTGCCCGAGTGGCGACTCGCACAACCGTTCCGGTTTCTCGCGCACAACGGCGAGATCAACACGATCAGTGGCAATCGAAACTGGGCGCAGGCACGCGCAAAGAACTTTATCTCGGACAAGCTCGATGACATTTCTGACCTGGATCCGATTATTTCACTGACCGGCTCCGACTCATCGAGTCTCGACAACATGCTGGAAGTTCTGCGCGCTGGCGGTATGGACATTATTCAGGCGATGCGCATTCTGCTCCCTCCCGCGTGGCAGACAGTGGATAACATCGATCCCGACGTTCGCGCGTTCTACGAGTTTTATGACTGCCAACTGGAACCGTGGGATGGCCCGGCCGGCATCGTGCTCACGGACGGACGCTATGCCGCTTGTTGTCTGGATCGCAACGGACTGCGCCCGGCTCGCTACATCGTGACCCGGGATCGGCATATCACGATTGCCTCGGAAGTCGGGGTCTACGACTACGACGAAGCCGATGTTGTTGCTAAAGGCCAGCTGGGTCCGGGCGAAATGCTGGCGGTCGACCTTGTTAACGGCACCTTGCTCGACAACGATGACATACACGACATCCTGAAGACGCGCGCGCCGTACAAGAAGTGGTTGAAAAAAGGCGTTCGTTATCTGGACTCACAGTTGGTCGACACCCGAACCGCTGCCGAGCCAATGGACCCCGAGACGCTTGCCAGCTTTCAAAAGATGTTCAACCTGTCTCGCGAAGAAATTGGCGAAGTGATTGCCGTGCTTGCGAAGGCAGAAATGGAAGCGGTCGGTTCGATGGGCGATGACACGCCGATAGCGGTGTTGTCGAGAAAAGTTCGCTCGCCGTTCGATTATTTCCGGCAACAGTTTGCGCAGGTAACGAACCCGCCCATCGACCCTTTGCGCGAGCGCATTGTGATGTCCCTGCAAACCAACGTGGGTCGAGAAGGCAGCTTGTTCGACATTGGGCCGCAGCATGCCGAACAGGTGTTGATCAATTCGCCGGTTCTGTCGCAGGCGAAACTGCGCCAGCTTCTCGGTCCGACGATGTTCAAGAACAACTACGCGTTTATTGACCTGAACGTCGATGCGGCCGTTGCTCTGCCGGAAGCATTGCAGACAATATGTGTGCAGGCAGAGCAGGCGGTACGTGAGGGTAAATTTTTACTCATGCTCAGTGACCGCTATCTGAAACCGGGGAAATTGCCGGTGCATGCGTTGCTCGCAACCGGCGCGGTGCATCACCATCTGGTTAAAACAGGACTGCGCTGCGATGCGAATATCGTCGTCGAAACCGGTGTCGCAAGAGACCCGCATCACTTCGCCTGTTTGATCGGTTGCGGCGCGACGATGGTATACCCCTACCTCGTGTATCAGTCACTGCACGATATAGCGCGCCGTGGCAACGTTGCAAAACAACAGCAACTCGGCCGCAGTTATCGGCGCGGAATTCGCAAGGGTCTGTTCAAGATCATGTCGAAGATGGGGATTTCGTCCATCTCCAGCTACCGCGGTGCGCAGTTGTTTGAGATTGTGGGTCTCGACGAAAACGTCGTGGAGCGTTGTTTCCGTGGCACGATCTCGCGAATTCAAGGCGCAAATTTTGACGATCTGTGGGACGACCAGAGACAGCTTGCCGAAAACGCATGGGACCCTCGCCTGCCCATAGAACAAGGGGGCTTGTACAAATACGTTCACGGTGGCGAATACCACTGTTATAACCCGGACGTGGTTGCGACGCTGCAGGCCGCTGTTCGCAGCGGCGACTACGAGCGTTACCAGGCGTACGCGAAGCTGGTCAACGAACGGCCGGTCGCAACACTCAGAGACCTCATGGATGTCAGGCCCGCCGGCCCGGCCGTGGCGCTGGAGGAGGTGGAGTCGGTGGCGGACATTCTGCCGCGCTTCGACAGTGCGGGAATGTCGCTCGGTGCGCTGTCTCCCGAGGCCCACGAGGCGCTGGCGATTGCAATGAACCGGATCGGCGGACGCTCAAACTCGGGTGAAGGCGGAGAGGACCCGGCACGATACGGCAGCGAGCGAGTCTCCAAGATCAAGCAGGTCGCATCGGGGCGTTTTGGTGTCACCGCAGAGTATCTTGTTAACGCCGAAGTCATTCAGATCAAAATAGCCCAGGGGGCAAAGCCGGGTGAGGGCGGACAACTGCCCGGACACAAGGTCAACGAGATGATCGCGAAGTTGCGCTACGCCACGCCGGGCGTCGGACTGATCTCTCCGCCACCGCATCACGACATATATTCCATCGAGGATCTCGCGCAATTGATTTTCGATCTCAAGCAGGTGAATCCACGAGCGTTAGTGTCGGTGAAGCTGGTCGCCGAACCCGGTGTGGGCACAATCGCGGCAGGCGTTGTCAAAGCCTACGCGGACCTGATCACCATCTCCGGCTACGACGGCGGTTCCGGCGCCAGTCCGTTGAGTTCGGTCAAGTATGCGGGCAGCCCCTGGGAGCTGGGTCTTTCCGAAACGCATCAGGTGTTGCAGAGGCAGAACATGCGACACAAAGTGCGTTTGCAGACGGACGGCGGACTGAAGACCGGACTTGATGTGATCAAGGCTGCGATGCTGGGTGCGGAGAGTTTCGGTTTTGGTACCGGTCCGATGGTGGCCCTGGGTTGCAAGTATCTGCGCATCTGTCATTTGAATAACTGCGCGACCGGTGTTGCCACGCAGAACAGCGTTCTTCGCAGTGAGTATTTTATCGGCCTGCCGGAAATGGTCATCAACTTCTTCACCTTTGTCGCTGAAGAAGTACGGCAACTGATGGCCGGCTTAGGCGTTCGCAAACTCGAAGATCTGATCGGGCGCGTGGACTTGTTCGAATTGCTGCCCGGAGAAACGGGCCGGCAGGGACGGCTGGATCTCAGCCCGCTGATAGCCACCGATGGCCTGAGCAAAGACGCGCCGCAGTTTTGCACGGACCTTCGCAACGAGCCGTTCGACAAGGGCGAGCTTGCCGAGCAGATGTTGCTGGAAACATTGCCGGCTATTGAGGCGAGCAGCGGTGGCCGCTACGAGTTTTCTGTGCGGAACTTTCACCGCTCCATCGGCGCACGTCTGGCTGGTGAGATCGCGCGGCGACACGGCAACGAAGGTATGCGAGACGCGCCGCTGGACATTCGACTGCGCGGCACTGCTGGTCAGAGTTTTGGCGCATGGAATGTTGCCGGGCTGAACCTGTCTCTGGTCGGCGATGCAAATGACTATGTTGGCAAGGGCATGGCGGGCGGGCGCATTGTTGTTCGTCCGCCAGAACGTGCCGAGTACGTGGCTCGCGACACGGCCATTATCGGCAACACCTGCCTGTACGGTGCAACCGGCGGCGAGTTGTACGCGGCCGGATGTGCGGGTGAGCGTTTTGCGGTACGCAACTCCGGTGCCACCGCCGTCATCGAAGGCGCCGGTGATCATTGCTGCGAATATATGACCGGTGGTGTGGCGGTGGTGCTCGGTCGTACCGGCGTTAATTTTGGTGCCGGTATGACTGGCGGCTTTGCGTACGTGCTGGACATTGATCGCGATTTTGTCGATCGCTATAACCACGAACTCATCGACATCCATCGTGTGACGCCGGAAAGCATGGAAGCGCATTTGCATCATTTGCTGGCACTGATTACAAGGCATATTGAATACACCGACAGTGAATGGGGCGAAACGATACGAGAGGACTACCGCACCTTTCTGCCGAAGTTCTGGGTTGTAAAACCGAAAGCGACAGAGCTCGGTTCACTGATCGAACTACTGCGACGTGCAGCGTAGTGTCTAAGCATCCGTTGCAGTTTCTCGAAGTACCGCGTCGCGATCCGGAGAAGCAGGGCGCGGAAGAGCGAGTCAAACATTATGGCGAAATCTACGGCCACTACGACGGCGCCAATGCTGCTGCGCAAGCGGGCCGCTGCCTGTCTTGCGGCAATCCGTATTGCGAGTGGCAATGCCCGGTACACAACTACATTCCTAACTGGCTGGAGTTGATCGAAGACGGCAGGTTGTTCGAAGCCGCCGAACTATCGCATCAAACTAACTCCCTGCCCGAAATATGTGGCCGCGTTTGTCCGCAGGACCGGCTTTGCGAAGGCGCGTGCACGCTGCACGATGTCAATGGGGCGGTCAGCATCGGAAGTATCGAGAAATACATTACGGACGAAGCGATCGCGCAGGGTTGGCGGCCGGACATGTCGAAAGTAACGGATACCGGCAAGCGCGTTGCGATCGTTGGCGCGGGCCCGGCCGGGCTGGCGGCAGCCGACGTGTTGGCTCGCAACGGGGTGCGCTCGGTAGTCTACGATGCCTATCCTGATATCGGCGGGCTGCTCACCTACGGCATTCCGCCGTTCAAACTCGAGAAGCGAGTCGTCGCACAGCGCCGCGAGATTCTGCATGGCATGGGTGTCGAGTTCGTCCTTAACACGCGCATCGGTGACGACAAACCCTTTCAGGATTTACTGGATGGGTACGATGCGGTGTTTCTTGGCATGGGCACTTACGAGTACGTAAAAGGAGCGTTTCCCGGCGAGAATCTGCCCGGTGTTTATGAGGCGTTGCCGTACCTGGTATCCAGCATTTATGAGGAGCTCGGTTACAACGATCCGTCGATACCGTATACGAATCTTGAGGGACAACGTGTTGTCGTACTGGGCGGCGGCGATACCGGTATGGACTGCAACCGAACGGCGATTCGGCAGGGAGCGTTGAGCGTCAGTTGTGCTTATCGCCGGGATGAGGAAAATATGCCGGGGTCGCGACGCGAGGTTAAGAACAGTAAGGAAGAGGGTGTGCAGTTCCTGTTCAACCGCCAACCACTGGAGATCATCGGTACAGATCGTGTCAAAGGTGTCAAAGTCATACGGACGGAGCTGGGCAAGGCCAGTCCTGATGGCCGGCGCAGTCCCGAGCCGGTCGCGGGCAGTGAGGAGATACTGGCGGCTGATGCGGTGATTATCGCATTCGGTTTTCGGCCAAATCCGCCGGCGTGGTTTGACGACTTCTCAATCGAGAGGTTGCCCAGCGGCCGGGTTCGGGTGGCCGCCTTAGGTGCGTTTCAATATCAAACGACAAACCCCAAAGTCTTCGCGGGCGGGGACATGGTGAGAGGTTCGGACCTGGTGGTTACCGCGGTTCACGAGGGACGCGAGGCGGCTGCGGGAATCGTTCGCTACCTGGAATCCTGATCGGGCAATTTCACTTCGAAGACGACGCCTCCCTCGACGTTGTCCGCCGAGATGGTGCCACCGTGTCCCTCGGCGATCAATTTTGCAACGTACAAACCGAGCCCCAGGTGTTGGCTGTTCTCGGCGCTACGCATTGACACCATGGAATCGAACATCTGTGTTCGCATGCGTTCGGGAAGCGCCGGACCGGGGTTCATAACGGTGAGCCGAAATCCGCTGTCCTGTTGCGACAGTGTGACGCGAATCGTGTCGTCCTGGCGACTGAAGTCGACGGCATTATCGATCAGTTTGTCGAGCATCTGAATCAGCAGTTCGGGCGAGCCTGTCGATGGTGCGGAATCGAGATCACAGTCGAAGTCGAAGTTGCGCTGTGTGTACACGTCCCTGTACGCGTCGATAGTTGACAGCAACACCGCGCGCAGATCGAACGGTTCCGGTGTGGAATGTTGCATCAGTTCCTCAACACGACTGGCCTCGCTCATTGCGCTGAGAATGTGGCGTAAACGATCAGCACCCTCCCGGGCCCGTGTGGTGTAAGCCGCTGACGACTCACTGAGTGAGTCGTGCTCCAGATTTTCCAGCGACGATGTGACTATCGCCAGCGGTGTGCGAAGCTCGTGCGAGAGTTTCGAGGCGAGGGTTCGCAGATAGGCGTTGTAGTCGCCGAGCTGTCGAAGTACGTGAGAAAAGCTGCGGGACAGATCACCGATTTCATCCGCTGCAAGGGCGCTCGGCAATGCACAGTGCAAGGCCTCGTTTTCGAGTGCGTCTTCGGCGGCGGCGGACAGATGACGAATTCGGCGCGACAGCCAGGACGCGTAGGCGATCAATCCACCGGCAACGAGTAATGTCGCGACTATTGTCAGGTTGATCAGTCGAGCAAGGCCCTCGTTCGTTGCACTAAGGATGGCATCTGTGCCCTGCTGCAATACCAGCGCGCCCAAAATCCGGTCGCCGGCCCTGATCGGTGCCGCGACAGCGACGATGGCTCTGCCACTGTCTTCGCTGCGGAACCAGCCCGGCATTTCGCGGCCGTCCAGAGCGGCACTCACGTACGGTTGTCGCTCGCGCCCGGTCGGGTCGGGTTCGGCCGACGTGGTGGCTGTTCCGGCTTCCACCAGCAGGTCGTAAATTCGTTGCGACCAGCCCTGATCTTCTGCCTGGCCCGTTGTTTCGGCCGACAACTCGCCGGCGGTTGCAATGCGCCAGCCAACCGCGTCGGTGATGATGGCGAGGGTTCCTGATTGCACCAGGGTTTCGGCGATGCTTTGCAAATCCTCGGAAACCACCGCGACACGCGGCGGCGTGCGTCCTGAATAACTTCGAACGCGCGTCGCACGTTGTGATTCGTTATCGGTGTTGCCAACGACGATTCCCAGGCTGGTGCCGAGAAAGTCCGCCGGTATTCGAGCCTCCAGGTGATAGCCGCCCGGGACGTCCTGCCAGTGCGCAGTGATCGCCGGTTGCGGTGCAAAGCCGTACTTGTCGCGCTTGTAGCTGACAACAGGCCCGGGCGCTTCGGCAGTGAACACGAATTGCTCTTCAAGATAGGGTGGACTGCTGCTGATCAGGCTGACGCGATCCGCGTACTTCGGGCCGTCATCCAGGACCATCGTCTGCGGGTTTGCATAGACGAGGTGTCGATCACTTGCTTCCACATAGAGGTAAACGTAAGTCCCGAACCTGGCGATCATCATCCGGACCGGACCGTCGGTGCCATTGAAGCTTCTCAATGACGCAGGCGCCAACTGCCAGTCATCAACGTAGCCATCGATGCGCGGTGCCATCGTCAGTTGCTGCAGATACAGCTGCTCGCTTGCCAGGGGTTCAGCGATTTGCTGCGGGTACTCTTCTGCGTATTGCGACAGCGAGTTAGCCAGCGCGTGCGCTGCGCCCGCCAACATCTGTTGTTGCCCGGTGCGCAGCGCGGACTCAGTCTCACGGATGAACTCGCACCCGGCCCACGGCAGCAACAGTGCAAGCAGGCTGACAAGCAGTAACTGACGCTTGAGATTCATACGGTAATTATGGTGGTTGTCACCGCAATTTTCCGCTTAGCTGCTCAACCATCGATAGCCCATCCCGTAGACGGTTTCGATGGCGTTGAAGTCTGAATCTACGGCGACGAACTTGCGACGGATGCGTTTGATGTGCGAGGTAATGGTATTGTCGTCGAGAACGGCCTGCGCGGCATCCATTAGCTGTTGCCGGTTTTTGACGTGCCCGGGATAGCGCGCCATCGCGTGTACCAGCCAGAACTCCGTCAGGGTCAGAGCGATTACGTGATCCTGCCAATGCACGGTCATGCGTTCTGTGTCGATGGCAAGATCGCCGCGCGTGATACTGCTGTCAGCGTCCCGTGGTTTTTGCAACGCCTCGGTGCGGCGAAACAGTGCGGCAATGCGCGCCATCAAATGCGGCAGACTGATATCTTTGGTCAGGTAATCGTCGGCACCCAGACGCAGACCGGACACCGCATCGAACTCGCTGTCTCTGGCGGTCAGGAAAATGATGGGCAAATCGGACGAGCGAGCCCGCAGATCCCGGCACAACTCGAATCCGCCCTCAACGTCGTCTTTCAGATTAACGTCGATAACCACCAGGTCCGGCAAACGACCTTCAAACGCGTTCAGGGCCGGTTCACGGGCGTCGAAAGCATCGACCGTGTATCCCTCACGGCGGAAGGCCGCACAGTAGTTTTCCCGGATCGCTGCCTCGTCTTCGATGATCGCTATGCGTTTCGCCACGTTTTACTCCCTCTGCGTTAGCCACAATTTGCCACATTACGCCGGTGCATTGCCATGCCGCTGTCCACAGGGTGGCGGATTGCTGCTGCCTAATCGAATACAACGCCAAAGGGAGGCTGCAATGCAAGCGACACAATCGGACATTAAATCGTGGTTTTGGGTAGTGGCATTGGCCTGTGTTCTCGTATCCGGCCCGAAGGCTGCCGCCACCGAAGGCCCTGTGCCGAACGAGTTGCAGGCGGGCGGATTGTTGCTGCGGATGGAGAACGGTTATTCCACCGCTGCGCTGCTGAATACCGAAGTCGAAATTAACGTCAGCGGTCTGGTGGCGCGAGTAACGGTGCAGCAGGAGTTCCATAACAGCGGTCAGGACTGGGTTGAGGGTGTTTACGTCTTTCCGCTGCCCGACAAGGCAGCGGTTGATCGCATGCGCCTGCGTATCGGCGAACGCTTTATCGAAGCTGAAATTCGGGAAAAGGAAGATGCGAAAAATATCTACGAACAAGCCAAAAGCTCCGGCAAGAAAGCCAGCCTGGTTGAGCAGCAACGGGCAAACCTTTTCACCACCTCCGTGGCCAACATCGCGCCCGGCGAAAAAGTGCTTGTCGAAATCGAGTATCTGGAAGACGTTCGTTACGAAGAGGGCCAGTTCAGTATCCGCTTCCCGATGACGTTGACCCCGCGCTACATATCCGGCAGCGCATTGCCGGATCGTGCCGGTAATGGCTGGTCGCCCGACACCGACCGGGTGCCGGACGCCTCAAAGATTACGCCGCCACAGGTAACAAATTCCACATCGCAGCAACTGTCGCTGACGGCGAACATTAACGCTGGCATGCCGCTGGAAATCATCGCGAGTCGCTATCACCCGGTCAGCGTTAGCGAGCTAAACAGTCAGTACACGGTGTCGTTAAGTGCCACCACGGTCCCGATGGACCACGATTTCGAATTATTGTGGCGACCCGTACCGTCGGCGGCGCCACGAGCGATGTCATTTGTAGAAACCCGCGACGATAAGTCTTATTTTCTATTGATGGTGATGCCACCGGACCCGGAAATGTTACCGGCCGGCAGCATGCCGCGCGAAACGATATTTATCATCGACACCTCCGGATCCATGCACGGTGTGTCGCTGCAACAAGCCAGGCGTGCGGTGCAACTGGCGCTAAAGGGGCTTAAGCCGACGGATCGCTTCAACGTCATTGAGTTTAATTCGGTAACAAGGGCACTCTACCCGCAAAGCCGGCCGGCGAGCGACGAGTCATTGGCTGAAGCCGCGAGCTTTGTGCGAAAGTTGCAGGCAGACGGCGGCACCGAAATGCGGCCAGCGCTGGCACTTGCACTCGACTCAACACCCTCTGAAAAACATTTACGGCAAGTCGTTTTTATCACCGATGGTGCCGTCGGTTACGAGGACGAGCTGTTTTCAATGATCGAGGACCGCCTGGGCGGTGCGCGCCTGTTTACGGTGGGAATTGGCTCGGCGCCCAACAGTTGGTTCATGCGCAAAGCGGCCGAAGCCGGCCGTGGCGCCTATGTTTTTATCAGTGCATTGCACGAAGTTCAGGAAAAGATGGACGGCCTGTTTCAAAAGCTGGAACAACCACAGGTGACGAACATCGAAGTGCAATGGCCGAGTGGTGTTGTTATCGACAGTTTTCCGTCTGTGGTACCGGACCTGTATCTCGGCGAGCCCGTGATGGTCAAAGTTGCGGCTACGGGCGTGCTTCGTGACAAGGATTTCGTTCGCGTCAGTGGCAACTCCGTCAGCGGCGGATGGGCTGCCGAGGTTCCAGTTGCCGCGGCATCCGAGAGTCCAGGGGTTGCGGCCCTGTGGGCGAGAGCTCGTATTGGCGAATTGATGGATATCGAACGGCGTGATGCTGAGCCGGAGGAAGTTCGGGCAGCGATCGTTGCGACCGCGCTGACGCATCGCCTTGTCAGCAAGTACACAAGCCTGGTCGCAGTCGATAAGACACCTGTACGGCCCGCCGGAGCGACATTGAACAGCGAGCAGGTCGCTAACTTGATGCCGTACGGGCAAAACCCGAACGCGATTTTCGGATTTCCAGCGACGGCGACGAACGCACCGGCGCTGCGGCTTGCGGGGCTGGTGTCCCTGCTCGCAGCGATGTTTCTGCTATTCCTGCGGCGTGGTGATACACGCTTTGCCCGCGCGCGTTAGAACGTTGAGCCGATTGCTGGTGGCTTGTCTGCTTTGTTTTGGTTTCTGGCAGCTTGGGCAGGGAACCTATATTCCGGCAAAAGCCTGGCTGGCGCAGGAGCTGATGCAGCGTGCGTGGTCGCGGACCGGAGACGGTGAAGCCCGGGCCACGCCCTGGCCGTGGGCCGATACCTGGCCGGTTGCACGCCTGACGGCAAAGTCGGGCGATGTCGATCTTATCGTGCTCGCCGGCGGTTCCGGGCGGACGCTGGCTTTCGGCCCGGGTCACGTGAGCGCGAGCGCGCTGCCCGGGGAGGTGGGTAACGCAGTTATCGCCGGGCATCGCGACACGCACTTTCAGTTTCTGAAAGATGTGGAGATCGGCGAGCAGTTGTTGCTTGAAACCGACGAAGGCCGGAAATATCAGTACCAAGTGGTAGCGATTGATATTGTCGATTCTCGCCACGGTCGCCTGCTGCTCGACACGCAAACGGCGATGCTGAGTCTGGTTACCTGTTATCCGTTCGAGTCTCGTGACGTGGGTGGCCCCCTGCGTTACGTCGTCACCGCCACAAAGGTGCACTGATCGCGATGTCGGTCTTGAGTTTCACTGCCATACCCTGTATTCGTCTGTCTCAATGCAATCCCCGAAAGCCAAACTCACCGAGGGGTCGGTAAAACGACACCTCGTGCACATGACCGTGCCCATGTTGGCGGGCATAGCGACCTTTATGGCACAGGGGCTGATCGATGCCTGGTTTCTGGGTAAGGTGGGTGACGAAGCACTCGCGGCCTTCAGTTTCGGTTTCCCCATTATTATGATCATCACCAGTGTCGCGATCGGATTGAGCGCAGGCACCTCTTCGGTCATTGCGCGTGCCATTGGGAAGGAAGATTTCCGGCGCGCAAGACGTCTGACAACCGACAGCCTGTTCCTGTCGTTTTTCGTTACCGCAACGATGTCGGCAATTGGCATTCTGACGATAGACCCCCTGTTCCGTTTGCTCGGCGCGCCGGATGACATGATTCCGATGATTCAGAGCTTCATGACGATCCTCTACAGCGGCGTGCCGTTCCTGGTGGTTGGCATGGTCGGTACAAGTTGCATGCGAGCGACCGGCGACACGCTCCTGCCCGGAAAACTGATGATTGCCGGCGCCGCTCTTAACGTCGCACTGGGTCCGATTTTCATTTTCGGGCTTGGGCCAGTACCGGCCCTGGGCCTGGATGGCGCGGCGATTGCCGCACTGCTTGCCCGAGGAGCGATGCTTGCAGGCACTGTGTATTTTCTTTCTCACCGACTGAAAATGATCAGTTTCGATAAGCCGAGCGCGGAGGAGCTAACAAAGTCCTGCCGCGACATTCTGCACGTTGGTCTGCCGGCGGCCGGAACCAACGCGATTATTCCGGTTGCGTTGGCCGTTATCACTGCGATGGTCGCCAGCTACGGTCCGGAAGCGGTCGCGGGTTTTGGCGTCGCAATTCGAATCGAATCGATGGTCCTGGTGATTTACTACGCGCTGTCGTCGGTTATCGGGCCGTTCGTCGGGCAAAACCTTTCGGCCGGCAAAGAGGGTCGCATCCAGCGTTCTTTGCGCTATTGTGCGGTATTTTGTCTGGGCAGCGGCCTTGCGATTGCTCTGTTGTTGCTGCTTTCCTCGGCACACTTGCCCGGCTTGTTCAGCCAAAACCCGAATGTTATCCGGGTGATACAATTGTTCCTGTGGATAGTGCCGGTTAGCTACGGTGCTTACGGGATCGTCATGGTTGTGAACGCCGCTTTTAACGGCCTGGGGAAACCCATGCCCGCCGTCTATATAAGTGTCATGCGGATGATCGTCATTTACTTACCGCTGGCAGCCATCGGGATGCGATGGTTTGGCATTGCCGGTATTTTCGCGGCCTACGCGGTCGCGAATATATTGTCGGGACTGCTAGGTTACGTCTGGGTCCGGCGCAGCGCGCACAATCTTATTTTGGTAGCCAATGTGCATGCCGATGCCGCGACTGGCCATAAACAGCATGAAGGCGAGCCATAATCCGTCGTTGCCGAGCGGCTGAGCGAAATACCAGGTGGGCAGAAATACGAACATTGCCGAGAACACCATGATGTTGCGCATCTCCCGGGACCGTGTTGCACCGACGTACACGCCGTCGTAGAGAAAGCACCACACGGAAATCAGTGGCGAGGCAATCATCCAGGGCAGGTAGCGAAGTGCGGTATCGCGGACATCCTGTAGATCCGTCAGAGCGAAAATAATCGACGGCCCGGCAATGATGTAGAGCGCGGTGAATCCCATCGCGAAAATAACGGACCACTTCAGCGTTAAATTCACAGCGTGAATTAGCGCATCGCGCCGTTTTTCGCCAACGGCTTTGCCGACCAGCGCCTCCGCAGCGTGCGCCAGGCCATCGAGGCCGAGTGCTGTCAGGAACTGAAAGTTCATCAGGATTGCGTTAGCGGCGAGAATGTTGCCGCCCAGGCGCGCACCCTGCGCGGTGACAAACGACAAGGTAAACATCAGTGCCATTGAGCGGACGAACAGATTGGCGTTCACCGAGAAAAATACGCGGTAGGCGCTAAGGCTAGTCAGGCGGGCGACAGGCCACCGCCCGGCCCGGCTCTTGAGCGCAGAGATCGCGAAAAATGCGCCGACGGCCAGCCCCGAATACTCAGCGATGACTGACGCCAGTGCGACTCCGTCAACCGTCATTCCCAAAACGATGACGAACAACAGGTCGAGTGCGATATTGGTAATGTTAATAGTCAGGAAGATCAACAGCGGTACGCGCGCGTTCTGCAGGCCGATAAACCAGCCGATCAAGGCGTAGTTCGCCAGCGTTCCGGGAGCACTCCAGATGCGTACGGAGAAATACTGCATGGCATAGGCCTGGGTTTGTGCGTCGCCGCCCAGCAGTGTAAGCGCCAGTTTCCCGATAGGAACCTGTAATGCGATGAGGGCAAGTGCGATGACCAGGCCGACGATCAGCGCTTGTCCCAACGCGGCCCGCAAACCGTCGTTGTCGTTTGCGCCATAACTCTGGGCCGCAATCCCCGTCGTCCCCATGCGCAGGAAATTCATACCGATGTAGATAAAGGCAAAAATCGTGGCGCCAATGGCGACGGCGCCGAGGTAGGCAGGACTGCCCATGTGGCCGGTCACGCCGGTATCGACCATGCCCAGCAAGGGCACTGAAATGTTCGACAGGATCATGGGCGCAGCAATGCGCCACATGTCCTTGTCCTGCGGCAGTTGAGCGGTGTTCACGCGAGCGTCAGCCGAACGCGTTGACCCCGGTTAACTCCTTGCCGACGATCAGTTGATGCACGGTTTCCGTGCCTTCGTAGGTGATGACACTTTCGAGGTTTAACATGTGGCGGATCGGAACGTATTCCGCGCTGATGCCCGCACCACCGAGAATGTCGCGCGCATCGCGAGCGATGTCGATAGCCGCGCGGCAGTTGTTCCACTTCGCCATCGACACCTGCGTCGGACTGAGCTTGCCTTTGTCTTTGATGCGGCCGAGTCGCAGGGACATCAATTGCGCGGTCGTAATCTGGCGACTCATTTCCGCCAGCCGGATCTGGATCGCTTGTGTGTTGGCGAGCGGCCGGCCAAACAGAACGCGGTCCTGCGTGTAATGCAAAACCTCGTTCAGGCAGGCCTGCGCTGCACCGATGACGCCCCAGGTGATGCCATAGCGCGCCTGCGTAAGGCAACTCAGCGGACCCTTTAGGCTTGAGACGCCGGGCAGTACGCTGGTTTCCGGCAAGCGAACGTTGTCGAAAAACAGTGCACCCGTGACGGACGCACGCAGCGAAAACTTGTTCTCGATTTCCTGGGTGACAAAGCCCGGCATGTCTTTCTCGACGATGAAACCTTTGACGCCTTCCTCAGTTTTCGCCCAGACAATCGCGGCGTCCGCGATCGTTGCATTGGTGATCCACATCTTGGAGCCGTTCAGAATCCAGTCGTCGCCATCGCGTTTCGCGTGGGTTTTCATATTGCTTGGATCGGAGCCGCCGTGCGCCTCGGTCAGACCGAAACAACCAATCGCCTCGCCTTTGGCCATCGCCGGCAGCCAGCGTTGTTTTTGTTCTTCGGAACCGTAAGCGTAGATCGGGAACATCACCAGGCTGCTCTGCACCGACACAAAACTTCGCAGACCGCTGTCACCGCGCTCCAGTTCCTGGCAAATCAGGCCGTAACTCACGCTGTTGAGTCCGGCGCAGTCATAACCTTCGATCGAGGTGCCGAGCAATCCCAGTTCCGCGACTTCGCCGATCAGGTGACGCGGGAACTCGTGCTGTTCGAAGGCTTCACGCATCAGCGGGATCACTTTTTCGTCGACATAGCGTGCGACGGTGTCTTTTACCATGACTTCGTCTTCGGACAGTTCCGAGCGAATGTCATAGAGATCCATAGGATCGAGTTTGGAGCTCACGAGCAGATTCCCTGGGGTAGTTCGTTTCGGGGCGTAGATTCTATCTGCTAAATCGGGATTCCGAAACGCTTGTAGATGACGGACAGCAACCAGGCAGGGCCGATCATCATCATCTGCAGATCGTGAATGACCGCGCGCAGTGCGCCGGCGCGACCCAGAGCGAGACCGACGATCCCCGCCAGCAATAGTCCACCGGATGTGCTGGTAGGGTCAAAATTCGAATCCGTCAGCCATAGCTGGATGGACGCCAGGCCGAGCAGAAACGGTAACAGGCCGATCGCAAGCGACAGAGAAATAATGAAATAGTAAATCGCCGTTACCATGAGGAACGCGCTGCCCCAGTTGAGCAGCGACGAAATCCGTTGAAATTCAGCCGGCACGGGCAGGCTCCACAACACGCCGGTCAGTCCCACAACGACCATCGGCACTGCCGCCCAGTAAATGACCGGATTGCCGAGGTTTTCATGCGTCTGTTCGTATCGGGCCAGCCAGTCGTCGGTATCAGTCATGCGCATATTCTACATGTTGCACCACCGCCTTGTGACGCAGTCCACACATCGGCCGGTTCCTCGCTTCCGACATGAACAATAGCGCCTCAATTAAGTCTGTGTTCAGGTATGGTGCGTTCAAATGCGCTAATAATTCTTGCAAGCATAGAGGAAGAACCATGAATATCGGCTCTCGCAAATTTGTTCTGGCAACGACTGTTCTAACGGTTTTCGTAAGCGGTTGCGGAACGCTTGACGCGTATACGCGCGACGAAAAGACCAGTTCGGCGACCAAGGGCGCCTTGATCGGTGCCGCAGCCGGCGTTGTTGCCGGGCTGATTTCCGGCGACGATGCTGTGGAGCGCCGCCAGCATGCGTTGATCGGTGCGGGTATCGGTGCACTGGCGGGTGGCTCAATTGGCTATTACATGGATCGGCAGGAAGCGAAGCTTCGCGCCGAACTTGAAGGAACCGGCGTTAGCGTGACCCGCGACGGCGACAACATCACTCTTAACATGCCGGGCAGCGTTACCTTCGCTACCGACAGTTCGAACCTGAGTCCCGCGTTCTACAATGTCTTGAATTCGGTTAGCAAAGTACTCGCGGAGTACGAGCAGACGGTCGTGGAAGTCGCCGGTCATACGGACAGCACCGGAAGTGCGATGCACAACCAGGGTTTGTCCGAGCGACGTGCTTCGTCGGTATCGGCCTACCTTTCGGCTCAGGGAGTGATGCAGCAACGCCTGATTACCCTGGGCATGGGCGAGGAGCGCCCGATCGCTGATAACAACTCTGCCGGCGGACGTCAGGTTAACCGTCGCGTGGAGATCACGATGGTGCCTGTCACCGCGGGCTGACTGGGACAAGAGTACGAGCATGCGGCAGCCAGAGGGCTTGCCGCGTTTTTTATGGCACTGTGTGGTTCTGGTAGAAGCAAGGGCGCTCAATGAGCGATGCGTACAAGAAAAGCGATGACGGCAGCTGGGTCGAAGTGACCGGTTTCGTTAAACGCCTGTTGTCCGACGACAACGACGGTTCGCGTCACCAGCGTTTCATTATCGATATAGGCAATCGCCGTACGCTGCTGATTGCACACAATATCGATCTGGCGAAACGCGTGCCTTTGGGTCTGGGTGACCGAGTGCATGTGCGTGGCATGTACGAGTGGAATGAACTCGGCGGTCTGGTGCATTGGACGCATCACGATCCTCAGGGTGTTGAGGACGGTGGTTATGTTCGTTATCGGGCGCGAGTGTATGAATGACAGGGTGTTGACCGCTAACACTCGGTAGATGGCTGACGGTTATCTACGCTAGTTGCCGGCTTTCCCCGCCTAAGTTCCGTTGGGCTGACACCGTAGGTCGACTTAAACAAACGACAGAAGTGGGTGTAACTGGAAAACCCCCACCGATAAGCAATCTGATTAATTGGAACGGACGCGCGATGTTTCCTTTCAAGGTCCATTCTCGCCGACTCAAGGCGTTGCATTCTGATCCATGCGCTGACCGTATGGCCATCCCCGGCAAAAAGATTGCGCAGGTACCGCGCAGAAATACCGCAGGCGATTGCAACGGTTCCAGGCGACAGACTTTCCTCTTTTAGATTATTCAGGATATACCGCTTTGCCCGTTGCAGGTGCTGCATTCGTGGTTGGGTTTCATCGGCAGACATTTCGCCGGTAGCGTCCTCCAACGCGGATGACAGCAAATCGATCACGCCGTCGAAAACCTGTGGCAGGCATTCTTTGGGTAAACTCGCCCCCACTCGCAACAGTGTCTTGAGATTGGCGGAAACCATTTGCGTCAGAGGCGCTTTGCCATCGAGCCAGATCGGGGACGAACCGGCAATCCATCGACAACGTTCCAGGAAGTGGTCTTTGGGCACTTGCAGGACAGCCTGCTCAAAAGCGTCGTCAAAACGGAATTCGTAGGGTCTGTCGCTATCGACAAACGTCAGGTCGCCTTCTTTCAGCGTTATTTCCTGGTAGTCCTGTCGGATCGTACCGATGCCGGACGTCTGGCAAATGAATATCAGGGACGAGGTCTCGCTACTGCGAATCAACTTGCGGCTACGGCGCACTATCTGGGCGTCAGCGGCCAATGACGAAACTCCCAAGTGACCCACTTTGGCGACCTGGATACGCCCGAAGAAATTTCGATCCTCCACCTGCTCGGATTCGAGCGGCAAGAAGGCCTCCGTGATCGCCTTCTGCCAATAGTCGAATCGCTTCGAGACATCGATATCGTCGGTCTCAAGGGTCCGCATGTTGGCGTTTTCCGGGCGCGGTGTTTTCTCCATAGCGCCACCAACTTATCGCCAAATTGGTTCAAAATGCAATTCTTTTGTGCCGTTTTGATCATGCCGGGGTGCCAATACGCGCGTAGTTTATTACGCCAAGCAAAGGGGGACCCGATCGCGCCGTTCGTGGCCGAGTTGGGGGGGGGATTTAAAACAGGACTATGATCATGCGTAATTTAGTACGAAATACACCGGCCATCGCCATGTTGGCCGCGCCGGCCTTACTGGCCGGCTACACACAAACTTCCGTGGCACAGGAGGACGCGGCACAATCGGCAGATGCCGGTTATTTTCTCGAAGAAATCCTGGTAACCGCCCGGCGCCGTGTGGAAAACATTCAAGATACACCGATCTCCATTACCGCATTTAACTCCGAGGCGTTGGAAGCACGCAACATAGTGAATGTCGGTCAGATCGCCGATTTTACGCCGAACCTTACGATCAACACCTCTGCCGCATTTTCGGGCAGTTCGGCGACGCCGGCAGTTTTCCTGCGCGGGGTCGGCCAGGTTGATTTCTCACTAAACACTGATCCGGGCGTTGGACTTTATGTTGACGGTGTCTATATTTCCCGTTCGGTCGGGGGTCTTATTGACCTGGTCGATGTTGAGCGAATCGAAGTTCTGCGCGGCCCGCAGGGTACGTTGTTCGGACGTAACACCATCGGTGGCGCCGTCAACGTCACGTCAAAAGCGCCGACTGATGAGCTTGGCGGACACGTCAAGCTGATTCTGGGGTCTGACAGTCGCACGCAGGTTCAAGCAATGGTGAATGTTCCGTTATCGGACAAGGTGCTGTCACGCTTCGCAGTCAACTATCACAAGCGGGACGGTTATGTTCATCGTCCGGACGGTGTTGACCTGGGTGACGATGATAGCCTCTCTGCACGCGGGACTTTGGCGTTCAGCCCAACGAACCGCTTGTCGGTAACGTTGTCTGCCGACTTTAGCAGCGAGGCCGAAGAATCGGCACCGTTTATTCTCACGCAAATCGATCCGAATGCGCCGTTTGTCGGGTTTCACAATGCGGTGATCGCGCCAATGATTGATCCAACCCTGGCGTTGCCGCCACCGGGGCCGCCGAGCGCCTGCTTTATCCCAACGACCTCAAACCCTGCGTGCTTTAACGATGCGTCTGTCAGTGTTGGTGTGCCGGGCGTCAATCAGGGTACGCTTCCGTCGATGTCGGAACTCGATGTCTTCGGCTCCTCGCTAACGGTTGAGTTCGACGTGAACGATACGGCGACCTTTAAGTCGATAACTGCATATCGCGACGTCGATAGCCAGTCATCGAATGAGCCTGACAGCTCGCCGGTCAACGTTAACTCAACGAGTGACAGCTTTGTCTACGATCAGATCAGCCAGGAACTGCAGTTGTCAGGAACCGCATTTGACGATCAGCTGGATTGGCTTTTCGGTCTCTACTATTTTGCAGAAGAGGGCACTAACGAGAACTTCGTGAACTTCTCAGTGATTGAAATACTCAGCGGGGGTAATGTGGAAAACAGCTCCGTGGCCGCGTTCGCGCAAGCCACCTGGTCGCTGACTGATCGATTTGATCTGACCGCCGGCCTGCGGTGGACAGAAGACCAGCGGGATTTCACACCGAATCAACGAGTAGTCAATGATATCGCCACCGGTATTCCGAACGGCACACCTCTGTTGCCGAGTGTCACCGCATCCACCAGCACCAGTGATGTCACACCGATGGTGAACGTCAGCTACGCCTGGACGGACGATGTCTCAACGTATGCCACCTACTCGCAGGGGTTCAAATCGGGCGGATTTACGCAGCGCGTTTTCCCACCGGTTATTCCTGCTCCCGGTCAGAACCCGGCAGATGTCATTCCATCGTTTTCTCCAGAAACGGTGGATACGTTCGAAGTCGGTATCAAGTCACAACTCCTCTCGCGTCGGCTGCAGTTTAATGCGGCGGTCTTCAGGACGGATTACTCCGACATGCAGGTCAACGTTCAAATCGGCATTGCACCGACTACGCAAAACGCCGCGGCCGCGATTATCGAAGGTGCCGAGTTCGAGGGCATAGCCGTATTTTCGAACGCGTTTCGTGTGAGCATGGGTATTGGCTATCTCAACGCCGAGTACGACCAGCTTGATGCGAGCGTGGTTGGCATTACGCTCAATAGTAAGTTGCCCGGTACGTCGGAGTGGACCGTCAATAGTGGCGCGAGCTATACCTTCAATTTGAACAACGGTGGCTCACTGACTGCCCGGGCCGATGTCAGCTACCGCAGTGAATTCTTTTTTGACGCCAACAATGAGGTCGGCGAAGACGGCTACACCGTTATAAACGTTGGCCTGACGTGGCAAAGCGAGGACGGCAACTGGACCGGCAGTCTGTTCGGAACGAATGTCGGTGACGAAGTTTACGGTCTGGCCGGCGCTTCAATTCTCAATCCCGGCGGCTTCCAGCAAACGCTGTACGCTCGCCCGGCGGAATGGGGCTTAAGCCTCACGCGAAACTTCTGACCGGAATAAAAATCATGACAAAATCATCACTAACGAAGGTCGCCGCTGTGCAGGCCGCCCCGGTCATTATGGACCTCGATGCGTGTCTCGAAAAGGCCGGGAAACTCGTTGCAGACGCAAAGAGCGAGGGCTGCGACGTCATAGCATTCGGCGAAGCGTGGTTCCCCGGGTATCCTTTTCAGATCTGGTTAGGTGCACCTGCATGGTTTCTGCAATACACGGTGCCCTACATGGACAACTCGATAGAGGTTGGCTCGCCAGCGTTCGAAACGCTGTGCGGGATTGCTCGGAAGAACCGGATAATGATTTCGGCGGGATTTTCCGAGCGCGATGGTGGAAGCCTCTACTTGAGTCAGGTATTGATCGACAAAGACGGTGACGTCCTGACCATGCGCAGGAAGCTAAAGCCAACCCATGTGGAACGTGCTATTTTCGGCGAAGGTTATGGACAGGATTTGGAAGTCACGGAAACGAGTATCGGAAATGTCGGTCAGTTGTGTTGTTGGGAACACCTGCAGCCCTTGAGTCGCTACTCGCTGTATAGCCAAAACGAACAAGTCCATTTCGCTGCATGGCCATCGTTTGTGGTCTATCGAGATAACGCTTTTGCGCTGGGTATTGAAGTCAACATGGCGGTGACCCGAACCTACGCGGTTGAAGGACAGTGTTTCGTGGTCGCTGCGACCAGTGTCATGGATCAGGAGACGCTGGATTTCTTCAAGGTTGGAACGGAGATGCCTCCTTTTCTTAATCTTGGTGGCGGTTCGTCAATGATCTTTGGTCCCGACGGCCGTGAACTCGCTGAATACCTTCCAGAGACTGAAGAAGGTCTGGTTATAGCGGAGCTGGATATGGACGCGATCAAAATGGCGAAAGCAATTGCGGACCCGGCTGGCCACTACAGCAAACCCGAATCCACACGCCTGCTTCTGAATAAGACCCCGATGAAACCCGTTGTTACCGAAGAGGAGCTCATCGGAGAAACGGGCGCAACGGCGGATACGATGGAGATTGTGCAGTGAGCGCCATCGGTCCTCGGCGAACGGTTCCACCAGCCAGCCAGCCGAAGGACTTCGTCCCACCGTACGATGCCTTTGAACCCAGGTTCAGGGAGTGCGATGACCTGGTGCTGGTCATTTTCGGCATTGAAGTACGGGCGGGCGATGGTGCTGCGGTTCGAGAAAGACTGCTCGGCGAATTGTGTCGTCCCGACGGCCCGGAAATCCTGGAACACGGCGCCGTAAAACGCGGTTTCGGACCGAGTAGCCTGACATGGTTTGCCTATTGGAAATCCCACAGCGCTTTCGAGGCATGGCAGAGCAACTCTGCCATCGATGCGATGTTTGACGATCAGGAATACCTTACGGGCGACGTCGGAATCTGGCGTGAATATTGCCGTATTTCGCTCGATCACAATGAAACGTCTTACTCTCGGGAAGACGACGTTACCGGCGTCGCGAATCTGTGCGATGCGATGGAAGTTACTCCTACGCACGCCTATTGGGGCAGCGCAAGAGACAGAATGGTCGCGGCCGCAGAAGACGATCTCAAAGGTGAGAGCGGGCACGAAAAAATCGAGGCACAGGAAACGCTCGGTCGACGCATCGAAGTTCAGCCGAATGAAAACGTTTGTTTAATTAAAACGACTCAGGATTTATCGCAGATCAATGACGAACAGCTTGTTATTTATACCGGGAATGTTGAGCCTGCACTTCATACGGGGCTAAGTTTCTTAAGAGAAAACGCAGCAAAAACCGGATGTATCGGCATGCGTTTTGTACAGGAGCTCACAGCGACAGGAGCGGTCGCGGACAGGACCGTCGGCATTGGTTATTTCGCGTCACTGGGGCACCTCGAGGAGTGGACTCACAATCACCCGACACACATTGCGATCATGACGCAATTCGGCAGCATGGTTGAGCAGTTTCAGGGGCAGCCAGGTTTGCATCTGTGGCACGAAGTCACGGTCTTTCCGGCCGGTTGGCTTACCGGCGACTACGTCAATTGCTCTCCGGACGGCACACTTCTGCAATGTGTCGGCGCCGAGAAAGCGCAGTAGCGAGCCGGGTCTGAACGAAAAACGTCCGCGCTGCGCTACTGACGGTAACCTTATCTTCTAAATAACTATCGCGTTCCGTAGTTTCTTGATCGCATTCACTTCCAACTGACGAATTCGCTCCGCGGAAATTCCGTATTCGGCTGCCAGTTCGTGCAGCGTCATTTTGTCCTCGGTGAGCCAGCGCTCTTCGAGGATACGGCGACTGCGATCGTCCAGAATGTTGAGCGCAGCTCGCATGCGCGCAGTCGTATTGTCCTTCCAGTCCGTTGCTTCAACCTGCTTGGCCGGATCGGCGTCCGGGCTTGGCAAGTACGCGGCGGGTGTGAAGTTGCGTTCGTCATCGGCATACGGCGCCGGGTCGAAGATGGCATCACGCGAGTGCAGGCGCTTTTCCATTTCGGTGACTTCCGCGGGTTTGACGCCGAGGTCCTTCGCGACCGCTTTGGTTTCGGCGTCGCTTAGCCAGGCCAGTGTCTTTTTCTTCTTGCGAAGGTTGAAGAACAGTTTGCGCTGCGCCTTGGTGGTCGCGACTTTTACGATACGCCAGTTCTTGAGTACGAACTCATGAATCTCGGCGCGTATCCAATGCACGGCGAATGACACCATGCGAACATCGTAGGCGGGGTCGAAGCGTCTCACCGCCTTCATGAGACCGACGTTACCTTCCTGAATCAGATCGTTCAGTGGCAGGCCGTAGCCGGTGTAGCCCTTGGCGATATGCACGACAAAACGCAGATGCGCCATCACCAGATCGCGCGCCGCGTCGAGGTCGTCGTTCTCGCGCAGGCGATGTGCGAGCGCTTGCTCGTCTTCCTTGCTAAGAACATCAATGCCACCGACAGCCTGTATGTAGCCATCAAGGCTACCGACCGGTCCTGCCAGAGCGAGGTCGTAGTTTGATTTTGCAACAGCGGTTGTCATGGGCTATCTCCGTTAGTGGGGGACGATTTTAGCACTCAAGGGCTTAGAGTGCTAACAATGCCACAAGTTCCCGAACGTAGCGGAAAATAACACGATATAAATTAGGGAGTTAGAGATTCTCGGCAGTTGATTATGTTAAATCAACGCGGCTCGATACGGCGCATATGACGTGCTGCCGTGATCCAGGAGGCGAGCAGACCGAGAAATACCGCGACACCAATAATCGCAGCGCCTTCGGCCACATTCAGGGCGACGACCGTGATATTGCCCTGATACAGGCCGGCAAGGCGAGTTACCGGCCCCTTGAGCAAATGCAGCCCGTATTGCACCAGGATCAGCGCGAGTGTGCCGCCGAGCAGGCCGTACCAAAACCCGGTCCACAGGAACGGCCGGCGCACGAACGCATTGCTGGCACCGATGAGCTTCGTGACCTCAATTTCATCACGCCGGTTTTCGATGTCGAGGCGAATCGTATTGCCGATAACCACGACAATGGCAATGCCGAGTAAGGCCGCGCCGATGGCGATTGCCTGTCGAACAATATCGAGGATCGCGTGAAATCGCTGCACCCATTCTGTATCGACCTGCACCAGCTCCGACTCCGGCAGGTTGCCGATTTCTTCCTGCAGCAAGGTCATCGATGCACTGGTATTGCCGGGACCCGGGCGCACAACGAGCGCGTGCGGCAGCGGATTGTCACCGAGCTGGTCGAGCGCGCCGCCAAAGCCCGATTGCTGTTTGAATTCCGTCAGCGCCTCGTCTGCGGTTACGAGCAGTACCGACTCAACATCGGCACGCTGCCGGATCAACTGGCTAAGTACCTCCGCATCCTTGACGGAAAGATCCTGTTTCAGGTACACCGAGAAGTCGAGCGCATTGTTCCAACTGCTGCTCAGCGATTGCACGTTCTTGACGATGACATTGATCGCTGCGGGTAATGCCAGCGTAACCGCGATGACCAGAACGATCATCAGGCTCGCAAAGGGTTGCCGACTCAAACGTCCCAGCGCCCCCAAAGACGTGCTTGCATGGCGCGCCAGCCAGATCGAAAAGGCGCCGGAAGAGCGCACCGGCGCGACCGCGTCCGAGTTTCGGGTTATTGCCATGTGTTCATGACCACGGATCGGCCTCCTGCTGCAGGCGGCCGTCCTCAAGCGCGATACGGCGACAGCCCAGGCGATCGATCAGTGCGATATCGTGGCTGGCGATCAACAGCGTAACGCCGACCTCGTTGAAACGCCGGAAGATTCTCATAACCTCAAGAGACAAGTCGGGATCGAGATTGCCGGTGGGTTCGTCGGCGATCAGCAACTTGGGCCGCGTAACGATAGCGCGTGCGATACCGACGCGTTGTTGCTCGCCCGCCGACAGGGTTTGCGGGCTTTGTTTTTCCTTATGCAGCAAACTGACCTGATCCAACGCCGCCCGAACACGGCGACCCGCATCGCGATGACTGACGCCGGCGATGATCAGTGGCAGCGCAACATTGTCGAACACCGGCCGGTCGTACAGCAGCTTGTGATCCTGAAACACCATGCCGATCTGTCGCCGATAGGCCGGGATTTTTCGTCTTTTTACGCGCCGCGTATTTTGCTTGTCGACCAGAACTTCACCACTGGTCGGCCGCTCGATCAGCGCGATCAGTCGCAGCAAGGTGCTCTTGCCCGCGCCCGAGTGTCCCGTTACGAACACCATCTCGCCCTTCTCGACGTTCAGACTGAGTCCGGAAAGGGCCTCCTGCCCGCCGGGATAGCGCTTGGTGACGTTGTCGAGTTGAATCATCTGCGGATCAGCCTTTGTCGCCGGAAGACAGCAACGCGGTGACGAATTCCTCTGCACAAAACGGCTGCATGTCGTCCACAGACTCTCCGATACCAATGTACCGCACCGGCACACCCAGGCGATTGGCAATAGCGAACAGAATGCCACCCTTCGCGCTGCCGTCCAACTTGGTCACCGTAATCCCGGTGAGCCCGAGCGTTTCGTTGAACTTCTCAGCCTGCACCAGCGCGTTTTGGCCCTGACTGGCATCCAGCACCAGCATGACTTCGTGCGGCGCGCTTTCGTCGTGGCGGGCAACGACGCGTTTCATCTTGGCGAGTTCGTCCATGAGCCCGGTCTGACTTTGCAGCCGCCCGGCCGTGTCGACGAGCAGTACGTCGGTGTTGCGTGCCTTCGCCGCCTGCCATGCATCGAAAATAACGGCGGCCGGGTCGGCGCCGGATTGTTGCGCAATGACCGGAACGTCGTTTTTCTCGCCCCAGGCCTGCAACTGCTCGATCGCCGCAGCGCGAAAGGTATCGCCAGCCGCCAGCATGACCGAGTGTCCGTCGTCCTGAAAACGACGCGCGAGCTTGCCGATGGTTGTCGTTTTGCCAGCACCGTTGACGCCGACCATGAAGATGACGAAGGGCTGGTCTGACTTTTGAACAATCAGCGGCTTTTCGACCGGTCCCAGGATATTCAGCAAGGCACTGCGAAGACCGGCCTGCAGCGCGTCAAGGTCCTTGAGCTCATTGCGCTGTAGCTGCTTTTGCAGGTCGGCGATGATGTTCTCTGTCGTATCGACGCCAACGTCGGCAAGCACCAATAGCGACTCAAGTTCGTCAAGTACGTCCGCGTCGATCTCGCCGCCCGGGACCAGGTTCGCAAGGTCGTAGCTCAACCAGCTATCACCGCGATTAATGCGAGCGCGCAGCCGCTTCATGAAACTTTTGGGCGGTTCGGGCTTTTCTTTTTTTGCAAACATCGTTATACGTTCTTGGGAAGTGTTATCTATGGGGTCCTGACTATGGCCGCTCGCGAAAATATGGACAAGAAAAACGCCCGGGCGGGACAGTTGCGTATTGTAGCGGGAAACTGGCGCAGTCGCCTTTTACAGATCGCCGATGTGCCGGGGCTGCGACCGACCGCTGCGCGGATTCGGGAGACTCTATTCAATTGGCTGTCGTCGCGCGTTCACGGCGCGAGTTGTCTGGACTTGTGCGCCGGCACCGGTGCGCTCGGAATCGAGGCTCTATCCAGAGGGGCTGCCAGGGTTGTTTTCGTCGAGCTGTCGTCGCCGGCGGCCGAGGTGTTGGAGAGCAACCTGCAGTCGCTTAAGGCAAGCGGCGCTGAGATTGTGAACACTGACGCACGAAAGTATCTGGCGACGGCTGCCAGCACAGAGTTCGACATTGTTTTTCTGGACCCGCCTTTTGCGGCCGTTCTGCACGACGAATTGTGTAGACTGTTAAGCGAGAGGGATTGGCTGGCCTCAGATGCCAGAATCTACATCGAGCTTGACAAAGACCAACCGGAACCGCATTTTCCGGAGAACTGGCAGGTACTGAAGAACAAGACAGCCGGGAAGGTACGCTACATGCTCGCTACGCTCAGGACTTGAGGGGGAGTCTTTTGTATGGAAATTTCTGCGATGTATCCCGGTACGTTTGACCCGATCACACTCGGTCACGAGGACCTGGTCCGGCGGGCAGCACGGCTGTACCAAAAAGTGGTGGTAGCAATTGCGGCGAACCCGGGCAGCAAGGAGCCGATGTTCAGTTTCGATGAGCGCGTTGATCTGGCCAACGAAGCACTCGGCGATATTCGCAACGTTGAGGTCCGAGGTTACGAAGGGCTGACCGTCGACTTCGCCCGGGAACACGACCTTGCGGTCATCATTCGCGGATTGCGGGCGGTGTCGGACTTCGAGTACGAGTTTCAGCTTGCTAACATGAACCGGCACCTGACGGACGAAGTCGAAACGGTTTTTCTGACGCCGACCGAGAAATACACGTTTATATCGTCGAGTCTGGTGCGTGAAGTCGCGTCTCTGGGCGGGGATGTGAGTGAGTTTGTTTCGCCGAAAGTGCGCAACGCGTTGCTCGAGCGTTGCGGGCGTAGTTAGCGGGAGCCCGTCAGGTCTGGCAGTACTTGCAGTAATAGCTTGAACGTTGTCCCTGCACGATGGCGGTGATTGGCGCACTGCATTGTCCGCAAGGTTCGCCTTCCCGGCCGTAGGCTTGCAGTTGCTGCTGGAAGTATCCGGCCTCCCCGTCACCGCCGTAAAAGTCCCGTAACGTTGTGCCGCCCGCGGCGATTGCGCTTGTGAGCACGTCCTTGATCGAGGTCGCGAGTACTTCGTAGCGCTGCAGTGCGACTCGTCCGGCAGCGCGACGCGGATTGATGCCTGCGAAGTACAGGGCTTCGCTGGCGTAGATGTTGCCAACGCCGACAACCACCTGTGCGTTCATTATGAATTGTTTGACGCTCACTCGTCGGCCACGTGCGCGCTGCCACAGGTACTCACCGCAAAACTCAGGATGCAACGGCTCCGGTCCCAGCGATTTGAGTAACTTGTGTTGCAGGGGATTCTTGCTCCAGTGCAGCGAGCCGAATCGACGCGGATCGCGGAAACGAAGTGTCTTGCCGGAATCGAACTCGATATCGACGTGGTCGTGTACGCCGGCGGGTGTTCCCTGATCGACAATGCAGACACTGCCGGACATACCCAGGTGCAAGATGGCCGTGCCGTCGTGAGTGTTGATGAGCAGATACTTGGCGCGGCGGCCAACGCTGGTGACGGTTGCGCCCTTGAGGTTTTGATCAACGCGGGCTGATATCGGCCAACGCAAACGCCGATTGCGAATGATGACGTTGTTAATGCGTCGCTCGATGATGTGCGGCTCAATGCCACGACGACTGGTTTCGACTTCGGGTAATTCAGGCATGCGCCTATTCTGAGCCCGAACGCGGTCAAAAAAAAGCGCGGTCAAGCCGCGCTTTTCTCAAATCGTTCGTTTGACCCGCCGCTACTTGATTTTGGCTTCTTTATAAAGCACGTGTTTGCGAATGGTCGGGTCGTATTTCTTGGTCTCCATCTTTTCGGGGTGCAGGCGCTTGTTCTTGGTCACGGTGTAGTAGTGGCCGGTTCCGGCGCTGGAGACAAGTTTGATTTTCTCACGCATGGCTTAATCCTCCGGCGACTAAACGCGTTGGCCGCTGGCACGCAGGTCAGAAACGACCTTCTCGATGCCGTGCTTGTCGACGATTCTGAGACCCTTGTGCGAGATGCGCAGACGCACAAAACGCTTCTCGGATTCGAGCCAAAAACGCTTGCGCTGCAGGTTCGGCAGGAAGCGGCGACGAGTTTTATTGTGTGCGTGAGAAACGTTATTGCCGCTCTGCGGGCGCTTCCCAGTCACTTGGCAAATCTTGGACATGGCTAAGTCTCTGATTTTTCGATACTGATTCTACGAGTGTTGCCCACGGCTGGCGGGCAAAGAGCGGAACTTTATACCAGTGTATTCAGGGCAATACAAGGGCTCTTTCTGCCCTTTGAGGCGGGCCGGCTACAGCAATCCGCGGCTCGCCAGAGAGGTCGCCGGACCGCTGCCGACGATGAGGTGGTCCAGCAGCCGGATATCGACGAGTTCGAGGGCGGATTTCAGCCGCCGGGTGATGCGTTCGTCGGCCTGGCTGGGCTCAGCGATGCCCGAGGGGTGGTTGTGGGCGAGTATTACTGCCGCTGCGTTCACGGCAAGCGCCTCTTTGACGACCTCTCGCGGGTACACCGAGGTGCCGTCGATGGTGCCACGAAAAAGCTCGTCGAAACGCAGTACCCGGTGGCGGTTATCGAGGTACAAACAACAGAACAGCTCGTGATCGAGGTGCTGCAGGCGAGCTTGCAGGAAGGACTCGGTGTCGGCCGGGCTGCGAATCGCCTCACCGCAGGGCAGCGACTCGGCGAAGTAGCGACGTGCGAATTCCGGCAGGGCCCGCAGCGTGCCCAGGCGGGCCGGGCCGATGCCGTCGCAGGTCAGGAGGTCGGTTTTGTTGGCGTGCAGCAGGGATCGCAGACTGCCGAAGCGGCGCAGCAGTCTGTGGGCGGTTTGCTGCCCGGTTGCGTTGCTGCTGGCGCCGATGAGTGCGGCTAGCAGATCAACGTCGCTACTTTCCTTGTTGCTGACGTTTTTCACTGCGATAGGGTGCTATCGGGTGGGGCTCCTGGCAATGAATTAATCTGGTGAGGATGTCGTGATTTGGTTGGGGTGTTGCGCAAATCCGTGCAAACGCATTTGGTGATGCATTTACGTTTCGCTATTTCTCAACCGTATTTGTCACAAATTGTTCCAATAATGTGTCGATAAA
>CAZZKW010000008.1:104133-107162 GCA_964654975.1 uncultured Woeseiaceae bacterium
CCCTGTAATCCCGTCAATGGCAACAAATCCCAACGCGAGGTCGACTATTCGGATTCCGCCGGTGGACTGAGTTTCGCACGGTATTACAACAGCAACGGAGCCAATAATACGGGCAAAGGTATGGCCGCAGGCTGGCGTCACACGTATTCCCGATCCGTCAATGAACGGCCGGACCTCAAGTGGTCCATTCCGCCGACCTCACCGCCCGGACGGTCGTCTTATTACAATTCGGCGGAAGAGGCGTGTAGCAGCGGTTGGGGGGAAATCAAAGCGATTGCTTGGTCGGGCGATCTCGCGAACGCAACATCCTCGTTTTCCGGTGGCAGCGTTTGCAAGATATCGGACGGGGGTTCAACCGCCGCATACTTGCGGATTCGATCTGCTGGCGCGATCACCGGGTTTACGCAAGCGGCGACGATCAAAACGGTGACACGGTCGAACGGAATGAGCATTGTGTTTGAGTTCGACGGTAACAACTGGGTCAACGAGTTGAACCCGGCGCTGACTTTCGAGTCCTCCGGCAGCAACTGGGTATTTACCGACAGCAACGATACGCGAGAGACCTACGATGCATCGGGCAAGCTCATCACAATCACGTTGCGCAACGGCCAGTCCACGACGCTGGACTACGGATTGACGGTTGCACAGGGCGGTGATGGCAACGGCGAAACGCTCGACAGCGTCAGCGGCCATTTTGGTCACACAATGACTTTCGGCTACGATGCCAGCGGACGCTTGAGCTCGGTAACGACACCCGACGGCACTGTTCAGTACGGATTTGACGCTGCCGATAATCTGATCTCGGTGACTTACCCGGATACCAGTACTCGGCAGTACGTTTACGAAGACAGCACGTTGCCTTATCACCTGACCGGCATTGTTGACGAGAATAACGATCGCTTTGCGACCTGGGCGTACGACTCGTCAGGTCGTGCGATCTTGTCTGAGCACGCGGGCGGCAAGGAGCAAGTGCAGCTGGCCTACAATGCCAATGGCACAACGACGCTCACCATGGCGAACGGCGCGGTACAGAATTACACGTTCACGATCGCGCAAGGCCAGCGCCGTGTCTCGTCGATGTCCGGCGACGTTTGCAGCACCTGTCCTGGTGGCAACATCCAGAACCGAAGTTACGACAGCAACGGTTTCATCGCGGAGCTTACGGACTGGAACGGCAACGTCACCAAGACGACTCGCAATACGCGCGGGCTGGTGGAGGCGCGAACCGAAGCCTTCGGCGACACCGAACAGCGGGTGACGACCACCCAATGGCACGCCAACTACCGTTTGCCACTAACCGTCACCTCTCCCAAGAACGTAACGGATTACACCTACGACGCAAACGGCAACGTGTTGACGATCACGGTAACGGGGGGCGGCAACAGTCGTGCATGGGCCTTTACCTACAACAGCAGCGGGCAAGCGCTCACCATCGACGGCCCGAGAACCGACGTTACGACACTGGAGTACTACGAGTGCACGACCGGCAATGAGTGCGGCCAGCTAAAGTCTGTGAGCAATGCTCTGGGTCATGTGACCAACTACAACAGCTACGACAGCGCGGGCCGCGTGACGCAGATGACGGAGCCAAACGGTTTGGTGACGTCGCTGACCTACGATTTGCGCGGGCGCGTGGTGACGATTACCCAGACGCCGACGACCGGCTCAGTGCGAGTAACGACGATGGCCTACGACAATGCGGGTCAACTGGCGAGCTACGGTTTACCGAACGGCACCGTATTGACCTACGCCTACGATGCCGCTCACTACCTGACGTCGATCACCGACAACCTCGGCAACTACATCACGTACGGCTACGACGTGATGGGCGAGCAAACGAGTGAGGACACGTACGACCCCAACGATAACCTGACGCGGTCAGTCGCCTACACGCACGATCTGAACTACCGCCTGGACACCATCGTCAGCGCTGGGTTTACGACGGATGTTGCCTTCGATGCGGTCGGCAACCTGACCAGCGAGACCGACCCGGGTAACGCAGTGACGCAGCACGTCTATGACGCGCTGAATCGTCTCGATGCGACGACGGACGCTATGAACGGGGTGGCCAACTACGACTACGACGATCACGACAACCTCACTCAGGTTGTGGCGGCCAACGGTGCGACCACCGACTATCTTTACAATGCCCTTGACGATCTTGAGTCGGAGACGAGCCCGGATCGCGGCCAGATAACCTACGTCTACGACGATGCCGGTAACCGGGTTTCTGCGACCGATGCCCGTGCGGTGACAGCGACGTATGCGTACGACGCGCTGAACCGGCTGATGACGGTGAGCTATCCCGATGCAACGGAGAACGTCACGTTCGCTTATGACGATGTGTCGTCAAACGGTATCGGTCGTCTGAGGACGATAACGGACCAAAGCGGGACGACAACGTATTCGTACGATGAGTACGGCAATGTCACCAGTGACCAACGGCAGGTATCCGGGGTCGTTTACACCACCACTTATCAATACGATGATGCAAATAACGTTGTTTCGATCACCTACCCCAGCGGGCGCAGCGTGAGTTACGGGCGAAACGCGATTGGTGAGGTCACTCAAATCACCAGCACGCAGTCGGGTATTTCGAAGACAATTCTCAACAATGCGACGTATCAACCCTTCGGTCCCCTGGCCAGCCTCACCTATGGCAATGGTCTGGTTTTCGATTACCTGCGGCGCAGCGATGATCGAATCACAGACATTGATTCAGTCGGGGTTTCTGACAAGGCTTACGGGTACGATCCGGCGGGGAACATCGTGAGTCTAAGCGACGCAACGGATACGGCGAAGAGCCGCAACTACACTTATGACGCACTGCATCGATTGAAGTCCGAGGACTTGGCGCATACAAGTGCCTCAAGCGCCTACGTCGATGCGGTCCTGGCGGATGGCCCACTGTTGTACTGGCGTTTGGGCGACGCTAGCGGCACGGTCGCTGCCGATCTGAGCGGCAATGCTGGCGACGGAACGTATTCCGGCAGCGTTGTGCTCGGCGCGCCAGGGCTGGCCCCCGGCGG
>CAZZKW010000009.1:0-53585 GCA_964654975.1 uncultured Woeseiaceae bacterium
GTTAGGCATGCCGCCAGCGTTCAATCTGAGCCAGGATCAAACTCTTCAGTTTAAAGCTTTGAGCTTTTACTAAAGTGCGTAATCACCAGTACTCAATTTAATTACATTAAAACTGACTATTTGGTTCTTACGTCTTTTTTGCCTTCGCAAAGTCCAACGCAAGCACCCACACAAATTATCTGATTAAGTTGTTAAAGAACAATGGCGTAATAGGGTGGTTATCACCGAATTACACCCGACCCACAATCATACAGGCGTAAGGGTTTGAATAACCAGCCCTCAGGCGCCTGCGTCGATCTGTTTGGAGTCGGCCAAGGGACACCATTCCCTCAGCGAGCCGCGCATTATACGGTGCAATCAGATGCCGTCAACACCTTTTTGGAGTTTTTTTTGAAATCGCTGAAAAGCCCGCCCGACGGGGGCTTGACGGTTCTCGCTAAAGCGTAAAAAGACGGCATTTTTCGAGGGAAATAAGGCCCTCACGAACATCTCCGCCTAATCCGGCCGATACACCATATAGACATCCGCGCGCTCGTAATCCGAGGGGCTTGGGGGTGGTTCGTGGCGGAATCCCGCAGATTCGTACAGCGCCAGTGCCGGACCCAGGCTGCTGTGGGATTCGAGGTACAGCATTTTTCCGTTCAGATCGTCGAAACGTCGCAGTGCTGCGGCCAATAACCGGCGCCCCAGCCCTAGCCCCTGGTGACTTTGCGTAACCGCCATCTTGGTCAGTTCGTAGACACCGTCACCGTCGTGCTTCACAGCTACCGTACCAACGACTTCGCCACCGCGGAGCAAATACAAAATAATGCCACCGTGATCGAGAATTGTCGCTTGCGGAGCCAACAACACTTCACGGTCAACGGACTCAACTTCAAAGTACTTTTCGAGCCACTCGCAATTCAGGCGCTCAAACGCGTCACCGTAGCAATCGGAATAGTCAACTATCTCGACCTCAGTCGCGACCGTCACGCCATTCCTTGAATTCCGGGCTATCCGCCAGCTTGCTGAACGCTCGAAAACGATCTCGTTTTAGTTTCGCGGCATCCAGTCGCTCGTCGAAATTATCTTCAAGCTGTGTCAGTGCGTCGATCGAGCCCTTGAAATCCCCGTCGGCCGCCCGTGCTCGTAACAACGACCACCACCCCAGTTTCAAGGTCGGCTCACGGGTCGTAGCTTCGAGCGCGTACTTTTGTGCGTCCTCGGGTCGACCGATCGCGAGCGCCAAAGCCGACAGTCGCGCTGGCAACGCCCCTTCCCGGACGCCGAAGTTCCCGTGGAAGGCTTCGAAGTATGGAAACGACTTCTCGTAGTATTGAACCTGCAAGTATGACTCTGCAATGAAGAGCGCAAAGTCCTTGTCTCCGGAATACACCGCTGCGAACGTGTCGAGTGTCGTTACAAATCGATCCGCATCCCGAGCGAGAATCGCCATATTCACCGCGAACTTCGCGATCAATCGCTGTCGCCGCAGCGGCTCGTCAAGATCGTCGTAAATCTCGAAAAAGCGCGGCGGCTGCCGATCGCGAGCCGCCTTGAGCAATTCCGTCACCTGGAATAGCTGCTGGTTACCAACGTTTGCGCTCGTCAGCAACTTACGCGTCGTCGCCTTGCTCGGCATGGCGATAAGCAATTGCTCACCGAGCCCGATGGTAAACGTTTGCCCGCGCGAGGTGTCGAACCAATCGACGATTTTCAGGCGTCCACGCTTGTCGTGTCGCAGCTCAAAAACGTGGTACACAAACTGGTACTTCGGCAGTCGGTAGCGAATAACGGCCTGACCTTTGCCGTTCTGAAATTCAAACTGAACCAACTGGCCGCGCGCGTCCGACCCCGGATTGGGAATGTTCTCCAGGAATGCCGCTTCGAGCATTTCCCAGAAATTGGCATCGAACGACTGCCGCACGTCGTTTTCGATCGCCCGCGAGCCGTATACGCGATTCCTCAAATCCGTCTTGTCGATCGCTGGTTTCATCGCATCGAACGAATGCTCGTTGATGGCATCGAGAATTTCCTGAAACTGTCCTCGCGCTTTGGCGTCGTCCTCGGCCGCCGGCAACGGCGCTGCCAGGATCATCAGCACAACGACGACCGCTATCTGCTTAGCCTTTTTCATGTTCGCGATGCTTACTCCTTCAGACGAGCCTGACGCGTGCGAACTTGCGTTTACCCACCTGGTACACGTTATTGGTGCCGACATCCAACTGCAAAGAACGATCTTCGACACGTTGCCCATCGACCTTTACCGCTCCCTGCTTGATCATGCGGAACGCATCGGACGTACTGGCCACGAGACCGACGTTCTTCAGTAAATGCGCAATACCTATTTTCCCGTCCTGGCAGGTCACCGTCGCCTCCGGTATTTCCTCGGGCATGGCGCCTTGTTGAAATCGGGAAACGAATTCCTGTTTTGCGTCTGCCGCCGCTCGGTCGTTATGAAATCTGGCAACTATTTCCTGCCCAAGTTCAAATTTTGCGTCACGCGGATTCATGCCCTCGGCAACCGACGTCCTCAGAGCGGCGATGTCCTGCAGTGACCGGAAGCTCAGGAGCTCAAAATATCGCCACATCAGGTCGTCGGAAATCGACATGATCTTGCCGAACATTTCGCCCGGCGGGTCAGTGATGCCGATGTAATTTCCGAGTGATTTCGACATCTTTTGCACACCGTCCAGCCCCTCCAGCAACGGTGTCGTCATGACGACCTGGGGTTCCTGCCCGTAGTCCTGCTGCAATTGACGTCCGACCAGTAAATTGAAGGTCTGGTCGGTGCCACCCAACTCCATATCCGCCTTCAGCTCCACCGAGTCATAGCCCTGCACCAGCGGATACAGGAGTTCGTGTATCGAAATCGGCTGGCCACCCTTGTAACGCTTGCTGAAATCGTCCCGCTCCAGCATTCGTGCCACCGTATGATGCGCGGCAAGCTTGATCATCCCGGCGGCATCCATCTCGCTCATCCAGCTCGAGTTGAACCGGATCTGTGTCTTCTCCTCGTCCAGGATCTTGTATATCTGACTTTCGTAGGTGGACGCGTTGGCATTGATTTCGTCCAGTGAAAGCGGCGGCCGCGTCTTGTTCTTGCCGCTGGGGTCGCCGATCATGCCGGTGAAATCGCCGATCAGAAAAACCACCTCATGGCCGAACTGCTGAAACTGACGCATCTTGTTGATAAGAACGGTATGGCCAATATGCAGGTCGGGCGCAGTCGGGTCGAAGCCCGCTTTGACGATTAAGGGACGCCCTTGTTTTAGTTTCGCCTCCAGCCCGCCCTCCGGCAGCACCTCGTGGGTGCCCCGAGTCAGTTCCGCGATTTGCTCCGTAATAGCTGTCATGCCCGCCTTGCCCGACTTCAGTGTCCGTTGCGAAGGCGAAACTGTAGCATTCTCGTGCCCGTTAACACCATGAGTTGTAACACTTTTTCTTTGACCTGAAAAAACGGCCGCGGTAGAGTAGCGACTTCGAGCCGCACAGGGGCGCAGACTTGGATCGTCCGGTCAGTCCACTACTACACGATTACAAGCCGTCTGCTTCAAGCCAGCCTAAGAAATCCAAGGCCCTTCAATGGTTTGCAGTAGGTCTCGGCGTTCCGCTGATCGCGATCGCGCTGCTTACCATGGTCGACCGCGACGCGCCGCAAGAACCCGAAACCAGCGCACCGATCGTCGATACCGCCACTGACGAGCCGCCGGCAGCTCCAAGTGTCGACGAAGAAGTGTCGCTGCTACAGGTCGCCGCCCCACCGATACAAGCGGCGCCCCAATTCGACAAGCTCGTGCTCACCATTGCGTCCGGCGACACACTGGAAAAACTGTTTCGCAAGCACAATCTCAATCTCGGTCACTTGATGGCGATCGTTGAGCTTCCCGAGGCGAAAACGCGGTTCCGCAAGATCAAGCCCGGCGATGTGTTCGAGCTCACACACGACAACGGCGATATCGTCAGTCTGTATTCGGAACTCGATCTCACCAGCGCACTGAAAATCGAGAAACAGGAATCCGGTTTCGCGGCCAATATCGTCGAGCGCCCGATCGAAATCCGCAAGCGCATGGCTTATGGCGTCATCGATACGTCCCTGTTCGAAAGTGCCGCGACGGCGAGCCTTTCCGACAAGGTGATCATGAACATCGCCGGAATCTTCGCCTGGGATGTCGATTTTGTGCTCGACATTCGCCAGGGCGATGACTACTACGTGCAGTACGAGGAAATCTGGCAGGAAGGCGAGTACGTCGCAGACGGGGAAATCATCGCTGCCGAATTCAACAACGACGGGCGATCAATACAAGCTATACGCTTCGTCGACGACCAGCAGCGCAGCGAGTACTTCACACCGACCGGCGACAGCGTTCGCAAAGCGTTTATTCGCGCTCCGGTAGATTTCACTCGCATCAGCTCCAGCTTCAACCCGCGTCGCAAGCACCCCATTCTGAACAAGATTCGGGCGCACCGCGGCGTCGACTACGCCGCTCCCCGGGGTACGCCGGTCAAAGCGTCCGGTGACGGCAAGGTTATTTTTCGCGGCACTAAGTCCGGTTACGGCAAGACCGTTATCTTGCAGCACGGCGGCAATATCACAACCCTGTACGCACATATGTCCAGTTTCGTCCTGAAGGTCGGAATTGGCTCGCGCGTCCGGCAAGGCCAGGCGATTGGATTCGTTGGCATGACGGGGCTCGCCACTGCCGATCATCTGCACTACGAATACCGACTGAACGGAGTGCACCGTAATCCACGCACCGTCAACCTTCCGGACGCAAAACCGATTGAGGAACACTACCGCGAGAAGTTTATGGCGGTAGCCGAACCCATTCTCAAGGAACTGGAGCAGTTCAAGAGTACGCAGGCTCTGTCCGTCGCGTACAACACGCCGTAGCAGAAATGACGGACGTGTATGTCGGTTTGATGTCCGGCACCAGCATGGACGGCATCGACGCGGCTGTGGTGAGTTTTTCCGACTCCCGGGTCAATATCCTCGCAACACACGCTCAGCCGTATCCGGAAACACTCAAGAAAACATTGGTGAAGGCGATTCGCGAACCGCTTGATGTCGCTTTGGACGCATCAGGCGAATTGCACCGGGCCGTCGGTGAGTGTTTTCGTGACGGGGCGCTGACGGTTATCGAGAAAAGTGGCGTCGAACGAGATGACATTCGTGCTATTGGCAGCCACGGTCAAACCCTGCGGCATCAACCTGACGCAATACCGCCGCTCTCACTGCAGATAGGCGATGCCGCCCGGATTGCCTCCGGCACCGGCATAACGACCGTCGCCAACTTTCGTCAGGCCGACATCGACGCCGGTGGGCAGGGTGCGCCACTGGTGCCGCCGTTTCATCAGTGGTTATTCGGTTCCACGCAAGACGATAGAGTCGTTGTCAACATCGGCGGCATCGCGAACATTACGATCCTACCGGCGAACGGGACTGATACGGTCGGCTTTGACACCGGCCCCGGCAACGGTTTGATGGATGTCTGGACCAGCAAACACTTGAATGTCGCGTACGACGTTAACGGCAATTGGGCCGCGAGCGGCATGCCCGACCGACCACTGCTGGAACAGATGCTGCTCGACCCGTACTTCCAGCGCTGCCCACCCAAGAGCACCGGCTTCGAGTATTTCAATCCGGACTGGTTGAGCCAGTTTGCACTGCAGCAAATCGATCCCGCAGCGGTACAGGCCACGTTGTGCGAACTCACCGCGACAACAATCGCAACTGCGATCTCAGATTACGCCACGGCAACGCAACAGGTGTTCGTCTGCGGAGGTGGTGTGCACAATCGAGCACTCATGGATCGGCTGAGCCATGCGCTTCCCGGAACTGCCGTTGCAAGTACATCGAGTGCCGGTTTAGATCCGGATTGGGTAGAGGCGGTCGCGTTCGCGTGGCTGGCGAAACGCACATTGCACGGGCAGACGGGAAACCTGCCGAGTGTGACCGGTGCAAGTCACAAAGTGGTTCTGGGCGATATACACTCTCCCTGATCATGGACAACACTTACATCAACCGCGAGCTCAGCCTGCTTGAGTTCAACAAACGTGTGCTTGCACAAACTCAGGACCCAGACGTACCGCTGCTCGAACGGCTGCGATTTCTCTGCATAAGCTGCACCAACCTCGACGAGTTTTTCGAAATCCGCGTCGCAGGCCTGAAGCAGCGCATGGAAATCGGCGCCCCCGCTCAGGGTCCGGACAAAGCGTCGGCCGAAGACATATTTCGGGAACTGCGCGTGCGCATGGCACAGATGGTGTCGCACCAGTACCGGATTCTGAACGAGGAACTGTTCCCGCAGTTGGCTGATGCCGGCATACGCTTTATCCACAGTGACGACTGGAACGATACACAACGTTCGTGGCTACTGGAGTACTTCGATGAGCAAGTGGTACCGGTCCTCACGCCGCTGACGTTCGATCCATCGCGTCCGTTTCCGCGGGTACTCAACAAGAGCCTGAACTTTATCGTGCGATTGAACGGCAAGGACGCATTCGGTCGCCGCAGGCACCGTGGCATGGTGCAGGCTCCGCGGTCACTACCCCGCGTTATTCGCTTGCCAGAGAGCATTGGCGAGCCGGGCGAGTGTTGCTTCGTGTTCCTGTCGTCGATCATTCGGGTCAACGTTGAATGCCTGTTTCCCGGGCTTGACGTTGACGGTTGTTATCAGTTTCGAGTGACGCGTAACAGCAATCTGTACGTTGACGACGAGGAGGTCAATGACCTGGTTCGTGCGCTGGAAGGCCAGTTGGCAGCCACCCGTTACGGTGCCGCCGTTCGCATCGAGATCGGTCACGAATGTCCGGACGACCTGCGCACGTTCCTGCTCGGGCATTTTGATCTCAGCGCGGAAGACGCCTACATGGTTGACGGCCCGGTGAACCTTAACCGGCTCCTGACGATCTGCGATATCGACGATCGGCCCGATCTGTTCTACACACCGTTTACTCAGGGCTTGCCGGAGGAATTGCGCAGCACCGAATCCATTTTCTCGATCCTGGACAAGAAGAACGTACTCCTGCACCACCCGTATCAGTCCTTCGCGCCGGTCATCAACTTCATTGGCGCGGCAGCGGCCGATCCCGAGGTGCTTGCGATCAAGCAAACGCTGTATCGCACCGGCCCGGAATCACCGATCGTCGACCACCTGGTTGCAGCGGCGAAATCCGGGAAAGAAGTGACCGTCGTTATCGAATTGATGGCCCGCTTTGATGAAGCAGCAAACATCTCGCTCGCCAACCGCCTTCAGGAAGCCGGCGCTCACGTCGTCTACGGCCTGGTCGGCTTCAAGACACACGCGAAAATGACACTGGTGGTACGCCGCAAGGCAGGCAAGCTGGTCCGCTACATGCATCTTGGCACCGGCAACTACCACCACGCGACGACCTCGGCGTATACCGACTACGGCTATCTAAGCAGCAGCAAGCGACTCGGCGAAGATGTCCACAAGCTCTTCCTGCAATTGACGAGCCTGACCCAGGCCAGCGAAATGACTCGCATGCTGGCATCGCCTTTTAGTTTGTTCGACGCACTCCTGAGCAAGATACGCCGGGAGACCGAAAACGCCCGCAACGGCAAGGCGGCAAGAGTGATCGTGAAAGTTAACTCGCTCAATGAACCGCAGCTGATCGACGCCTTTTACAAAGCTTCGCAGGCGGGCGTGCAGGTGGACCTGATTCTTCGGGGTATCTGTTCTCTGCGGCCAGGTGTTACAGGGCTTTCCGAGAACATACACGTTCGTTCCATAATCGGTCGCTTTCTCGAACACTCGCGGGTCTACTACTTTCTTAACGACGGCAAGGAAGAGTTTTACTGTTCGAGTGCTGATCTCATGTATCGCAACATGTTTCGCCGCAACGAGTCCTGCTTCGAGATTCGGCAAAAACTCATGAAAGAACAAATCCGTCACGATCTCGAACTGTTTCTTGCCGATAACTGTCAGGCCTGGGTGCTCCATGGTGACGGCAGTTACACGCGCCTGTCACCCGGCGACGATGAGCGAGTCTGCGCCCAGGAAATATTTCTCAGAAAATTAGGACGGCTCTGATTTTTTCGCGAACTCACTCAAGACCGAATCGATTAGTGTGTCGATCAGCTTAACCATCGAGAAAGCACCACCCAGGTAGAGTTTGCCGGTCAACGCCAGGATGCAAATGCCGTGTATTCCACTCCACAACGCTGTTGCCGTGTGCGCTACCTCCTGCGGTATGCGCTCCGGCGATAACTCGCGCAAATTCTCGGCGACCATTTCGAACATCACGTCGCGGCGTTCCTTCATTTGCACCGGCGTTGGCAGTCCTCTTGGTGCCTGATGCTCGAACACCGAGCGCCAGCGATCAGGATGCTCGGTCGCGTACTGCACATAGAACTCCGCCATTGCTCGTATCCGAGCCTCCGGATTGCGTTTCTTGCGCGTTCGTTGCTGGATCAGCGCAGCCATTTCGTCAAGGGTCTGGGCATTCAGATGAATCACCAGATCGTCAAAATTGCGAAATACGTGATACAGCGTACCCACCGTATAGCCTATTTTTGCGGCAACTTTCCGTGCCGTAAGCGACTGAAACCCTTCGGCTTCCACTAACTTCGCCGCCGCGTCGATCGCCATTTTCTGAATCTCTTCACGACTGTGGTCGCTGCGCCTGCCCATGCATTATGTCCAATAAGAAAGCTCCTGCCTGAGCCAAACACTAACATTATTTGAACAACGTTCAATATACCTGTATAAATTAAACGCCGTTTAATAAAGCGGTTTTTCTTTCACTAATAATTGAACATCGTTTAATTTGAGGTTGATATCATGAAATCCAAAAATCCCATACATCTAATCGTCGTGCTCTTGGCCGTGTTTAGCGTAGGTACTGTCGAGGCCGCCGGTCTGCTCACACCGAAAGGACAATCCGGTTCGCTCGATATTCGGGATCATCGGGTAAAAGTCGTCGTCGAAGACGGTTACGTCATTACGGAAATCGACCAGGTCTTCGTCAACACAGGCAGCAACAACGTCGAAGCTCTCTACAGTTTTCCGGTGCCCTCGCACGCTGCTGTTGCGGAGTTCACCTACTGGATTGACGGCAATCCGGTCACTGGGGAGGTATTGAAGAAACAGGCGGCACGCGACCTCTATGAGGCTGAGAAAAACGCAGGTCGCGAAACTGCACTGGCCGAGAAGGACGAATACAAAACCTTCGATATCTCTGTTTATCCGGTCCGCGCCAACAGCGACGTTCGCTTGCGGCTGGTTTACGTTCAGAGCGCGAACGCCGACACCGGTATCGGCCGTTATATCTATCCGCTCGAACACGGTGGTGTTGACGAAGATCGCAGCTCATTCTGGGACGTCCGGGATGTGGTAACGGGAAACTTCAGTTTCGACTTTGAACTCAAGTCGTCTTATCCGATTGATGCCGTTCGCCTGCCACAACAACCCAATGCCGTACTTACACAACTCGATGCCGGTCATTGGACCGTGGGCTTGCACGCAATTGGATCGTCACCTTCCGAGCAGGAGTTTGACAATCAGGTCGCTGCGTTGGAAGCAGGAGAAACGCCAGCACCGGCGATCGCAGCAACCGGTGTCGCCAGTCTGGACAAGGATATCGTCGTCTATTGGCGCCACGCGCCGGACCTGCCCGGTTCGGTTGATCTGGTCACGCACAAACCCGACCGGTCGAGACGCGGTACGTTCATGTTGACGTTTACGCCGGGCAACGATCTTCCGATCATTGAAAACGGCCGCGACTGGGTATTTGTGCTGGACGTTTCGGGATCAATGCAGGGTAAGTTCGCAACGCTTGCAGACGGCGTGCAACAGGCGCTCGGCAAGCTGAATCCGGAGGATCGCTTCCGCATCATCACGTTTAACAATTCGGCGCGTGAACTGACCACGAACTTCGTCACCGCGAGCGCGGCGAATATCACGCACTACACCGACCTTGTCGGACGCCTGAATGCAGGCGGCGGCACCAATCTATACGCGGGTCTGCGTGCAGGTATTGATAGTCTGGATAGCGATCGCACGTCCGGTATCGCTTTGGTGACCGACGGTGTGGCGAACGTCGGTATGACGGAGAAGAGAGAGTTCCTGAAAATGCTGGCCGAGAACGATGTTCGCCTGTTCACGTTCATCATGGGCAACAGTGCCAACCGCCCGTTGCTCGAAGCGATGACCGACATCTCCAACGGCTTCGCCATGGAGACCTCGAACAGCGATGACATCGCCGGACAGCTGATACAGGCAACCGCCAAGATTCGCCATGCAGCCATGCATGACGTCGAATTGACGATCGACGGCCTGAAGGTCGCTGATCTGACGCCGGAGCGAATCGGCAGCCTATACCACGGTGAGCAGTTGCAGGTTCTCGGCCACTACTGGGGCAGTAGCGAGGCGAAAATCGTGCTCAGCGGCACCGTTGCGGGTACTGAGCGCATCTACTCAACGGTATTCTCAGTGCCGGAGCAGTCCGACCTGAATCCGGAACTGGAACGCATTTGGGCCTACGCCACGATCGAAAACCTGCAGGCAAAGATGGACTACTTCGGCGCCGACGGTGATACGGAAGGCGCGATCACTGACCTCGCGACGGAGTACGGTCTGGTTACCGATTACACCTCCATGATCGTTGTGCGTGATGAGGTGTTCGCCGCTCAGGGAATCAAACGCACAAACCGGGCCCGGGTAGCAACCGAGAGAACGGCGCAACAGGTTCGTTCGGCGCGTGCCCCGCAGAATCGTCGTGTTGATCAGCAACAACCCATGTACAGCAATAAACGGCCCTCAACGGGCGGCGGTGCCGCAGGGTTACCGATGATTCTGCTGTTATCCGCGTTGCTTATGCTGCGTTATCGGAAAAGGACTAATGCCTAGCCATGTTTGCCCCCTTAACCGGGGGCTTTTTTTTGCCGTATCAGGCAAACAGACTTCAGACCGTAAAGGATGACCCGCAACCGCAGGTAGTCTGCGCATTCGGATTGCGAATAATGAATTGCGCTCCCTGCAGGTCGTCTTTGTAATCGATCTCGGCGCCCATCAGATATTGCACGCTCATCGGATCGACCAGCAACATCACACCCTGATTCTCGACCTGACTGTCGCCATCCTCAACGCTCTCGTCGAAGGTAAAGCCGTACTGAAATCCCGAGCAACCGCCACCCGAAATGAACACCCGCAATTTCAGATTGGGGTTATCCTCTTCGGAAATGAGTTCGCCTACCTTGCGTGCGGCAGCGTCGGTGAAGACAATGCTCGGCGGTGGCGGTGCGGTGTTTACTGCAGTATCCATAGTCCTACTCTACACGCTCGCAGCTGCGGCTTCCTCATCAATTCGTGTGGTCTGCTCCAGAAGCGGTACCTGCCCCTCCGGCTGATGCACCAACTTGCCGTTTATCTCAGCACCTTCCGCCATCTGGATCAGGTTGTAATACACATTGCCTATGACCCGTGCGGTCGCGCCCAGTTCCACGCGCTGGCTGGCGAACACGTCGCCCTTCACGATACCGTTGAGCACCACGTACGGCACGGTGACACCACCGTCGATATTGCCAATATCGCTGATACTCAACGCGGAGTCAGTATCCGGGTCTGCGATCACATTGCCCTTGACCGTGCCATCAATGTGGCAACCGCCCTGGAAGTGCAGGTCTCCGCTTAACTTGCTGTTCGAGCCAATTAAGGTCTCGATAACGGAATGTCTGCGCTGCTTCTTGTTGAACATGTGGTTCTCCATCGCGACGCCAGGCGTCGTGTTGTTAGCCCTGGCTGCCTGCCCAGGCGAAACTTTCTTCGATACTCGATATTGATCGAGTGCGGGACCGTACCTCGACCGTAATGCGCTCCGGCGTAAAGCCGTCCGGCAGTATGAGGCGGCGATCGAAGTTCTGAAAATAGCGAAACGAATACGCCCAGGCTTTGTCTGCATCGTCCGGAATCAAGTCCGCCAGCGTATAACGTGTTTCAATGCCGCCCTGACTGCCCAGGATGCTCAGATTGACGTCGCCGGATACCTTGCGGTCGTGCTTCATCGCCTGCACCAGAACAAGACGTACGTTAAATTCCCGTTCTTGCTTGCCGCGTGTGAGCTTGAGGTTCTGCACTCGCAAACCGGCGTTTCCGTCTGACGGCGAGATAATGCCACGATAAAACGCGATGGCATCGCGTTGTTCCTGAATCTTTGCCTGCAACGCCGCAAGGCCGGCCTCCACTTCCCGATAGGATTCGCGGTCAACTTCGCGATTCGTTTCGAAAACGGCGATTTCCTGTTTTAGCTCCACGATGTTGTTGTCGAGTTGCGCGATATGATCTTCATACGCCTGGCGCACATCGCCGGCGTCTACAACGTCATAACCACCCTTGATGCGACCAAACTCGAAAATGAGGTAAGCGCACGCGAAGATCAGCGCGGCGATAAACGCGCGAACCGCTAGGGTCCTGCCGGTACTGTGTTGTTGTAGGGGGGACTTTGTCGCCACGTCGAAATTTCGCCCGATCATTCAGCAAAGACGTTATGTTACGCCGGTCCTCATATCAACAAAAGTGCGCCAGATCACGGAATAAGAAGAAACCGTGCTGGTCGAAAATCGCGCATTGCTGCAAACTGTGGCTCTGGCTCGCTCGGATTCGTTTATGGCTTCATACTACATTTGGTTCAAGGCGCTGCATATTGCGTTCATGGTGACGTGGTTCGCCGGCCTGTTCTACCTGCCGAGGCTGTTCATCTATCACGTACAAGCAGCCGACGCGGACAGTCGCGAGCGATTCGGCGTGATGGAACGGCGTTTGTTCGCGATCATGACGATCGGCGCAGTGTTGACATCGATTTTCGGCCTGATACTGGCTTCGCTGAATCACGCCGTGGTCGAGGCTGGCTGGTTCCGCGCAAAACTGGTGCTGCTCATCGGCCTCGTGGCCTATCACTATCGGTGCGCTCTGTGGATTGCTCGCCTGCGAAACCAGCAACGCCTGGAGCAGGCCCGGTGGCTGCGGTGGTTTAACGAGATACCAACCTTGTTTCTGCTGCTCATCGTGATTCTGGCGGTCGTAAAGCCCTTCTGATCAGGACGCGTTCCCGTTCGTCGCGGCAAGATCTTTTTCGAACGCGGTCCGCCAGCGTTTTGGCCACCAACGCGGTCTTGGCGGTAATCCATCAGCATGTACCGAAGCACCGAGTTCGTGCAGGGCATGTGCGTACACCCGACGCTTGAAATAAATCACTTCGTTGACCGGACGCCAATAGTCGACCCAGCGAACGCGATCAAACTCAGGCTTGTCGCAACAATCGAAGCGCACGGCGCCGACGCCCGAAGTAAGCCGTAACATGAACCAGCGTTGTTTTTGTCCGATGCAAAGGGGCTTGCTGTTGCGGCGAATAAACTTGTCCGGCAGGCGATAGCGCAACCAGTCATTAGTAACGCCAAGCACCTCGACGTCGGACTCGACAAGGCCGACCTCTTCGCGCAGTTCGCGAAACATTGCTTCGACGGGTTCCTCCCCCTCGAGCATCCCTCCCTGCGGAAACTGCCAGCCTTTGGCGCCTACCCGGCCACCCAGCAACAGCTTGTTTTCCGAGTTCGCAAGGATGATGCCGACGTTGGCGCGAAACCCTTCGGAGTCTATCCAATCGTTGCCCATAGCAACCGTAAAATACTGAAACTGTCGCTTACTCTACACCATTCGTCGCCCAGCGACGTTAACGATAGCCCGCACGCTCCGCTAACAGCAGCGCATCTTCGTCAAGCCACCCGGCGATACCGATATTCTTACCGTTTGACCAGGCGGGATTCGCCAGTTTTTTCTGCTCGAACATCCAGTTGATTAGCCGCTGGGCTGACACCGGATACCGTGCGTGACGAACAACGCCGACGCCGTCGATATCGATGGCGAACAAGTTCTTGTCAACCGTTCCGGGCGCGTCGATCTCGCTGGGCATCGACACAATTCCATAATTGCAGTCACCGGACAGGATCGCCTTCCGGAGTTCTGCTTCAGTAGAAAACGGTTCGCGTGCAATATTTCGGATCCATCCGCGAACAACGCGTTCCGCTGGCTTTGAGCCCATGTCCTGCATCAGCATCGCGATCAGCGATCGATTCACCGGCAACGCCGACGACGACAGACACAATTGCCCGCGCAGTTGCGGGTCTGCGAGTTCGATATAGGTGCTCGCGTTGGCGACCGTGGCATTCGGTGCAACATCAATCGCCGCGTAGCGTACATTCAGCGCCGCCCAGTACCCGTCCGGGTCTCTGAGCGAGTGAGGAACCCTGTCCAGTGATTCAGGCGGTATCGGTCGCAACGCACCTTCATCTGCGGCCCGCCATATGTCGGCAACGTTGCTGGTCAACAGGACATCCGCGGGCGGGGATCCACGGTTCGCGATCACGAGGTCCGTATTCGACTTGCTGTCTCCGAGCTTCAAGGTTACCCGAATACCGGAATGGTCCGTAAAGCCGGCGAACCAGTCCTGCAGTTCTTTCTCATCTTCTGCATTGGCGTAAACGACAACGGGTTCCGGTACTGGCGCCGATTCACACGCCACCAACAGCAGCAACATCGAGGCTGCGACAACGCGCCTCATGCCGCCTCCACCATCACTCGATCACGGCCCGCGGATTTCGCCGAGTACAACGCGACATCGGCGCGAGCGATCAGCGAGTCACCGACCGTTTTCAGATCCACGTCACTCGGTCCAGGATAGACCTCGGAAATGCCGATGGATACGGTGACTGACACCGTATTTCCGCAAGCAAGGTCGATTGAAGTTTTCGAGATAGCCGCGCGAACCCGCTCCGCCAGCAACCGTGCGGACGCCACCTCCGTGTTCGGGAGCAAGACCACGAACTCCTCGCCACCGTAGCGGGCGGCAACGTCGCTGGCGCGCACCTGCGACTCTATGCGGTGCGCCAGTTCGCGTAACACTGCATCACCGGCAGCATGACCCCAGTTGTCGTTCACTCGCTTGAAATGATCGACGTCCAGCATCAGGCAGACGATACCAAAACGATCACGGCGTGCCCGCGCCAGTTCTTCTTTAAGCCGTACATTGAGGTAACGGCGATTGTGCCAGCCGGTCAGGACATCGGTAAATCCGCTGCGCAACAAGCGCGCCCGGTTAACCGTATTTTCCACGCAGAACGATGCGATAACCCCGAGATGGGCAAGAAAATCGCTGGCATGTTCGCGAGTGAATCGCCGCGCGTCATCGCTGCAGAGATTGATGCTGCCGATCAACTTGCCGCGATGGGTCAGGGGAATCATTGCCACACTTTTCATGCCGCTGGCGTCCGGACAGATCATTTGATGATCGCAGGCGGCATACGAACCCAGCCAGGGTTGATGCAGGGCGATGTACTGTGGCGCCAGGCCGGTCAGCGACTCGACCATCAACAGGTTTGCTATCTCTTCAGCCGGCGTGCCACTCGCCAACAACAAGTGCCGCATATCGTGGTCTGGGTCGCACAACACAACGCTGACGTATTCCAAACTGTAACTGGCTCTGAGTCCGTCTACCATTACATTCAGAAGCGTCGCAAGATCTTCGGCCTGCAGCAAGCGCAGCTCGCGCTGTTGAGTACGTTGCAATATGTTGTCGTTGCGAGCGACTTCCTCCACCAGCTCGTCGAGCTGCCGTCGCGCCGCCTGGAGCTGCGCGGAAAAATCGTCTGTTGATTGCATGAGATGAGCCTCTCCCTAGCGTCTCATTATCCCCGGAGTGCAAGGTAATCGCGGCCTTTTTGCATCAGCTCAACGAATGCCTCTTCATCGCCGCTCGCGACTGACTCGCGTATTCTCCCTGCGGCTTCGCACAGTGCATCGAGCGGTCCCAGCCCGAATTTGTTCAGATTCTGGATTTCAAAATACAGGTGCGGGTTGTCCTGTGCAACTGCCGCCGATACCAGCAACTGCGAATCGAAGGTGGTCGAGGACATCTGCGCGAGTTTCGGCGCGGCCTCGCCGCTTTCGGCCAGTGCCGTAAAAAACGCGATGTTCAACGCATGCGACAAACCGAGGACGTAGGCAATAAGCCGGTCGTGATCTTCGAGCCCCATGTCGAGGTGTTCCGCCATGGTTGCAGCGAACAGTTCCTTCGCCGCCGCTGTAGCACCCGCATCGCCCACATCACAAAAAATCAGATGCCGGCCTGACAACAAGCGCACATTCGAACCGAACATCGGGTGCAGGGAAGTCACGCGGCAACCCGCCGACAGCAACTCTTTGAGCCCGTCGATCAGCGGAGACTTCAGCGAGCCGATATCGAACACCAGCCCGGTCGGTTTCAGCACCGCGAGCTGAGCGAGGATTCTGCCGGAAACCGCCAGCGGTGCGGCGACGACGATAACGTCAAAATCAACGCCTGCGTCTGTCCAGGTACTGAACATTCCCGGCCCATCCGTCACTGTGGGATCTGCAATACTGGTCGAAAATCCCTGCGACAGGAAAAAATTCACAAACCACCGTCCCATCTTGCCGGCGCCACCGATAACCAGTACGCGCCTGCCATCGCCCTTGCCTTCTGCGACGACACGATCACGTTCCTGACTTTCCAGCGACGCACGAATGAGCTTTTGCAGAATATCTTCAACCAGATCGGCATCGACTCCCAGTTCGACGGCCTGTGCACGCCCCCTGTCCTGCACTTCCTTTTCGCGCGCATAGTCGCGCGTACCGGTTCCCGTCTTTTGTTTGGTCTTGCCAACTTCGGCAACGATACGCTGCCTCTCGGCGATAATTTCAACCAGACGTCGATCGACCGCCGACAGATTCTTGCGGAGTTCTTCCAGGCTCATTGCTGTTCGCTGCGTTTCTCAAGGATGCGCATCCTTTTTACAGCAGAGCGCAGCGCAACGAAAGCCGGCCCGAAGAATTTCGGGCCGGCGACGGTGTTGTTCAGTGGTGAACATCCCGATAAACGTCGAATAATCCATACCACGACACACGGCGGTCATGTCGGTAACGCGACTGCCCGTACCAGCGGCGAAACGAGTGGTCATTGTATAACCAGCGTGGCATCGCATGAGCTCGCCGGTAGCCCGAGTTACGGTGGTCCCGACGATATCCGCGATAGGAATGGTGATCCCGATTGTATGGCCGGTAATAGCGGTGCGCCGGCTGCCGATGTGGATCACGCACTTCCGGGCCGGCCGAAACCTCCGGGGAATTCAACAGCAACAGGCTGCCGGCCAGCAAGGCTAGGAAAAGTACTTTGTTCATGATTGACCTCCGGTCGTTCGGTACGCTCGCACAATAGCGCCTGCCGCATGAACTCCCACTGAATACAAGATATTGTTTTTACTACGTTTCTGAACGCAGGATGAACCAAGCATGCAATCGTGAGAGGATGCCGCTCACATCACAGACTCACACCGTCAGGAACGCCCATAGCATGAAAACCCGCGCCGCAGTCGCCTGGCAGGCAGGCAAACCGCTAGAGATCGAAATGTTGGACCTTGAGGGCCCAAAGGCCGGAGAGATCCTGATACGAAACGTGGCGAGCGGCGTCTGTCACACCGACGCGTTCACCCTTTCCGGCGAAGATCCTGAGGGCATTTTTCCGGCCGTCCTCGGCCACGAGGGAGGCGCCGTCGTCGAAGAAATCGGTAGCGGCGTGACGTCGGTCAGCGTCGGCGACCATGTCATCCCGCTGTACACGCCGGAATGCGGCGAATGCCGTTTCTGCACGTCCGGAAAAACCAATCTCTGCCAGGCTATTCGCGCTACCCAGGGCCAGGGCCTGATGCCCGACGGCACATCGCGGTTTTCGCTGCGCGGAAAACCGATTTTCCACTACATGGGTACCTCGACGTTCAGCGAATATACGGTACTGCCCGAAATTGCCGTCGCCAAAGTCAGCAAAGCTGCGCCGCTCGAAAAGATCTGCCTGTTGGGTTGTGGCATCACCACCGGTATCGGCGCGGTGTTGAACACCGCTGCCGTCAAGCCCGGCGAATCGGTTGCAGTTTTCGGCCTCGGCGGTGTGGGGCTCAGCGCCATTCAAGGTGCCACCATTGCGAAAGCCGCACGCATCGTCGCCGTCGATATCAACGAGGACAAATTCGAACTCGCCCGACAGTTCGGTGCGACCGATTGCATCAACCCGAAGAACTACGAGCAGCCGATACAGGATGTTATCGTCGAGCTCACCGGCGGCGGCGTCGACTATTCCTTCGAGTGTGTCGGCAATACCGATCTGATGCGCTCAGCGCTGGAATGTTGCCACAAGGGCTGGGGCGAGTCGATTATCGTCGGTGTCGCGGGTGCCGGTCAGGAGATATCGACTCGTCCGTTCCAACTCGTGACCGGGCGCGTGTGGCGCGGCACCGCGTTCGGTGGCTGCAAAGGACGCTCACAACTTCCGGGTATGGTCGAGCAATACATGAGCGGCGACATCAAGATCGACGAATTTATCACCTATACGATGCCGCTCGAGGACATCAACAAAGCCTTCGATCTCATGCATGAAGGCAAGAGCATCCGTACGGTCATCCACTTCTGACGCAGACTCCCAGTGACCAACGTCGCCGTAGCCACGAGCTCCCAACTAGCGGCCAGCGCCGCTCACGAAGTTGCCGCCGGCGGCGGCAACGCCATCGACTGTGCGCTGGCAGCGGCACTGCTCACGATGAACACCGAACCGGGTGTCTGCGCACTGGCCGGTAGCGCATTTATTACGATCTGGCAACAGGGAGAAGAAGCAGTAACCATCGACGGTAACGTTGCGGTGCCAGGCGCCGGGCTCGCAGAGGCTGACCGGAGACGCGGTACGTTCGGCGTATCGATGCGATACGGCGGGGGCGTGGAGACGCTTGTCGGGGCCGGGTCGGTGGCAATTCCCGGCTCGCTGGCGGCGATCGAATATGCGTGGAAGCGCTACGGCGCCGCCAGCTGGGCGTCCATTTTCGAACCATCAATACGTGCAACCCGTGACGGATTTCCGCTTTCTGCTGCCTGTCATTACTACCTTACTTACTCCGGCAACAGCATTTTCGGCCGTAGCGACGACGGCCACGGTGCACTGCATCATGCTGACGGATCGCTGCGCGAGACTGGCAGCGCAATTGCGGTGCCCCACCTTAGCGATACCCTGGAAGCGATTTCCCGCGAGGGCGCCCAACTCTTCTACAACGGCGAACTTGCCGCAGCGATGTCTGCGCACTGCCGTGAGGGCGGCGGCATGTTAACCCGCGAGGATCTCGCCTCATACCGCGCAATCGGGAGACCATCCCTGGTCGCTGACTTGGGCGAATGGCGCATCGCGACGAATCCGGCACCGGCCATCGGCGGCGCAATCCTGACAGCGATGCTGCTCGCTTGCTCGGACCTCAAGGAGACGCGCTGGAACCACGCCGCGCTACGGCAACTCATCGGCACGCAGCAGGCCTGTCTCGACTATCGAAAACGCGAGCTCGATCTGGCGAATGATGTCGCCCGCAAGGCGGCAGACCTCATAGAATCTGCACGCAGCGGACAACTGCTGACTCGATGGAACTCCGCTTCGACGGTACACACATCAGTCGTCGACAGCACCGGAACAGCGTGTTCGATTACCGCTTCGTCGGGCTACGGCTCTGGCGAAATGCCACCTGGCACCGGCTTGTGGTTGAACAATTGTCTCGGCGAACTGGAACTGAACCGACGCGGACTCGACGCCGGCCCGGTCGGCGCGCGGCTGCCGTCGAATATGGCGCCGACCGTCGCTCGCCATGACGGCTCGGTGCTCGCTATCGGGTCGCCGGGCGCGGACCGGATTACGACAGCGCTGCAACAGTGTCTGATCAACTATTTATTGTTCAACATGCCGCTAGAGGACGCCATTGCTCATCCGCGTGTACACGTCGATACCAGCGGCGACGTGGTTCGCCTGATGGCGGAGCCCGGCCTGGACCTGCCCGATGTTGAGCTTCCAATCAAAGTATTCCCGGATCGGGTGATGTACTTCGGCGGTGTCGGCGCTGCCGTATTCGACGCAACGACGGGATTGGCGACGGCCGCAGATCCACGTCGCGAGGGGGGCACGTGTATTTACGAGCACTAGCCGCACTACTCCCGTGTCTGCTGTTCGCCGCACCGATCAGCGCGCAAATAACGCTGACTCGTGGCCAGCAATTGTCGGTCGATGTCGCCGCAGACGGCCGCCTCGCGATCGACCTGCGCGGCGACCTCTGGATAGTACCGGGCGGCGGTGGCGAGGCACGCCAGCTCACGTTCAATCTAAAGTCGGTGCAGCGGCCACGTTGGTCGCCCGACGGGCAACGACTGGTCTATCAGGCTATCGCCGACGGGCGGCGCGGCCTTTGGATCTACGAACTGGACAGCGGCGAGGCACGCAACGTTACCGCAAGCCCCAAGCTCAATTTGCAGCCCGATTGGCATCCCGGTGGCGAGAAAATCGTCTACTCATCGGACGGCAGTGGCGCCGGACTGGATTTGTGGGAGCTTGATATTCCCAGCGGCCTGCAGTGGCGACTAAGCTCCCGGCCGGGCGATGAGACGGAACCCGCGTGGTCCTCCGACGGTCGCGACCTGATCTACATTCATCACGATGGCAAACAATGGTCGCTGGTTCTCCGTCGCCATGCGCAGCCCGAAGAAATACTGCTAAGTTCAACCGACAGGCTGGCCGCGCCGTCGTGGCGGCCGGACGGCAGTTTGATCACGTACTTCAGAGATGGCAGCAACGGCGCCTCAATCGACATGGTTATCCTTTCGCAGCCGCGACTGATTCGTCAATACGCGAGCGGCGAACAGTTCGTCACTGCGCCGGTTAGCTGGCTGGACCGGCAACGTATGTACTATTCCTCGAACGGCCAAATTCGACACCGTCTGTTCGATGCCTGGCGATCAAGTCCGCTTCCCTTTCGGGCAACGATTCAGCCGGAGGTCCGCAGCACGATCGAGCGTAAACGCCAGGCGCTGCCGTGGCTCAGTGAGCCCGGCGGCAGTTTCGTTATCCACGCCGAGAGAATGTTCGACGGCCTCGGCGTAGGCTACCGATACGATCAGGACATACTCGTCGAAGGGGGGCGTATCGGCGATATCGGACCGCACTCGGATCATCGCGGCTCGATTGTTATCGACATGGGCGATCTGACGATACTGCCCGGCTTTATCGACCCGGACGCCCGCCTGCCCAGCCAGCTTGCTGCCAGTCATGGCCCGGATTTACTGGCCATGGGTGTCACGACCGTCGTTGCAAGTCACCCGAACGCGCCTCTACTGAACGCACTGTGGTCTGGCAAGGAAACTCCGGGACCGAGGTTTCTGAGCGCTGAGGACTGGCAGATTGGCGCGACGTCCAGACCCGAGCTCGACGCGGCCGGTGCCGTCATCTCGAGCCGAACCACCGGCCTTCCCACCGGTCAGGCGCTGAGCGCGCAACTCAAATCCATGGAGATCGCCGGGCTTACCTCGGCGCAAAGCCTTCGGGCGATGGGCGCGAACGCAGCCGCGGCGATGCTCGCCGACCCCTACCTTGGCCGCATTGCCATCGGCGCTGCCGCCGACCTGGTGTTTGTCGATGGTGATCCATTGGGCAAACTTGTCGACGCGCTAAATGTGGTTGCCGTGGTTCGAAACGGCCGCTTCTACAGCGTCTCCGGATTGTTTGATCGTGCCAGGCGCGCGCAAAGTGTCGAATAATTTGACAAAAAGTACCGGAATGGGAGCGATTCTCACCGTGCAAAGCGAACCGGACATAATCTCCGGCACGTCCAGCCTCGCGTTTTCTTCCTGCGATTGGGAATATTTTGACTTTCTCGTTATTTTTCAAAACAGTAACGTCAGAATCTACCGAGTTACTCGAATTTTCCGTGATCGAGCTGTCGGTTTTTTTTACACTTTTGCACGAAAGCAATCGTTCGGCAGGATTGAGCACTCGCTAAATCATTGAAATCGCGGTACGGCTTGTTCAGTTGGCACAGCTTTTGCTTTTAATAATCTGCCCAAGCGAAGCGTAACTGCGCTGGATAACAATAAACGGCCAGAAACAGGATTTAGACGCCAGAAGAAAAATAACTACAAAAATAAGAAGATCCAGATCCCATAACAATAAGAAAGACTCTGTAGCCGGTTATCGAATTCGCAGTTACCTCTTTTGAAAAAAAGAGAAATCCAGCCCCACCGCTCACGCCGTGGGGCTTTTTTTTTGGAGAACTACGCCTTACGAATCTTTGCCCTTTGCTGCCGCTGCGCATAGGATCGAGTCACGATCGGGGAAAGACCGTGACCGGCATTGGCTATCACAAACAGGGAAACGCTCTTCGTGATGCGATTCAGAAAATCCAAGTAATGCGACGTCCCTTCGGCCTGCTGATACTGCTCGCGCTCACTGCCTGTTCGGGCAGCGAGTCGAACTACAGCGAAGCCAGCATTGCCGAGTTGCACGATCATCTGCAACGCGGTGAACTGAGTTCTGAGGAACTGGTTAACTGGTATCTCGAGCGCATTGAAAACATTGATCGCGCGGGACCGAAACTGAACTCGATTATTGAGATCAACCCCGACGCGCTGAGTATTGCCAGAGCGCTCGACCGCGAATGGAAGGCGTCCGGGCCGCGCGGACCAATGCACGGTATCCCGGTTGTGCTGAAGGCAAACATTGACACGGCGGATCAGATGTACACCAGCGCCGGTTCGCTTGCACTCGCAGAACACGTGCCGCCACAAGACGCGTTTATCGTAAAACGATTGCGTGATGCCGGCGCCGTTATCATCGGCAAGGCCAATCTCAGCGAGTGGGCGAACTTTCGTTCGTCCAGATCATCGAGCGGCTGGAGCAGTGTCGGCGGCCAGACGCTGAACCCGTACGACACACGACGCACGCCCTGCGGATCATCAAGTGGCTCGGCGGTTTCGGTAGCGGCCAATCTGACGGCAGTCGCAATCGGCACAGAAACCGATGGCTCAATTATCTGCCCTGCCGGCATCAATGGCGTCGTGGGCATTAAACCAACACTGGGTCTTCTGAGCCGCGGCGGCATTATCCCCATCGCACACAGCCAGGACACGGCGGGGCCGCTGGCACGCAGCGTGCGTGATGCAGCGATATTGCTAACTGCGATGACCGGTACCGATCCGGACGACCCGGCGACCCGCGATGCAGAAATACATTTTGACTACTCCGCCAACCTTACCGCGGACGCACTGGACGGAAAACGCATCGGAGTGATTCGCTCCTGGTACGGCGAGGGCAAACACCCCGGCGTCGATACGATTTACCAAAGCAGTATCGACGCGCTGCGCGAGGCCGGTGCCACGATCATCGACCAGCTCGAAGTTGAGGCCGGTGAGATGTACGACGCCGAGTACGAAGTGCTGCTTTACGAATTCCGCGCAGGCCTCAACCGATACTTGCAGGAGTCCGACGCACCGATACAAAGCCTTGCCGGTTTGATCGACTACAACAACGAGTTTGCTCACAGAGTAATGCCCGTGTTTGCTCAGGACATATTTCTGCTCGCCGAAGCAAAGGGGCCGCTGAGCGATGCAGCCTATCTCAAGGCCCTTGAGACCAGCAGAGGTATCGCGCAATCCGCGCTTGACGGACTGCTGGAAGAGCATCAACTCGACGCACTGATATCCCCGAGCAACGGTCCGGCGTGGATGATCGACCACGTCAATGGCGACACCTTCAGTATTGGCAGTTCGTCGCTCGCGGCGATATCCGGTTACCCCAGCATTACCGTGCCGGCCGGTTTCGTTGCCGGGCTCCCCATCGGCCTGTCGTTCACCGGAAAACCGTGGAATGAGAAGCAGCTCATAGAGATCGCCTACGCATTTGAGCAGACTACAGAGGTTCGCAAGCCACCTGAATTCTGATCGATGTTTAAAGCTGTTCGAATTTCCCTGTTGCTGTTCGTTCTCCTGTTTGTCGTCCTCAGTACCGTGCTGACACAGACGCGCAGCACGGATTGGAATAACAGCCTGTGGATCAAGGTCTACCCGATCAACGGCGACGGCAGCAAGGAAGCCGCCCGGTACATCACCGCCCTCAAGATTTCGGACTTCAAAGGTATCGAGACGTTTCTGACCCGGGAGACGGAACGCTATTCCAGAAATATCGACCGCCCGGTTCGCATCGAACTTGGCAGCGAAGTTCACGAGCAACCACCCGCGCTTGGCCAACAGCCCAACATGTTTTCGGTCTTGATATGGTCGTTGAAAATGCGCTGGTGGGCCGGCAGTGCAACCGACGCACAGGACAGCATCGAACCCGACGTACGGATTTTCGTTCGCTACCACACGCCCGACATGGCCGTCGTCCTGGAAAATTCAGTGGGCCTGCAAAAGGGCATGGTCGGCATTGTTAATGGCTATGCAAGCCGCAAGCACCGCGGCACCAACAACGTCATCATCGCACACGAATTTCTGCACACGCTGGGGGCAACGGACAAATACAGCGCGGCAGACGGACAACCAATCGGTCCCGACGGAATCGCCGAACCCGACCGGCGGCCGTTATTTCCCCAACGTTACGCCGAGATTATGGGCGGGCGCATTGCGTTGGCCGAAGACGACGCCGTCATTCCGAAGAACCTCAAATATGTGCTTATTGGCCCGCTAACGGCCAGTGAAATCAACCTCACGGACTGAGGTCCGATGATGCCTCAGGTCACGTAACCCTTCAGGCGCCCCAGAAACTTTTCGTGCATCGACGGATTGGCCGCAAGCACCGAACGAATCTCAAGATCCGGCTTATCACCGTTCAGGTCGGTAAACACACCACCCGCCTCTGTAACGATCACTGACAAGGCGGCGATATCCAGAATATTCACGTCCGACTCGATCACCGCTTCAATCTTGCCCGCCGCAAGCAGGTGGTAGTGATAGAAATCGCCATAGCCGCGTATCCGATCCGCGTTCTTGACGATGTCGCCAAACGCTGACCAGCCGTCGCTGTCCGCCAGGGATTTCAAGTTGCCGGTCGATACCGCCGCCCTGTCCGGATCGTAGATATCGCTGACTTCGAGTCGCTGACCGTTCAGCCAGGCGCCTTGTCCCTTCTCGGCCCACGCCAGCTCATCCAGCATCGTGCCACTGGACACACCGAGGATTATTTCGCCGCTCTGCATCAGTGCGATCTGTGTCGAAAAAAAAGGATATTGACGCACAAAGCCCTTGGTCCCGTCGATCGGGTCAACCAACCACAGAAACTCTGCGTCCGCTTGCGTTTGACCGGTCTCTTCGCCGTAAAAGCCGTGCCCGGGAAATGCGCTGAGTATCACCTCGCGAATCGCGTGCTCGCATTCGACGTCGGCCTGAGTAACCGGAGTCTTGTCAGCCTTGGTGCTTACAATAAAATTTCCCGCGTAGTAGTCGCGACTGATACGCGCAGCTTTCTCGGCTGCCGCCAACGCAACCTTCAGGTAGTCCGATGCCCTTTCGGCGTTAAAACTTTCCACGTGGCTGTTTGATCCTGACGATTAAAACGGATGGCGCAACTATGGCGCCTGCCGGATGGAGAAACAAGCGCAGCTCCTTGACAGTCCACGGACGCCTACCTATCGTCACCGCATGGGAAACAGACTCAGCAAGATCTATACCCGCACGGGAGACGATGGCACGACCGGTCTCGGCGACGGCAGTCGCGTAGCGAAGGATTCGGCCCGGGTGGAAGCTTTTGGCACTGTTGACGAAGCGAACTCCGCTATCGGCGTGGTGCTTGCGGTCGAAGACATTCCAGACACCATCGGGAAATGCCTCACCGAAGTACAACACGATCTGTTCGAACTCGGTGGTGAGCTTTGTATTCCTGGCCACGCTGCTATATTGCAGATGCACGTCGAGCGTCTGGAATCCGATCTGGACGCCTTTAACGATGACCTGCCGATGCTTAAGGAATTTATCCTGCCTGGCGGCGGACCGGCGGCGGCAGCCTGTCACCTGGCGCGAACCATCGTTCGGCGCGCCGAACGGCGCGTAGGGACACTCGCTGATGTGGAGGACGTCCGAGCGGAGGTCGGAAAATACCTGAATCGACTATCCGACCTGTTGTTCGTGATCGCCCGAGTGCTGGCGCGCACTGAATCCGGTCAGGAAGTTCTTTGGAATCGCGAACGATAGAAGGCTGGCGCTGCGAACAACCGGGTTTCTATTGCAGCTTTCTGGACATCAGTACCGCGTCCCCAGGACACAGTTCGGAAAATTCTGCGGTGCTCCGAATCGCCTCAGGCACTTCGTCCCGAGAACGTGTAACGTAACCGAGTCTTTCAAAAAACCGTTCGGCATCGATCGTCAACAGCCAGAGTTCGCGCATCCCCTCATTTCGACACTCCAGCTCCAGGGCCGTAACGAGCGCCGCTCCGATTCCGGCACCGCGAGCATCTTCGCTCACGATCAATGAACGCAGCAACGCCACTTCACCGTAACTCTCAAGACCAACTGCCGCTTGAAACAGCCCGTTTCTTTCCGCAACCAACGCCAGTTTATCAGCACTCAGATCGGTGCTCGGCAACCCTGCGCCTTGCAACAATCCGATCGTCGCCTCGATATCCCGGACGTCTGCGGGCCGAATCGTCAGCGTCAACGCGTCAAACCGTACAGCGTCATGGCGGCGATGATCACCGCCCAGATCAACAACTGGCGAAATACCAATTTGTTAGCCGCGCTCGCACCGCGGATACCGCGCTCGGTAATCGACTCCTCCGGACGGTCCTGCAGTGCTAATGCGGCAACGCCGACCCGGGCAAGTAGATACTCGCTTTGCTCTGACGTCGTCCCCTCACGATCTTCGGTCGGTGCCCGCAGTGCGGCGATGGCATCATCCGCATTACCGGCGGTCGCATAACCGAGCGCCGTTAACCTCGCCGGAATCCAGGCCAGCCAACCGTGTATTAGCGCGGCAGCATCACGAATCCGCGCCGCGCTGCCGTCAGTCTGCTCGTCCCGAGCCGCCGAGAAGACGGCGCGTCGTCGGATCAAGTCGGTAACGCGATAGCTCCACGCTGCCAACGGACCGAGTACAACAAACCAGAATATTATCGCGAATAAACGGTTGTTCGCCTGTACACAGACCGCCTCTTCCACTCTGGCTATCCGCGCACGCGCATCTTGCGGGACCTCACCTTCGATGATTGCCTTAGCAGCATTCTGGATCGCCTCATCGTCTTCGGACTCCAGCGCCTTGCAATACTCGGCGACCTCATTACCAATATCTTTTGGCCCGATCGAGAATAGCAACACGACGATTGCGAGCAGCAGATACGTGAAGCCGTGCAACGTTTCTCCCAGACCGATAATAATCCCGAATACGGGCAACACCAGCAGCAACGAAAGAAGAATGACCGGTATCAGAGCAGGCCAATTGTCCACACGACCGGCCTGTCGAAACCCGGCGTCGATGATTCGGTCCAGCCAACGCATGCGGCGCCACTGAAACAACCGCGTCGCCAGTCGTTCGATAACAAGTCCGATCAGTAACGCAATCAGGTTCATAAGTGCTCGTCCTCCGTTTGCTCTGCTAACGCATCATACAAGCGTAACCAGTCGAAAGCAGTGCCCGGATCGCTCTTGCGACCGGGAGCGACATCACTATGGCCGGCTATTTCCCGGGCGGATATCGTCGGATAGGCGCACATCAAGGCTCTCAGCACGCCCACCAGCACCCGGTATTGGCGTCCATCGTAGGCTGTCTCGTCCTCGCCTTCCAGTTCGATCCCGATTGAATAGTCATTGCACTGCGGGCGACCCCGGAAACCGGACTCTCCAGCGTGCCAGGCGCGCTCGGTAAAGGGCACAAATTGCAGTAGTTCGCCGTCGCGCCGAATTAACAGGTGTGCCGATACCCGCAGGCCGCGAACCTCGGTAAAATAGGGATGCGCATCACAGTCGAGCTCGTTGTTGAAGAAGGCCTCGATCTCGTCGCCACCGAATTCCCCTGGCGGCAAGCTGATGCCGTGCAGAACGACCAGATCCAACGACCCACCCGTCGGCCTGACATCGCGATTCGGGCTCAGACACAGGCGTGCCGGTTCGACCAGTCCTGATTCGATATCGACGTTGTAGTCGCTCGCGGCGTTGTGTTCAGGCATCATTTCCAGGGACATGGGTACGAGGCTATTTGTTTCCGGCGCGATGATCAACGGCGCCGAGGTGGAACTTGACGGGGATCAGGCACGATATCTCGGGAAAGTGTTGCGCGCGCGCGTTGGAGATGAGCTCACAGTCTTTAACGGCGACGGCGCAGAGTGGAGAACGACGATCCTCAGCATTGGCAGGAACCGGGTGATTCTAAGACTGGGCGACCGCGTTGAAACGGACGCCGAATCGCCGCTAAAGATCCACCTCGTGCAGGGAGTGTCTCGCGGTGACCGCATGGATTTCGTCGTGCAGAAGGCCACCGAACTCGGCGTAAAACGCATCACTCCCGTCCTGACGGAATTCGGCACCGTGAAACTGAAAGCCGATCGTGCGGAAAAACGTCGCAACCACTGGCGCAACATAGCGACAAACGCGTGCGAGCAGTCCGGACGTACCCGCCTGCCGTTGATCGACTCGCCGCTGCCGCTAAAGAACTGGTTCGGCGGAAAACCGGAGAAAGTCGGCACCGAACTCGTGCTCAAACCCGGCGCGAGTATGCCACTTGCGAGCATTACCGAACCGGCGACCAAAGTCTGCATTTTGATCGGTCCGGAAGGCGGCCTGAGCGACGCCGAATACGACGACGCTGATGCCGCGGGCTTTCACGCAGTCTCGCTGGGCCCGCGAGTGTTGCGCACCGAGTCGGCGGCGATCGCCGCACTCGCTGTACTACAATCCTTGTGGGGCGACCTCAGCTAAGTGCCTCAAGCTTGCAGCGACTCCGTCGCCAGCATCGATTCGAGTTGCTCGAGGTTTGGAATCATCGGAAATTCGTTGATCATACGAACGCGGCAGAGTACCGGCGCACCTTCGGGCCAGCCTTCTTTGGACTCAAGCTTCAGCACATCGCGGTTAACGCGAACGAGTTGCGGAAAGCCCTGGGTCAGCACACCAAAGTAGCCGCTCTTCAGTTTTCCCGTGTTCGCGTAAAAAACCACGACCCGGGTTCGACCGGTGACGATCGGGACTTCCTTGCCCACCGCCCCTTCGAACGAAACCACCGATAGCGGTCGACCGTTCCAATTGATCGAACCTACCATCCAGTCGTGAGATCCTTCGGGTTTTTCAGCGCTTGAGAAACGCACGACTTCTGCGACGCAGGCACGCGGAACGATCAGGCGATCTTCCGACAATGGCACGAGCAGGCTGTATAGTTCTTCGGCTGCGGCGCTCATGGCAACTCGATCCCTTTGTCTTCCAGCTGACGGCGAATAGCCTCCAGCAACTGCGTATCCTGATACGGTTTTCCGAGGTAATCGTTGACCCCTAACTCTATAGCTCGCGCCCGATGCTTGTCGCCCACACGGGACGTGATCATGATGATTGGCACATCTGCAACCCGAGTATCGTTGCGAACGTGCGACGCGAACTCGTAGCCGTCCATGCGCGGCATTTCGATGTCAAGCAAAATAACGTCCGGCCTGGCCTCCTGCATCGCGGCGATCGCGTCAAGACCGTCCTTCGCCGTCACACAACGCAGACCATTGCGTTGCAGAAAGCGCTCTGTAACACGACGCACTGTGATCGAGTCGTCAACGACCAGCGCCAATGGCCTGTCATCCGCCGGCGCTGGCGCCGCTTTTTTGATCTCGACGACCGGTGCGCCTGTTCGTACCAGCGCGTTGATATCGAGAATCAGCACAATACTGCCGTCGCCCAGGATCGTTGCGCCGGAGAGGCCGAGAATACTTGCGAGCTGCGGGCCTACAGCCTTGACGACGATTTCGCGGCTGGCAAGCATTTCATCAACCAGTAAGGCCGCAGAAAACTCGCCGGCCTGCACGAGAATCACCGGGATGAACGGTTCATCCTCCGGAAGTTGCGCCGCCTGGCCACCGAGGTACATGCCCAAATGCCGAAATTTGTAAGCCTGTTCGCCGTATTCGTAACTCGGCTCGGTCTGACTAAGAAGACTCTCAAGTTCGGCGCGCGGAATGCGAGCCACGCCTTCCACCGTTGGCAGCGGCAGCGCATATACCTCCTCGCCCGTACGAACGATAAGCGCTTGCGTTATCGCCAGCGTGAACGGCAAGCGCACGGTAAAGTTAGTACCCTGGCCGGTGACCGAACTGATACGCAGAGAACCGCCGAGTTTTTTGACCTCGTTGGCAACCACATCCATACCAACACCGCGGCCCGCGGACTGTGTAACTGCAGTTGCAGTTGTGAAACCGGGCGTCAGGATCAGTTGCACGATCTCGTCGTTGGTGGCCTTGCTATCGGGTTTTAGAAGATCAAGCTCGTAGGCTTTACGGCGAATCGCATCGACATCCAGACCCGCGCCATCATCGGCAACGTCGATAACCATTTCCGCGCCTTCCCGATGCAATCGGATCGCAATACGTCCAACGGTCGGTTTGCCTGCGGCCTGACGTTCGGCGGCACTTTCAATGCCGTGCACGATCGAGTTGCGCAACATATGCTCGAACGGTGGTATCATCTTGTCCAGTACCTGGCGATCCAACTCGCCTTCCGCACCTTCGACGGCCAACTCAGCGCGCTTGCCCGCCTCCTCTGCGACTTGCCGCACCAGGCGGGTCAGGCGACTCACATGTCGCTCGAACGGCACCATGCGAGTTCGCATCAAACCATCCTGCAACTCCGCCGTGACGCGCGACTGCTGCACCAACAAACCATCCGCTTCCGAGGTTACCGATTGCAGCAGCTCCTTCAGGCTGTTGAGGTCGCTGACCGACTCCGCAAGAGCCCGGGACAACTGTTGAATACTGGAATAGCGGTCGAGTTCCAGCGGATCGAAATCGCGAGCCACCATCGTATCCTGATGGCTGTGCATGATCTGCGCCTCGGTTTCGTTTTCGAGCTTGCGCAACTGCTCTCGCAGGCGTGCAATGGTTTGCTCAAGCTCCTCAACATGGAACTCGAACGAATTGACCTGCTGGCTCAATCGGGAGTGGTAAATGCTGATTTCGCCCGCGGCGTTGAGGAGGTCTTCGAGCAACTCCGCGTCGATTCGGGCAAATTCCTGTCGCGCTTCAGGCGCTCGAATCGGCCGCACCTCGGCGGTCGCCCTGGGTTCTTCGATCGGTTTGGGCGCAGTTTTTTCGGTCGGCCTGGTTTCCGGTTTCGGTTCCGACTCCGACGCCTGTAGATCCGTAGCGGCCGAGGCCCGCTCAGCATCGCCGGTCTCTTCGCGGAGTTCAGCAAGTTCGGAGAGCTCGTCCGCCAACGGTGAATCGACGATAACCATGCTGACGGTGTCGTCCGGCTGTATCGAAAACTCGGCCGAGGGCGCTTCCTCCACCGTTTTATCGGGCCTTACTTGCTCGCCGCCCGCATCATCGGCAACCTCGAAACCCGCATTCGCCTGCTGAATACGTTGCTCCAGGTCGCCCGCCGAATTTACTGCTTTTCCCGCAATAACGGTGTCGCGCATTCGATGCAACTCGTCGATGCTGCGTTGTAACAAGTCCTCCACTGCCGGCGTCGCTTTGACTCGACCTTCGTCGACAGAAATCAGCAGAGTTTCCAGTTCGTGACTCAAATCGCCCATCGCCGTAATACCGGCCATGCGTGCACCACCCTTCAGCGTGTGCAGGTGACGCTTGAGTTCTTCCATTGCGTGCGCTGACCGGTCTGTTGACCAGCTAACGAAGGCCTGATCCGCTTCCTCAAGCAGTTCCGCGGACTCTTCGGTGAATATCGCCGCAATTTCGGCATCGTATTCCGCCTCTTCAGCAACCGCTTCGACGGCGGCCAGCGGTGCTTCGTGTACCGGTTCTGGAACCGGATCATCCGTCGCTTGAACAGTATTCGATATTTTAGTGATGTGTGCTATCAGCGCGGTGTAGTCGGCCCGGTCACGGTCCGTATTGTTGATGTCGCCGACAATCGTTTCAATTGCTCTGCTGGCCGCTCGCAATGCGTCCAGCCCGGACTTCTGAAAACCGATCTTGTGGTCATACACACGACGAACGAAACGATTCAGCGCTGCGGCAACTGCGACACCCCGATCCACGTTTGCCATATTTGCGCTGCCATGCAGGGTGTGGCAGGCGCGGTGCAGTTTGTCGGTAACGTCAAACGGCGGCTGATGCCCTTCGCACGCAACCAGATAATCGGTAATAACCTTCAGGTGGCCGGTCGTTTCCTTCGAAAAAATATCGTGCAGGACGGGGTCCATCTCAAGACCCGGCCCTTCTTCAGGCGGCTCCGGACTCGCCGCCGCAATCGTAAGAACCGCAGCGTTCGGGTCACCGTCGGCGAACGCATTGGCACGGGCGATGAACAGACTGATATCCGACTTTGGTTGTGTGCCAATTTCGAGTTGTTCAACCAACTCCGGCGCCGCGGCAGCAGCGAGTTGTATGAAGTCAATCATCGGTGGTGTGCGCTGCAAGGTGCGATTTATCAGGCGATTCAGCAGGTTCTCGACCGCCCAGCAATACTCTCCAATGCGCTCTGCACCGACCATTCGCCCGCTCCCCTTCAGCGTGTGAAAGGACCGTCTTACGGTGATCAGCGTTTCCATGTCATCCGGCGATGCTGCCCAGGCCGGTAAATACCGTTTGATCGATGCGATCTCTTCCTTGGCTTCCTCGATAAACAGTTCGAGTATTTCCGGGTCCATATGCTCCGCGGTGGCAGAGATAACCGGCAAGGGAATAACTTCGGTCGCCTCAGCTGACGCGGACGACTCTCGAAAGGCTTCAGCTGCACGCGCTTCTATTCCCTCGATGGATAGCTTTTGCGTCGCATCAACGTGCGTCGGCGTCTGCTGCTTCACTTCACGCAAACGTTCTTCAACATCGCGCAGCACCGCCAGACAAGCCTCAGCATTATCGAGCATGTACCACGGCTCGCTGCGCCCCGCCTTCACGGTTTCCATGTAGTACTCGATACTGACAATGACGTCGGCAAGTCGGTCAGTTTCCTTTTGGTTCAGTACATTCTTGGGGCCGCCGGCGTTGAGTATCGCGGCGATGAGTCGCCCGACGCGCTCGATAACTTCCATGGCGCGGGTTTTGTCGAGCATCAACAGCCCGGCTTTTATTCCGCTGATCAGTGATGGCACGCTGTCAACGCCGTACGAGGTCGATTCCGACGTGAAACTCTGAGAGATAGTCTCCTTAATGCGCGCAAGGTTGATAATGCATTCTCGCATCACCGACGCCGCGACCTTGTGGAACTCTTCGTCGCCGGCAGCCACGCCCGCGGCATCGCTCTCGCGTGGCGCAGTAAGACGCACAAGCTGCTGATCGAGGCGATCTTCAACGCGCAACAGCGTCGAAGCAATGTCGAGTATGGTCTGGTCGTTCGCGACCCCGCCACGTTCGACGACGGACCTGAGGCGATCAATCTCACCGTCGATATCGCCCCGCAACTCGCCAAGGCCGAGCACCCCCAGGGTATCGCTGATTTTCTTGAGCAACTCAAGTTGCGGCATGATCTCCGACGAGTTGTTCATCCCGGTGCGAACAAAAATGTCGAGCACATCTTTGACACGAGCCAGATCCTGCTTAATGGCCGAGGCTACCGTTCGCATCAGCTTCGCGCTGGGCGAGGACAGCGCATCGCGTGCCTGCTCTACCTGTTCATCACCCGGCAGGAGTTCTTCCAGATTAAAGGCTGCTCGAATTTCACTGATACGCTTGCCGGCACTGCCCGAGCGAGCCACGTAGTACAGCAGGTTATTCAGCAAATCGTCGACCGGATGCCGCTCGTAAGCGAGCAAGCCCTCGTCGATGACGTACTTAAGCTGCCTGTCTGCCTGACCGAGCAGGCGCTTGACCGCGACGGAGGTTTCGAGGCCGCCATCCTGTAAGGCCTCGAGCACGCCGGACACGATCCACCAGAGCTGGTGCATGTCGTCTCGGGTTGACGCATTCTCAAGCGCCGCTGAAACTTTCGCCAGGGTATCGAGGTGGCGCTTGGTATCGCCGCCCTTTATCCAGCCCAGCAGCGCTAACTGAAATTTCGGCCGCAGGCGTTTGGTTATGAGTACCGGATCCTGGCCGCTACCCTCGCGTGCAGCGTCTTTCTTTTGCGAGTGGTTTGGCGAAAGATTTAACAGCAGCAAGGTGCCTTCGGACAACAGCGGTTCGCCACGGGCAGCTCGCAGGTCGTTCAGCATGGGCAGCAGGACCAGGGCTATATCACGGCCGCCGGCAAGAAGGCGCTCGATGTAGACCGGCAGTTGCACCATCGAGCGTGTCAGAGCATCCAGACCGTCTTCACGGCCGTTGTCGCTGCGAAGGGGCGCGAGGTAATCGCACACAAACTCCATTTCTTCGACCAGCAGAGCAGCACCGTAGGTTTCGGCGAGCCGCAGCGCACCCCGTGCCTGATGCAACAGCTCGCCAGTGCGCTTCAGTGCAGTAGTGCCACCACGACCGTCGACGCAGTCTTCCAGCGCGAGATGCGCATTTCGGACCGTCTCCATGAGCTCGACACTCACGATCGACAAGGCGTTGATAGCGCCGTTAGCGTCGCTACCGCCGATCATTTGCCCATGAATGCCTGTATCGCCCGTCATCTGGTCGTCCGTGTCGCTTGCGAAGGTCCGAAGTCGATCCGCTTGTCGCCGCTTACCCTGTATTTACCCGATTGCCCGCTGGCGGCGCCACCGCGGGCGCCGGTGCTGGTGTGTCCGTTGCGGTCCGCGCCAACGAAGTTGTCTGCATCATCTCCGCTGGCAACGCAAAGCCCGCAACCGTTTTTCTGAGCTGCGTTGCGAGTTCCGACAATTTCGATATGGATGCCGCCGTCGCCGCCGTCGCCTTGCCGGTCTGGTGGCCTATTTCCCGCAGTTTCGTTGTGCGCCGGGTGACGTCGGCCGCTGCACCGGCCTGCTCCCGGGCCGAGCTGGAAATATTCTGGACCAGGCTTGCGATCTGATTTGAAACCTGCTCGATTTCATCAAGCGCCGCACCGGCATTTTCTGCCAACAGCGCTCCGCCCACGACATCCGTCGTGCTGCGCTCCATTGAGACTACGGCTTCATTCGTGTCCGCCTGAATTGTTCTCACCAACACTTCGATTTGCTTGGTTGCATTCGTCGAACGCTCTGCGAGGCGCTGCACTTCATCCGCAACAACCGCGAAGCCTCGACCGGCCTCTCCCGCCATCGATGCCTGGATCGAAGCGTTTAGGGCGAGAATATTTGTCTGCTCCGCGATGTCGCTGATGAGCTCAACAATATTACCGATCTCCTGCGAGCTTTCGCCCAGCCGTTTGATGCGTTTCGATGTTTCCTGAATCGTCTCGCGAATCGCATTCATACCATCGATGGTGCGACGCACGGCCTCGCCACCCTTGTGCGCAACCTCCACCGAGTGGCGCGCAACATCCGAAGAGCGTTCCGCATTGCCGGATACCTCTTCGATCGACGCGGCCATCGACACTATCGACTCCGTAGCTGCGTTGATTTCCTTCGCCTGGTTGTCGGCTGCCTTGGCAAGGTGCGCGGCGGTGTTCTCTGTTTGCTTGGTCGCTGTATCAACCATCAGTGCCGTGTGGTTCACCGTCGCTACCAGCGTACGCAGCTCTTCAATCGCAAAGTTAAAAGAATCCGCGATAGTGCCGGTGATGTCCTCTGTAACGGTCGCTTCGACGGTAAGATCGCCGTCGGCCAGACCGCCCATCTCATCGAGCAATCGCAAGATCGCCTGCTGATTGCGCTCGTTTTGCTGCGCCTGCTCCCGCGCTGTCCGCTCGAACACCGCGCTCTTGAGGTGCAGTCGAAAAAGACCCACGAGCGCCAACAGCGCAACTCCGAGAAGACCGATCGGAATCCACGACAGCTTCAGGAACGCCGGCAACACCGATACACCGGTACCCGAATCAAAAGCGGAACCGAGCAACACCTTGGAGCTGGCAGTCAGCTCCGCCAGAGTCTCGTTAAGCACGCTGACTGCGGCGACATTGGCGAGCAGTGCCGAAGACTGCTCTTCCAAACTTGTTAAACTCTCGATCACCGGAAGCAACGCTGCCTCGCGACTTTCGGCATTTAAGGCGCGCACGTCGAGATCGCTGGGGGCGCCACCGAGTGCGTTGGCAACGTTTCTCAGGAATCCGACATCTTCGGCAATTGCACTCGCGGCGCTCTCGCCGCCCTCAGGCAAGCTCGTCGCGGTTTCGCGAATTCGGTTCGCGCGCTGTTGAAATTCCTGAACGGTGGCTGTCGATCCGGAACGATCCAGCAGTTCATCGGACAATTCCACGATCGACGTCGCGTTGGTTTCGATGCGCCCTGCCGCCGCCAACACGGCCTCGATTTCAGATCGTTTCGCGAGAATTGCAGCAGCCCGGGATTCCAGTTGCTGCCAATCCGCTAAACGCCCGGGCGCACCGCTGCGGCGCAGTGAGGCGATACTCTGCACGCTGGCGTCGAGCTCATCGAAAGCACCGTCTTCACCGTGCAACGCTCGCGCACCATGCGATGGGATCACCTGCGATAACGCTGCGAGCTTGGGCAGAGACGGACTAGCCCCACCCGACTGCAGGTATACGAGCGCCCCTGCTGCAAGCAACAAGATTGCGGCAATACCGGTAAGCGCTCTGAAAGCGGACGAACTATAAACTTCACTGGCCATGATTCACCTTCATTCCTTCGATGCCTGCAGGAACACATTGCTTTCGACTAAATCGAATAAATTAAAAACCGGCCACGATTCATCACCGCGTTGATAAACGCCGGCCACAAAACGATCACACCGTACGATCGTTTCCTGAGCCTCATTTGCAAATTCATGATCCATGAAGCGCCGGAACCCGAGAACCTCGTCGACGACAAGTCCTGCCGGTACCTCACGGTGGTTAACGGAAACGACGCGTGTTGTTCGGCGCAAAGTGGTCCTGCCACTGCCAAGCATCAGCTTGATATCGACCAACGGCAACAAATGTCCGCGCAGGTTCGCAATACCCAGCATCCAGCGATTCGCGCCCGGCACCCGGGTCACGTTTTCGGGCAACATCAGCACTTCGCGCACTTGCTCGCGGCTGGCGACGAACCGCTCCTCACCGATACGAAACCCGACACCGACCCATTCTTCCGGCGTCGCGCCGGAACCCGGACCGGCGTGCGCGGCGCGGCTGCGCTGTTCCATTTCCTGCAACAACTCGAACGGTTGCTCAACCAGCGCTGCCAGATCTCTGGGACTACCCATTCACCCGGCCACCACCGCGTTAATCATTTCGACAAGCTGCTTGTCGACGATGGGCTTGACCAGATACTCGACCGCGCCCTGACGCATACCCCAGATTTTGTCAGTTTCCTGATCTTTGCTGGTGATTATGATGACCGGTATAGAGGAGGTCACGGGATCCTTGGTGAGTCGGCGTGTCGCCTGGAAGCCGTTCATTCCGGGCATGACGACATCCATAAGAATGCAATCGGGTCGCGCGCTCCGCGCCGCTGACAAACCCTCCTCACCGCTGTCGGCGACGAGCGTGTCAAAGCCTGCTTTTTCGAGCATGTTCTGCAACAGATGCAGCTCCGTTGGCGAATCATCAATGATGAGTACGACTGCCATCGCTGTATTCCTCAGTTTATCTGGTTAGAGATTGCACCAAGCAGTTCGTCCTTGGTGAACGGCTTGGTCAGGTATTGTTCGGAGCCAACAATGCGTCCGCGCGCACGATCAAACAGGCCATCTTTGCTTGACAACATGATAACCGGTGTTTCCTTGAAAATTTTGTTGTGTTTTATCAGTGAGCAGGTTTCATAGCCATCGAGACGCGGCATCATGATATCGACAAAAATCAGGTCGGGCTGGTGATCAGCAATCTTCGACAAGGCGTCGAACCCATCAATTGCAGTAAACACCTGGCAACCCTCTTTGGATAGCAGGGTTTCTGCTGTTCTGCGGATGGTCTTGCTGTCGTCCACGACAAGTATTTTGAGCCCGTTCAGGCTTCGTGATGCGTTGGCAGACACCGGATTCCCCCATTTGAAAAGCGACTTTTACCATATTGACATAACTCCCGCTACGACGCGCGCCACGATACCCAAAATCGCGAGATTTCCGGTGCTTACGTCGGGTTTCGCGGTATAGTTACTCGCTCCCCGCCGCAACGACACCAGAAGCCGAAGAGATAGCCGTGAGATGGCTGAAAAAGCGCTAAGATTAGGCATCGTCATGGACCCGATCGGGTCGATAGCGGCCTACAAGGATTCGTCGTTCGCGATGCTGTTAGAGGCTGCGCGCCGCGACGCAGAGATCCATTATTTCGAACAACAGGATTTGCACCTGTTGTCCGGTGAGGCATTCGGGTTATCAACACGGCTTACCGTGCGCGACAACGAGAGCGACTGGTTCGACTTTGGCGAACGCAAGGAGATCGCGCTCGGCGACCTCGACGTCATCCTGATGCGCAAGGATCCTCCGTTCGACATGGAGTACGTGTATACGACGTACATTCTCGATCGGGCGAGCCAGGCGGGCGCGCTGATCGTCAATGCGCCACAGGCATTGCGGGACATGAACGAAAAAGCGTACACGGCGTGGTTCCCCGAATGCACACCATTAACGCTGATCACACGCTCGATGCCAAAGATGAAGGCCTTTCTGCAACAACACGAACGTATCGTCGTCAAACCACTCGATGGCATGGGCGGGCGTTCGATTTTCGTTGTTGCCAATGGCGATAACAACGCCAACGTTATCTTCGAGACGTTGACGGACTATGGCCGGCGCTTCGCGATGACGCAGGTCTACATCCCCGAAATAACGCAGGGAGACAAGCGCATCCTGTTGATCGACGGGATCGCGGTTCCCTACGCCCTGGCGCGCATTCCGACCGGCGATGACAACCGCGGCAATATCGTCGCCGGCGCAACAACCCGGGGCCAGGAATTATCCGACGCTGATCGGCAAATCTGCGAGCAGGTAGGTCCGGTGCTCCGCGACCGGGGCGTCCTGTTCGCGGGGATCGACGTGATTGGCAACTACATGACCGAGGTCAACGTTACCAGCCCAACCGGGATTCGCGAGTTGGACCGGCAGTTCAACCTGAACATCGCCGGCCTGATGTTCGACGCCATAGAAAAGAAAATGCGCTGACCACAACCGTGTTTTTGCGGACTGATCGCTTGTTTATGTAAACAAATAGGCGGATTATTCGCGCGATCATGGCCAATGTTGCACTACATACCGATCCTCTCGACGAGTTGCGGCTCATGGCGCCCGGGGTCCCGGACCGGCTGCCGGCGATGCTGTTCCTGGCTGCTTTGATTCACGGCGTCCTTATCATCGGCATTACCTTCAACCCTGAAATTTCCAACCCTTTTGCGAACGCGATTTCGCTCGAGGTCACGATTGTTGCCGATGCGGATCAACAGATAGACCGGCCCGACGAGGCAGCTTATCTCGCTCAGGCAAACCAGCAGGGCGGCGGTAATACCACCGAACAGGTGCGACCCGCCGCACCGCTGCAAAGCGCCATACCCGTTGACAACAACGGGCAGGAAGATGGCAACGCGTTAACGGATGCGAAAACGCACGAACGTTCGGCGGACGAAGTACTCGCGACACAAAACCAGCGCGATCGACAGGTCTTGCTTGATCCGCGATCCGACCCGCAGCCACAAAGCAGCACAGCGATTGCCATGCAGGCCGGCAGCGAGATCACCTTACCGTTGCCGCAGGAAGATCAGGCGACGATGTTAATCCGGGACGAGCAGCCGCGGCAGCTGATCGTCAGCGCCGACACCCGTGAGTCAGTCATTGCGGCCTATCTCGACAACTGGAAAAGACGCGTCGAAGCGGTCGGTGCTTCGTATCTTCCGCAGCTTGGCAATCTGGATGACATATCCGGCAGTCCGACCTTGATGGTGGCAATCAACGCATCGGGCGACCTGACCGAGGCCGTTATTCGCAAATCCAGCGGATCGACGATTCTGGATCTGGCCGCGCTCGATATTCTGCAGCGCGCCTCACCGTTCAACCCTTTCCCCGCACAAGTCACTGCTGAGTACGACGTCGTGCGCTTCGAGTACAAGTGGCTGTTCGCCGACCAACTGGCCTCAACCGCCTCCGAGCGACTCTGAATCCCCGCTTGTACCGAACTGCAGTAGCGCGGATACTGGTTGCATGGACTCCGACAGCCTGCTGACGAATCAATTGCTTATCGCCATGCCCGGTATGGCAGACCCGAACTTCAGCACCACGGTCACCCTGATCTGCGAACATAACGCCGAGGGCGCGCTTGGCATCATTATAAACCGCCCTTTGCACCTGAAGCTCTCCGGCCTGTTCGAGCAGTTGGCGGTGGATCACGCCGACCCGACGGCAGGCAGTTGCCCGGTCATGTCCGGCGGACCCGTCGGCACCGAACGCGGATTTGTCTTGCACGACAGGAAGCACCACTTCGAAAACACACTCGCCGTGTCCGACGATATTCAGCTCACACTCTCACGCGACGTTATCGATGCCATGGCCCTCGGCGACGGCCCCGAACGGTCCCTCGTTGCAATTGGCTACGCGGGCTGGGAGCCGGGGCAACTGGAACAGGAAATGCTCACCAATTCCTGGCTCAACGTCACGGCCACACCGGAACTGGTGTTCGACACACCGTACGAGGAGCGCTGGGGCTCAGCGGCTCGCCTGCTGGGAGTGGATATGGCCAGCATGTCTCCGGACGTCGGCCACGCCTGACTTGGCTCAGGCAAAAACAATTCTGGCTTTCGATTTTGGTTTACGCCGCATCGGCGTTGCCATCGGGCAGACCATTACGGCATCTGCGAGTCCCCTGGGAGTGGTCGCAAACCGGGACAACGGCGTCGATCACGACGCGATCGCCCGACTGCTTAAAGAGTGGCAGCCCACGACAATCGTCGTCGGCATGCCGGCGCATGCCGATGGTTCGCGCAGCGATATGCAAGACGCAGTGGAGGGTTTCATTGACGAATTGCGGCGTTACGATCTGACCATCGATACGGTTGACGAACGCCATACGTCGGTAGAGGCGGAACGAACCCTGAAAAATGCTCGTGCCGCCGGCCGTCGCGGCCGTATTTCCAAGTCGATGATCGACAGCGCGGCCGCCGTCGTTATCGCTGAAAGATACCTCTCATCTGGGTAGAATGCCCCCGCCATGGACCCCACTGAGACACCGGATAAGCTCGACGACGCCACCTTGCAGCTCAACGCGAACGGCGAGCTACGACATCTGCTGACGCTCAAGGGCCTTAGTGCTGTGCTCTTGACCGAAATTCTTGACGACGCCCAGCGGTACCTGACCAGCCCCGGTGCGTTGCCGGCGAGAAGCCGGGCACTCGCGGGCCGCACCATCGGCAATCTTTTCTTCGAGCCCAGCACGCGCACACGAGCATCGTTCGATCTCGCGGGTCGACGACTGGGTGCCGATGTACTGAATCTCGACGTCAATACCTCGTCGCGCAAGAAGGGTGAGAGCATCCTCGATACGATTTATACGCTGGAAGCGATGCAGGTCGACGTGATGGTGGTGCGTGACGCAAGCGCCGGCGTGCCGGCCTTTATCGCGCAGCACGTGAAGGAGCATGTCAGCGTTCTCAATGCGGGTGAATCGGACGTCTCGCATCCTACCCAGGGCTTGCTCGACGTTCTGACAATCCGTCAGCGAAAGTCGGACTTTTCCAGACTGACCGTAGCAATCGTCGGAGACATCCAGCATTCGCGCGTCGCAATGTCTGCGACACAGGCTTTGCAGACTTTGGGCGTTGGCGAACTGCGGCTGATATCACCACCGGCGCTGGCACCCGATCCAAATCGCTTTCCGGGGGCCACAATCGTTGACAACCTTGCCGCTGGCCTCAAGGACGCTGACGTCGTAATGGCGCTCAGGATTCAACGTGAACGTATCGGGGATCTCGACGGCGTCCCGGGGGTCGACGAGTATTTCGCGAAGTTCGGTGTCAGCCATGACAGCATGAAACGCGCCAGGCCTGACGCAATCGTCATGCATCCCGGCCCCATGAACCGGGGCATCGAAATTGAGGGTACCCTCGCCGACGGACCCAGCTCGGTAATCACGCAGCAAGTCACTAACGGCGTCGCGGTGCGAATGGCGGTACTTGAGCGAGTCGGCAAACTGCTGGGTTCGCAGTGACGGTTGCGGCCCGGAAAATGGCACAGCGAAACCGCGACACGATTTTCCTGGAGGATGCGGAGTTGATATCGGTCACTGCGTTTCCTGGCGACCAGTTCATCATGCGGGTTCAGAGCCCGAAGTGTGCCGCTGCGGCAGCACCCGGCAGCTTCGTTTACCTCACCTGCAACGACACGTTGCCCATGCGCCGACCGCTGTCGATCATGCGCGTCGACGACGACTGTATTGAGATTCTCTACAAGATCGTTGGCAACGGCCTGCGTTGGTTGTCCGCGAAGCAGCCCGGTGATTCGATCAGTGTCCTGGGGCCAATTGGACAGCCATTCCGAGTGTCCCCGGAAAGGCCGAACGCGCTGCTGATCGGTGGCGGCGTCGGAATTCCGCCGATGGTCTTTCTCGCGAACACCCTGCGGCAAAACTCCCACAACGGGGCGCCACTCGCGATCCTGGGTTCCGAAATACCGTTCCCGTTCGACCCGCGGGCATCGAAAATACCGACCACATGGCTGACTGACGGCATAGACGCAACAATGCCGTTACTCGAAGACTGGGGCATTCCGTGCCGGCTTGCGACATTGTCGGGTTACGACGGCTGCTTCAATGGTTACGTCACAGAACTCGCTGAGCTATGGCTGTCCAGCTTAGCGGCCGACGAACTTGCAAAGACAGCCATTTTCTCCTGCGGGCCGACACCGATGCTCAAAGCGGTCGCGGCGCTGGCCGCGAAGTACGATTTACCCTGTCAGGTCTCGCTCGAAGAATTCATGGCCTGCGCCGTCGGTGCTTGCGCGGGGTGCGCGGTCTTGATCAACACGCCCAACGGCGAAACCATGCAGCGCGTTTGCGTGGACGGTCCTGTGTTCGAGGCCTCGAGCGTCGTTTGGGCGATTTAGCAGATTCAACGTGCCGCCTCGTCCTGAAATACCTCCTCGATCGACAGCTCGAACAGTCGAGCGGCTTTGAACGCCAGCGGTAAACTCGGATCAAACTTGCCGTTCTCGATCGCATTGATGGTTTGTCGCGACACATCCAGTTCCTGCGCCAACTGTGCTTGAGTCCAGTCTCGTTCTGCGCGAAGAACCTTGAGCCGGTTTTTCATCTGTAACGTCTCAGGCCGAGAATAGTCGCAGACAGGTAAGTGAGTCCCATCAACATCACCAGATACGAAATTTCCGCGTCCTGTTCAATGATGTTGGCGACGTCAAGATTCGAATAGGCAAGACCGACGACGATTGCAACACCCAGGGTCAGCGCCATTGCCTCAAACTGAACCTTTCGCTCCATTTCATCCAGGGAATACAGGAGCCCCTTGTGCGCCCCGATCATTCCGAAGCCAACCAGGAGATTCAATGTAATCCCGGCAATGGTCAGAAGGTCATTGGAATTCCAGATGAACTTCGGCCCAAAGGTCGCCAATGCCATAGTAAGAACCCACGCAAACGTCCAGAACCCCAAGCGCGTGGTGGTCTTGGCGACTCTTTTTTCCCATTCACTGGGCGTGCTTTTCTTTTCACTCATATGTCTAATTTCCTTGTCTAAATATCAATTTAACTTGACATACGATACCTCAGCAAATCGTGCTAGTCGAATATACTTGACAAAAAGATTGATAAACACGACTTAGGATGACGATTTTCGAGCACCTCATATCCCAAGATGCCGTCCGAATCTGCTTTCTTTAGTCGCGAGCCCAACGAGGCCGACATTTTTCTAGCCACACTGGCTCTTGTCGCTTTCGCCCCGAACCATCGCGATGACGTGTTCTGGTATGGGGTCTTTATCGACAATCTTCTTCACTTGCACAAGAAATTTGGTTAGGGTGCCGCTCAAGAAAGTCGCGCCAAAATAGCGTGACACCGATCGGGGGGTCCAAACATTATGGCGAGCGCGTACCAGGAATCCGGAGATGCCAAGGGAACCATTCTAGGCCATCCAAAAGGGCTGTTTGTTCTGTTTTTTGCCGAGATGTGGGAGCGATTTTCCTATTACGGCATGCGGGCGCTGTTAATATTTTATCTAGTTCAGCATTGGCTGTTTTCTGATTCAGAAGCCGGCATCATCTACGGAGCCTACACGGCGCTCGTTTATATCACGCCGGTGATTGGCGGCTATCTTGCCGACAAATATCTGGGGCAACGAAAAGCGGTGCTATTTGGTGCCGTTTTGCTGACCTTTGGCCACTTCCTGATGGCATTTGAGGGTGGTGGCGGACAAGCTGATACCGCAATCAATGTTTTCTGGTTGGCGCTGGCTTTCGTCATTGTGGGTTCCGGTTTCCTAAAGGCCAATATATCGGTGATCGTCGGGCAATTGTATTCGCGGACCGATATGCGCAGGGATCCGGCTTATACGATTTTCTATATGGGAATCAACCTGGGTGCCGCACTGGGCGCAATCATTGCCGGCTGGCTGGGACAAACCTACGGCTGGCGGTACGGTTTCGGCGCCGCGGGCGTCGGCATGTTGTTCGGCCTGCTGGTGTTTATCTGGGGCAAACCGCTGCTGCTGGGACGTGGTGAACCTGCCGATCCGCAACGTTTGGAACAACCGGTTTTCGGCGTCAAATTCGAATGGTTGCTTTACGCGCTGGGCCTGGCTGCGGTCGGATTGGTGTGGATTTTGATCCAGTACCAGGCCTTGGTCGGCACGCTGCTGGGCGTGGCGGGCGCGATATTGGTCGGCTATGTCCTATTCACCGCAGTCGCCAAATTGCCATCGGATGATCGTGACCGCATTTTTGCCGCCATGTTTCTGATCTTTGGCTCCATCCTGTTTTGGGCCTTGTTTGAACAGGCAGGCTCTTCACTTAATCTGTATACGGATCGCAGTGTTGACCGGCATCTGTTCGGGATCGAAGTTCCGGCGGCCGTGTTCCAGTCGATTAACGCAATTTATATCGTATTGCTGGCGCCGTTCTTCGCCATCTTGTGGACCTGGCTCGGGCGGCGCGGGCTTGAACCTTCAGCGCCCGCAAAATTCGGCCTCGGATTGATACAATTAGGGGCAGGCTTTCTGGTGCTGGTAGCCGGTGCGCTGGCAGCCGGAACAGGTAGCCTGACACCGGTTATTTTCATATTCCTGATTTATTTGCTGCACACAACGGGCGAGCTTTGTCTGTCACCGGTCGGCTTATCGGCAATGAATCGGCTGGCACCTGCGCACATGGCGAGCCTGATCATGGGAACGTGGTTCTTTGCCTCGGCAACCGGTAATTTCGCGGCCGGCATGATTGCGGCCGCGGTGGGCGCAGAAGACGCCGGTCCGGACCGTGTGCTCGAAGTCTATTCGACGGTTGGCTGGGTGGCCGTGGCCGTGGGCGTCAGCGTGATCCTCATTTCACCACTGGTCAAAAAGCTCATGCATCTCGATACGTTGCAGGATGAGAATGTCGGCGAAACCCGGGTGGGGCCGCCGTAAGCAAGGAGTCCCGCCGTCAGAATACAAGAACCGCGCATAACCGCATAAGGAGTCGGCGAGCCGCCGGCGGACTTCGCCCGGACTAACCTCCGAAATTCACCTTGGCTTCAAGATTCGCACGCGAATCGGCATGCGACATCGCCTCGTCCATGGTGATGGTGCCGTTCTTGTAGAGGTTCAGCAGCGCATCGTCGAAAGACACCATGCCTTGCTCGCCGCTGTCTTTATGCGCTTCCTTGACCGCTGAGATATCGCCCTTGAGGATCAAATCCTTGATGTGCGGCGTATTCAGCATCAGCTCGACCGCCGCTACGCGCTTGCCGTTGCGGGCGCGCACCAGGCGTTGCGAAAGTATGGCGCGCAGATAATGCGCGAGGTCCATGAATACCTGAGAGTGCTGTTCTTGCGGGAACAGATTAATGATTCGATCCAGTGTTTCTGGTGCGTTGTTTGAGTGCACCGTCGCCAGGACCAGGTGACCCGTTCCCGCCATATCCAGAGCAGCCCGCATGGACTCCGTATCCCGAATTTCACCAATCAGGATTACATCCGGCGCGGCTCGTACCGCACTTTTGAGCGCGCGACTGTAGGATTTGGTGTCCAGTCCCACTTCGCGCTGATTGATGATCGATTGTTTGTTCGGGTGCAGAAATTCGATGGGGTCTTCGATAGTAATAATGTGAGAGGAGGTTTTCTCATTGCGGTGATTGACCATCGCCGCGAGCGTTGTCGACTTGCCAGCGCCAGTCGCACCAACCATCAAAATCAGTCCGCGCCGCAACATCACCAACTCCTTGATCTGGTCGGGCATGCCGAGTTCCGACAACGACGGCAAATCCGAGGTGATATAGCGTAAAACCATCGCAACGTTGCCGCGCTGATGAAAAACGTTGACACGAAATCGGCCAAGTCCTTCTTCCGACAACGCGAAGTCGATTTCCAGCTCCTTGTTGAACTGCTCCATCTGCGCTTCGGTCATGAGCTCCAGGGCTGCCTGTTTGACCATCTTCGGCGTCATTTCGAGCTTGTTGACCGGAATGATCTTGCCTTCGATTTTTATCTTTGCCGGAGAAAACGGTGCGAAGAAAAGGTCCGACGCCTTTTTCTCAACCATCAACTTGAATAACGGTTTGACGTTCATTTATGCGTAATCCCTGTAGGCTCAAAAAGTTTGAGCCGAATCCTCTTCCATGATGCCCAAAGTCTCCGACTGCTGATCAGCGGCGGATGAATCGCGCTTACTTTCGAGTTTGACCTTTAGCCGCAGTTCGTTCTTGGAGTCCGCGTTACGCATTGCTTCCTCGTAGGTGATCGCGCCTTCCTCGTAGAGGGCAAACAACGACTGATCGAAGGTCTGCATGCCAAGGCGTGTCGATTTCGCCATGATCTCTTTGATCTGCCCGACCGCTCCCTTGAAGATGAGGTCCTGAATCAACGGCGTATTGAGCAAGATTTCCATCGACGCAACGCGGCCAATACCACCTTCACGCGGTATCAAGCGCTGCGAAACGAACGCCTTTGTATTCAGTGATAAATCCATCAACAATTGCTGACGGCGTTCATCGGGAAAGAAGTTGATGATTCTGTCCAACGCCTGGTTCGCGCTGTTTGCATGCAGTGTTGCAAGACACAGGTGACCCGTCTCGGCGAACTGAATCCCATATTCCATAGTCTCTCTGTCTCGAATCTCGCCGATCAGGATTACGTCCGGCGCCTGGCGCAGCGTGTTCTTCAGAGCCGCGTGCCAGGAATCTGTATCAACTCCAACCTCGCGCTGAGTGATCACACAGCCTTTGTGTGGATGTACATACTCGATAGGATCCTCGATCGAGACGATGTGGCCACGTGAATTTTCGTTGCGGTGGCCGATCATCGCCGCCAGCGTCGTCGATTTACCGGAACCGGTTCCGCCAACGATGATGCAAAGGCCACGCTTGTTCATTACGATGTCTTTTAGAATCGGCGGTAACTCAAGGTCTTCCAGCGTTGGGATTTCCGTGGTAATGGTTCGCAAGACTGCGCCGACCATGCCCTGCTGAATAAACGCACTAACGCGAAAACGACCAATGCCCTGCGGCGCAATGGCAAAGTTAGCTTCCTTGGTAGCATCAAATTCTTTGATCTGTTTGTCGTTCATGATCGAACGCACCATGATCGCTGCCTGGTCGGCAGACAGCGGTGTATCGGTCGCTTTGTGAATCGTACCGTCCACCTTAATCGCCGGCGGAAATGCCGCCGTGATGAACAAGTCCGAACCTTCCCGTTCGACCATTTTTCGCAGCAGATTTTGTGTTAACCGTACCGCTTGTTCGCGTTCCATCCTGCTCTACTCCGATGCAGCTACGTCTGAAAGTAGCTTTAGAAATTATCCTTATTGGCGGCCCGAAAGCGCGCCTCTTCCTTGTTGATCAAACCCTTGGTGAGCAAATCCTGAAGATTCTGGTCCAGTGTCTGCATACCGACTCCCTGACCCGTCTGAATCGCTGAATACATTTGTGCGATCTTGCCTTCACGGATCAGGTTTCTGATCGCCGGCGTTCCAATCATAATCTCGTGAGCCGCGATTCGGCCGCCACCCACTTTCTTCAGAAGCGTCTGGGAAATCACCGCGCGCAACGATTCCGACAACATCGCTCGGACCATCTCTTTTTCAGCCGCCGGAAATACATCGACAATACGATCAATCGTTTTCGCTGCGGAACTGGTGTGCAAAGTGCCGAAAACCAAATGCCCTGTTTCGGCACCGGTCAATGCCAGTCGGATTGTCTCCAGGTCGCGCAGCTCACCAACAAGTATGACGTCGGGATCCTCACGAAGAGCCGATCTCAGTGCCTCGTTAAATCCCAGTGTATCGCGGTGTACTTCGCGCTGGTTGATCAGAGACTTCTTCGATTCGTGAACGAACTCGATCGGATCCTCAATGGTAAGAATGTGATCGGGTTTATTTTCGTTAATGTAGTCGACCATGGCCGCCAGCGTCGTGGACTTGCCAGATCCGGTCGGCCCTGTAACGAGAACAATGCCACGCGGATGCATGGAAATGTCTTTGAAAATCGGTGGGGCACCCAGGTCTTCCAGTGTCAAGATTTCTGATGGAATCGTTCTGAAGACGGCGGCAGAACCACGGTTCTGGTTAAACGCGTTTACCCGGAACCGCGCGAGTTTCGGGATTTCGAAGGAAAAATCGGTCTCGAGAAACTCTTCGTAATCCTTGCGCTGCTTGTCATTCATGATGTCGTACACCATGCTATTGACGTCTTTGTGGGTGAGCGCCGGCATATTGATACGTTTGATGTCGCCATCAACGCGAATCATGGGCGGCACGCCACCGGACAAATGCAGATCCGAAGCGTTGTTCTTTACCGTGAACGACAGGAGTTGTGCAACGTCGACGGCCATATTTTTCCCTCATTTTGTAGCACCGGACTTACCATAACCCGGCACTGAATTGAGCCTAGTATAGCGAAGCAAGCGGACTAAAACGTGATTGGAGTCACGGAAAACTTAGCGATAATCAGAGATTTGCTGGCACTTTCGGCGGTTCAGGCCGAGCGTAAGCCGGGTGCGGTCAGATTGCTCGCTGTGAGCAAAAAACAGCCTCTGGAGAAGATCCTCGCCGCGGCAAATGCCGGCCAACGTGATTTTGGCGAGAATGTCGTCCAGGAGGGACTCGACAAAATCCTCCAAACCAGGGATAAGAACCTCGTCTGGCACTTTATCGGGCACCTGCAGAACAATAAAACACGTCTGGTCGCTGAAAACTTTGACTGGATTCACAGCGTCGACAATCTAAAAACAGCGCAGCGCTTAAGCAGGCAACGACCGGCTGCACTCGGCTCGTTGAATATCTGTCTGCAGGTTAATATCGACGGCGAGGACAGAAAGTCGGGCGTTGCAGTTGACGCGCTGCCGGAACTTGCGGCAGCCTGCGCGGAACTGCCCAATTTGGCGTTGCGCGGCCTCATGTGTCTGCCAGCGATAAGGAAAGGTTTCTTGGAACAACGAACACCCTTCGCGGCGCTGTGCGCATTGGCGAACGAACTTCGTATCAGCGGCGTTGACACCGACACGCTGTCGATGGGTATGAGTGCGGATTACCGCGCAGCGATCTTTGAAGGCGCGACGGTAGTACGTATTGGCACGGCTGTTTTTGGTAACAGGACTCGATAATGCATCACGAAAGCGTCGCTTTTATCGGTGGCGGCAACATGACACGGGCGATCGTCGGCGGAATGCTTGAGAGCGACTACGCCGCCAGCAATATCTCGATCGCGGAGCCCGCGAGCAAACAGCGGCAAACACTTTCGAACTCGTTGCCCGGTGTCTTCATCACCGCCGATAACGGCGAAGCAGTCAGCCGTGCGGGCTGCGTTGTCTTGTCCGTCAAGCCGCAGATCGTCGCAATCGTTTGCCGCGAGCTCGCGGCGATTGTGAAGAAAAGGCGACCACTGATTATTTCGATCGCCGCCGGAGCTCGAATCGATGACATCGACGAATGGCTCGGCGGCGGCAACGCCATTGCTCGTGTAATGCCGAATCAGCCGGCCCTTCTCAGAAAAGGCATCTCCGGGGTTTGCGCTAACGATGCGACGACGGCCGCGCAGTTGCGCACCGTACAAGCGATCATGTCCGCCGTTGGTCCGGTCGTGGTAGTCGCCGGTGAGCACGACATTGATGCGGTAACCGCGGTCTCGGGCAGCGGACCGGCCTACTTCTATCTGCTGATCGACATGATCGCAAAAACCGGCATCGATCTGGGTCTGGAAGACGGCGTCGCACGCCAGCTTGCCATCGAAACGGCGCTGGGCGCCGCGACACTGGCAAGCGACTCCGATGAATCAATGGAGCTGCTTATTGCCCGGGTTCGATCACCCGGTGGCACGACAGCGGCGGCCCTCGACCACCTCGAAGCACACGGCGTTCGTGCTATCTTTTCCAAAGCGCTGACCGCGGCCAGAGACAGGGCGACGGTACTCGCCGACCAGGCACACGAATCGGGCAAGGAGCTGTAAATGCAAATCGTTTTCGGGCAGGCGTTCGCCTACATTATCGAAGCGCTTGCCGGCCTTTACATATTCGTGCTGTTGCTGCGATTCTGGTTACCGCTGCTATACGCCGATTTCAGTAACCCAATCGCGCAGGTAATACTGCGCATAAGCTCTCCTGTGGTCATTCCGATTCGACGCGTCGTGCCGCCTATCGGTCGCATTGACACCGCGACGATACTGGCCGCGTACCTGGTTCAATTCGGTGCGGTCTTTGTCACCATGTCTATTCTCGGGATGCCAACCAGTTTCGCGCTTTTCGCGCTGCTCGCCCTGACGAAGCTGATTTCGCTGACGATCAACCTTTTCGCCTACGCAATCCTGATTCGCATCGTTCTGAGCTGGCTCTCCACCAGTCCCTCAAACCCGGCGATACAGCTGGTCCACACCCTAACTGAGCCGGTTCTTCGCCCATTTCGGCAATGGATTCCACCCGTTGGCGGTTTCGATATCTCACCCATTTTCGCAATGATTGCACTGTTTGCCCTGAATATCCTCGTTACCGGAGCGTTCATGTCGCGTGCCTGACTCCGGCCTGGGCTTTTTCAACGGGCCGCCAATGGTTTATAGTGATTCGAAACAGAGGGGTAAGTGTCATGATTCGAAGAACACTACTGATTTCCGTATTTGCATTACTTTCTGCCTGCGGCGGCCCGGGTGAGTCGACCGATGTACCTGAGGCGCAAGCTGCGGGAGCGACCTCTGCCAATATTGGAAACCACATCGTCCATTTCAGCGCTCAGTCCACAGACAAGCTGCCGCCGGCTGTTGCGCGCGAGTACAACATCGTTCGCAGCAAGAATCGCGCAATGCTGAATGTTTCTGTGCTTCGCGGGTCTGACATGCTCCCCGTCCCCGCCGAGGTCACGGTCAAGACATCGAACCTCACCGGACAGCTCAAGAACATCACAATGCGTGAGATCAGAGAAGGCCGGGAAGATACCGGCGAATTCGTCGCTATCTATTATATCGGTGATACCACAGTCGCCAATCGTGAGGTGCTGGTATTCGATATCAGCGTTAAACCGGAGGGAGAAGAGGCCAGCTCCAGAGTCCGCTTCAAGCGGCAGTTTTACAGCGACTAAATCCGACCTCAATACCGCAAACAGGCCTTAAATAAAAGGCCTTTTTTCTGTTACACGCGTTGAAAACATGTGTTATCGTCGCGCTGCTTTCACTGCGGGCATGTGCCCGTTTTTGTTTTTTATCAGGAGTCAGTTTTTCATGGCAGCAAACAACAAAAAGCCTCCGACCAAGTCAGAGATCTATGCAAAGATTGTTGACGACACAGGTTTGACGCGCAAAGACGTAGCGGCGGTATTCGAATCACTCAACGGCCAGATCGAAAAGAACCTTGGCGGCCGCGGCGCCGCGGGACTGTTCACCGTTCCCGGTCTGCTGAAGATGCGCGTCGTAAAGAAACCGGCTCGCAAAGCCCGCAAGGGAACCAACCCGTTCACGGGTGAAGAAATGATGTTCAAAGCGAAGCCGGCAAGCAAAGTTGTCAAAATTTCGGCTTTAAAGGGCCTGAAAGATATGGTCTGAAGTTTGCGGATAATTGCGAACTATGAAGCCGGGTCTCTTGTCCCGGCTTTTTTTACGCCTGCGATTCGTCGATAAACGCACTGACTGCTTCGCGTAGCTCAACCAGGCGCCCGTGAAAAAAATGCTCGCCCCCCGCTATGACCAACAACTCCGGGCCTGGCTGCAGACTGTCGAGCCACGCGACCGTTTCCTCGATATCCACCAATTCGTCCTGATCGCCCTGCACCACGAGCCACGGGCAATCGGGCTGTGACGTCAGACCGGTCGCAAATCGGCTGATCGCCGGTGCTACACTGATCAGGCCATCGACCACAGTCTCGACGGCGGCTTTGACGGCAATCGCGGCACCGAACGAGAAGCCCGCAAGCCATAGCGGCGAAGCCATTTCCCGGGCCCGCAGCCACTGGAGCGCAGCGAGAGCGTCATCCAGCTCCCCGTTGCCTTCGTCATAAACCCCTTCACTTTTTCCTGTGCCTCGAAAATTGAAGCGCAAGGCAGCAAATCCGGACCGCAAAAACGCTCGCGCCAGTGTATGCGCAACTTTGTTGTTCATCGTGCCGCCGTGCTGCGGGTGCGGGTGACACACGACGACGCTGCCGCTGGCCGCCCGATCGGCTGGAAGCTCCAGAATCGCTTCCAGGCAGCCTGCGGGACCGTCAACGAATAGTCGTTCGGCGCGAGGTGGTTTGGACATTTTGCGGACTCCAGGGTGGATAGATTTGTGAAAACTACTGTAAAATTATGGTCTTGTGTATAAGAAATCGGCTAAGTAGTGGAAATCATTGATGCCTGAACTAAGCGCCCTGAATATCGCAATTCTTGCCGCGACGATCATTATTGGCGTGATTGTCGGATGGGTACTACGTGGCAAGCGGTCCAGGGACGAAAAAGCGGCTGTTAGCGCTGGTTGGCAGGAACAGATCGGTGCACAGCGCGCGGAGCATGATCGGCTCACCGACCAGAACAAGGGATTGATGGAACAGATCAATCAGTATCAGGCCTCCAACACCGACGCCAAGAACCGCGCCAGGGAATTGTCCGAAGCCGTACAAGAGGCGTACGCGCGGCGCGATCGCCTTCAGCTCGAGATCAAGAATGTGCGCGCCAGGCTCGAAAAGTCGATCAGTGAGCACGATCAGCTGCGATCGGATATGCGCGAAGAAGCCGGAGCAACAGACACGATCCGGAAGCAGGACTTACGAATAGCGAAACTGCAAACTGAGCTTGAGAACTGGCAAAACAGGTTGCCGCCGCTGATCGATAAGTTCCGGCAACGCAATGCGGATGCCGAGCAACTCGAAGCAAGCCTCGCAGCCGCTCGACGACGCGTTGCGGAACTGGAGGCGACCGGCAAGCCCGATCAGACCCGCATCGAAGCGGTTCAGAACCCGGGCACCCTCACCGAGGGTCGCAGCGCCTCCAACGACCCCAACGACCCCATCGACCCCATCGACCCCATCGACAACGAACCAGA
>CAZZKW010000009.1:53685-86196 GCA_964654975.1 uncultured Woeseiaceae bacterium
CCAACGACCCCAACGACCCCATCGACCCCATCGACCCCATCGACAACGAACCAGAGCACGCGCCCAGGGCGGGCGCTGCATCGGACGATTCGCGTGACGAACTACAGGCTATCAAAGGCGTCGGCCCGGCCATTGAAAAAACACTCAACGAAATGGGCATATTTCGCTTTCAGCAAATCGCCGAGATGAGCGAGTACGAAATCGATCAGGTCGCAGAGCGACTTAAAGGATTTCGCACCCGCATCTATCGGGAAGACTGGATCGGGCAGGCGCGAGAGTTGCGTGATCAAGAAGCCGACCGCTAGCGTCACAATTGTCGCTCTGCTCGGCGGCCTTCTAATCGCATCGCAGTTGGACACTAACGAGCCGCTCGAATCGGCCCGCGCTGCGGCCGCGCCCGTACAACCCCCTGTTTTCGAGATCAACTGGCACCGGGGCGAGCTGCTCCTAAGCGGCCACACGCTATCGGAAAAACACGAGCAAAGTCTGCTGCAGGTCGCAGCGGCGTCCTACCCGGGTGCGCCGGTCGCTACCGACTTTCGACCGCTGGGCATCGTGCCGGAACACTGGGGTGACATGACCGCTCAAGTCCTCTACTTACTCGCACGAACAGAATCATCACAGGCCCGACTTGCTGTCGATGCAATCGCGGTCCGCGGCATAACCGGTGACGAACTGGGGTGGAATAATCGACTTGAGGCACTGAGGTTAGTACTACCGGTCGGCGTGTCCGTTACCGCTGATACACTGGTCGTTGAACACAACATCCGGGCTGTGGAACTGTGTGCCCGCGCTTTCGCGACGTTCGATGCCGGACCGATTAACTTTCTCGAATCCGGCACAGAATTTCGCAGTTCAGCGTACCCGCGTATGGATCGCGTGATCGCGCTCGCACGTGCCTGCGAACACTCGAGTATCGCGGTCACCGGACACACGGACGCATCCGGCAGCGAATCGTGGAATCAACGCCTGAGCTTACAGCGCGCCAACGCGGTTGGTGACTACCTGGCGCGCGGTGGAATTCATCGGCCGCGGCTGGTGATCGCCGGAATGGGCGCGTCGATGCCCGTTGCAGACAATAAAACACGCTATGGACGCAGCCACAATCGCCGTATCGAGATTACATTGACCAACCAGCTTAACTGACATGCGCACGTGTTGTGCGCACCAACCAGTACGCCGCTAGTCGGACGCCGTCAGCTTCACGAGTTCGATCGTAAAAATCAGCGGCGTGTTCGGTGGAATAGAGGCGCCCCTTCCGGACTTGCCGTAGGCTAGGTCTGAGCTAACCACGAGCTCACGCGTTTCACCAACCCGCATGCAGGGCACACCGAGATCCCAGCCCTTGATGACCTGGCCGCGGCCCAACTGAAACTGAAAAATATTCTGGCCCGATTCCCAGACAAACTTACCGCGTCTGTCCTCGGCGGTCTCATCGAGCTGCCAAAGCCAGACGTTGGTATCGGCATAGTCGCCGTTGACCGCCGCCCTGCCACGACCACTGGTGATTATTTTTGCCGACAGACCCGGAGCGATATCGATAACACCGGCCGCGTCGGCTACGGGGCACTCGGGTGCCACTGCAACCAGTGGTTCGGCATCGCTCGCGACTACTTCGGTTTTATCGGCAGTCTGTGTGCAAGCGGTTAATGCGGCCACGGCAGTGAGCGCGGCAAGGCGCTTGTATTTGGTCATTTTCCTGCGTCCTCGAAATTCAGTGATGCGGAGTTGATACAGTATCGCAAACCGCTGGGTTGCGGGCCATCGTCGAACAGGTGCCCAAGGTGCGCACCACAACTCTGACACAACACCTCGTGCCGGACCATACCGTGGCTAGCGTCGGTGCTGGTACGCACGGATTCGCCGGCCAGCGGCAGGAAGAAACTCGGCCAGCCGGATCCCGAATCGAACTTGTGCTCGGAGCTGAACAATGCCGTGTCACAGCAGATGCAATGGTAGCTTCCGTCTGCCTTGTGATCCACATACTTGCCGGTGAACGCACGCTCCGTAGCCGCATTTTGCGTAACCTCGTACTGCTCGTCGTCCAGTCGGGAACGCAATTCCTTGTCGTCGGCACTATTCACTTGTTGCAACATCGTCCGTGTGCAACATGAACGCATTCATGCGCTGCACATATTCAGCAGGATTGTCGAGTTGCGAGCCTTCTGCAAGCAAGGCGTGGTCCAGAACGATGTTCGACAACGCGGCGAAACGCGTGTCGTCAGACTCATCCGACAAGCGCGCGACAAGCGCATGCTCGACGTTGATTTCGAGTATCGGTTTTGACTCCGGCAGCTCCTGGCCGCTGGCCTCCAGCATGCGCCGTACTTGCGGATTCAAATCCTGATCACCGGCGACGACGCAGGCCGATGAATCGACCAAGCGGTGACTGACATTGACGCTTGCAACCCGATCAGCCAACACGCCCTGAATTTTCTCAAGCAGGGCCTTGTGATCATCGTTCAGGTCATCCTGGCCCTTGTCATCGCCATCGGGCAGATCCAGCACCTCACGTGCCACATCCACAAGGGCCTTACCTTCGTACTCGCTAAGGCCTTCGGTCAACCAGGCATCGATACGATCCGTCAGCAACAATACCTCTACACCGCGACTACGTAGCTGCTCGATGTGCGGACTGGCAATGGCCGTCGCGTAGTTTTCCGCAAGGATGAAATAGATTTTGTCCTGATCGGCCTCTGCGCGCTGCAGGTAGTCGTCGAGCGATTGATCCTGGGTATCGTTGCCGTTGTGAGTGCTCGCAAATCTCAGCAACTTGGCGAGCTTGTCCTTGTTCGCGTGGTCTTCAACCAAACCTTCCTTGAGAACCTGACCAAACTCACCCCAGAACTTCTGGTAGTCGTCCGCGTCGCCGGCGATTTTCTTCAGCATGTCCAGCACACGTCGGGTCAGTGCACTGCGCATCGCCGTAAGATCCGGATTTTGCTGCAACAACTCTCGCGAGACGTTCAGCGGCAGATCCGAAGAATCCACGACGCCCTTTACAAACCGCAGATACAGCGGCAAAAACTGCTCAGCGTCGTCCATGATAAAGACGCGTTGGACGTAAAGCTTCAGGCCGCGCGGTGCGTCCCGGTTCCAAAGATCAAACGGCGCCGCCCCCGGAATGTACAGAAGGCTCGTGTACTCACGCTTGCCTTCGACGCGATTATGGCTCCAGATCAGCGGATCCGAGAAATCGTGCGAAAGGTGTTTGTAAAACTCCTGGTACTCTTCTTCGCTCACCTCGGTTCGAGGCCGCGTCCACAGAGCGGTTGCAGAGTTGACGATTTTCGGCGCCTCTTCCTCATCATCGCCAATTACAGTCAGCGACACCGGAAAACCGATGTGATCAGAGTACTTGCGAATCAGCGATTCAATCCGGAACGACTCCGCAAACTCCGCTTCGTCCTCCTTTAGATGCAGCGTCACTCTGGTGCCGCGTTCTGCGCGATCAATGTTTTCGATCGTGAACTCGCCCTGCCCGTCGGACTCCCAATGAACCGCCGCGTCAGCATCCTGGCCAGCACGCCGGGATTCAACGGTTACTTTGTCGGCAACGATAAATGCAGAATAGAAACCAACGCCAAACTGCCCGATCAGATGAGCATCATGCTGCTTGTCACCGGTCATCTGCTCCAGGAAATCCGCAGTACCGGACTTTGCGATCGTGCCCAAATTGTCGATCAGCTCCTCACGCGACATGCCGATGCCATTATCGACAACAGACAAGGTGCGTTGCTTCTTGTCAACCTCAATACCGATACTCAGTTCGGTTTCGTCGCCCAGCAACTCCGGCCTGGCAAGCGCCTCAAAGCGCAGTTTATCGGCCGCATCCGAAGCGTTGGAAATCAACTCGCGCAGAAAGATTTCCTTGTTGCTGTAAAGAGAGTGGATCATCAGTTGCAATAACTGACGTACTTCGGCTTGAAAACCGAGGGTTTCGCGTTGCTCGCTCACGCAATCGTCTCCCGACGCAAATAGGGACACACACGATATAGGCTCTGCCGCCTATTTCAAGGCCGCACGGTGGTTTCAGGCGGATTTTTCAGGCTGTGTGTAAGGCACTCGCGTGGGGCGAGGTTACCGCGCGGTACAAAAGCGTCACGAATAACAGAGTGGACGTCGCCAGCGCGAGTGGCGGATGCAGCAAGGCAATCCATATGCCGGCAGCAGCACCTGCGCCCACAGCAATATAGGAAAGCAACGCCAGTGCGAAACGGCGCAGGCGTTCATTGATCAAACCGAGCATTCCAAACAAGTCATCGAGGTCATCGAGGTATTGAAGAAACCGTTCCATGGTTTGTACTCCTGCGCGCGCCGCTTAACGGACGATAGTCAGTAGAGGGCTGCCGTTTTCGGAATCGCCGCCGTGGTTGTCGGTCTCGTCCAAAGACGCGTTGTTGGACTCCTTTGCGTGCGCAATAGCCCGGTGAAAAAGCTCCCAGCGCTGGCGGGCTGCTTCGCTCTTTAGCCCCTCATAGGGCGATTCAGAATTTACTTGTTTTTTTGACATGCTCGCGTCAACAGTTTTTCAAGTCGTAAGTGAACTATAAATAGAGCCGAATCATCACTCCGTGAGGCAGGTCACAGCTTGCTTTAGAACTTATTCAGGAACGCGGTTTATGGCTGGAAACAAGACGCAGTTCCGGCGTATTCCGAAGCCATTTCACTAACCGAGACTTTTCAGGGCACGAGTTCCACTCATTACGTAAAACGCCGACACTAAGGTCGGCGTTTTCGCGAACGGGGTTTGCAGTTGGATCGATCAGTCTTCGTCGCTCTGGTCTTTGGGCCAGTTGCGCTTCACCTTGTCCGACCAGTCGCGATAACCTTTCCACGAATGCAACGCAGGATCGATACTTGTACGCCGGCCACGCGTCGTCGGTGCTTTGGAAATCCAGCGACGATACTGTTGCCAACCATCGGCATCGTTTGCCGCTGGCGACTTACTGTCCATGGTCACATTTTTTGCGTCGGCGTCTTGCCCGGTATCCGTACCGTAGCCGTCTGCCCATTTCAGGTTCTTGCTATCTGACATTTGCTTGCTCAGTCAATCCTTCACACAAATGCTAGTTCCGATTGACCATAAATCACAGGAACTGCATCACACTGCAATTTTCGCAATTACCTCTACTTATCAAAAAGCTATGTATCGACTTTACTTAATCACGTAACAGGGATTGTAGTCATCGCCGGAAATCTTCATGCGCCGCTGTTGCACGAACGCCGCCAGCAACTTGTCGAGTTTGTCCATGATTCGTTGCGAACCGTGCAGCTGAAACGGCCCTTTGCGCTCAACCTGCTCGGCCGTGTCCTCACGAACATTGCCGGAGACAATGCCAGAGAAAACTCGCCGAAGATTGGCCGCCAGAATGTGCGGCGGCAAATTGTCGCTGATATCCAGATCACGCATTGCGTCGTGGGTTGCGACAAACGGCGTTTGAAACTCCCGATCAATCGTAAGTCGCCAATTAAAGTAGAACGCGTCACCGTGCCGCTTGCGAAACTCCAGCACCTCATCGAGGCGGGTTTTCATTTCCTGCGCGACCGTGCGCGGGTCATCGACAATTATCTTGTAGCGACTCTGTGCGTCGGGTCCCAGTGTGGCGCCAACGAACTCATCGATCTGGCGAAAATACGCTTGCGAGGAAGCAGGGCCGGTCATTAACAACGGCAGTGGTTGACCTGCGTTGTCGGGGTGCAACAAAACACCCAGCAAATAGAGGATTTCCTCGGCGGTTCCGACACCTCCGGGAAATACCACGATTCCGTGGCCAAGCCTGACAAATGCTTCCAGCCGCTTTTCCATATCCGGCATGATCACCAGTGAGTTGACGATCGGATTGGGCGACTCGGCCGCAATAATTCCGGGCTCGGTAATGCCCACGTATCGGCCGTTTCGAATGCGTTGCTTGGCATGACCAATGGTGGCGCCTTTCATCGGTCCTTTCATCGCTCCAGGGCCGCAACCAGTACACACGTCCATGCCACGCAGGCCCATTTCGTATCCGACCAGCTTGGAGTAGTCGTACTCGTTGCGACTGATCGCATGTCCACCCCAGCACACAACCATATTGACCGCTGTCGGCGGACGCAGGAGCTGCGCATTGCGGACGATGTGAAATACTGCGTTAGTCGTGCCTTGCGACGATTGCAGATCGAAACGACCGCTATCAAGAATTTCGTGGCGCGCAAAAACGATATCCCGAAGGACCGCCGATAACAGTTCGCGCGTGCCGCGAATCATTCGGGCATCGACAAAAGCGCTCGCCGGTGCGTTCGTCAGCAACACCTTGAGACCCCTGTCTTGCTGTACGAAGCTGACCTCGAAATCCCGGTACATGTGCAACATTTCCCGAGTGTCGTCGCCTGGATAGCCGGAATTCAGCACTGCGAGCAGGCAGCGCCGTAGCAACGGATACAATCCACCGGCACCACGACTCATGAGAAGGTCGACTTCGTCCTGAGACAATACCTCAAGACTGCCCTCCGGCCAGATTTCTGCATCGACGCATGGCGGCACACTAGCCACGAATCAGGGCCGAATCTCTATCGGCGTGTTCACGCCGGTCATGAGCCAGATATCGATCATGTCGGAGTTGGATACGGCGATGCAGCCGTTCGTCCAGTCCTGGGTTTGGTAGTAGGCTTCAGAGCGCGTTGGCTCGTTGGGCTGGCCGTGAATCATGATGGCACCACCTGGGCTAACGCCATTCTGGTTCGCCTCGCGGCGATCGGCGACGCTGGGGTAGGAAACGTGAATGGACAGGAAATAGTCGCTATTGGGATTGCGGGTATCGAGCAGATAGTTGCCTTCGGGTGTCTTGAAATCGCCCTCTTCTTTCTTGTCGCCCAGCGGTCGAATGCCGAGTGCAATCCTGAAACTGCGAAAAACCTCTCCGTCGCTCATTAAATGTAACACGCGATCCGACTTGTCGATCACTACGCGGTCCGCCACCGGAAATGCACTGGCATAGGCCAGGTCACAGACCAGCAGCAAAAAGGTCCAGAAAACAACTTTGATTCGAATTCTCATCATGCGCTTATTGATCCTGCCCCAAGACTAGCAAACCTCTATTCTTCGGAAAACATCCTGCATCACACTACCCATTGCCACCCGACTAGAAAATGTGGTGGCCGTCACCGCATTTCCCGTCCGACAATCCAGCCGATCGCGAATCCGATGCCGCCGGCGACCGTCGTGTAAAACGGCAAATACCGAAAGACGCGATCCGGGTGGGCGGCGTCTGTAAACATCTCGTTCAGGTTTATTGAATACGCGTAGTGAAGATATAACGACAGTCCGAGTGCCGGAATGGAATACCCCACGACCCCGAGCAGCGGTCGCATACCGGTTCCGGACCAGCGACCGCCGCCAAGATACAGAGTGATACCCGATAGCACCACCAACAATCCAAGCGGCACGATGTTGCGCAGCACATACGGCCCACCAGCCTGGACGTCGTTAAACCAGAACGCCGCTGCGCTTACCAGCAGAACAACCGGCAGCAAGCGCCAGGACGTCAGTTTGAGTGCTGCCACCATTAGCCCGACCCGACATCCGTCAGCAGCGGAATCTGCACTTTGGTACCGGGACGCACTTTGTGCATATCGATGCCCGGATTGTATTGGCGAAACAACCAGATGGGTACATCGTACTTGCGCAGAGAAAGTATCCAGATTGCTTCGCCGGTTTGAATGGTGTGCTCGGTAACGCCGCTAATGACGTGTTCGCGAAAGAAGCTGTCCTGTTGCGCCCGATGGTAGGCGATGCGTCGCTCCTCGAACTCCTTAGCAGCCACTGAATCCAGATCAAGCCTGATACGCTGGCCGACGGAAACCGGTGTACTAAACGCGAGGGCGTTCAGGTCACGCAGTCTCTGTGTCTTGATGTCAAGCCAATCACCGAAGTGCCCAAGCGTCTCCAGCGGCTGCACTTCGATCGTCGAATCTGCCGCCACGCTGTAGTCGCTCGGATCCGATAACAACGACGTTTGTATCGACCCGGGTCTCGACGACACCGGATCGCTGGTCATTGCGCCGGGTACGATTTCGACCACCTCCGATCCGACTTCCGGCGGCGAAAGTGGCTCGACCACGACACTCGCAACCACCGGCACGGGCGCAGACACGGGTGCCGGACCGGCAGCAGGTAGACGCAACTCCTGACCCGCGCGAATACGGTGACCGCTGCTCAAACCGTTCAACGCAACCAATGTCGAAACCCTTGTATCGTAGATCTGTGCAATCTGCGACAAGGTATCGCCGCGGGAAACCGTGTGAAACATGTCGGGTAACTGCTTTCGGAATACAGCACCCGGCGGCAGCGAGGCAACGGCCTCAGAAAGCGGTTTCTTAAGGTCTGCATCCGGAAGCCGTAATTCGTAACCCTTCGGCAAATACTTGCTTCCCTGCCACACGCTCGCCTGCAGTCCGAGATTGTGCAACGCCAGCTTCGCGGGCGTTATCCCCAGAGCTTTTGCCAGCTCGGGCGCCGCCACGTACGTCGTGAGCTTCGTAACGGAATAGTTGGTCGGTAATTCAACGACCAGGCCTGGAAAATATTTTTCGACATTCTGATCAACCTCTTTCGCCGCGAGGAATGCCACGTAAAAGTTTCTCGATGCGAAACCGAAAGTTCGCCCTTGGTACTTTCTCAGGATATCGACGTACGCGGTGTCGCCGTATTGCCGCATCGCACGACGCACACCACCAAGGCCATGATTGTAGGCAGTAATGGCCATCGGCCAGTTACCGGTAACGGAATAATTGTGCGCCAGCAGCCGACCGGCAGCGCGCGTCGCGGCGAACGGATCGTTGCGCTCGTCGACGACGTGATCCACACGCATGAATCGCCGTCCCGTGCTGCGTGTGAATTGCCATATCCCGGAAGCGCCGACATGAGATCGCGCCGCCGGATTATAAGACGACTCAACGTGCGGTAGAGCTGCGATTTCGATCGGCACGCCGAGTGCCCGAAATTCCTTGTTGATGTGATCGCGCCAGCGACCCGAGCGCCGCAGTCCGGCGTGGAAGCGACCTTTGAGGCCTTGCTGATAGCGGATGCGGCTCGCCGCAGCCTTTAACGTCTTGTTGCCGACGTTCGCAGGCCAAAGGGCCAGGACCCGGGCTTCCTCAGCGTTGAGATTGTCCCGCTTACCGCTTGCCAGCGCGTGCAACGTTGATCGCAACAGCTTGCGACGCTTATCCACCCGCCGTTGCCGTTCCCTGCGCCCCAGATTTTCCGGCATCGCCAGGCGCTCATAGACGACGCCCAGATTGCGATTGTCGTGCAACACGCCCTCATCGCTGCCGTACTCGGTGAACACGTCCACCCAGAAGTCGATATCGGGTTGTAATTCCGGCGGCGCAGGAAACGTATCGGCGGCGCTTGCCCAGACAGAAAAAAGCAATAATAGCGATAATAAAGCGGATCTTGGGCTTGTCATCTATAGTTATTCAAGTTTCAATCGTAAATTATTGATTACTTCACAGAAAAAGCCCGTGAAATACCGTATTTTTGGAGCCTATGATCACCTTACGCCGACAATCTGACAGCTCTGGCGCCGTTTGCCAATACCTTGTGGGCCTTGCCGTGCTGATGTTAGCCGGCAACGGCTATGCCAGCGAGGCGGCGAGCGATCCGACCGACAACGGTGTCGACATTATTCTGGATTCGACTGTCGACGAAGACTCTCGTTCCAGCGAAACGTCGGCGGCCGCCGAAGGTCTCGTCGATCCCGGCCCGGCGCGCGAGCCCATGGGTCCGCTGGCCGATGCCGTCACCGATGCCCATGGCCAGGCAGAACCCTTGCGTTTGCTGGGCACGGAAGTACCGCCCGGAACTGCGCAGCGCCTGTCGTGGTCCGCCACCGAATTGTTCGAGGGCGTCCCGGTTTCGACACCGGTGCTGGTCGCCAACGGCGTAGCACCCGGTCCAACCCTGTGCCTGACCGCCGCCGTTCACGGCGATGAACTTAACGGCATCGAGATGGTGCGTCGCGTATTCCACGATATCGACCCTCGCAAGCTCTCAGGCGCATTGATCGGCGTACCGATCGTCAACGTACAGGGATTCCGCCGCGGTTCACGTTACCTGCCTGACCGGCGCGATCTGAATCGCTATTTTCCCGGAAATCCGAACGGCAGCGCCGCAGCGCGCATCGCTCATGCTCTGTTCACCGACGTAATTTCAAGTTGCGACGCGCTGATCGATCTGCACACCGGGTCTTTCGAACGAGCAAACCTGCCGCAGCTTCGCGCAGATTTACGCAACTCCGATGTCGTCACGTTAACCCAGGGTTTCGGTGCCATGGTCGTGTTGCACAGCAAGCCGACGGTCGGCACGCTGCGTTACGCCGCGACGTTGTTGGGCATTCCCGCTGTAACCGTCGAGGCCGGTGGACCGTCGCAACTCGAACTGGCCGAGGTCAAGCACGGTGTCAAAGGTGTTGAAACGCTGCTGACCGCGCTTGGTATGACGCGACGGACACGCCTGTGGGGCGACCCGGAACCGGTCTACTACCGTTCGTCGTGGGTGCGGGCCGATAACGGCGGTATCTTGTTGTCCGACGTTTCCCTCGGCAGCACGGTGAGAAAAGGCGACTTGCTCGGATCGATTACCGATCCGATGAGCAACGCCAGGGTCGAGCTGCGCTCGCCCTATTCCGGTCGCATCATTGGTATGGCGCGAAATCAGGTCGTGATGCCCGGCTTCGCCGCCTTTCACGTCGGTATAGAAACGGATCAGGAATCGGCGACCGAAGACAAACCCGAGCAGGCTCAAAAAGTCTCGGGCGGTGGTTACGTGGACGGCATGTCCGAGTAAACTGCGGTCGTGATGACCGCAGATCGCAAACCTCTCTCCAGCTACTGGGCACCTAAATACTGGCCGACGTGGGTCGGCATGGGCTTGCTGCGCCTCCTGTGCCTCCTGCCGCATCGCACTGCGCTTGCAATCGGCCGCGTATTTGGCCGACTCGCGCACCGCTTCGGTGGCCGCCGCCGGGCAGTCGTGCGTCGCAACCTGGAGTTGTGTTTCCCGGCGCTGAGCATTGAGGAACGCCATGCGCTCGCCTACGAGCACTTCAAAGCGCTCGGCATGACACTGATCGAAATGGGACTGGGGCGATGGGCCAGCGATGCACATCTGGCCTCGCTGACGAAAATCAATGGCCTTGAGCACCTGCAAGAGGCGCTTGATCAAGGTCAGGGTGTGATATTGCTCGCGGCCCATTTTACGACCATCGAAATCAGCGGGCGTGTGCTTGCGTTGAACTGTCCACCGTTCGATGGCGTGTATCGGAAAAATCGCAGCGAGTTCGTCACGGAGCTGCAGCGCAGCGGGCGTGAACGTACCGTAGCGAATACGATTGAGAAGCGCGACATCAAGAAAGTAATACGCAGCCTGCGCGAAAAACGGCCGGTCTGGTATGCGCCGGATCAAAGCTACAACCGCAAGGGCTCGGAAGTGGTCGAGTTTTTCGGCGTGCCGGCAATGCACACAACAGCAACCTCAACACTCGCCCGGCTTGGCAAGGCGGTCGCCATACCGTTTTTTCCGCGCAGGCTGCCAGACGGCCACTATGAAATGACCCTGCTACCGCCGTTCGAGAACTTTCCCGGCGACGACCCAATCGCCGACACACGTCGCTACATTGCGGTACTTGAAGAACACATTCGCAGTTGCCCGGAACAGTACTTCTGGATACACCGAAAATTCAAAGACCTGCCCGAAGGCTACCCGGACTATTACTCCGACCTGGCGGCGTCGAAGTAAGCCTGCAGCAGTTGCTCCCAGTTTGTGGCGCGAAAGTGCAATCGCGGGTCCAGGCGCACCACCTTCTGCAGCGAACGATGCAAACGATTGAGTGTTTGCTGCTGCCAGGACCCAGGTGACCTGAGCGCACCTTTGTCAAAATCGAGCATCCAGGTATCACCATCCTTGTCGACCTGAATGTTGTAGGCGTTCATGTCAGCGTGATACACGCCGGCTTCGTGAAATTTTCGAATTGACGCTCCAAGCGAGTGCCAGAACGCCTCATCCCGATCCCGGGCGATGTACTGCGACAGGGACACGACGTCCGGAATGCGGACCGTGATGATATCCGCGGTATAGAAGCTACCGCGACGACAGTAACGCGCAGCAGCCGGCCGCGGCACGTTCATGTTGTTTGCGGCGAGCTTGTCCAGCAGGCGCCACTCCAGGAAGGAGCGCGTCAGGTCCTGCCCCGAGAAAATGTAGGAGTCGCGGACAAGTTTGCCGATCAGGCCACCGCGCATATAGTGTCGCAATACGAATTGCCCAGGCACGTTGCCGACCAGCAGCGTGCTTCCGCGCCCGCCGGAGCGCAGCGCTCCACTCAGAATTTCCGAGTGCGGCCACCCCTGGGCCACGAAATGCTCCGGCAAAATCTGGTTGATAATCGCCTTATCGTATAGGATGGCGCCGTTCCGGGTTCTCACGACGGTTTCGGTCAACGGGTCCGTCCTTCTGTTTTGTCTGATCTCATTCTACAAGTACGACCACAAAGAGTATGCATTGTTCGCCTCTCGGCTATCGGCGATACCTGTCACGCTCTGGCAGTTGTACGTCGCATCCAGGACAACTGGCCCGATGCTCAAATCACCTGGATCATTGGCAAGACCGAAGCATCGCTGTTGGCCGACATTCCCGACATCGAGTTTATCATCTTCGATAAATCCAGAGGCCGCCGCGCGTACGCGGACGTACAGCACCAACTCGGCAAGCGCCGATTTGATGTAGCACTTTGTATGCACGCCTCGATGCGAGCCAATCTTCTTTGCCGCAAGATCGCGACACCGATACGACTCGGCTTTGATCGTGTGCGCGCAAGAGACTTTCAATGGCTGTTTACGAACCGGCGTATTGCGGCAAACAAAGGCCAACACGCGCTTGAGGCAATGATGTCCTTCGCCGATGCCATCGGCGCAACGCCCCGTCCGATTCGCTGGCAAATTCCGCTGGCCGCCGACGCGCGCGAATTCGCGGCCGACTTCAAAAGTCCCAACAAGCCGCTGGTTGTTATCAGTCCGTGCAGCAGTCAACGCAGCCGTAACTATCGCAACTGGAGCATTGATAATTACGCGGCCACAATTCAGCATCTGGCCGGCAAGCGTTGTCGCATCGTGTTAACCGGTGGACAAAGTGAGCTGGAACTTGAATACGGCGAAGCGCTCGCCGCCAACGGCGCCGCCGACAATCTGGTGGGCAAAACCTCGCTGAAGGAATTGGCGGCATTGATCGACCTTGCCGATCTCGTTATCTGCCCGGATTCCGGGCCAGCGCACATCGCGACAGCCTTCGGCACGCCGGTACTCGGCTTGTACGCGACCTCAAACCCGGAGCGCACCGGGCCGTTTGCGTCGCGCGAGTTAACCGTCAATCGCTATCCGGACGCTGCCCGCAAATATCTGCACAAACCAGTCGAACGGCTTCGCTGGGGCCAGCGGGTACGGCATCCGGATGCCATGAATTTGATCACTATTGGCGATGTTAAAGACAAAATCGGCGATTTTTTCAGTATTTAGAGAATTTTATCAAGTATATCGCGCGGCAAGATCTCCTTCAGACAGCGCAAATGACCCAGCGGACAACGCCGCTCGAAGCAGGGACTGCAGTCGAGACCGAGATAATGGGTGTCCTGTCGCTCGCTCAGCGGCGGCGTGAACGCCGGTGATGAAGAGCCGTAAATCGCATGCACATGAACGCCCGCAGCAGCGGCAATGTGCATAAGCCCGGAGTCGTTGCTGACTGCACGCTCGCACAAGGCCAACAAATCGATAACGTCCTCAAGCGCCGTTTTGCCGCACAGGTTTTGCGCATGACTGCCAACCGCAATTTCCTCACCGGCCACCGTGTCCTTTCCGGAGCCCATGACCCAAACGGCATAACCTGAATCCTGCAGCATCGTCGCCAGCTCCGCGAAGTACTGGAGCGGCCAGCATTTCGCCGGACCGTACTCGGCGCCCGGCATCATCGCTATGATCGGGCGGTCAGTAGACAATGACAGCCGCGTGAGCAGTTGCCGCTGCCGCTCTGCAGACACCTGCAAGGACGGCACCGGTATATCCGACAACGAGGCTGTCGGCGCCAAAACCAACGCGGCGAAGCGTTTCACCGTTTGATTCAAACGCTCGCGATCGAACTCGCGCACGTCGTTAATCAGTCCGTAACGTGACTCGCCGCGAAACCCGGTGCGCACCGGAATACCGGCGAACCACGGAATCAGCGCGGACTTGAATGATCGAGGCAGAACAATTGCCCGTCGATAATTACTCTCGCGCAATCGAATTGCAATTCGCCGGCGCTTGCGGAAACCGAGTTCGCCATGACCGATTTCAGAGGCGATGCCGGCACGTATCTCCGGCATTCGCGCGACAATCGGCAGCGACCAGGCAGGCGCCAGGACATCCAATGCGCAATCAGGGGCCTGCGCCTTGAGAATCTTGAACGCCACCTGGGCCATGACCATGTCGCCCACCCATGACGGCCCGACCAGCAATGTCGAATCGCTAGGCAATTTCTTCGAGATAGTGCTGTACGCCGTCTTCGACGCTGCGAAACTCCACGTCACAGCCGGATTGCCTCAGCTGCGTGAGGTCCGCCTGCGTGAAGCTTTGGTAGGCGCCACGCAGGTGCTCCGGAAATGGCACATAGCGTATCTTGCCCGTCCCGTGCCACCTGATGACGGCGTTGGCGACATCGTTGAAGCTCTGTGCTTTCCCGGAGCCGACATTGAAAATTCCGGACGCGGCAGGATTATCGAGAAACCACAGGTTCACTTTGCAAACATCGTCAACGTAAACGAAGTCTCGTAGCTGCTCACCGTCGGCATAACCGCCGGTACCGGTGAACAAGCGCGCCTCACCGTCGTCACGAATCTGATTGTTGAAATGATAGGCGACGCTGGCCATCGTGTCCTTGTGCTGCTCGCGCGGGCCGTACACATTGAAGTATCGCAAACCCACAACCTGACTTTCCGGGTTTTGGGCAACACGTCGAACGTAGCGATCGAACTGCAGCTTCGAATAGCCGTACACGTTCAAGGGGCTCTCGAACAACGGATCTTCCACAAACTCCTTCGCACCCCCGTAGACGGCTGCCGACGACGCGTAGATGAACTGCGTCCCGTGCTGCAAGCAATGGTGCAACAACTTTTGCGAGTATCCGTAGTTGTTTTGCATCATGTACCGGCCGTCCCATTCGGTTGTCTCCGAGCAGGCACCCTGATGCAGGATCGCGGAAATACCTTTCGCAAAACCCTTGTCCGACGATAATCGTGCGACCAGTTCGTCTTTGTCGAGATAGTCCGCGATCGGCAAGTCTGCAATATTGACGAATTTGTGACCGTCGGTCAGATCATCGACAACAACGACGTCGTCGCAACCACGCTCGATGAGCGTCCGTACGACGTTGCTGCCTATGAACCCGGCACCGCCGGTTACGATGTGCATACAGCCACTACTCTTCGTCGTCCATCATGCGGTATTGGGCGCCGCAATACGGGCATTTTGCAGTGCCGGTAGCCTCGATCGGCAGATAGACCCTGGGGTGCGAATTCCACAGGTACATGGCCGGCATCGGGCAACTCAGGGGCAGGTCCTTCGGCCGCACACGGTAATTGTTCTGGGCGTTCGCCGGGATCAGATTTTGCTCGACGGTTCCTGCTTTGGCAGTCACGGCGCTCTCTTCGTTTCTGTTGGGTGAAGCGCGGATTATAGGCGCCTCAGCCCAGCCAGTCATCCCAGAGTGAAACAACAAAGTCTCGCTCAACACCGAAGTACCCGACCTCGCATTGCACCTTCTGACCGTCGAGCGTCAGGCGATGCGAATATTGCCGATAGCGCCGATAGATATCCTGAAGTTGCGTTGCCTCGCGCTCTTCCAGCACGCCGGCAGCGATCAACGCGTCGAGCTGCCGAATGTTGTCGGAGTAACGCATCACCTCCGGATGCACGTTCGCCTCTCGCAACACCAGGTACTGCACCAGAAATTCGATATCACCGATGCCACCCTGTCCGTGTTTGAGATCGAAGCTGGTGGAATCGCTTTGATCGAGCTCTTTTCGCATCCTGGCGCGCATCGAGATCACGTCGGCGCACAAACTCTCACGACGGACTCTGCCGCTCAGGGTCTCACGCCGAACTCTCTCAAACTCAGCGGCAATACTCTGACTGCCAGCCACTGCCCGTGCTCGCAGCAGCGCCTGATGCTCCCAGGTCCAGGCGTTGTCTTCCTGGTAACGCTCGAACGCTTCGACGCTGGTCACGAGCAGACCCGAGCGACCGTCCGGTCGTAAACGCGTATCAACCGCATACAACTCGCCCGACTCCGTCTGTGTCGTGAGAAAGTGCGTCAGACGACGTGCCAGACGAGCGAAGAACATTGAATTCTCCAACGGCTTATCGCCATCCGTTCGTTGTTTTTCCCCTCTGGAGTTGTGCAAAAACACAACGTCGAGGTCCGACCCGTACGACAGTTCGAGTCCACCCAACTTGCCGTATCCGACGATGCCAAAGCCGGCCTTAAAGACGGTTTGGTCGACGACGTAGCAGGGCGCACCGTGTCGCGCGATCAAGTCACGCCAGGCTACTCGCAGTGCCTGTTCGACAACCGCCTCGGCGAGCCACGTCAAGCCATCACTGACTTTCATGACCGGCAGTTTGTCGTTGCAATCCGCGAGCGCAATACGAAACATCACCGCACGCTGAAAGCGCGATATGACCTGCATCTGCGCCTCGCTGTCGTTGCCGGCCTCCGCATCGAGCTTTTGCCGCGCCTCGCGTGCAATGTCCTGCTTCGTGAGTTGCTCTGAGTAACTTTTCGGGTCCAGTAACTCGTCCAGCAACGCCGGGTAACGGGCGATCTGAGCCGCAATGTACTGGCTGCGCCCGCACAGATCGACAAGCCGCGACAAGGCCTGTTCGTTTTCGACAAGCAGGGACAAATAGGCGCTGCGACGCAAGATCTGCTCGCTTACCGCCAGTGTACGCGCCAGCGCAGTCACCGGTTGTTCAGACTCGACGATCCGCACGATCAGTTTCGGCAGGAAGCGGCGCAAACGCCGACTCGATGCTGCATCGGTTTTCCGTACCGCCGACGACGACGCGAATGCGACGATCTTGTTCGCCAGAGTGTGTGCGGCGTCACCGGTCGATTCGATGAGTGCATCGACCCACTGCTTCTCACTCGCCCGCGACTGCCAAAGCTGTCCGAACGCTTGCTGGCGGGGATGCGGATGGCCTTCGTCACGAAGTGCAATCGCGCCAAAATGTCGGGATATCGCGTTGCGATGTCGCTCGAGTTCGCCATGCAGTTCGTGCCAGCTTGCGCTACCCATCGCCAGACACAGCCTGGCCCGGTCGAGATCACCGGTCGGAAGGTCGTGAGTTTGCTGATCGCGGATCGCCTGAATGAAGTTCTCGACTCGCCGCAGGTAACGGTACGCTTCGCTGATCTCCTCGGCATCCGCCATGGTCAGGCCGCGATCACCGACCAGCTTCGGCAACACGCTCTGCAGTTCGCGGCTCTGCAGTGCCGGCTCGCGGCCACCACGAACCAGTTGCAGAGCCTGCACGATGAATTCCGCTTCTCGAATGCCCCCGGGGCCGAGCTTGACGTTGTCGATCAGATCGCGACGACGGACCTCCGTAGCGACTAACTCCCGCATCTCCCGAATCGATTCGAAAACACCGTAGTCGAGATAACGTCGGTAGACGAAAGGCTGGATCATGTTCGAGTGCAGTTCTTCAGCGACCTCAGCCGTCGGTTTCGGGCCCACGATGCGAGCCTTGACGTAGGCGTAACGCTCCCAGCCACGACCGTGTTGCAGCAAATACGATTCCAGGGCCACAAAACTGACAACGGGTGGACCACTGTCGCCGAACGGACGCAATCGCGTATCGATACGAAACACAAATCCATCGGCAGTCACTTCGTCGATTAACGCGATAACCTGCTGCGACAACCGCGTGAAGTACTCCTGCGCATCAATGCTGCGCTCGCCGTCGGTTTCACCGCTGTCGGGGTAGCAAAAAATGAGGTCGATATCGGAGGAGAAATTCAGCTCGTAGCCGCCCAGCTTCCCCATGCCGAGTACAACCAGGGGTACCGCATCGCCGACTTGATTTCTAACCGTGCCGAACCGCGAACGCAATTGCCGTGTGGCATACCGGGTCGCTGCGTCGAGCAAGCGATCAGCAAGCAACGACAACTGCCGCAGTGTCTCGTCAAGGTCCGCCAGCCGTCCCAACTCGCGCCAGATTACGCGCAGCAGATAGCGATTTCGATAACGTCGCAGTTCGGATTTGATGGCCGCCGGATCCTTGTCGCTGGTCGCGATACCGTCGACGAACGCCTCCAGATCCGCGTCTTGTGCAGGCTCCCTGAACGAGGCAGCGTGCCGGATAAACCAGTCGAGTTCGCGCAGCAGGACTTTGCCGGCGAATTCGCTACAAGCGACAACTCGTGCGATCGGTTCAACAAGATCGTGGGGTAAATCGACGTCCTGCGTCGTCAGATGCTCGAACCAGAGGCCGACGGGCGCGCGCAACTTCTGGGGAAGATTGGCAATAACCCGGTCCACGGTGCGTTCCATGCCCGCAGTCTAACCAAATTCGAACTTCCGCCGAAACTATTACGCGGCTGTCGTTTCAGATATATCCGAAAGCGCAGAATCAAGAGTGATCGGTTTGCCGATGAAGTGACCTTGCGCAAAATCGACACCCAGTTTCTGAACCAGTTTACGCGCCTCAGCCGACTCCACGTACTCGGCCACAGTTTTGAGTTTCATAACGTTGGCGACCTGCGTTATCGCTGCAACCATTGATTCAGAAATACGATTTTCTGTAATGTCGCGAATGAATCCGCCGTCGATCTTAAGCGTATCAACGTTGAAATTCTTGAGATACGCGAACGAACTCAGTCCAGCGCCAAAATCGTCCAACGATATCCCGCAACCACGCGCGCGCAGTTGGTCGATAAACGATTGCGCTTTCTTCAGGTTGGATACCGCCGCCGATTCCGTGATCTCGAAACATAGCGATGATTCCGGCAGTCCACTACGGTCGATTTCCGCCTCGATAAAAGCAAGAAATTCGTCGTCCCCAAGCGACTGGCCTGACAGGTTGATGGCAAAGACGGCTTCGTGCGCGGCTACGCGGTCACCTACCACAGCGAGTTTCGCGATTGTCGTCGATACCACCCACCGATCAATTTGCGGCATCATCCGATACCGCTCGGCCGCCGAGAACAGCGCATTGTTCGGAATGCGAACGCCGTCACCATCGCTCATGCGCAGCAACACTTCGAATCGCGGATTGCTCGAAGCCACACCCAGGCGGGTGATGGGCTGCGCCAGCAGTTCGAATTCGTCGCCGTCCAGTGCCTGTTGAATTTTCGCAACAAGCTGCATGTCGCCGTACCGTCGAATAACACTGCGGTTGCTGTCGTTGAAAATTTCGACCCGATCACTGCCACGTTCCTTAGCCGCTTCACAGGCCATGCGGGCAGTCGTCAGTACGCTGCCCAGATCACCGATATCGCTGCGGTCAAACTCGGCGATACCGGCGCTCATTGTTACCTGCAGGGACTTGTCGCCTTCCAGATAACGAAGCGAACTGGTTTTTTCGCGGACGCGGTTCGCGTAATCAAGGGCAGCATCGGAGCTGGCATGCGTCAGCAACATACAAAAATCGCCACCCGTCATCCGCGATAGTACGGCACTTTTTGGCAAATCCTCCTCGAGCAAGCCGGTAAATCGCTTGATCACCTCGTCCCCCGCCGCGCGGCTAAAAGTGTCGTTGACGAGCTGCAGATTGTCGAGGTCGAAATAAATGATCTGGTGTGCGTCATTGTTCGACCGCAGTGAGTCAAACGATTCGCTCAGCTGGGCTTCGAATCCGGAGCGATTCATAAGTCCTGTCATCGCATCGAACGATTGTTCGACAACGTATTCGATCTTGCGGCTGATGTGTGACGCGAAACGACGATCGCTCTTGCTGATCTTGCGTTGATCGAGCCGGCCCAACTGCGCCAGAACACCCTCTACGTTGCCGTGGCTGTCGAGCAACGGACACAACAGAGCTTGATACCCCGGTTCGGCAACGCCGTCGCTCCCATCGACAGCAGGCACTTCGAAAACGGCCGGCTGGCGCCGCCCGTCCAACTTCGGCATCAGTTGATCAACAAGGTAACGATCGAGGATTTTTCGATTGACGTTTTTCCAGCTTGAATGGGTCGCGCTGATCCTGATGCGCTTGGACGGAATGAGTAACACGCTGTAGTTGATGCCGAGGTAGCGCCCGCTTCGTCCAACCAACTCTGCCAGACTGGAATGTCGTCCCGAGCCACTGTGAATTTTTTCATCGACGTCATAGAGGAACTTGAGCTCTTTCTCGATCTCACTCACGCTGCGCTGAAGCCCCCGCATCTCATTACCAACGCGCTGACTCTCACCGATCAGCTCGATAACCGGCTGCAAAATACGCGTGAGTGCGTTCGGATTGAACGACGACGATTTGCCGTCGTTCTTGGAGAACAACGCCACCAGTAAGCCGACGGCAGCATCGTCCGCGCCGGGGACCGGCAAGGCCAGAACTGTGCGGCCGGACGGTAAGGTGCGACGAAGACCGACGTCGTCCTCGACCACCTTGTCGATAAGCTCGCACGGCAGATCGGCAACAAAATTATCCACCTCGAAATCTTCGGCGCCATCGCCGCTCCAAACGCGGCGTTTCTCGCAGTCGTAAAAGCAGAATAGCTGCGCACGCGGCACAAGCGAATGCAACAAACCGCCGGCTTTGCTGATGTTTCTTTCTGCTATGAGTGCTCGAACGTCAGCTGACACATTGATCCTGGCAAAGGCTTAAAACAATAACCGTGCCACGATGCCAGTGGTGGTGCCCGCCTGCTGTGACTTGAGTCTCAGCGGGCGCTTGCACCCCTCACAGTTTCAGCGATCCGCGCCGTGATTTGGCGCAATTGGTCACAAATTCTCAAGCCACTCGTCGTCGGAACCCTCGTTAACGCCTTCAAACAGTGGCGTACTGAGATATCGCTCGCCGGTATCGGGCAGCATGGCAAGGATGACTGAACCCTTGGGGGCTTTGTCGGCCGTGGCCAAAGCCGCGGCCAAAGTGGCACCCGAAGAAATGCCGGCGAAGATGCCTTCTTTCGCCGCCAGTTCTCTGGCCACCTCGATCGCACGATCGTCGCTGACCGGCAGTAGGTCGTCGAAGACCTCCCTGCTCAGCACCTCCGGAATAAAGTCAGGCGTCCAACCCTGAATCTTGTGCGGCGCCCAGTCAGCGCCTGCAAGCAGAGCTGCCGCCTCTGGCTCGGTGGCCACTATTTTGATGCCCGGTCGAGCTGCTTTGAGTATTTCGCCCGCTCCGGTCATCGTTCCCCCGGTGCCATAACCGCTTACCCAATAGTCCAGACGCTTGCCGGCAAAATCGCTGAGAATCTCGGGACCGGTCGTATTGCGGTGGTATTCCGGATTGGCTTCGTTTTCAAACTGCCGGGCGAGAAACCAGCCGTACTTTTCCGCCAGCTCTTCTGCCTTTTTTACCATGCCCGTGCCACGTTCGGCCGCTGGTGTCAGAATGACTTTGGCCCCCATGCCACGCATGATCTTGCGACGTTCGATTGAGAACGAGTCCGCCATCGTGGCAACGAACTGATAGCCCTTGGCCGCGCAAACCATCGCCAACGCGATTCCGGTGTTGCCCGATGTCGCCTCGACGACCGTTTGACCGGGTTTCAGCGTACCGCGCTGTTCCGCGTCGTTGATAATCGCGAATGCAAGGCGGTCTTTCACCGAGGCCAACGGGTTGAATGACTCGATTTTCACGTACATATCGACGTGATCCGGCGCCATATTATTGATACGGACGATCGGTGTATTGCCAATGGTTTCCAGAATATTGTTGTAAATCATGATAGGAGTCTTTCCTCTTGGATTCGGTAATCAGGCCCGGCATTAACCTGCGACTGCGTCGCGGGAGTTTGCTGCACGGACCCGAGCGCTGCAACCTCGCCGACAATCAGCATCGCGGGAGCAGCGATGCGATGCGCCGCCGACAGCAAAGTCAGCTGTCCCAGGGTCCCGCGAACTACGCGCTGCTGCGAAGTCGTGCCCTTCTCGATGATCGCAACCGGCGTGTCCGGCGAGCGCCCGTTTTCGATCAGATTGTTCATCAACGCCGGAAAGCGCCGTACCGCCATGTAAAACGCCAACGTCTGTTTGTCCCGGGCCAGTGACGGCCAGTCGAGATTGTCCAGGGAGTTCTTGCCGTGCGCCGTTACGAACGCGACCGACTGAGACAGGTCGCGGTGTGTCAACGGAATCCCGGCGTAGGCTGCGCAGCCGGCCGCGGCGGTAATACCCGGCACTACCTGATACGAATGGCCCGCGGCATCCAGCGCCTCGGCCTCTTCACCACCTCGACCGAAAATGAACGGGTCTCCGCCCTTGAGACGACAAACGCGTCTGCCCTGACTGACGAGGTCCACCAACAGCGCGTTAATCTCATCCTGAGAATTCGCACTGCAGCCCGGCGTTTTGCCGACAGAAATCAGGTCGGCATCTCGTCTCGCAAGCGCCAGCACTTCAGCAGAAACCAGTCGATCGTGCAGGATCACGTCCGCCGTTTGCAGAATTTGCAGCGCGCGAATCGTCAGCAGGCCCGGATCGCCCGGTCCCGCTCCGACCAGCCAGGCTTCGCCGGTCGGGGTACTGTCTGAACCCTCCAGTAAACTGGCCATATGCGCCTCCGCTGCGCGCACATCGCCCGCAATGGCGTGGCTGGCCGCCGGGCCGTCGAACACCAACTCCCAGAAACGCCGCCGGTCGAGAAGGTTGTGCAAATGCTCGCGGACACGTTCGCGCCATTCTCGCGCCAGCGCCGCAAGCCTGGATAGCCCGGCCGGCAGCAACAGCTCAATATCCGCGCGCAATTTGCGGGCGAGCACCGGCGCGGCGCCCGCCGAAGAAATCGCGACAATAACCGGACTGCGATCCACGATGGCGGGCGTTATATAGCTGCAATTTTCGATATCGTCGACGCCGTTGCAGAAAACACCCGCCGCCGACGCATGCCGATAGACGAGTTGCTCCACCGCCGGGTCTCCCGTTGCGCTGACAATAAGCCAGTGACCCTGCACGTCACCCGCTTCGAATTTCCGCCGCACGAGCCGATGGCCATCTTCGCCGGTCAGGACGATCACGGAATCGCAAATTTCCGGCGCTACGATCGTAACGCGCGCTCCCGCCGCGGCCAGCAGCCGTACTTTCCGCGCGGCAACGTTACCGCCTCCAACCACCAGACACGAGCGACCCCGAAGATCGAGAAACGCGGGAAAATAGTCCACCTGTATGCCCCTCAAGAATATGGATCAGAATAAGGACAGCCACTATATCGCTCGTCCACAACGCCCAAAAGACGGCCTGTTTCTGCCGATATAGCGCTGGGTTATAAGAATCTGGTATACCTAAGTACGGGATTTGAAACTGAACGGAATTCCGTTGGTCACATACTGGAACACCCGGATAACGGCACATCGATGAAACTGCAACAACTGAAATACCTGCTGGCCATCGTCGACAACGGCTTGAATATCACCGCCGCCGCGGAACGCATGTACACCAGCCAACCCGGTGTCAGCAAACAACTAAAACTGCTCGAAGAAGAGCTCGGCGTGCAGTTGTTCACCCGCAAGGGCAAAAGCCTCGGTGCGATTACCTCTGCCGGCCACCAGGTAATCGACCGCGCCCGAATCATCATGCGCGAGGTCGAAAACATCCGCAGCCTCGCTTCGGACTACTATCAGGAAGAGGAAGGGGCGCTGTCGATAGCGACGACCCACACTCAGGCCCGCTACGTTCTGCCCGAAATCGTGGCCAAATTTCGTACGCGGTTCCCGAAGATCGGATTGAATCTTCACCAGGGAACGTCGGAGCAGATCGCCGACATGGTTGCAGCAAACGATATCGACTTCGCGATTGCCACCGGCTCCAGCGAGCTGTTTGCCGACCTGATGCTGGTGCCAAGCTATCGCTGGGACCGCTCTATCGTGGTACCCAAAGGCCATGACCTCACCAAACTCAACCGTAAGATTACATTGCAGGATCTCGCCAAGTTCCCCCTCGTCACCTACGTGTTCAGTTTCGGCGGTCAGTCGTCGCTAAAACGCGCGTTTGAGGACCAGGACTTGAAACCGGATGTCGTTTTCACGGCCCGCGATGCCGATGTCATCAAGACCTATGTGCGTATGGGGCTGGGCGTCGGCATAGTCGCCGGCATGGCCGCAGAGTGCGACGACAGAAAAGACCTGCAGGTCATCGATGCCGAGGGATTGTTTCCGCGCAGCACAACCTGGATCGGCTACCGGAAAGACACCGTTCTCAGACGATATATGATTGACTTTATTCAGCTGTTTGCCTCGCACGTCTCACCTCAGCAGCTCGACGCGATTCGCCGCGCGACATCGCAGGAAGACATCGACGTGTTGTTTGACGGGTCAGAATTGCCGCTGCGAGGTGGCTGTGACGAGAACGTTAGCGAGGTATCGCCCGCTTACAAGAGCGGCGCGCTGTGAATTAGACTTTTCAGCGTGCAGGTCAGGCGCGTTCTTTCGGCTTCACTTGTTGATATTTCACCTCTGAGGTATGCGGCGTTCGTACCGCATAGCCCTCATCGCCGCGCACCGCACAACTTCGAATTGTCGTTTTCGCGCAACAATACCTCCCTTCGCCGGCTAGCGGGAACACAGCGGATAACACCCGCTGAATAACGGCGCCAGCGCCCATTCGACGCAGAAGCGTTGCCGGCTCTGACACAGACGAACGGTCCCGCGCTTGCGATGGTTACCCGATCACCCGTTTTCGATCGCTCCGATCGGCGTTTGGTCGGTCGTTGTTTTTTGACACCTACCGACAGGGGCATTAGTCTTCATTAGCATTACCCACGGTCGGACAGCGCTTCCGGCAAGCGCCTGAGCAGCCCGGCCGAACTACTTTTGTTAGGGGACCATAGTGAAAAATATTTTAAAAACGACATCTTGCCTCGCAGTGCTTGCGACATCTTTATGCGCAACCGCACCGGCCTGGGCCCAGGACTTCGCCCTTGAGGAAATTATCGTCACGGCCTCAAAACGCCCGCAAACCTTGCAGGAAATCCCTGTTGCGGTAACGGTCGTCAATGCGGACGCACTGGAAAAAGCGCAGATAGTGGACATCAAGGATCTGCAGTCCCTCGTGCCGTCTCTTCGCATTAGTCAGTTGAATCAAGCCGGCAACACAAGCTTTTTCATCCGCGGATTTGGCAACGGATCTAACAATATCGGCACTGAGCCGTCAGTCGCTGTCTTTGTTGACGGTGTATACCGTTCGCGGTCAGCGTCGGCACTGGCAGATTATCCGAATCTGGAGCGTATCGAAGTGTTGCGCGGCCCGCAGAGCACGCTGTTTGGTAAGAATGCCTCCGCAGGTGTCATCAGCGTAGTTACCGCAAAACCAGACCTCGATGGCTTCAGTGGCTCCGCTGCTATCACCGTTGGCGAGCTAAGCCAGGTACTCATTAAAGGTGACGTTACCGGTCCTCTGTCCGATACCTTGGCGTTTAGCTTGTCCGGTAGCTCGAATACACGCGATGGCTACTTCACCAACCTGACAGACGGCTCGAAGATCAACGATCTTGATCGCTACGGCGTTCGTGGACAGCTCCTGTTCCAACCTAACGACCAACTGGAACTGCGCCTTATCGCAGACTACGACAAGATTGATGAATCCTGCTGCGGTACCGTAAACATCCTCGACGGGCCCTCAAGCACGATCATTGGACTGATCGGTGGCCAAGTGTTAACGGAAAACCCATTTGCACGCTCGCAATATTACAGCTACAACCCGATAAACGACATCACCAGCAGCGGCGTTTCGCTGCAGGTTGATTACGATTTCGACAAGGTCGCGCTGACATCGATCACCTCATCACGAAGTCTGACTCGAAACGAAGACGGTGACGGCGATTTCACCAGTGCAGCTCTGCTCGATCAGGTCTTGTCCAACAACGACATCGAAGGGTTTACACAGGAATTGCGTCTCGCGTCATCCGGCGAAGGCAGTGTCGACTGGATGGTCGGTGCGTTTTTCTTCGACGAAACGGTTGACATCGACAACACCTTGTCGCTCGGGCCAGGCTTTCGCCCGTTTGTCGATATCGGGCTCGCCGCTGCCGGGGCTCCAGGTGCCCTCGACAATGTTGAAGACACGTTCTTATTGCCGCGCGGTACATTTCTGGCGCCCGGATCGGGGTACTTGGAGATGATGTCGCAGGACAACCAGGCGATTTCGATATTCGGTCAGGTAGAGTTGCACGTCGGTGATCGCGTGACCGTAACGCTGGGCGCAAACTACACGAAGGACGAAAAGGATGTAGCCATTAACATTGTGGGCACCGAGGTACTTTCATCGCTGGATTTTGAACAAATCGCATACGCGCAGGCTTTCACCGCAATCTCGGGGGGGCTGCCACCGACGCCGACCAACATCGCGGCACTTCCGATGGTCGATGCAGCGGCAAACACGATCAGCATGACCAGTTGCGATCCGGCCCAACCGGCGTTGCCGTGCAACCCGCTGCTTCCCTTGCAGTCAGTGCAGTTTCTACCGCCGTTCATGAATTTCCCCAACGGCGTCGAATCCGGCTCAACAAGTGACAGCGATACGACCTGGACCGCCAGGGTGGCGTTCGATGCGACGGACAGCATCAATCTTTACGCCGGTGCCGCAACTGGCTTTAAGGCAAGCTCATGGAACCTCACACGCGATTCGCGTCCGTTTCCGGCAGATATGGCGGCACTTGGTGCGGGTCCGAATGACCGCTTCGGTCCTGCCAACCTGGTTTCCGGTACGCGCTATGCGGGTCCCGAGGAAGCGTTCGCTATCGAAGTCGGTATGAAGGCGCGGTTTGATCGCGGCACCGTGAACATTGCAATATTCGACCAGGAAATCAAAGGCTTCCAGAGCTCTATCTTTGTTGGCACAGGATTTGTCCTCGCCAACGCCGGCCAGCAATCTACCAGCGGTGTCGAGTTTGAAGCCAACTTCTCGCCGACTGACTCGCTAAGCCTGGCGTTTTCAGGAATCTGGATGGATCCAAAATACGACTCGTTCGTGGGCGCCCAGGGACCTGGAGGTGTCGTCGTCGATCTGAGCGGGCAGAGCGTGGCCGGTGTCAGTGAGATCAGCTTGAATTTCTCGGCAATTTACAACTTCGAATTGAGTAACGGCACGTCAGGATTCGTTCGTGGTGAATACATTTACGACGACGAAGTACAGTTGGTCGAAAATGTCGCCGCAAACATTCTCTCGCGTGAGGTCGGCACCTTTAATGCCAGCGTCGGCCTGGCTTGGGAAAACGGCTTTGAAGCCATGTTGTGGGGCCGAAATATCAACGACGATGAATACCTTACGAGTGGCTTCCCGACGACGATTCAGGCCGACAGGATTAGCTCATATCCGAACCAGCCAAGAACCTGGGGCCTGACAGTAACCAAGCGCTTCTAACCAATGGAATATAGGGGTCGAACCGATTTAGGAAAATTCGGTTCGACCCCAACTCGCTTTACCGCCACCTAAGGTAGGTCACGCCGACCGTACCTCAGAAAACGACTTCCCAAAGTCCAGTTCGTGCAATCCGCATTCGCGCTTCAGCCCAAAGAAACGTGTTTCTTCGAGCGAATCCACCTCCGTTAACGACTTCGTCGTATGCACGTCACCAATCGAAATATAGCCTTGTTCCCAGAGCGGGTGATACGGTAGATCGTGCTCCTTCAGGTACAGGTAAACATCCCGGTCACTCCAGTCGGCGATCGGATAGACCTTGAAACGATCCCCCGACGATTCAACAAAGGGTATCTTTGCTCGATCGATTGACTGATCGCGCCGCAAACCCGAGAACCAGGTGCCAACGTTCAGTTCTTCAATGGCCCGCTGCATTGGCTCAACTTTGTTGTCCTGGTTGTAGTCATCAAGACTTTCCAAGCCCTGTTCCCAGCGCTTTCCGTAGCGCGCCTCTTGCCAGGCACCCGAAACTTCCGGCCGATACACCTTGAGGTTCAACCGCAACCTCGCGGTGAGTTCATCGACAAACCGATAGGTCTCCGGAAAAAGGTATCCGCTATCGATAAGCACTACCGGGATATCGGGCAACTGCTGTGTCACCAGATGCAACATGACCGCGGACTGCGCACCGAAGCTTGAGGTGACGATGTGTTGCCCCGGCAAGGTTCTCAACGCCGACGCAACTCTGTCTTCAGCCGTCATGGATGTGCCTCCCTGCGGTCACTTCTCGCACCGCTCCGGTGCGAACAAGAAAGTCGCCGAAATGTTCGGCGTCAATCCGATCCGTGGCGAAAGCTGCGAATAGCGGATCGAGCGCTCGCAGTATTTCTGCTTCGTTTGCGTTGTCGAGATACGGTGCACCCAGGCGATCCCCTGCGAATCCCGCACCCAGAAACACCGTATAGCGACCGGGCCCTTTGCCCACCAATCCGATCTCCGCAATATACGGTCGTGCACAACCGTTGGCGCAACCGGTCATCCGAATCGTTATGGGGCCATCGGCCAGACCGTGTTGTTTGAGCACCGCATCGATCTTATCGATCAGTGACGGTAGATAGCGCTCACTTTCGGCCATCGCCAGACCGCAGGTCGGGAACGCGACGCAGGCCATGGAGTTCAGTCGCAACGGGCTGGCATGTACGCTGTTCTCAATCCCGTATTCGACGAGCAATGCGTCAATCTTCGCTTTATCCGTTGCGGCGACCGTGCTGATTATCAGGTTCTGATTCGGCGTTAGTCGAAACTCCGTGTTGTGCAGTTGCGCGATTGATCGCAATCCGCTTAACAATCGACGCTCGCCAGTATCGCTGACTCGACCGTTCTGTACGAACAAACCGTAGTGCCAGGCGCCGACATCGTCCTGCTGCCAACCGTACACATCCCCATTCGCGACGAAGGCGTATTTGCGCGCCTCTTCAAAGCCAACGCCGGAACGCTTCTCAACTTCGCCACGAAACCATTCGACACCGCGATCATCAATGGTGTACTTGAGGCGTGCGTGCTTGCGGTTTGTTCTGTCGCCGCAGTCTCGCTGCGTTGTAACGATCGCCTCGGCAACTGCGAGTACGTCGTCGGGTTTGATAAAGCCGAGCACGTCGGCAAGTCGTGGATACGTATCCGTTTCGCCGTGCGTCATGCCCATGCCGCCGCCAACGGTGACATTAAATCCGGCGATTTTTCCGCCGCTGACAATCGTGATCAAACCCAGGTCCTGGGTAAACACGTCAACGTCGTTTTGCGGTGGTATGACGAACGCCGCCTTGAATTTCCGCGGCAGGTAGGTGTCGCCGTAAATCGGTTCGACCCCATTTTTTGAGGATTCGATCTTTTCGCCGTCCAGCCATATTTCGTGGTACGCGCGGCTCAGCGGCATCAGGTGTTCGGACAGCGCCTCCGCGTGTCGCTGCACTTCCCGGTGTATCGATGACAACGCCGGCAACGGTGGCGACATCACGTTTCGGTTGACGTCACCGCACGCAGCTATCGTATCCAGCGCCGATTGATTGATGTCGGCAATCGTTTGCTTCAGCCGGCGTTTTACAACACCGTGATATTGGACCGCCTGGCGGGTTGTCAGGCGGATCGATTGATTCGCGTGCTCGATCGCAATGCGATCCAGACCTAACCATTGCGAACTCGTCAGCAGCCCACCGGGGATTCGTGCACGAATCATAAAGCTGTACGCCGGTTCCAGCTTCTGGCGCTTACGCTCACTGCGGATGTCCCGGTCATCCTGTTGGTAAATGCCGTGGAACTTGGACAACTGCGTATCGGCCTCTGCAATCGCTCCGGTCAATGGATCAAGCAGCCCTTCCACCAGCGTGCCACGTAAGTGGCGGCTCGCCGCTTTGATGTGTTCAACTTCGGTGAGATTATTGCCAATATCTTGAGTGCTCATCAGTAAACGTCTCGCTGATAGCGGCCTTCACTCCGCAGTGCTTTGAGTTTTTCCTCAGCCGCCTCTGACTGTAATTCGCCGTGCTCGACCAGCACGTCGAGCAGCGCATCGTTTACGTCGCTCGCCATATGCTTGGAATCGCCGCAGACGTAAATTGCTGCGCCGTTTTCGATCCAACGATACAGCTCGGCGCCGTTTTCTCGAATCCGATCCTGCACGTAGATTTTGTGTCGTTGATCACGAGAGAAGGCAACATCAAGCCGCTTCAGGTTGCCTTGCTTGAGATGGCGCTGCCACTCGAGCTGATACAGAAAGTCGCTGTCAAGATTCCGATCGCCGAAGAACAGCCAGTTCTCGCCGGCGGCGCCCTGTTCGACGCGCTCTTCCACGAACGCCCGAAACGGCGCGATACCGGTACCCGGCCCTATCATGATAATCGGAACACTACCCTCGGGAAGCCTGAAACGCGTGTTTCGATCAACGAACACCGAGACGGTATCGCCCTCTTGCATACGATCGGCGAGGTACGTTGATGCGGCGCCCCAGTGTTTGCTGCCAAAGGCTTCATAGCGTACTGCGGCGACTGTCAGGTGTACTTCGTCCGGGTTCGCCGCAAGGCTCGATGAGATCGAATATGACCGCGGACTCAGGCTGCGCAGCATATCGACGAATTGCTGCGCGTCGACAATCACCGGAAACTGGCGAACGACATCTACTATTTGATGGGTGTCCACAAATTCTGTGAGGCTTTCCGTCTCGCTATCGTCGAGCAACGACGACAACGCATGGTTCTCGGCGAGTGCCGCCCAGGCACGCAGGAACTTGAGATTGACGACGGTGATTTCCAGCCGTTGCCGCAAAGCCTCGGACAATTTGATGGACTCATCACGAACGGCAACAACGACATCGCCGTCAAGGTTCAACAGCGCCAGCAGTTCGGCAATCAATTGCGGCGGATTGTTAGCGACAACTGCCAGCGAATCACCGGGCTCATAGCTCAGGCCGGAGCCCTCGAGCGACAATTCGATATGGCGAACGTCCTTGCTTGAAGAACTGCCGGTGATTTTCTGATTAACCAGAATTTCCGCCGGGAAGGGATTCGTTTTACCGTAGGCGGAGACATTCTCGACCGCTCGCAGAACTGGTGCGACCGGAGTCTTGCCGGCATCTAGCAGTTTGCCAAGCCCGCCGACGACGCGGTCCGACCAGGCGTTTGCCGGATCGTCGTAGTCGAGATCGCACTCGACCAGAGCTTCGAAGCGCTCAGCACCCAACTCACTCAAACGGGCGTCGAACTCCCGGCCCGTTTCGCAAAAATTCACATAACTGCTATCGCCGAGGGCCAGTACTGAGTACTTGAGATCCGCCAGCTTCGGCGCCTTGGCCGACATCAGGTATTCGTAAAAGAGCTCCGCATCGTCCGGCGGCTCACCCTCACCGTGGGTGCTGATCACAAACGTCAGTAGCGATTCGCGCTTCAGGCTCGACGGTTTGTACTCCGCCAGGCTAACGGCTCGGGCAGCGAATCCCTGTGCTTTGGCTTGCCGTACCAGCATCTCGGCGATCGCCTCACCGTTGCCAGTCTGCGAGCCGTATAAAACGGTGAGCTTGTCGTCACTGCCAGCAACCGGCTCGCCGGTCGATGGCAAAGTTTGGCCACCGGCGGCGGCCAGCCCCGCCGTATAACCCGACACCCACTGCAATTGCTGCGGCGTCAATCCCGACACCGCCGTTTGCAGGCTGTTTGTTTGCTCGGTGTTCAGCGGCAAAACACCTGCGGGTAAACCAGACATCTCGGCAACTCCTGAATCCATTCAAAGCCGCGCTGATAAACGCGGCCAGTGGCAGTTACCTTAGGGAGCTGGTGTCAGGGCGTGAACGGTTTGTTTGTTATTCGTTTATAACGAGAGCGCATATCGCGCCCACCGAGGCTAATTTGAAGGGACTGCGGATATTTTGTGATGGTTGGCATCCGATTGCGTACATCATCAGTCAAGATGAAGTCTACCACTCGCTGCTCTGTGGACTAAACTGTCCAACTAGCACGACTCTCACGTAACAACCTGATAAATGACTGCTGTACATGGCCCAAGGCATATTTTCTTTTATAAACCACATCGATATCAACTGAGATATTTTGATTTCTTGACTTGTCTATCAAGGGAAGTAGTTCGCCCACATCCAGTTCAGTCTGAATGGATTCCTGATGTAAGAAACCGAACCCCAACCCTTGTAAAACCAGTTGTTTCAGGACCACGTTATTTGATGCGGTGATGGTGCGTAATTTCTTGCGAGCCAGGGGTAACAGCTCCCTGGCGTTCTTCCTGATCCAACTATTGTAAGCAGAATATTCGTCGACATAGTCGAGCAAAGGTAAGTCCAGCGTATCCTTAATATTCGTAGCGGCCTTGTTTGTTTTGAGGAAAATTCGAGATGTGACGGGTATTAATGGCTGCCGATATACAG